>JACQFL010000022.1 GCA_016200085.1 Candidatus Rokuibacteriota bacterium | reverse complement strand
CGCCGCGGTGCCGTTTCGCTGGACCTTCACGCGCCAGGATCTCGCCGCGCTCATGACGAAACTCGCGGCCGAGCACCGCGTCGCTGCCGCAGCCTAACCATGCCCAGTCGATACGTCACTGCAATTGCGAATCACAGTACTAAGGAGGCGGCCGCCCGAGATTTTGTTGTGGGGCGCCAAGGTGAGCCAGGACGTGAAGTGCTTCTCGGTCGGCCAGCGGCTCATGTCGGAGCCAATCTCGGCAAGCAGCCGCAGGGCGCTGTAGGGGCCGATGGCGTCGAGCTGCGTGAGATCGACCCCGGTCAGGTGGTGGAGCGGGGTGCGAATGTCGAACCGCGGCTCATTGTCGCGCGGCTTCTTGCTCGTCCGCGGGGTGGGCAACGGGCCGGGCGGCGCGGGCGCCTGGGCGGCCAGCGTGCGGACGTGCGCCTCGATCGCCACATCACACGCGGCCAACTGGCGCTGATAGGCGTCGAAGAGCTCGAGGTTCTGTTGCAGCACGAAGAGGTGTTCGGGCCGGTAATGCCCGGTGAGCGCCGCCGTGATCTCGGCTTCCGACGCGCGACACCGGCCGTCCCGATGCTGCGCGAGGGCGTGGGGATCGGTCTGGCCGGCCACGATATCGCGCAGAATGCGCAGGCCGGTGACCCCGCTGATGTCGCTGAGCACGACGGGCAGCGGGAGGTTCATCTGGACGAGCGCCTTCTGCATGCGCTGGATGTGGGTGGCGGCGCTCTGCACCAAGGTCTCGCGGTGGCGCAGATAGGCGCGCAGGGCGGCGATGGCCGCGGCGGGGCGGAAGCTGCCCCGCAGCAACCCGACGCGGTGCAATTCCTGGAGCCACTGACAGTCCACGACATCGGTCTTCCGGCCGGGGACGTTCTTCACGTGGTGCGCGTTGACGAGGAGGACCTCGAGCCCGCGCGCTTCGAGGATCGCAAACAGGGGAATCCAGTACACGCCAGTGGATGCCGTCGCCACGCTGGTGACGCCGCACGCCGCGAGCCAGTCGGCCAGGCGATGGAGATCCGCCGTGAAGGTCGTGAACGCGCGCACCGGGGTCGCGTCCCGGTCGGCGGGGACCGCGACGTAATGCGCTTCGGCGCCGCAATCGATGCCCGCGGCGTTCGGGTTCACGCGCTCCAGGAGGGCCGGGCGCGACCCCGGCGTCGGCGGGTGGGGACGGTGACGACGCTTCATGGGACGCTCCTCCCTGCTGAAGGTGGACGGAGCATCCGGGAACAGGGATGCGGCAGAACGGCATTCTCCCAAACGGGATCACGCGCGCAAACGCGTGTCACCACTGTCATCGGCGTGTGCATCCCATCGACCACGCAGGCTAACGGGCTCTTCCGCAGCACCCTTGCCACTTTGGTCACGGTTCCCGGACGCCCGGGCATTGTACGCAGCGGGTCGCCCCGCCCCAGTTTCTGACCTGACGTCTCGTGATTCGGTCACGTGCGACGCTGTCAAGCGGAAAATGCGGGAGCCACGCCGACGCGGGCGATCATGTCGTCGAAGGCGCTCTCGACCACGCGGCAGAACTCCGATCCGGTTGCCCGCCAACGCCCTCCCGGCGCGTGTTACGCCCGGCTGCCCGGTTTGATGGCCTGGCCGCCTTCGCGGCAGAGCGGGCACTCGGCGGGATCCCACGTCGCGGCCTCTACCGACGCCAGCGCGACGTGGCGAACCGTGAATGCCGCGGTCCCACCGCTGCGGTCGATGAGCGAGCCGACGCCGATGACCGTGCCGCCCGCGGCCTCGACGCACGCCACGACCTCGCGGGTGGAGCCGCCCGTGGTGATCACGTCCTCGACGACCAGGCAGCGCTCGCCCGGCTCCAGCGTGAAGCCGCGACGCAGGCGCATGACCCCGTTCTCGCGCTCGGTGAAGAGCGCGCGGATGCCGAGGGCGCGCGCGACCTCGTGAGCGACCAGGATGCCGCCGATCGCGGGGTCGAGCACCGTCGTCGCGCGCTCGGCGCGGAAGGGCTCGGCCAGCGCGGCGCCGAGCGCGGCGGCGTGCGGCGGGTGCTGGAGCACGAGCGCGGACTGGAGGTACACGTCGGAGTGCAGGCCCGAAGTCAGGCGGAAGTGGCCGTGCATGAGCGCGCCGGTCTTCTCGTACAGTTCGAGGGTCTCGCGTTCGGTCATGATCGGCGGAGCTCCTCCAGCATCGCCCGCGCGGCGGCGGCGGGGTCGGGGGCCTGGGTGATCGGGCGGCCGACGACGAGGTAGTCGGCGCCGGCGCGGGCCGCGGCGGCGGGCGTCGCCACGCGCGCCTGGTCGTCGTCGGCGGCGGCCGGGCGGATGCCCGGCGTCACGATGACCCAGCCCGCGCCCAGCGCCTCGCGCAGCGGCCGGATCTCCTGCGGCGAGGCCACGCAGCCGTCGAGCCCGGCCTGCCGGGCGAGCGCGGCGAGGTGGAGCACGTGCTCGGCGAGGCCGCGGCGGGCGCCGACCTCGCCCTCGAGCGCGCGGGCGTCCAGGCTGGTGAGCACCGTGACCCCGAGGCAGAGCGGGCGCGTCACCCCGAAGGCTGACGCCGCGCGGGCGGCGCTCTCGGCGGCGGCGCGCATCATAGCCACGCCGCCGCTGGCGTGCACGTTGAGCATGAAGACCCCGCGCCGGGTCGCCTCGCGGACCGCGCCCGCGACGGTGTTGGGGATGTCGTGGTACTTGAGGTCGAGGAACACCTTGAAGCCGCGCTTGTGCGCGGCCTCGATGGCGGCAGGGCCGGCCGCGGTGAAGAGCTGCGAGCCGATCTTGCACGCGCCCACGACGCCGACCAGCGCGTCCAGCAGCGTCTCGGCCTCGGCCAGCGTCTCCACGTCGGCGGCGACGATCAGGCGGTCCGCCGGCTCAGGCGCCACGGTGGTACTCCTGCAGGCTCCGCACGCTCGACTCTCCCTTCAGCAGCGCCTCGATCGCGCCGAGCGCCGCCTGCATGCCGTCGATGGTGAGGTAGTAGGGGATGGCCTGGCTCACCGCGGTACGCCGGATCATCGCCGAGTCCTTGCGCGCGCGCCCGTCCTCCGGCGTGTTGAAGACGAGCGCGATCTCGCCGTGCTGCATGAGGTCGATGACGTTCAGGCCCGCCGCATCCGCGATCTTCGCGATCAGCTCGACGCTCATGCCATGGCGCTCGAGCACGCGCGCGGTGCCCGCGGTGGCCACGAGGCCGAACCCCATGTCGGCGGCGCGCCTGGCCAGGGAGGCCACCACGCGCTTGTCGCGGTTCTTCACGCTCACGAAGATCTTCCCCGCCGTGGGCAGGATCGAGCCGGAGGCGATCTGGGATTTCAGGTAGGCCTTGCGGAAGTCGGGGTCGATCCCCATCACTTCCCCGGTGGACTTCATCTCGGGGCCGAGCACGGCATCCACGCCGGGGAACTTGATGAAGGGGAACACGGCCTCCTTGACGGCGATGTGGGGGACCTCGCGCGTCTCGAACGCCGCGTACGGCGCGACGGGCTCGCCGAGCAGCGCGCGCGTGGCGAGCTTGGCCAGGGGCAGCCCGATGGCCTTGGACACGAAGGGCACGGTACGCGAGGCGCGGGGGTTGACCTCGAGGACGTAGATCCGATCGTTGCGGATGGCGAACTGCACGTTGATGAGCCCCACCACGCCGAGCGCCCGGGCCAGCGCGTGCGTCTGCGCGCGGAGGGCGCGGATCTGGTCCTCGCCGAGGGAGTACGGGGGCAAGGCGCAGGCGGCATCGCCCGAGTGGATGCCGGCCTTCTCGATGTGCTCCATGACGCCGCCGACGACGACGGTGGCCCCGTCGCTGACGGCGTCGACGTCGACCTCGAGGGCGTCCTCGAGGAACTTGTCGATGAGGAGGGGGTGATCGGGCGCGGCGGCGATGGCCTCGGCCACGAACTGGACGAGGTCCTGGTCGTCGTGGACGATCTGCATGGCCCGGCCGCCGAGCACATAGGAGGGCCGCACGAGCACCGGATACCCCAGCTGAGCCGCGACGCCGCGGGCTTGCTCGAGGGAGCGCACGGTCTCGCCGGGCGCCTGGCACAACCCGAGGTCGTCGAGCAGCGCGCTGAAGCGTTTCCGGTCCTCCGCCCGGTCGATGGCATCGGGGGACGTCCCGAGAATCGGCACGCCGGCCTCTTGCAAGGGCACGGCGAGCTTGAGGGGCGTCTGCCCGCCGAACTGGACGACGACCCCGAGGGGCTGTTCCTTCTCGACGATGTTGAGCACGTCCTCGAAGGTGAGGGGCTCGAAGTAGAGCCGATCCGACGTGTCGTAGTCCGTCGAGACTGTCTCGGGGTTGCAGTTGACCATGATGGCTTCCACGCCGGCCTCGCGCAGGGCGAAGGCGGCGTGGACGCAGCAGTAGTCGAACTCGATGCCCTGGCCGATGCGGTTGGGGCCGGAGCCGAGGATGACGACCTTGCGGCGCGCCGTCGGCGGCGCCTCGTCTTCCTCTTCGTACGTGGAGTACAGGTACGGTGTGTGGGCGACGAACTCCGCGGCGCAGGTGTCCACGGTCTTGAACACGGCGCGGATCCCGTCGCCGAGCCGCGTCTGGCGGACCGTGCCCTCGGTCGTCCCCGTCAGCTGCGCGATCCGCCGATCGGCGAAGCCCCACTGCTTGGCGCGCCGGAGCACCGCCCGGTCCGCCAGCGCGCGCCGGGCGATCTCGGGCTCGAAGGCGACGAGGTCGGCGATCTGGGCGAGGAACCACGGATCGATCGCGGTCATCTCGTGGACCCGCGCCACACTCCACCCGGCCCGACAGGCCTCGGCGACGGCGAACAGCCGCTCTGGGGTGGGCACGCCCAGCAGGCGCTCCAGCTCCGCCTCGTCCACGGAGCGATCCAGGGTGAGCCCCCACCGGTCCTCCTCGAGGGAGCGGATCACCTTCTGCAGCGCCTCCTTGAACGTGCGCCCGATGGCCATGGCCTCACCGACGGACTTCATCTGGGTGGTCAGGGTCCGATCGGCCTCGGGAAACTTCTCGAAGGCCCAGCGCGGCATCTTGACCACGCAGTAGTCGAGGGTGGGCTCGAACGACGCCGGCGTCTCGCGGGTGATGTCGTTGCGCAGCTCGTCGAGCGTGTAACCGACGGCGAGCTTGGCGGCGATCTTGGCGATGGGGAAGCCGGTGGCCTTGGAGGCGAGCGCGGAGGACCGCGACACCCGCGGGTTCATCTCGATGACGACCATGCGGCCGGTGGTCGGCTCGACGGCGAACTGGATGTTGGAGCCGCCGGTCTCCACGCCGATGGCGCGGATGATGGCCACCGCGGCATCGCGCATGCGCTGGTATTCCTTGTCGGAGAGCGTCTGCGCGGGCGCCACCGTGATGGAGTCGCCGGTATGGACGCCCATCGGATCGAAGTTCTCGATGGAGCAGATGATGACGACGTTGTCGGCGAGGTCGCGCATGACCTCGAGCTCGAACTCCTTCCAGCCGAGCACGGACTCCTCGATCAGCACGGCGCCCACCGGGGACTGGGCCAGGGCCCAGCGCGCGGCGGCGTCGAAGTCGGCCGGCCGGCGCGCGATGGAGCCGCCCATGCCGCCGAGGGTGAAGGACGGGCGGAGGATGGCCGGGAACCCCGTGGTCGCCACGATGGCCTGGGCCTCCTCGACCGAGTGCGCGAGGCCCGAGCGCGGCAGCTCCAGGCCGATCGACTCCATGCAGGCCTTGAAGAGCGAGCGGTCCTCGGCGGTCTGGATGGCGGGGAGCTTGGCGCCGATCAACTCCACGCCGAAGCGCTCGAGGGTGCCGTCCTCGGCCAGGGCGACGGCCAGGTTCAAGCCGGTCTGGCCGCCCAGGGTGGGGAGCAGGGCCTGGGGGCGCTCGCGGGCGATGATCTGCGCGACGACCTCGGGGGTGAGGGGCTCGATGTACGTGCGGTCGGCCATCTCGGGGTCGGTCATGATGGTGGCCGGGTTGGAGTTGACGAGGACGACCTCGAAGCCCTCCTCGCGCAGCGCCTTGCAGGCCTGCGTCCCCGAGTAATCGAACTCGCACGCTTGCCCGATCACGATCGGGCCCGAGCCGATCAGCAAGATCTTCTGGATGTCGGTCCGCTTCGGCACCCAGGCTCCGTTCAGCTCTCGACGAGCCCGTACACGATCGACACCTCGGGGGCCGCTTCCTCGCGTCGGTACAGGACGTCGTCGAGCCGCCCGCTGCCGATCCAGACGGCCTCGCCGTTGCCCCAGAGCGTCTCGCCGAGCACGCTCATCCGCTTGTCCACGCGCTGGCGGACGGCGTCCGCCTCGAGCGACTCGTCGCTCGTCGTGGTGAACGAGGTCCACTCGGGCTTGTGACCGGGGCCTTCCGTCTTCCGGTACGAGATCAGGTACATCGGCATGGAGACGTCAACCTCCCTTCGTGACCGCCGTCGTCTTGCCCATGAGGTCGAGGAACCGGTGGAACAGGTAGCTGGCGTCGTGCGGGCCGGGCGAGGCCTCGGGGTGGTACTGCACCGAGAACGCGGCGAGGTCGGGCGAGGACATGCCCTCGCAGGTGCCGTCGTTCAGGTTGACGTGGGTGGGCGCCCAGCCCGCGCGCGCCACCGAGGCGGGATCGACGGCGAAGCCGTGGTTCTGCGCGGTGATCTCGACGTGGCCGGTGGCGAGATCCTTCACCGGATGGTTCGCGCCGTGGTGACCGAACGGCAGCTTGTACGTGCGCCCGCCCGCGGCGAGGCCCATGATCTGGTGGCCGAGGCAGATGCCGAACACGGGCACCCGGCCGAGACAGCGGCGCACGGAGTCGACGAGGTAGGGCACGGCCTCCGGGTCCCCGGGGCCGTTGGAGAGGAAGATGCCGTCCGGCTTCATGGCGAGCACCTCCTCGGCGGGCGTGCTTGCCGGCACCACGGTCACCTCGCAGCCGAGGCTCGTCATCTGGCGCAGGATGTTCAGCTTGATCCCCGCGTCGTACGCGACCACGCGGCACGAGGGTGCGGCGGCCGGCGCGTAGCCGCGCGCCGGGTCCCAGGCGCCTTGCGTCCAGGTGAAGCGCGCGTCCGTCGTCACCTCGCTCACGAGGTCCCGGCCCACCAGACCGGGCAGCGCGCGCGCCTTCTCGCGCAGGCGGGCCTCGTCCAGATCGCCCGAGGAGATCAGCCCGTCCTCGACGCCGCGATCGCGCAGGTGGCGGGTCAGCGCGCGGGTGTCGATGCCCTCGATGCCGACGACCCCGTGCGCCGTCAGATACTCGTCGAGCGACACGCGCCCGCGCCACGAGGACGGCACCCGCGCGGCCTCCTTGACCACGAAGCCGTTGACCCACGGCCGGCGCGACTCGACGTCCTCGTCGTTGAGCCCGTAGTTGCCGATGAGCGGGTACGTCATGGCCACGATCTGCCCGCGGTACGACGGATCGGTGAGGATCTCCTGGTAGCCGGACATGGCCGTGTTGAAGATGACCTCGCCCCACGCCTCGCCCTCGGCGCCGAGCGCCTCGCCGCGGAAGACGCGGCCCGAGCGCAGCACGAGGAGCGCGGGCTTCACGGAGCGCTCTCTGGGTGGACGACCGTGCCGCCGACGATCGTCATCACCGGCGCGCCCGTCACCGTCCAGCCGCCGAAGGGCGTGTTGCGGCTGCGCGAGCGAAACCGCGCGGGATCGATCGTGTGCTCGAGGCCCGGGTCCAGCACCGTGATGTCCGCGGGCGCGCCGGGCGCCAGGCTGCCACCGGGCAGGTGGAGCAGGCGCGCGGGATCCGTGGAGAGCCGCGCCACCAGCGTGTCGAGGCCGAGGAGCCCCGGTCGCACGAGCCGGTCGAGGAGGAGCGCCACCGCGGTCTCGAGCCCCACGATGCCCCAGGCTGCCGCGTCGTACTCGCCCTCCTTCTCGGCTAGCGCGTGGGGGGCGTGGTCGGTGGCGACGCAGTCGATGGTGCCGTCGGCGAGGGCCTCCAGCAACGCCTGGGCGTCGCGCTTGGTCCGGAGCGGTGGGCTCATCTTGGTGTTCGGGTCGTAGTGGCGCACCGCCTCCTCGGTGAGCACGAGATGGTGCGGCGTCACCTCGGCCGTCACCTTCACCCCGCGCGCCTTGGCGTCGCGCACGAGGCGCACCGCGCCGGCCGTCGAGAGGTGGGCGATGTGGACGTGGGCGCCGGTCAGCTCGGCCAGGATGATGTCCCGGGCGACCATCACGTCCTCGGCGGCGGGCGGCGCCCCGGCCAGCCCGGTCTCCATCGACACCACGCCCTCGTTCATCGCGGCGCCGTGCGAGAGGTGGTGGTCCTCGGCGTGGCTGATCACGGGCAGGCCGAAGGGCAGCGTGTACTCCATCGCGCGACGATAGAGCCTGGCGTTCATCACGCACTGGCCGTCGTCGGAGTAGCCCACGCAGCCGGCCTCGGCCAGCTCGGCGAGCTCGGCCAGCTCCTCGCCCCGGAGCCCGCGCGTGACCGCGCCGATCGGGTACACGCGCACCACGCCCTCGCTCCTGGCCTTGGCCAGGATGTAGTCGGTGATCGAGCGGTTGTCGTTGACGGGGTGCGTGTTCGCCATGCAGCAGACGGCGGCGAAGCCCCCGGCGGCGGCCGCGCGGGTGCCGGTGGCGACCGTCTCCTTGTACTCGTAGCCCGGCTCGCGCAGGTGCACGTGCATGTCGATGAAGCCGGGGCAGACGACCTTGCGGGTGACGTCGAGCACGCGGGCCTCGGCGGGCGCGGCCAGCGTCGGGCCGAGCCGCGTGATCGTGCCGCCCTCGACGAGCACATCCTGCACGGCGTCCACGCGGCTCGCGGGATCGAGGACGCGGCCGTTCCGGAGCAGGAGCGCCATCACGCGGCCTCCCCCGTCTTGCTGCCCGCGAGCAGGAACAGCACCCCCATGCGCACCGCCACGCCCTTGGCGACCTGGTCGAGGATCACCGAGTACGGCCCGTCGGCCACCTCGGGCGACAGCTCGATGCCCCGGTTGACCGGGCCGGGGTGCATGATCAGCACGTCGGGCCGCGCGTGGGCGGCCAGCCGGTCGAGGGTGAGCCCCCAGTAGTGCGAGTACTCGCGCAGCGAGGGGATGAGCCCGCCCGTCATGCGCTCCTGCTGCAGGCGCAGCATCATGATCACGTCGACGTCGCGGATGGCATCCTCCAGCCGGTAGGCGACCTTCACGCCAAGCTCCTGCACGAAGGGCGGGATGAGGGTGGGCGGGCCGGCGACGGTGACGGTCATGCCGAGCTTGCGCATGCCGTGGATGTTCGAGCGCGCCACCCGGCTGTGGGCGACGTCTCCGACGATGGCCGCGCTGAGCCCCTCGAAGTGGCCCTTCTTCTCGCGGATGGTCAGGAGGTCGAGCAGGGCCTGGGTCGGGTGCTCGTGGGCGCCGTCGCCGGCGTTGACGATGCTGCACGCCAGCTCGCGCGCCAGCAGCTCGGCGGCGCCCGAGGCCGGGTGGCGGACCACGACCACGTCCGGGCTCATGGCCTCGATGTTCTTGGCCGTGTCGACCAGGCTCTCGCCCTTGCTCGCGCTGGAGCCGAGAGCCGAGAAGTTGATGACGTCGGCGGAGAGCCACTTGCCCGCGATCTCGAAGGACGTCCGCGTCCGCGTGGAGGCCTCGTAGAAGAGGTTCACGATCGTCTTGCCGCGCAGCGCGGGCACTTTCTTGATCTCGCGGGTGGCGATCTCCTGGAGCGAGTCGGCCGTGTCGATGAGGGTCAGGATCTCGGCGGCCTCGAGGTCGCGCATCGCGATCAGATCTTTCCGCGTCCACGCCATGCTCACGCCTCCTCGTCGGACAGCGGTTCCTGGATGATGACGCGGTCCTCGCCGTCGTGCTCCGCGAGGCGCACGGCCACGCTCTCGCGCCGCGAGGTGGGCAGGTTCTTGCCGATGTAGTCGGGCCGGATGGGCAGCTCCCGGTGGCCGCGGTCGATCAGGATCGCGAGCTGGATGGACCGGGGCCGCCCGAGGTCGATGAGGGCGTCCAGCGCGGCGCGAATCGTCCGCCCCGTGAAGAGCACGTCGTCCACCAGGATGACGGCCTTGCCCTTGATCGAGAACGGGATGTCGGTGCTCCGCACCACGGGGGCGCCGCGCATGCCCAGGTCGTCGCGGTAGAGCGTGATGTCGAGCGCGCCGACGGGCAGGGTGGCGCCGTCGATCTGGGCGATCCGGGCGACCAGGCGCCGGGCGATCGTCACCCCGCGCGTGCGCAGCCCGACGAAGGCGAGGTCCTTGGCGCCGCCGTTCTTCTCGAGGATCTCGTGGGCGATGCGGGTGAGCGCGCGGTCGAGGGCGGTGGCGTCGAGGACTTGCGCTTTCTCGCGGACGCGGACGGGCGGCTTGCTCATCGGCTCTCCTTGCGAGCCTCGCCGGGCCCGCTTAAAGGATGCGCTCGATCTGGCATGTACTTTACACGCGACCCTCGCCGTCTGTCAATCCGAGCGCCAGCGCCTCCAGCGCCAGCTCGAAGCAGGCCAGCGGCGCGCGGACGACACCCGCGCCGACCTGGCCGGTGCCGGGCGCGTGGCCGGCGATCCCGGTGTTGATCAGGGGCGCGATCCCGGTCTCGACGACCAGGCGCACGTCGATCCCGACCGGCGCGCCGCGATCGTCGAGCGTGGGGATGTGGAAGTACGGATGCGCGCCCAGCGAGATCTCGGCGATCTCCTCGGTCGCCGCGAGGGCCTCGCCGAGCCCGCCGGCGCCGACGAAGCGCGCGACCGCGGGCGAGGCGGCCATGGCGGCGCCGCCGAGCCCGATGGTCTCGACGATCGCGCTGTCGCCCATGTCGGGGTTGGCGTCCGCGGCGGTGAAGCCGGGGAAATAGAGGCCCACGGGCGTGCTCACGGGCGCGGTGAGCCAGCGCTCGCCCAGCCCGGAGACGCGGATGCCGAAGTCGGTGCCGTTGCGGGCCATGGCCGTCACCAGCGTCGAGCCGGCGACCCCGCCCGCCGGGTCGGCCAGCGCCTTGCCCGCGGCCATCGCGACGTTGAGGAAGAACTGGTCGTTGCCCGCGATGAACTCCGCCAGGCGCGCGACCGCGTGGTGGCGGTCGCCGGCGCGGGCGACGTGGGGCATCAGCGCGCGGGCGAGGAGCGACGAAGCGGCGACGTTGCGCTGGTGCATCTCGTCGCCCATCCGGAGCGCCTGCGCCATCAGGGCGCGCAGGTCGAGGCCGCCCGAGGCGCGCAGCGCGGCGCCGAGCAGCGGTCCGGCCTCGGTGGCCAGCCAGCGCAGGCGCGCCACGACGCTCTCGTCGTTGGCGCCGAAGCGCAGCACGCGGCCGAGCCCCTCGTTGATGGTGGCGTGGGCGCGGTTGCCCCACGCGCGGTTCTCCACCACGAAGACGGGCATCGAGCGCGTGATGATCCCCGTCATGGGGCCCGCGGCCTGCCAGTGGTGGCAGGGCGCGAGCGCGATTCCGCCCCCCTCGACGAGCGCGGCCGCGGCGTCGTCGTTGGCGGCCCAGCCCTCGTAGCGGACCGCGCAGAGCACCGCGGCGCGCAGCGGCGCGCACATGCCCTGCCACGCGATCGGCGGCCCCGCGTGCAGCACCGTGCGATCGGGCAGCGCGAGCGCCTCCCGCGCCGGCCGGCAATCGACGAGCACCGGCTGCCCCTCGACCATCCGGCCGAGCGCCTCCTTATTGGCCGCGTCGATGTCCCCGCGGCGCGCGTCCAGGCGCGCGAGGAGTGCCGCCAGCCGCTCGTCACCACCCGCCGGCGGCCGCCACGCCACGTGCTCCACCGCCACGCCGAGTCGCGCCAGCTCCAGTGAAAATGTCTCGACGCCGAGCGAGACGACCCGCGGTGCTGTCGTCAGCGGCGCGACCATGCTCGACCACGCGCGCCGTTCATGGTCCGCGTTCGAGCGCCGGCTTCGCCGGCGCGTCCTGCTGCTGGGGGAAGGTCTCGGAAGGGGGGCGAAGCCCCCCTCCGAGTTCGCGAAGCCCCCCTCCGAGGTACTCCACGGCTTGCACGAAGCACTCCATCGCCATGTTGGTGAGCCCGGCGCCGATCTGGCCGACCCCCGGCTCCTTGTGGGCGATGCCCGTGTTGATGGCCGGGGTGATGCCGGTCTCGACGACCTTGCGGACGTCGATGCCGACCGGCGTGCCGCGGAAGTCGAGGGCAGGAATCTTGTAGGCCTCGTGCTCGCCGAGCGTGATCTCGTACATGTCGAGCGTGGTCTGCAGCGCGAGGTCCGCGCTGCCGCCCACGAACTGCACGATGGCCGGCGCGGCGGCCATGGCGAAGGCGCCGAGGCCGGCCGTCTCGGTGATCGCCGAGTCGCCCATGTCCGGGTTGGCGTCGTCGGGCCCGAAGCCGGGGAAGTAGACGCCGCGAACCCGGGGCGCCGGCGCGGTGAACCAGCGATCGCCGGTACCGCTCACGCGGATGCCGACGTCGGTGCCGTTGCGCGCCATGGCCGTGACCATCGTCGAGCCGGCGATGCTGGCGGCGGCGTCGAGCGCGGCCTTGGCGGCGGCCATGGACAGCGGCAGGTAGAAGGACTCGTTGGTGGTCATGAAGTCGAAGGCGCGCTCGACGTCGGGCCCGCCGGCGGCCGCCACGTGCGGAGCGAGCGCGCGAATCAGGAGCGCCGTCGCCGCCTTGTTGCGGTTGTGGACCTCGTCGCCCATGCCGAGGGCCTGGGCGCTCGTGGACTTCAAGTCCACGCCGCCCGCGCGACGGATCGCGGCGTCGAGCAGCGGGGCCAGCCGGCGGTTCATGAAGTCGAGCTTCTCGAGGACGGACTCGTCGTAGGCGCCCATCCTGAGCACGCGCCCGAGCCCCATGTGGATGGTCGCGTGGGCCACCGTGCCGAAGGCGGCGTTCTCGACCACGAAGACCGCCATCGAGGGCGTCACGATCCCCGCCATCGGCCCGACGGCGCGGTGGTGGTGGCAGGGATCGAAGCCCAGCGCGCCCGACGCGGCGAGCCCGATCGCGTCGTCGGCGCTCTTCGCCCAGCCCTCGAAGAGACACGCGCCGATGACGGCCCCGCGCTGCGGGCCGCACATGCGCTCCCACGTGATCGGCGGCCCCGCGTGGAGCACCACGTGATCGCCCGCGCCGGGCACCACATCGCGCGCGAGCGCGACGCCCGTCAGCCGCGCCGTCGAGGCCTGCACGCGACGCAGGGCCTCGCGGTTCGCCTCACCGATCGTCATCGTGGCTCGCCCGGCGCGCCGGCAGACTCCTCGGCGTCATCCAGCCGTGCGAGCAGCGCGGCCAGGCGCGGGTCGCCGCCCGCAGGCGGACGCCAGTCGACGTGGACGACGGCGGCGCCGGCGCCCGCCAGCGCCTCGACGAAGAGCGGCAGGCCGACGTTGATCACGCGCGGCGCCGCGGCGATCGGCGAGCCCGGCGTCATCGTACGGCTCGCACCGCCCACGTCGCGATGAGCGCGGCGAGGCGGGCGGCCTGAGCGTTGGACGGCATCACGAGGGCGCCGAGGGCGGTCAGGGCGTCGACCTGGCCGGCACGATTCTGGAGGTCGGCGTCGGTGCCGCAGACGCTTGCGACGACCGCGAGGCCGCGCCCGGCGGCGTCGGCGCCGGCGTGCGCGCGCGCGAGAGCCGGGGCGATCTCGGCGACCGGGTCCGGGTGCGCGCCGTATCCCAGCACGACGTCGAGGAGGAGCACGGCCGTCGACGGGTCGGCGGCCTCACGCTCGATCCACTCCCGGCGCACGCTCCCGTCGATCATCGGATGCGGCCGGCCCACCGTGAACCGGTCCTCGCCGAGGTCGACCACGCGGTGGCCGGCGCCGGCCCCTGTCACGGCGTGGCCGACGTCCTCGAGACTCGCCGACAGGATCCCGATCGCCTCGTACGCCAGCGTCCCGCCCGCGTACACGCCGCGCACGAAGCGCTGTGAAGCGGCGAGGCGGCGTGCGGCGCCCTCGACCAGTGCCTCGATCTCGCCGGCCGGCGCGGTGAACTCCCGCGCGCGCGGGGTCTGGCCGCGCGCCAGCGCGACCACGGCCAGCGCGGCGTCCTCGAGCGTCGCCGCGCGATGCCAGGCGCCCGCGCCAGCGTCCGCCGCCTCGCCCATGAAGTGCGCGACGCAGGGCTTGCCGAGCGCGCGGACGCGCGCGGCCAGCCGCCGCGCGACCGCGGGGCCCGGCGGCTTGCCGATCACGCAGATCACGGCGGTGGCGGGATCCGCGGCGAGCGCCTCGAGCGCGCGCTCCATCATCAGCCCGCCGACCTGGTCCGAGAGGTCGCGGCCGCCGACCCCGATGGCGTGCGAGAGGCCCTCACCCTCGCGGGCGATCAGGCACGCGACCTCCTGCACGCCCGTGCCCGAGGCCGCCGCGATCCCGATCCGCCCGCGCGCGACGGCGTTGGCGAACCCCAGGGGGACGCCGTCGAGGATCGCGGTGCCGCAGTCCGGGCCCATGAGGAACAGCCCGCGCTCGAGCGCGAAGCGCTTCAATGCGATCTCCGCGTCCAGGGGGACGTTGTCGCTGAAGAGCATGACGTGCAGCCCTGCGCGCAGCGCCTTCATGGCCTCGGCCGCCGCGTACGCGCCCGGCACGGAGATCAGCGCCAGCGTGGCGTCGGGCATGAGGCGGAGCGCCGAGTCGAGGGTGCGCGGCCGGGCCTTCGCGCCGCCGCCCGGCGCGCCGGCGGGACGCGCGCTCAGCGCGGCGCGCGCGGCGTTCTCGGCCGCGTCGAGCGCGCTCGCGTCGTCGGCGACGACGGCGATGACGAGGTCGTTGGGGGTGGCCTTGTCACCCTCGGGCGCGAGCAGCCCCGCCTCGGCGAGGAGGGCTCGGTTCTGGGGCGTGCCCATCATGGCGGCCGCGCGCCGCACGCCGGGGACGGCCTCGATGTCGCGCGCCAGGCGCATGAGCGTCACCGAATCGTGATACGCGCTCGTCCAGATGCGATTGAAGGCGGGCATCGCGCGAGTCTAGCCCGGATCGTTCATGAACGGCCAACGCGCGAGGCGAACGGGCGGGCCGGGGCCGGCGGGGGTGCCGGAAGCCGGACCGCGTAGGCTTCCGG
>JACQFL010000017.1 GCA_016200085.1 Candidatus Rokuibacteriota bacterium | reverse complement strand
CTCCTGCAGCAGATCCACGACGCGCAGCAGGTCGATGGTCTTCGCGCGCTTGGCCATAGTCCCTCCCGGCGATGGGGGTGCTATGACCCAGTGAACGCAACGACTGGCGTTTTACCGGCAAATTATCTTAGCGGCGATGAGCTTCAGACTCGCCTTGAGTGGCTCGGAATAGCGACGTGGATAGTGAGAGCTTGGGGCGCCCTATTCGGGCTTCTCGGGCTCTCTTTGTTGGGTCTGTCGCTAATCACAATCTTCAATCCTTGTATTTGATCCGCACCTTCAACCACCTTCTACGGTGATGGCTACGTGACGGGGCAAGCTCTTCACCGTCACCGACGCCCAGGACGTCACCACGTTCAACTGGGACGCGCAGGAGGCCGCCTGGATGGTCGCGAAATCCTGCGGCACGTGGAGCACGGCCGCGGGCGCCGCGGTCCAGGACAGGGCGAGGAGGATAAACGCAACGATCAGGCCGAATCGGTACGTGTGACGAGCGCGTCCCGCGACGACCACGTTACGGCCTCGCCACGAATCCGTGGGCTTGGGCGTCGTCTCCCCCCCAGACACCGACGATGGCGGTTCCGGAGATTCCGAGGGCGGTGGTGCTGGTGGCGCCGGGGACAGCGATCGTGGTGTACGTCTGCCGCACCAGGTCCAGCAAAAAGGCGCTGGAGAGGCCGCTGACGGTGGCATTGCCGACGACCGTGTTCCCACTCGCGCCGGTGACGCCGGTGGCGCTCGCGCCCGGGGCGTCGATCGTGGTGAAGGGGCCCGGCGGGTGTCCGAGGAGGCCGTGGATCCCCGCGGCATCGCTGAAGGCCCCGACGATCAGACCAACGGTGTCGATGCCGTAGATGACCGTGTAGGCGGCGCCCGCGACGTTGATGGTCGTGACCACGCCATCGGGGTGCCGCAGGAACCCGAGCCCGGGCGCACTCGGCGTCACGTACGTGCCCACGATCTCGCCCCGGGTGTTGATCCCATAGACGTGCAGATCGTGGGCACCCAGGATGCTGAACGTGGTGAAGGTGCCGTCTTGGTGGCGCAGGAAGCCGCGCAGCCCCGGAATTCCGCAGAAGGTCCCGACGATCTCGCCGCTGGTGTTGATCCCGGTAGCGAAGGTGCAACTGGCGCCGGGGACGTCGACCGCCAGGAGGGTGCCATCCGGGTTGCGCAGGAATCCGCGATACTTGGCCGTCGTGCCATCCACGTAAAAGCCCACGACCTGGCCCTGGGTGTTGATCCCCGATGCCACGGTGTTGATGGCCCCTGGGACATCGAACGTGGTGAAGGTGAAGGCGGCCGCCGAGCTCGTGAAGAGTGCCACGGCGAGCACGCACAGCATGGTCGCTCCCGCGGAACGGAGGCGCACGCCACGTCTCCGCGCAGCCTGCCCCGGACAGGATCTCACGCTGCCTGATCTCATGGCCGCACCTATGATTACTGGCGGGAGCATCGGCGAAAATCGGCGCCATGTCAAACGGGCGCTCGCGCAGTTTCGGGATGGATGGCCTGGGCCGGCCGAACGAAGACGCCGGGCGTCGTGCGTCCTCCAGCCTGCTCCACACAGCCTCGCAGAAGTTGGTGCCGGGGGCGGGAGTCGAACCCGCACGGCCTTGCGGCCACAAGATTTTAAGTCTCGTGCGTCTGCCAGTTTCGCCACCCCGGCGGCGGAAGAGACCGCTGGCGTTCCGTCCAGCGGTCGGGAAATTGGAGGCGGCGGTGAGAATCGAACTCACGAAATACGGGTTTTGCAGACCCGCGCCTTACCACTTGGCTACGCCGCCCTACGAGGCGTACAACGCTAACGGCGAATGGGTGGAGCGGGAAACGGGATTCGAACCCGCGACCCCGACCTTGGCAAGGTCGTGCTCTACCACTGAGCTATTCCCGCTTGTGCCCCGTCGTGCTGACCGGGGCCGAGTATACCACGCGCCCGACGGGGCTCACCCGCGCGCCTTCCGCAGGGCCGCGGCGGCGTCCTCGGGGGGCACGGAGTTGATGAAGAACCCGCTGCCCCACTCGAAACCCGCCACCCGGGTGAGCTTGGGGATGACCTCCAGGTGCCAGTGGAAGTGGTCGAGCGCCCCGTCCTGGAGCGGCGCCGTGTGGAGCATGAAGTTGTACGGCGGGTCGGTGAGCACCGCGTTCATCCGTCCCAGGAACGCCTGCAGCATCCCCGCCAGCGCACGGACCTCCCCGAGGTCGCTCTCCTCGAAGGCGGCGCGGTGGCGCGCGGGCAGGATCCAGGTCTCGAAGGGGAAGCGCGGCGCGAACGGCGCCAGCGCCACCATCCCATCCTGCTCCAGGATCACGCGCGTCCGGCCGCGGCGCTCCTGGCGGACGATGTCGCACCAGACGCAGCGCTCCTTCATCCGGTAGTACTGCGCCGAGCCCTCGAGCTCCTCGGTGACCATGATCGGGATGATCGGGGTGGCGATGAGCTGCGAGTGGGGATGCTCGAGCGAGGCGCCGGCCGCCTCGCCGTGGTTCTTGAAGATCAGCGCGTACTGGAAGCGGCCGTCCTTCTTGAGATCGAGGATGCGCTCGCGATAGGCGAGCAGCACGTCGGCGGCCGCGTCGGCGGACATGGTGGCGAGCGAGCCCGCGTGCTCGGGGCTCTCGATGATGACCTCGTGCGCGCCGATGCCGTGCATCCGGTCGTAGAGCCCGTCGCCCGACGGCTCCAGCTCGCCCTCGATGCGGAGGGCGGGAAACTTGTTGGGCACCACCCGGAACGTCCAGCCCGGCCCGTTCGGGGGCGAGCCCGAGCCGCGGCCGGCGAGGATCTCCGGCGGCGTGCGATCCTCGTGACCCGGGCAGAACACGCAGGCGGACTGCCCCGGGCGCACGGGCGCGGGCGGGAAGTCGCTCGGCCGCCGCGCCCGCTCGGTCGAGATGATCACCCAGCGCCCGACCACCGGATCCTTGCGCAGCTCAGACACGGGCCACCCGGGCGTCTTCCCGCGTGAACGGCCGGCCGAGCAGCGCGGCCAGCGCCTCGGCCGGCGGCTTGCCGTCGCGCAGCACCGCGGCCAGCTCCTCGCTGATGGGCAGGCTCACGCCGGTGCGCGCGGCCAGCGCAAGCGCGGAGCCCACGGTGCGCGCGCCCTCGGCCACCATGCGCGTCTCGCGCTCGAGCGCTTCCTGGCTCCGGCCCTGGGCCAGTGCCATCCCCAGCGCGCGGTTGCGCGAGAGGCTCCCGGTGCAGGTCAGCACGAGGTCGCCCATGCCCGCGAGCCCCGCGAGCGTCGCCGGCTGGCCGCCCAGCGCGACGGCGAGGCGGGTCATCTCGGCCAGCCCGCGGGTGATCAGCGCCGCGCGCGCGTTCTCGCCGAGCCCGAGGCCGTCGGCGATCCCCGTGGCCACCGCGATCACGTTCTTCAAGGCACCGCCCATCTCGACCCCCACGACGTCGCGATTCGTGTAGAGGCGGAACTCGCGGCTGCCCAGCGCCTGCTGCAGCTGGAGCGCGAGCGGCTCGTCCGCCGAGGCGATCACGCACGCGGTGGGCCGGCCGAGGGCGACCTCGCGCGCGAACGTCGGTCCGGAGAGCGCGGCGACGCGCGCGTCGGGGAAGCGCGCGGCGATGAGCTCGCTCATGCGGGCGTGGGTCCCGGGGTCGAGGCCCTTGGTGGCCGAGACGACGCAGGTCCGCGGGGGCAGCCCGCCGAGCCCGGCGAGCGTCGCGCGCACGTACTCCGAGGGCACCGCCACGATCACGACCTCGGCGCCGGCGAGCGCCCCGGCGAGGTCACCCGTGGGCACGACCGCCTCCGGCACGTCCACGTCAGCCACGTACCAGGGGTTGCGGCGGCGGCTCAGGATCCCCTCGACCACCTCGGGTTCGCGCGCCCAGAGGCGCACCGCGTGGCCCTGGCGGCCGAGGTGGATCGCCAGCGCGGTGCCCCAGCTCCCCCCGCCGACGACGGCGATCGTCACGCCGCGCTCCGGCGCTCGCCCAGCCGGTGCTCGGAGCCGGCCACCAGCCGCGCGATGTTCTGGTGGTGGCGGGCGACGATCAGCGCGGCCACCGCCAGGCACGCCAGCACCGACGGCCGCGGAGAGCCGAACAGGAGCGCGCTCAGGGGCATGGTCGCCGCGCCGACGATGGAGCCGAGCGAGACGAAGCGGAAGGTCAAGGTCAGGGCCAGGAACACGGCCACCGCGGGGACGACGGCCAGGGGCACCAGGCGCAGCAGGGCGCCAAGCCCCGTCGCCACGCCCTTGCCCCCGCGGAAGCCGAGGAACACCGGCCAGCAGTTGCCCACGACCGCGACGACGGCGCAGGCGGCGACGATCTCCGGCGCGCCGGCTGCCAGCCACGCGCCGAGGGCGACGGCGGCGTAGCCCTTGACGATGTCGCCCGCCAGCGTGAGCAGCGCGGGCCCCTTGCCCCCGGTGCGCAGGAGGTTGGTGGCGCCGATGGTGCCGCTGCCGTGGCGGCGGACGTCCCCGAGCCCGAACGCCCGGCCGACGATGAAGCCCACGGGGACGGCGCCGACGAGGTACGCCGCGACCACCGCGAGCCCGCCCGTCACGACCAGCGTTCTTCGCCTGGCACGATCGCCCGGTAATCGGCCTTTCTGAAGAAGCGGTAGAAGTAGTCCGCGGCCGAGATGACGGTCAGCCCGACCGCCACCCAGAGCACGCCGGACGCCGCCGCGTGGAAGCCCTGGGACCCGACGCTCTTCTCGATGATCAGCAGCGTGATGGCCACGTACTGGCTCACCGTCTTCCACTTCGCCAGGCGCGAGGCGGGCACGATGATGCCAACCGTCGCGGCCACGGTCCGGAGCCCGGTCACCGCCAGCTCGCGGCCGATGATCACCAGCACGATCCAGGCCGCGATCTTGTCGATCTGGAGCAGCGAGACCAGCGCGGCGGCCACCAGGAGCTTGTCGGCGATGGGGTCGAGCAGGGTGCCGAGCGTGGTCACCTGGTTGCGGCGCCGGGCGACGACGCCGTCGAGCCAGTCGGTCAGCGAGGCCAGGATGAAGATGCCGGCGGCGATGGCCGCGTGGACGCGCGAGGACGAGATCAGGAACACGATGAGGAGCGGGACCGCGACGATCCGCGTGATCGTGAGGCCGATCGGTAGGTTCACGCCATCACCCCGGAAAACGCGTCGCGACGCGCCCCGTCATTATCGGGGCGCCGCGACGACCTTGTCAACGGACGGCAGGTAGACGGGCACCACGGTGGAGGAATCCACGGTCAGGCACGCGGCGACGTCCCCGCCCCGCCCCGCCGCGACCAGGCGCCGCGCGTGGCGCGCGTCCGTGGCCAGCCGGCCCACGTCGGCCGCGTAGGGCCGCGCCAGGCTCGCCGCCGCCGCCGCCGCCGGGGTCACCGTCGCGCCCGGCAGCCGGGCGACGAGCCGGTCCACCAGCAGCCCCGCGCAGGCGGAGTCCTCCAGCGCGTCGCGGCCCAGCTCGCCGGCGCACAGCACGGCGACGTCGCGGCCCTGGCCCGCCGCCCAGGCCGCCGCGGCGCTGAGGTTGACGAAGCCGGCCACGCCGATGGCCGCCGCGCCGCGCGCGGCCAGCAGGGCGCGGGTGCCGTTGCTGGTCGTGAAGATCACGGGACGCCGGGCGACGCGCTCGGCGGTGTACTCCAGCGGGGAGTTGCCGAGGTCGAACCCCGGGAGCGGGTCGCCGCGCCGCTCGCCGCCCACCAGGGTCCCGTCGCCCAGGGCGGCCGCCCGGCGTAGCGCCTCGTCGGGCTCGCCCACCGGCACGATGGCGGCGCAGCCGTTGCCGAGGGCGGCGACCATCGTGGTGCTCGCGCGCAGGACGTCGATGACGAGCACGGTGCGGCCCTCGACGGTGGCGGGCACGACGTCTTCCACCCGCAGCGCGACGTCGATCGTCACGCCGGCCGGCGTCCCGTCAGCGCCCCCGGTCACGGAGGGCGCGGATCCGCAAGCGGAGGGCGTTGAGGTTGATGAAGCCCTCCGCGTCGCGCTGGCGATAGACGGAGTCCGCCTCGAACGTGGCGAAGTCGGTGCGGTAGAGCGAGCGCGCCGAGCGCCGGCCCGCCACGGTGACGTTGCCCTTGTAGAGCCGGAGCCGCACGGTGCCCGTCACGTCCTGCTGGCACTCGTCCATGAAGCGCTGCAGCGCCTGGCGCTCGGGCGAGAACCAGAAGCCGTAGTAGACCATCTCCGCGTAGCGCGTCACCAGCGAGTCGCGCAGGTGCAGGACCTCGCGGTCGAGGGTCAGCGACTCCAGCGCGCGGCGGGCGTGGTGCAGGATGGTGCCGCCCGGGGTCTCGTAGACCCCGCGCGACTTCATGCCCACGAACCGGTTCTCGACGAGGTCCACGCGGCCGATGCCGTGCTCGCCCCCGACGCGGTTGAGCCGGGTCAGCAGGGCCACGGGCTCCAGCCGCGCCCCGTCGACAGCCACGGGGTCGCCGTGCTCGAACTCGAGCTCGAGGGACACGGGCACGTCGGGGGCGGCCTCCGGCGAGTTGGTCAGCAGGAACATCTTGTCGGGCGGCTCCGCCCAGGGGTCCTCGAGGATCCCGCCCTCGTAGGAGATGTGGAAGAGATTGCGGTCAATGCTGTAGGGCCGCTCCGCCGTCACCGGCACGGGGATGTCGTGCCGCCGGGCGAACTCGATCAGCGCGGTGCGCGAGTTGAGGTCCCACTCGCGCCACGGCGCGATGACCCGGAGATGCGGGGCCAGCGCGGCGTAGGTCAGCTCGAAGCGGACCTGATCGTTGCCCTTGCCGGTGGCGCCGTGAGCGACCGCGTCGGCCTGCTCCTTGAGCGCGATCTCGACCTGGGCCCGCGCGATCAGCGGCCGCGCGATCGAGGTCCCGAGCAGGTACGCCCCCTCGTAGACGGCGTTGGCCCGCAGCATCGGGAACAGGAAGTCGCGCACGAACTCCTCGCGGAGGTCGACGATGTGCACGGCGCTCGCCCCCGTGCGCAGGGCCTTGTCGCGGACGGGGATGAGCTCCTCCCCCTGGCCGAGGTCGGCGCAGTAGGCGACCACCTCGCAGCGGTAGTGCTCGATGAGCCAGCGCAGGATCACCGAGGTGTCGAGGCCCCCGGAGTACGCGAGGACGACCTTCTGCGGCTCAGGCATCGTCGAGCGAGCCTCCGAGCAGGGTCAGGATCACGGCCTTCTGGGCGTGCAGCCGGTTCTCGGCCTGGTCGAGCACGATGCTCGCGGGCCCGTCGACGACGTCGTCGGTGATCTCCTCGCCGCGGTGCGCGGGCAGGCAGTGCATGACCAGCGCGCTGGGCCGGGCGAAGCCGAGCAGCTTGGCGTTGACCTGGTAGCGCGAGAACGCTTCCGCGCGGCGCTCGCGCTCGGCCTCCTGCCCCATGCTCGTCCACACGTCGGTGTACACGACGTCCGCCCCCCCGACCGCCTCGGGCGCCTCGGTGGTGACGGTCAGCCGCCCGCCGAGCCGGGCGACCGTGGCCTGCACGTGCTCCGCCGGCTCGTAACCGGGCGGGCAGGCCGCGGTCAGGCGCGTGCCCAGCAGCGCGCCCAGCAGCAGCACCGAGTTGCAGACGTTGTTGCCGTCGCCCACCCAGGCCAGCGTGATCTTCGAGAGGTCCAGGCCGCGCTCGTAGAGCGTGAAGTAGTCGGCGAGGGCCTGGCAGGGGTGCTCGAAGTCCGAGAGCCCGTTGATCACCGGGATCGTGGCGTGGCGCGCCAGCCCCGTCACCGTGTCGTGGGCGTAGACGCGGGCCGCGATGCCGTCCACCCAGCGCGAGAGGTTGCGCGCCACGTCCGGCACCGACTCGCGGGTGCCGAGCCCGATCTCCTGGCCGGACAGGTACACCCCGCGCCCGCCGAGCTGGACGAGCCCGACCTCCAGGGTCACGCGCGTCCGCAGCGACGGCTTCTCGAAGATCAGCGCCATGGCCCGCCCGGCCAGCGGCGTGCCGCGCCGGCCGCGCTTCCAGCGCTGCTTCAGCTCCGCGGCCACGCGGAACAGCTCGAGCGCGCGCTCGCGCGTGAGATCGGCGGCGGACAGGAAGTGCTTCATGCCCCGGCGGCGGCCAGCGCGCCGTCGATGACGCCGAGCGCGCGCTCGCAGTCCTTCTCGTCCACGATGAGGGGCGGGGCCAGCCGCAGGACCTTGTCCCCGGCGGAGAGCACGAGCAGGCCGCCCTCGCGGCAGGCGTCGACCACGGGCGCCGCGGGCGTCGTCAGCTCGATGCCGATGAGCAGCCCGCGCCCGCGCACCGTCGTGATCACCGGGCGGGCCTTGGCCATGGCGGCCAGGCGCTCCATGAGGAGGCGGCCCATGCGCGCGGCACGCTCGGGGATCCGCTCGTCGAGCATCGTGGTCAGCGTGGCCAGCGCCACCGAGGTCACGAACGGCGTACCGCCGAACGTCGAGCCGTGGGTGCCGGGCGTGAGCACGCTGCCGACCTCCTCGCGCACCAGCGTGGCCCCGATGGGCACGCCGTTGGCGAGGGCCTTGGCCAGGGTCATGACGTCGGGCACCACGCCGGTGTGCTCGTGGGCCCAGAGGCGCCCGGTGCGCCCCATGCCGGTCTGGATCTCGTCGACCATGAGCAGGGCGCCCGAGGCGTCGCAGAGCTTGCGCAGACCGGGCAGGTAGTCGTCGTCGGGGACGTGGACGCCGCCCTCCCCCTGGATGGGCTCGACGAGGATGGCGGCGGTGTGGCTGTCCATCGCGCGCTCCATGGCGCGCAGGTCGTTGTAGGGCACGTGCTTGAAGCCGGGCACCATGGGCTCGAAGCCGTGGTGGTACTTGGGCTGCCCGGTCGCGCTGACCGTGGCGAGGGTCCGGCCGTGGAACGAGTTGTGGGTGGCGATGATCTCGTAGCGGTCGGTGGCCAGCCGCTCCTTGCCGTACTTGCGCGCGATCTTGATCGCGGCCTCGTTGGCCTCGGCGCCGGAGTTCGAGAAGAACACGCGGTCGGCGAAGGAGTGCTCGCAGAGGAGCTTGGCCAGGTGGATCTGGGGCACCGTGTGGTAGATGTTCGACACGTGCAGGAGCGTGGCCGCCGCCTCCTGGATGGCGCCGGTCACCCGGGCGTGGCTGTGGCCGAGCGAGGTGACGGCGATGCCGGAGCCGAAGTCGAGGTACTCGCGGCCGTCGGTGTCCCACACGCGCACGCCGTCGCCGCGCACCAGGCAGATCGGCGTCCGGCCGTAGTTCGGGGTGTGATACTTCGCCGACCATTCCATCAAGGTCTTCGTGTCCATCAGGGTCTTCGTGTCCATGTCGGTTCGCCTCACAGGACGATCTCGGTGCCGATGCCCTCGCGCGTGAAGAGCTCCAGCAGGATGGCGTGGGGCACCCGCCCGTCGATGATGTGCGCCTTGGCCGTGCCCCCCTTGAGCGCGCGCAGCGAGGACTCGACCTTGGGCAGCATGCCGCCGTCGATGACGCCGTCCTGGACGAGGCGCTCGATCTCCGCCCGGCTCACCGTGCTCAGGAAGCGCCTGGCGCCGTCGAGGATCCCCTGCACGTCCGTCAGGTGGATGAGCTTGACGGCGCCGAGCGCGGCCGCCACCTCGCCCGCCACCAGGTCGGCGTTGATGTTGTAGGTCTCGCCGTGGCGGCCGACACCCACGGGCGCGATCACCGGGATGTAGCCGTGGTCCTCGAGGAGCCGGATCGGCTCGGGGTTGACCTCGTCGACCTCGCCGACCAGACCGATGTCGACCTCCTCGCCGGAGGGCAGCCGGTGCGGGCGGCGATGAGCCCGGATCAACCGGTCGTCCTTTCCGCTGAGCCCCACCGCGCGGCCGCCGTGCTGGTTGATCAGCCCGACGATCTCCTTGTTGATCTTGCCCACCAAGACCATCTCGACGATCTCGACGGTCTCCTCGTCGGTCACCCGCATGCCGCCCACGAAGCGCGGCTCCTTGCCGAGCCGCTTCATGAGCGCCCCGATCTGCGGCCCGCCGCCGTGAACGACCACGGGGTTGATGCCGACCACCTTCAGCAGCGTCACGTTGCGCGCGAACGAGGCTTTCAAATCGTCGCGCTCCATGGCCGCGCCGCCGTACTTGATGACGACGGTCTTGCCCCGGAACTCCTGGATGTACGGCAGGGCTTCCATGAGGATCTCGGCGCGGTGGGGCTGGTTCACAGGATGTACCTCGAGAGGTCCTGGTCCCGGGTGACGTCGGCGAGCCGCTCCTGCACGTAGGCCGCGTCCACCGCGACCTCCTTGCCCGCGAGATCCGGCGCGTCGAACGACACCGTCTCGAGCAGCCGCTCCATCACCGTGTAGAGCCTCCGGGCCCCGATGTTCTCGGTGGCGCTGTTCACCTGCCAGGCGATCTCGGCCACGGCCTCGACCGCGTCGGCGGAGAAGCGCAGCGCCACCTGCTCCGTCTGGAGCAGCGCCACGTACTGCGTGATCAGCGCGTTCCGAGGTTCGGTCAGGATGCGGACGAAATCCTCGCGCGTCAAGGGGTCCAGCTCGACCCGGATGGGGAACCGCCCCTGGAGCTCGGGGATCAGGTCGGAGGGCTTGGCCACGTGGAAGGCCCCGGCGGCGATGAAGAGGATGTGGTCCGTCCGGACGATGCCGTGCTTCGTGTTGACCGACGAGCCCTCCACGATGGGCAGCAGGTCGCGCTGCACGCCCTGGCGGGAGACCTCCGGCCCCTGGCCGCTCTCGCGGCCGGCGATCTTGTCGAGCTCGTCGAGGAAGACGATGCCGGAGTTCTCGGCACGCCGGATGGCCTGGGCGGTGACTTCCTCCCGATCGACGAGCTTCTCGCCTTCCTCCTGGGCCAGGAGCTTCCTGGCCTCGGCCACCCGCATCCGACGGACCCTGGTCCGGGTCGGCAGCACGCTGGACAGCATCTCCTTGAGGTTGATGCCCATCTCCTCCATGCCCTGGCCGGAGAGCACCTCGACCATCGGCAGGGCCTGCTGCTGCGTCTCCAGCTCGACCATGCGGTCGTCCAGCCGGCCGGCGCGCAGCTGGGCCCGGAGCTTCTCCTTGGTCGTCTCGCGCGAGGCGCCCGGCGAGATCTCCTCGAGCGACCCGCTCGAGTACGGCTCGGCCCGCCGGGGCAGGAGCAGGTCGAGCAGGCGCTCCTCGGCCTGCTGCTCGGCCTTCTCCTTCACCGCCGCCATCATCTCGGCCTTGACCATGGTCACCGAGAGCTCGGTGAGGTCGCGGATCATCGACTCGACGTCGCGGCCGACGTAGCCGACCTCGGTGTACTTCGAGGCCTCGACCTTGAGGAAGGGCGCCTGGGCCAGCCGGGCCAGGCGGCGCGCGATCTCGGTCTTGCCCACGCCGGTGGGGCCGATCATGATGATGTTCTTCGGCGCCACCTCGTCGCGAAGGTCCGGGGGCAGGCTCTGCCGCCGCCACCGGTTGCGCAGCGCGATGGCCACCGCCCGCTTGGCCTTCCCCTGCCCCACGATGTAGCGGTCCAGCTCCGCCACGATCTGCGCCGGCGTCAACCCCTCGATCACGCCCCGCCCCCTGCCCGTCCGGGCGCCCCGCTCACTTACAACACCTCCACGGTTATTCGGTCGTTCGTGTAGATGCACAGAGCGGCGGCGATCTTCATGGCCTCGGTGACGATCGCCTTGGCGTCGAGGTCCGAGTGGGCCACCAGCGCGCGCGCCGCCGCGAGCGCGAACGGCCCGCCGGAGCCGATGCCGATCAGCCCGTCGTCGGGCTCGATGAGATCCCCCGTGCCCGAGATGAGGAACGAGTGCTCGCGGTCGGCGACCGCGAGCAGCGCCTCGAGCCGGCGCAGCACCCGGTCGGACCGCCAGTCCTTCGCCAGCTCGACGGCGGCGCGCGGGAGGTTGCCGCGGTGCTCCTCCAGCTTGGCCTCGAAGCGCGAGAAGAGCGTGAAGGCGTCCGCCGCTGCCCCGGCGAAGCCGGCGAGCACGCGCTCGCCGTAGAGCTTGCGCACCTTGCGCGCGCCCGCCTTGACCACGGTGGCGCCGATGGTCACCTGTCCGTCGCTCGCGATGGCGGTGGCGCCACGGTGGCGGACACAGAGCACGGTGGTGGCGTGCAAGGCTAGCGGGCCTTCGCCCGCGGGTGGGCGGCGTCGTAGACGCGCATGAGGTGCTCGGAGCCGACGTGGGTGTAGCGCTGGGTCGTGGAGAGCCGGCTGTGGCCGAGCAGCTCCTGGATCGCCCGGAGATCGGCGCCGGCGTCGAGCAGGTGCGTGGCGAACGTGTGGCGCAGCGTGTGCGGCCCGACGCGCCTGAGGATCCCGGCCGCGCGCGCCTGCCCACGCACGATCGAGAACACGCTGCGCACGCCGAGCCGGCCGCCCCGGCGGTTGAGGAACAGCGGCCCCCGCGTCTCACCCAGCCGGGCCAGCCACGCCGCCAGTGCCGCCGCCGCCTGGCGGCCGTAGGGCACGATCCGCTCCTTCCGTCCCTTGCCGAGCACGCGCACCGTCAGCTCGCCGCGGTCGAGATCGTCGAGGTCGAGCCCCATCAGCTCCGACACCCGCAGCCCGCTCGCATACAGCAGCTCCACGATGGCCACATCGCGAATCGATTGCCGGTCATCACCACTCGGTCGCCGACGGATCGACTGCCGGGGGAGTTCGAGGGGGGTCGCCCCCCTCGACTTCAACATCGCCCCCCTCGACTTCAACAGCTCGGCCGTCTCGTCGATGGGCAGGAAGCTCACCAGCTTGCGCGCCAGACGCGGTCCCCGTACGTCGAGGGCCGGGTTTCGCTGGATCACGCCCCGCCGCGCCAGGAAGCGCAGCCAGCTCCTGAGCGCGGCCAGCTTGCGGGCGACGGAGACGGGATCGAGCGCGCGGACCGCGGCCAGATCGGCGAGCCAGGCGCGCACGAGGCGGACGTCCACCGCCGCCACCGGGCCCGCCCCACGGCTCTCACGGAACCGCTCGAACTGCTCGAGGTCCGAGCGATAGCTCCGGAGCGTGTGCGGCGAGGCGTTCTTCTCGACGGCGAGGTGTCGCAAAAAGGTCGCCAGCGGGTCCTTCATGCAACCGTGGTCTCGGCTTCCTCCTTGAAGTCGCAGCCCGCGCGCACGCACGTGCGGGTCTGGCGGCCGCGCGCGGCGCGCTCGGTGAGGAACGAAGCCCCGCACTTCGGGCAGGGCTCGGCCACCGGACGCTGCGACACGACGAACTTGCAGGCCGGGTACGCCGAGCAGCCGAAGAACGTCCGGCCGCGCTTCGACCGCCGCTCCACCAGCTGGCCCTCGCACCCCGGCTCGGCGCAGGCGATGCCGAGCGTGATGGGCTTGGTCGTCTTGCACTCCGGATAGCCGGAGCACGCGATGAATTTGCCGAAGCGGCCGTGCTTGATGACCATCGGCTTGCCGCACGCCGGGCAGACCTCGTCGGTGGGCTCGTCCTGGGGCCGCTCGGCGCCGCCGAGGTTGCGCGTGTACTTGCAGTCCGGATACGCCGAGCACGCCAGGAACTTGCCGAAGCGGCCGCGGCGCGCCAGCAGGAGCTTGCCGCAGTCGGGGCAGGTTTCCTCGGTCTCCTCGCCCGCCTTCTCGCTCTTCATCTCCACGTGTGCCTTCTTGAGATCCTTGCTGAAGGGGCCGTAGAACTCCTGGATGACCTCGGCCCACTTGCGCTCGCCCCCCTCGATCTTGTCGAGCGAGTCCTCCATCTGCGCCGTGAACTCGACGTTCATGATGTCGGCGAAGTAGGGCAGGAGCTTGTCGGTGACGGTCATGCCGAGCTCGGTGGGGAACAGCGTGCGGCGCTCGCGGTGGACGTAGCCGCGGTCGTTGATGATGGTGCCGAGGATCGACGCGTAGGTCGACGGGCGGCCGATGCCGAGCTCCTCCAGGGCCTTGATCAGCGAGGCCTCGGTGTAGCGGGGCGCCGGCTGGGTGAAGTGCTGCTTGGGGTCGAGCCCGTGCAGCGTCAGCACCTCGCCCTCCTCCAGCGGCGGCACCGCGGTCTCCGGCTCCTCGTCGGCGATCGCGTCGTCCTCGCGGCTCTCTTCATAGACCGCCGTCCAGCCCTTGAACCTGAGCGTCGAGCCCTGGGCCCGGAACACGGTGTCGCGCGCCTCGATGTCCGCGGCGACGGTGTCGTAGAGAGCCGGCACCATCTGACTGGCCAGGAAGCGCTCCCAGATCAGCCGGTAGAGCGCGAGCTGGTCGCGGGTGAGGAAGCGCGTCACCGCCTTCGGATCGCGCCCGACCTCGGACGGCCGGATGGCCTCGTGGGCCTCCTGGGCGCGGCCGCGCGAGCGGTACGCCGGCGGCGCGTCGGGCAGGTAGTCCCGCCCGAGGCGATCGGTCACCCACTCGCGGGCCTCGGCCTGGGCGTCGCGCGAGACCTGGACCGAGTCCGTGCGCATGTAGGTGATCAGGCCGACCGGCCCCTCCGCCCCGACGTCGATGCCCTCGTAGAGCTGCTGGGCGACGGTCATCGTCTTGCGGGCCGAGAAGCCGAGCTTGCGCCCGGCCTCCTGCTGCATGGTCGAGGTGATGAAGGGCGGCAGCGGGTTGCGGCGGCGCTCCCCGCGGGTGACCGAGCGCACGACCCAGCGCGCGCCGTCGAGCGAGGCCATGAGCGCGCGCGTGGTGGCTTCGTCCGGGAGCGCCGGCTTCTCGCCGCGGACCTCCTTGAGGGTGGCCACGAAGCGCGGCGGGCGCTTGCCCTCGAGGTTCGCGTGCAGCGACCAGTACTCCACGGTCTGGAACGCCTGGATCTCGCGCTCGCGGTCCACGATCAGCCGCACGGCCACGGACTGCACGCGCCCGGCCGACAGGCCGCGCTGGACCTTCTCCCAGAGCAGGGGCGAGAGGCTGTAGCCCACCAGGCGGTCGAGGACGCGCCGGGCCTGCTGGGCGTCCACCTTGCGCAGGTCGATCTTGCCGGGATCCAGGAAGGCCGCCTTCACCGCGCGCTCGGTGATCTCGTTGAAGGTGATCCGGTAGACCTTCTTCTTGTCGACGGCCAGCTCCTGGGCGAGATGCCAGCCGATCGCCTCGCCCTCGCGGTCGGGGTCGGTGGCGACGTAGAGCGCGTCGGCGTTCTCGGCGGCCTTCTTGAGCTCGTCGAGCACCTTCTTCTTGCTCGGCGACACCACGTACTTGGGCTTGAAGCCGCGGTTGGGATCGACGCCGAGGGTGGACTTCGGCAGGTCGCGGATGTGGCCCATCGAGGCCTTGACGAGGAACTTCTTGTCCAGGTACTTCTGGATCGTCTTTACCTTGGTCGGCGACTCGACGACCACGAGCGAGCGCTTGGCGATTCTTGGGCTGGGGGGCTCCGGGCGCCCCCCAGACCCCCCAACGCTCGGAGCGCCCCGGCGAGGCCGGGGCACTCCTCGATGATCACCTGAGCGCACTAGACTTTCCTCGCTCGCGCCGGCGGCGCGGCCAGCCAGCGCTGCCCCGCGAGCTGGCGGGCGCGGCCGGCGATCTCCAGCACGGCGAGGCTGGCGACGACCCGACCGGCGGGCAGGCCGCTGCCCGCGATCAGGTGCTCGACGTGCTGCGGCTCGTCGACCCTCAACATGGCCAGAACCGTCCCCTCCTCTGTCTCGAGCGCCGGGATCTCGGCGTCGGTCGCGACCGGCACCGCCGCCACGGCGCGGCGCCAAGGCTCAGGTAATTCTTGCACGACGTCGGTCCAACTCCTGACCAGTTTAGCACCGTCGGCGATGAGACCATTCGGACCCGCGCTCGTTTCCGACGTGATTCTGCCTGGAATGGCAAGCACTTCGCGCCCCAGCTCGCCCGCGAGACGGGCCGTGATCAACGCCCCGCTGCGCTCGGTGGCCTCGACCACGACCACGCCGAGCGCCAGGCCCGCCAGGATCCGGTTCCGGGCCGGGAAGTGCTCGGCGCGCGGCGCCGTGCCAGGCGGAAACTGGGTCAGGACGGCACCGTGCCCGGCGATCTCGGCGGCGAGCCGGGTGTTCTCGGGCGGGTACGCGACGTCGATGCCGCAGCCAAGCACGGCGATCGTCCGGCCCCCGGCCGTGAGCGCACCCCGGTGGGCGGCGGTATCGACGCCGCGCGCCAGGCCGCTCACGATCGTCACCCCCCGGGCTGCCAGGTCCGCCGCCAGCCCCTCCGCCACCTCGACGCCGTAGGGCGTGGCCCGCCGCGAGCCCACGATCGCCACCGCAAGGGCGTCAGCCTCGATGACCTCGCCCCGGATCCACAGCTCCGGCGGCGACGACACCGCGCGCAACAGCGCCGGATACCCTTGGTGGTGCGTCTGGATGGTCCTGAGCTTCAAGGCCGCGCAGTATACCGAATCGCCGCGCGCGCCGGGAGAGCCGGAACGGATACGGCTCGTGAGGACTAGGCTCCCTTCGCGGTGCTCGCGCGGCCGCGGAGCAGCGCGCGGGCGCGGACCGCGGCCTCGGTGTCGGGATAGTCGCGCACGAGCCGCCGCCACGCCTGCTGGGCGCTGGCGGTGTCGCGGAGGGCGGCGTAGCTCATGCCGATCTTGAGCAGGGCGTCGGCGGCCTTCGGGGCGGTTTGCACCTCGGCGGTCTTCTGCAGCTCGGCGATGGCCTGGCGGTAGTCGCGCTGCACGTAGTACGCCTCGCCGATCCAGAACTGGGCGCTCGAGGCCAGCGGGTGCCTGGGGAAGCGCGCGATGAAGTCGGTGAAGTCGAGCACGGCCTGCCCGTACTCACGCGCGCGGAAGAACGCGAGCGCCGAGCCGTAGGCGGCATCGGCCCCGTTCGGGCGCAGCGCCTCGCGCACGGGCCGCTCGGGCGCGGGCGCCGGCGGGGGGGGGGCGGCCACGCGCTGCTGCTCCAGCGCCGCGCGGGTGGCCCTGACGCCGTTCTCCGCGTCGTCCAGACGCGCGGACAGGCGCGCCATGTCACGGCTCATCCCCGTCAGGGCGTCGGTGATCTCGCGCGCGCGCGTCTCCATCGCGCGGAGGTCCGCGATGTTGCGCGCGGTCTCCTTGGTGTTCAGCTCGTGCCCCTCCCGCACGGCGGCGAGGTCCTTGCGGACGGCGTCGAGGTCGGCGCGCATCGCGCGCACGCCGGCGCGCGTGGCGCACCCCGTCGTCAGGAGCGTGAGGGCCACCAGCACCGGAACGAGCACTCTCATGGCGTGGGCTCCTTGACGGGAGAGCGAAGCACGATCACGTCGACCTCCTGGCCGGCTTCGAGCGTGGTGTCGGGCGGCACGATCGCCAGCCCGTCGGCGAGGACCATCGACCGCAGGATGCCCGAGCCCTGATCGCCGGTGAGGCGCACGCCGTAGCCGGAGCCGTCGTCGACGAGGGTGGCGCGCAGGTACCCGCGGCGCGCGCCGGGGTTGGCGATGCGCGCGAGCGCGCGGGCGCGCAGGCGCGGGCGCATGAGGGCGGCGTGCCCGGCGAGACGGCGCAGCGCCGGGCGCACGAACAGCTCGAAGGTGACCATGGCCGAGACCGGGTTGCCGGGCAGCCCGAAGACGAGGGTCCGTCCGAGCGTGCCGAACGTGATGGGCTTGCCCGGGCGCATCGAGACCTGCCAGAGGTGCAGCTCGGCGCCCAGGCGCGTGAGGGCGTCCTTCACGAGATCGGCCTCGCCGACCGAGACGCCCGCCGAGGAGAGCAGCACGTCGGCGCCGAGGCCCCACGTGAGCCGCTCCTCGATGGTCTCCAGCCGGTCGGCGGCGATGCCGAGGATCACCGGCTCGGCGCCCGCCTCGAGCGCCTGGGCGAAGAGCGAATAGCTGTTCGAGTTCGGGATCTGGCCCGGTCCGGGCTCGCTCCCGAGCTCGGCGAGCTCGTCGCCGGTCGAGAGGATCGCCACGCGGGGCCGTCGATGCACGAGCGGGCGGCCGTGGCCGAGGGCGGCGAGCAGCCCGATCTCGGCCGGCCCGAGCGCGGCGCCCGCGTCGAGCACGCGATCGCCCGGCCGGACGTCCTCGCCGCGAGGGCGCACGAAGGCCCCCGCGGGGATCGGCCCGCGCAGCACGACGTGACCGTCGTCCACGCGGACGTCCTCCTGCGGGACGACGGCGTCGGCGCCCTCGGGCAGCGGCGCGCCGGTGAAGATCCGCATGGTCTCGCCGGCGCCGAGCGTGCGAGACGGCATGACCCCGGCCGTGATCCGGCCGACCACGGGCATGCGAGTCTCCCCCGCCCGCACGTCGGCCGCCCGCAGCGCGTAGCCGTCCATCGACGAGTTCGGCCACGGCGGGATCTCCCGCCCCGACACGATCGGCTCCGCCAGCGCCCGCCCCAGACTGGCGAGCAAGTCGACGCGCTCCGTCTCCAGCGGCCCCACCCGCTCGAGAATCTTCTGAAGGGCTTCCTCCACGTTCAACATCGGCCGGTAGTCTACCAGCCAAAGAAAGAACCGGCATCACAACTCCGCCCCACGCGGCAATCCACGGCGTTCGCGCGCGGGCCCCGCCCGCGCAATCCTGCTTCGTCCTGGGGGCGGCTCGGAGGGGGCCGTCGAGGCCCCCTCCGAAACTCGCGCGCGGGCTCCGCCCGCGCAATCCTGCGTTTCCTGACGCGCGTGAACACTCCCGGGAGCGCCAGGGGGGAATCGGGGGGAGCGAGCGCCGCTCCCCCCGATGTCCAATCAGAGTATCGGCCGGAACCGGGCCAGGAACCAGCGGCGGGCGAGCACGAACAGCGAGAGGAAGCCGAGCGAGACGAGCAGCTCGCGGAGCGAGAAGACCAGCCCCGAGTCGCGCGCGACCGAGGGGAAGACCACCAGCACGCGCTCGAAGAAGATCGCGAGCAGCGCCATCGCCGCGACCACGACCAGCGGGGTGTGACGCTGGGGCGGGCGGCCGGTGAGCCGCTTGAGCAGGTAGGCGAAGGGAACGAGCCAGCCGACGATCATGACCGCCCACGCCAGGGCGCCCCACGGCTGGGTGAGGAAGCGCTTGACCACGAACCGCGTCTCGACGGGCACGTTGCCGTACCAGATGACGAGGTACTGCGACCAGAAGAAGTACATCCAGAGGATCGACGACATGAACTGCAGCTTCGCCACGTCCTGCACCGCGGCCGGCGGCACGCTGGTCAGCCCGCGGGCGTTGGACCGGACCACCAGGATGGAGAGCAGCGCGCAGCCGGTGTACAGCGTGCTCACCGCGAAGTAGCCGCCGTAGAGGCCGCTGTACCAGTGGGGGTCGAGCGACATGACGAGGTCGAACCCCCACAGGGAGACCGTGATCAGCCAGAGCATCAGCACGAGGATCGACACGCGGTCCCGCCCCGCCTTGCCCGTCGCCGCCGCGGCCGCCCCGCCCGCGAGCTGCTGGCGGATGAGCGCGAACGACAGCAGGAAGAGGGCGGCGGCGAGGGCGAAGGTGCGCAGCCAGAAGAACGGCGTGTTGAGCCAGGGCGCCTTGACGGGGATCGGGGTGGTGACCCACGGGTAGAGCACCACCCGCCCGAGGTACAGCACGAGGATCAGCACGAAGCTCACGGGCAGGAACCCCGCCGTGGTCAGCGCGATGCGACGCACGCTCGGCGACCAGCGCGCCTCGGTGAGCTGCATCATCGCGGCGATGGCCGGGCCGGTGACGGCCAGCCCCGACCAGAAGACGACGTTGACGAGGTAGATCGACCACGCGTGCGGGGCATCCCCGGCGAGGCTCCAGAGGAACGTGACCGCCCCCACCGCCGCCAGCGTGCCCCAGAGCGCCGTCATCGCGCCGCCACCGATCGCAGGTAGTTGACCATGTGCCAGGCCTCCTGCGAGGAGACCGCCTCGCCGTAGGCCGGCATCACCGCCCCGCCCACCATGATGTAGCTGTGCCAGTACCCGTCCGTCCGCTGCTTCTGGAGGTCCGCGTTGGTGAGGTCGGGCGGCGGGATGAACTTCGTCGCCACCAGCCCCGTGACCCCGCCCTTGGCCTCCGCGCCGTGGCAGGGCACGCAGAAGGTCTGGAAGTTCTGCTTGCCCAGCGCGATCGACTCGGCCGTCGCCTTGACGGGATTCGGCTGCCTGGTGGCCAGCTCCCGCTGCTCCCTGGCGTAGACCAGCTCGCCGCCGCGGGGGACCACGCCGGCCGGCATCGCGAAGTTCCGCTCGCCGGGCACGAACTTCACGGTCTGGGTCATGTTGTCGTTCCAGCGCAGGACCGCCACGGCGCCCAGCAGCCCGCCGACGCCGGCCACCACGAGGAGCACGAGGAGGAAGACGTACTTCACGGCCGGACCTCCTCGGCGCCCGCGGTCCGGAGGATGTCGCGCACGGAGCCGCCCCGACCGGGCGGGCAGTGCACGGCCACGCCGAAGCGGTCGTTGGTGAAGCGCGGGTCGTACGTGGGCGTCGGGCGCAGCCGCGGCAGCCGGCCGAGGGTGACCACGCCGAGCACGGTGGCCAGCCCGCCGAACAGGATCGTCAGCTCGAAGGCGATGATCACGAAGGGCGGGATCGACGCGACCGGCTTGCCCCCGGTGACGAGGCCCCACTGCATGGCCGACCAGATCGTGAGCAGGAACCCCGAGCACGTCCCCGTGAGCCCGCCGATGAGCGTGAAGAGGCGCACCCGGCTGACGGGCCGGTCGCGCTCGAGCACGTCCTCGATCTCGTGCACGGGCACGGGCGTGTACACGGTGAGGTCGTGATAGCCCCTGGCGCGCAGCTCCTCCAGGGCTTTCACCGTGGTGTCGACGTGGGCGAAGACGCCCAGCACCGTCTCAGTGGTGGCCGCCATGGCCCCCTTCCTTGAGCGGGGGATCGAGCACTTCCTTGACCTCGACGATCGACAGCGACGGCATCACGCGGATGAAGCCGAGGAACAGGAGGAAGAACCACGCGAAGCTGCCGACGATGATCATCGAGTCGGTGAGCGTCGGCACGTAGATGCCCCAGGTGTACGGATAGAAGTCGTGGCCGAGGGAGGGCACGATGATGTTGAACCGCTCGAACCACATCCCGATGAGCACGAGGATCGACACGGCGTAGAGCACGACCACGTTGGTCCGCGCCCGCCGGAAGAACAGGATGAGCGGCGAGACGCAGTTGCAGAAGTACATGAGCCACAGCGCCCAGGCGTAGCTCTTCGTCACCTTCCAGAAGAGCGAGGCCCGCTCGAAGACGTCGCCGCTGTACCACGCGGTGAAGATCTCGCAGATGTAGAAGTAGGTCAGCACCATGCCGGTGACGAGGATCAGCTTGGCCATGGCGTCCAGGTGCCGGTCGGTGATGTAGGCGTGCAGCCGGAAGAAGTGGCGCATGGGGAGCACCAGCACCACCACCATGGCGAAGCCCGAGAAGATCGCGCCGTCGACGAAGAAGGGCGCGAAGAGCGTCGAGTGCCAGCCGGGGACGAGGGCCATCGCGAAGTCCCACGACACCACGCTGTGCACGGAGAGCACGAGCGGCGTGGCCAGCGCGGCGAGCAGGCCGTAGCCGCGGCGGTAGTGGCGCCACTGGTTGTCCGACCCCTCCCAGCCGAGCGAGAGCACCGCGTAGATCCGCCGGCGCCAGCCCGTGGAGGCGTCGCGCAGCGCCGCGATGTCGGGCACCAGCCCCACGATGAAGAAGACCGTGCTGATGCTGAGGTACGTCGAGATCGCGAACACGTCCCAGACCAGCGGCGACCGGAAGTTCGGCCACAGGTACCGCTGGTTGGCGTAGGGCATCAGGAAGTACGCGAACCACATCCGGCCCGCGTGGATGAGCGGGAACAGGCCGGCGGTCAGGACCGCGAAGATCGTCATGGCCTCGGCGGCGCGGTAGATCGAGGTCCGCCAGCGCGCCCGGAACAGATAGAGGACGGCGGAGATCAGCGTGCCCGCGTGGCCGATACCGATCCAGAAGACGAAAGTGGTGATGTACATCGCCCACATCTGGGGCGCGCGCTTGCCCGCGGCGCCCATGCCGATGTAGATCTGCCACGTCCAGGCCAGGAAGCCGGCGGCCAGGAGCAGGCCCACCACGCACATCCAGCCGAAGTAGAGGTTGCCCGGCGGCGCCAGGGTCCGCAGGACGTCGCGATTGACGTCGGCGTAGGTCGGCGCGGGCGCGCGCGTGCCCGGGGTGGCCATCAGGCGTGCTCTCGCACGACCTTCTTGAGGTGGCGCACCGACGGCCGCGTGCCGAGCTCCTCCAGCACGCCGTAGGACCGCGGCGAGCGCTGCAGCGTGGTGACCGTGCTCTGGGGATCCTTGAGGTTGCCGAACGTGATGGCCTGGGTCGGGCAGGTCTGCTGGCAGGCCGTCAGGATGTCGCCATCCCGCACGGCGCGCTTCTCGTCGCGCGCGTGGTCCTTGCCGGCGACGATGCGCTGGATGCACATCGTGCACTTCTCCATCACGCCGAGCTGGCGGACGGTCACGTCGGGGTTCAGCTGCACGTTCAGCGGCTCGGGGAACTGGAAGTTGAACCAGTTGAAGCGCCGCACGTGGTACGGGCAGTTGTTGCCGCAGTACCGGGTGCCCACGCAGCGGTTGTAGACCTGCGCGTTGAGCCCTTCCTCCGTGCGGTACGCCGCGAACACCGGGCACACCGGCTCGCACGGCGCGACCTCGCAGTGCACGCAGAGCATGGGCAGGAACATGTTGGTCGGATGCTCGGCGGGCCCTTCGGCCCACCGCTCGATCCTGAGCCAGTGCACCTGGCGCCCGTAGGCCGCGTCCGCCTTGCCCACCACCGGGACGTTGTTCTCGGCGATGCACGCCACCACGCAGGCCGAGCAGCCCACGCACCGGTCCACGTCGATGGCCAGGCCCCAGCGGTACCCCGGATAGTGCTGCGGCGGATACATGCTCAGCTCGGCGTGCGCGGCGGGCCGGCCCCGCAGCGCCTGCTCGCGGGCGGCGGCCAGCGGCACCTCCTGGGCGATCTCACGCTCCTCCTGATCGTGGGTGGCCTGGTACACGGCCAGCGGCCGCCGCGCGCCCGTCCGGCTGAGGGTCACCCGCACGCTGAGGAAGCTCGGGCCGCCGGAGGCGGCGTCGGGGACCCCGGGCAGCAGCGCCATCGGGTTCATCGACGTCGGCGCCTCCTGCACGTACGGCATCGTGCTGCCGTTGGGCCCGCGCGAGGCCAGCAGGCGCGTGAAGTACGGGGCGTAGCGATGGCCGATCGGGATCGCGACGGCGGCAGGATGGAGCGTGGGCGACACGTAGGCCGGCAGCTCGATGGCGCCGTGCGGGGACGAGACCTTCACCACGTCGCCCCGGACGATGCCGAGCTGGCGCGCCCGCTCCGCCGGGATCTCGACCCAGGCGTCCCAGCCCACCTGCGTCATCGCGTCCGGCGCCTCCTGCAGCCACGCGCGGCTGGCGCCGCGCCCGTCGTAGAAGCGCAACGAGGGGTACGCGATGAGGGCCAGGCCGCCGGCGTCGCCATCGAGCTTCGCGGGCGCGGCCGCCACGGCCACGGGCTTGGCTGTCACCGCGGCGGCGGCGGTCTCCTTCCACACGCCGCCCTGGTGCAGCACCGCCGCCCACCGGTCCTTGGCCACCGGCTCCCACACGGACTTGAAGTAGGCGTCGAGACCGGCCCACGGCAGCGGCCCCTTGCCCTCCTCGCTGCCGAGCGCCGCGCGGCCGAGCGCGATCAGGGTGTCGCCGATCGGGCGCGAGTCGCGCACGGGCATCATCGTCGGCTGCATCACGCCGGTGACGCCCTCGCGCGGGCTGTAGTCGCCCCACGTCTCGAGCCAGTGGGTGTCGGAGAGCACGACGTGGGCGAGCGCCGTCGTCTCGTCGGGCTGGTTGGCGAAGCTGATTACCAGACCCACTCTCTTGATCGCCTCCGCGACCTTGAGGCCGCCCGGCAGCGTGAAGGCCGGGTTGACCCCGGGGCCGAGGAGCAGGACCTCGATCTCGCCGGCGCCCATCGCCTGCACGAGCGCGGCCACGTCGGCGTACGGCGTGACGCGCGCGTAGGCGGAGTCGCCGCCGAAGCGCACGGTCTTGCCGACGGCGCCGATTGCCGCGTTCAGATGGTTGATCGCCACCAGGGTCGCCACCGCGTGACTGCCCGTGGTCGCCATCCCGCCGCCGACGACGAGCCCCGGCCGGGCCTGGACCAGCGCGTGCGCGACGTGCTTGAGCGTCTCGACGCTGACGCCGCTCGCCTGCGCGACGGCGTTGACGTCGATGCTCGCCGCGCTCACCGCGCCCTGGCGGCTCGCGGCGTGGGCGTCCTTGCCCCGTCGCTCCTTGCCCGGCCCTTCCTTGCCATGCCCGCCCTCGGCGATCAGCGCGAGCAGCGCCTGGGCGATCAGGGCCTCGGTGCCCGGCGCGTTGCGGATCCACTGGTCCGCGTTCGCCGCGGTGAGCGACTGCCGCGGCTCGATGTGGATGTACGTGCCGGCGCGGCCGTCCGCGAAGCCGTGCATCTTGACGAACCGGCGCGGGTACTCGACGTTGCCGAGCCACGTCTCCGCCCAGTCCGCGCCGAAGGAGACGATCACCTCGGCATCCTCGAACGCGTATTCCGGGATGGCGTCGCGGCCGAACACCTGGCGGTTGGCGGCGCGGAGGGCTTCGTAGGCGAAGGGCTCGAAGGCCACGCGCCGGGCGCCGAGCGCCTGGCCCCAGCGGTCCATCAGGGCCCCGAGGCTGCCGTTCTCCAGCTGGGACACCAGCGCGATCGCGCGTCCCCGGCCCGCCTGGCGCAGCTCGCCGAGCTTCGCCGCCACCGGCTTGAGGGCGTCGTCCCAGCTCACGGCCTTCCAGGCGGAGCCGTCGCGGCGCTGCGGGCCGGCGAAGCGATCGGGATGGTAGGCGCCCTGCAGGGCCGCCTGGCCGCGCGCGCACAGCGCGCCGCGATTCACCGGATGGTCGGGATTGCCCTCGAGCTTCACCACGCGGCCCTCGCGGTTCTTCGCGAGCACCCCGCAGCCTGCCGGGCATTCGCGGCAGACCGTGGCGAAGTACGAGGCGACGCCCGGCACGATCTGCTCGTTCGGCACCACCAGCGGCAGGATCTTCTCCGACGCCTGCTGGCAGCCCGACAGGGTGGCCACGGCGCCGGTGGTGGTGACGATCTTGAAGAAGTCGCGTCGATTCATCGATCGCGCCCCCGGGCGGCCCCGATGGACCTCAATGGTGGCACGTCACGCAGTCCAGCGGCGCGCGCAGGCCGCGCGCGGCGTTCTGCGTCCGGTGGCACTCCACGCACCAGCCCATGGTGAGCGGCGGAGCCGCCGGCCTGAGCCCGACCAGGTTCAGCAGGTCGTTGCTCAACCGCTGGCCCGTCGTCGCGCCGACCGTGGTCATCGTCTCCACCGGGCCGTGGCACGTCTGGCATTTGACCTCCGCGCGGATGTGCGCCTTGTGCGGGAAGTACGTGAACTCCGGGATCTTGTACTGCCGCACCCAGGGGATGGGCTCGGCCCTGGCGGCGTACTCGGCCAGCTTCTTGATCTCCGGCTTGTCGCTCGCCGTGATCTTGTGGCAGCCCATGCAGCGGCTCACCGACGGCAGGCCCGCGTAGTCCGAGCGGCGCGCGTCGGCGTGGCAGTACTGGCAGTCGATCTTGTAGGTCTGCACGTGCGTGCGGTGGGGGAAGTCTATCGGCTGGACGGACGGCGCCGCCGCAACGGGTTGGCGGCTCCACGACGACACCGCGAGGAAGACCAGCACGGCGAGGAGCACGACACCGAGTGCCCCCACCCCCGCCCTTGCTTTCGTCGACAGTCGAGCGCCCTCCCGGGTAGTCGCTGTGTCTCGTGAACCGTATCACCCGGCCCGGAAACAAGTCAACGGAAATGCCGGTCAGCGGAGCGCGGCGAGCGCCTCGCGCGCGGCCGCGCCCGCGGCGTCGAGGTCGCTCTCCGCGTGCGCGAGCGAGACGAACGCCGCCTCGAACTGCGACGGCGCGAGGTAGACGCCGCGCGCGAGCATCGCGTGGAAGAAGCGCGCGTAGCGCTCCCGATCCGCGCGGCGCGCCGAGGCGTAGTCGGTCACCGGCCCCGCGCAGAAGAAGCCGGTCAGCATCGACCCGACGCGGTTGACGGTGAGCGGCACCCCGGCAGCCTGCGCCGCCGCGCGCAGCCCGTCCTCGAGCCGCGCGCCCAGGGCCTCGAGGCGCGCGTAGGGATCGCCCTGCGCGAGCGCCCGGACCGCGGCGAGGCCGGCGGCGACCGCGAGCGGGTTGCCGGAGAGGGTGCCCGCCTGGTAGACGGCGCCGAGCGGCGCCACGGCGGACATGAGATCGCGCCGGCCGCCATAGGCGCCGACGGGCAGGCCGCCGCCGATGATCTTGCCGAGGCACGTGAGATCCGGCCGCACCCCGTAGCGCTGCTGGGCGCCGCCGTACGCGACGCGGAAGCCGGTGATGACCTCGTCGAAGATCAGCACGGCGTCGTGCCGCGTGCAGAGCGCGCGCAGCCCCTCCAGAAAGCCCGGCGCCGGGGGCACCACGCCCATGTTGCCCGCGACGGGCTCGACGATCACCGCGGCCACGCGCTCGCCGTGGGCCCGGAACGCGCCTTCGACGCCCGCGAGATCGTTGTAGTCCACCGTGACGGTGAGCGCGGCGAGCGCCGGCGGCACGCCCGCGCTGTCGGGGATCCCCAGCGTGGCGGCGCCCGAGCCCGCCTTCACCAGGAGGCTGTCGGCGTGGCCGTGATAGCAGCCGTCGAACTTGACGAGGACGTCGCGGCCCGTGGCGCCGCGCGCGACCCGGATGGCGCTCATCGCCGCCTCCGTGCCGGAGCTGACGAGGCGGAGCATCTCCATCGACGGGTACGCCGCGCAGAGGGCCTCGGCGAGCTCCACTTCCCCGGCGGTTGGCGCGCCGTAGCTCGTGCCACGCCGGGCGGCCTCGATGACGGCCTCGACGATCGCCGGCGCCGCGTGCCCGAGGATGAGCGGACCCCACGAGCCGACGAAGTCCACGTACGACCGGCCGTCGACGTCGAACAGCCGGGAGCCCTGCCCACGCGCCACGAAGAACGGCTCGCCCCCGACGCCGCGGAAGGCGCGCACGGGGCTGTTCACTCCCCCTGGGATAAGCCTCTGAGCCCTGGAAAACAGTGTCTTGGAGTCCATTAGATCAGGCGCTCCTTGAATCGACCACGTCGAGCGTGACGGGCAGGAAATCGCCCTCGGGCCCGTGCCACCGGAAGGCCTGGACCGCCTCGACCCGGCCGCTGACCACCGAGGTGACGACGTAGATGGTGTCGGGGTACGCCGGGTCGTCGCCGAGCATGGCCTGCCGCTTGTCGGTCGGCGAGAAGTAGGCGCCCGCGTCGACGTGCGAGTGATAGATGACGGCGACCGCAAAGCCCTCGCCTTCCAGCCGCCCGATGCGCAGCAGGTCCTGGGGGTCGATGTAATACGCGGTCCGCCCGTCGCGCGGGTGATGCTCCGGATCACGCGCGTGGAGCTCGTCCTGGATGTTGCGGCAGCGCACCAGCCGCCGCTCCGCGCCGCGGGTCACCACCACCCCGCACGACTCGGCCGGGTACTCCTCGACCGCCTGCGTCTGGATCGCCGCCAGCTCGTCGCGGGTCAGGATCACGATCTTCGTCGTGGGCTCGGCGCGGACGGCGGGACCCCGGCGCCGCCTGCCAGCGCCGGGATGAGCGTGAGCTCGTCCCCGTCCTTGAGCGGCGTGCCGAGCCCCTGGAGCGACTCGATCGCCTCGCTGTTGACGTAGATGTTCACGTGGTGGTGGACCTGCCCCTGCTCGTTGCGCACGAGCCCCTTCAGCCCCGTCCAGGTCCGCTCGAGCTCGTCGAGCGCGCCCCCCACGTCGCGGGCCTTCACCTCGACCCGGTCGTGGTTGTTGGTGGCGCGGCGGAACGGCGTTGGAATGTACACCATCACGGCCATGACGTGCTCCTTGGAATTTCGATCAACTAACTGGGGGGCTCCGGGCGCCCCCCAGACCCCCCGACGCTCGGAGCGTCCCGGGGTACCCGGGACGCTGCTCTGTTCTCTGCCAGTCTGCTAGCCCATGCTCAGGTAGCGCTCGCCAGTGTCGGGGAGGACCGTGACCACGAGGCGGTCCGGTCCGAGCTCGGCGGCCACGCTGCAGGCGGCGAACGCGGCGGCGCCGGCGGAGATGCCGACGAGAAGGCCTTCCTCGCGCACGAGCCGCCGCGACCACGCGATGGCGTCTTCGTCCCTGACCTGCATGATGCGGTCGATCACGCTCCGGTTCAGCACGCCGGGCACGAACGACGCGCCGATGCCCTGGATCGCGTGGGGCCGCGCCTTGCCGCCCGAGAGCACCGGCGATCCGGCCGGCTCGACCGCGACCACCTGCACGCCCGGCACCTTGGCCTTGAGGACCTCGCCGACGCCGGTGATCGTGCCGCCCGTGCCCACTCCGGCCACGAACGCGTCCAGCCGCCCGTCGACCGCCTCGAGGATCTCGGGCGCGGTCGTCCGGCGATGCACGTCGGGGTTCGCCGGGTTCTCGAACTGCTGCGGCATGAAGCACTCCGGGCGCTCGCGGATCATCTCCTGGGCAGCGAACACCGCGCCGGTCATGCCCTCGATGGCGGGCGTCAGGTGGATCTCGGCGCCGTACCGCGCGAACAGCCGCTGGCGCTCCACGCTCATGTCGTCCGGCATGGTGAGGATCAGGCGGTACCCCTTGACGGCCGCCGCCATGGCCAGCCCGATCCCGGTGTTGCCGCTCGTGGGCTCGATGAGCGTGGCGCCCGGCTTGAGCACGCCGCGGCGCTCGGCGTCCTCGATCATCGCCAGCGCGGTCCGGTCCTTGACGCTGCCGCCGGGGTTCATGTGCTCCAGCTTGGCGGCGACCACCGCCCCGCCGGGCTTCGGCAGCCGGTTGAGCCGCACCAGCGGCGTCCGCCCGATCAGCTCCAGCACGTTGTTCGCGATCCTCATCGCCGCACTCTCATTCGCAGCCACTGTTCATGAGTGCACACACTGTCGTCGAACGGGTGTCGTGGCGGGCAGCGCCACGGAGCGAGCCGGGGGACCCCACACCGGGCGGGGGTGGCGAGCGGAATGGCGCTGCCCGGCGCGACACCCGTTCGGCTCACGCGAAGGTCGCTCCGGATACTCGGAGTCATATTCGGAGTCATATGTGGTACATGGCGCGGGGACGGCTGCGCCGGTCGCGCGCGCGGCGCGCGAGATCCTCGAAGGTCAGCCCGTCGACGACGTGCGACACGGCCTCGGAGAGCCCGTCCCACAGCTCGGCCAGGTCGCCGTCGTCGCCGGCGCCGCCCGCGGGCTCGAACGGCGCGCTCTCCCCCTCCACCGCGCGCAGGACGGCGCCGACGGTGATCTGGTCCGGCGGGCGCATGAGCTCGTAGCCGCCGGAGAGCCCGCGCTTGGAGGCGAGCAGGCCCGCCTGCTTGAGCGCGAGCAGCACCTGCTCGAGGTAGCGGGGCGGGATCGAGCGGCGCGCCGCGATCTCCTGGATCGGCAGGAGCCCACGCCCATGGGTCAGGGCCAGCTCGAGCATGGCCTTGATCGCGTACTCGCCCTTCGCCGAGATGCGCATGGTCCCCCGCTCAGCCTTCGCCGCCGCGCTCGAGCGCCCGCGCGGCCTCGCGCGCGAAGTACGTGATCACGATGTCGGCGCCCGCGCGCCGGATGGACAGAAGCGCTTCCATCATCGCGCGGCGCTCGTCGAGCCAGCCGAGCTGGCCCGCGGCGCGGATCATGGCGTACTCGCCGGAGACGGAGTACGCCGCCAGCGGCATGCCGAACTCCGCCTTCGCCCGCGCAATGACGTCCAGGTAGGGCAGCGCCGGCTTCACCATCACGATGTCCGCGCCCTCGTCGACGTCGAGCGCGATCTCGCGCATGGCCTCCACCACGTTGGCGGGGTCCATCTGGTAGGCGCGGCGGTCGCCGAACTGCGGCGTGGAGTCGGCGGCCTCGCGGAAGGGCCCATAGAACACGGACGCGTACTTGGCCGAGTAGGCCATGATCGGGGTCTCGGCGAAGCCCGCGTCGTCGAGCCCCTCGCGGATGGCGCCCACGCGTCCGTCCATCATGTCCGATGGCGCCACCATGTCGGCGCCGGCCTCGGCGTGGGAGACTGCGGTCCGGGTCAGCAGCTCCAGGGTCGGGTCGTTCTTGACCGTGCCGTCCTCCACGACGCCGCAGTGGCCGTGGCTCGTGTACTCGCAGAGGCACACGTCGGTGAGCACGAGGAGGTCGGGCACGGTGTCCTTGATGGCGCGGACCGCCTGCTGCACGATGCCGTCCTCCGCGTAGGCCTCGGAGCCGCGCGGATCCTTCTCGGCCGGCAGCCCGAACAGGAGCACGCCCGGGATGCCCAGGCCCGCCACGTCCTTGGCCTCCTTCACCATCTCGTCGACCGACAGCCGGGCCTGCCCCGGCATGGCGCCGATGGGCGCGCGCACGCCGCGCCCGTGGACGATGAACATCGGGTAGATGAAGTCGTCGACCGAGAGCCGCGTCTCGCGCACGAGCGAGCGCACGAGCGCCTTTTCCCTGAGCCGTCTCGGACGGAACATCGGATGTGGCATCATCCGCTCCTTTGCCGCGCGCGCCCTCGCGGGGCCGGCAGCCGCGCGAAGTGCGCGGCCAGCGCCCGGGCGAGCGCGGGGATCGTGTACTCGGCCGGCATCACCGCCGTGGTGAGGCCGTACTCGGCCGCTGTGGCCGCGGTCACCGGCCCGATCGACGCCACCAGCACGTCGCCCAGCCAGAGTCGCCGCTCCTCGGCCGTGAAGAGCTCAACGAAGTTGCGCGCCGTGGACGAGCTGGTGAACGTCACCGCGTCGACCTCGCCCGCGGCGAGCAGGTCGCGCAGCGCGCGGTCGCGCTCCACCCGCCGCGTCGCGTAGGCGGCGACCTCCGTCACCTCGGCGCCGAGGGCGCGCAGCTCGGTGACGAGCACGTCGCGGGTCTGCGCGGCGCGCGGCAGCAGCACCGCGTCGCCCGCACGCACCTCGCCGCGCAGCTGCTCCACGAGCCCCTCGGCCCGGTACTCCCGGGGCACGACGGCGACGCGCACGCCGTGCTCCGCGAGGGCCTCCGCCGTGGCCGGTCCGATGGCGGCCACCCGCGCCCGCCCCACGTCGGTCCAGGTCCGGCCGCGCGCGCGCAGCCGGCGGTCCACCATCGCCACGCCGTTGACGCTGGTGAAGATCAGCCAGCTGAAGCGCTCGAGGGCGTCGAGGGCCGCGTCGAGGGGCTCCCAGGACGCCGGGGGCTCGATGGCGATCGCCGGCGCCTCGACGACGCGGGCGCCCTCGGCCTCGAGCAGATCGACGAACCGCCGCGCCTGCGCGGCCGCGCGCGTCACCACGATGGTGCGTCCGGCGAGGGCCCCCGCCATCGGGCTCACGCTCTCGGGGCGAGCGCCGTCACCGCCGCCGCGCCCTCGGCGAGCAGCCGCTCCGCCAGCCCGCGTCCGAGGCGCTCCGCCTCGGCCATCGGCGCCGCTGCCGTCGCGCGCAGGAGCGTGCGTCCGTCGTCGCTCACCACCACCGCGATCATCCGGAGCCCGTCCCCGTCGACGGTGGCGTGGCCGGCCATCGGGGTGGTGCAGGAGGCCCCCAGCCGGGCCAGGTACGCGCGCTCGGCCAGCGCGCACGCCCGCGTCGGGGCGTGATCGAGCGCGGCGAGCAGACCGGCCACGCGCGTGTCGTCGGCGCGCGCCTCCACGCCGAGGATCCCCTGCCCGACGGCGGGCACGAAGCGGTCGGGGGGCAGCGGGACGGTGTGGCTCGGCGTGATCCCGAGGCGCGTGAGACCGGCCGCCGCGAGCATCACGGCGTCGAAGGCCTGATCCCCGAGCTTCCGCAACCGCGTCTCGACGCTGCCGCGGATGGGCTGGACGACCACGTCCGGACGGACGGCGAGCAGGAGCGCGCGGCGGCGCGGGCTCGAGGTGCCCACCACCGCCGCGGGCCGGAGGGCGTCGAGCCCGCCCGGCGCGTGGGCCACCAGCACGTCGCGCGGATCCTCGCGCGCCGGATAGGCGCGCAGGGCAAGCCCGACGGGCAGGAGCGCGGGCAGATCTTTCAAGCTGTGGACGGCGACGTCGATCGCGCCGTCGAGGAGCGCCTGCTCGATCTCCCGGACGAACAGTCCCTTGCCGCCGATGTCCGCGAGCCGTGCCGCGGCCCTCCGGTCGCCCTCCGTGCGCATCGGCACGAGCTCCACCGGCTCGCCCAGCGCCCGGAGCCCGGCGGCGACCAGGCCCGCCTGCGCGAGCGCGAGCGTGCTCGCGCGCGTGCCCAGGCGGATCACGGCTTGCGCCCCAGGCCGAAGAGCTCGGAGACGACGTCGGTCCACGACCGGCCGGCGCCGGCGCGCGAGGACTCGCGCAGCTTCGTGATCGGCGCATGCAGGACCTTGTTGATGATCGCCGTCGACACCGCCTCGAGGGCCTCGCGGGTCTCCGGCGGCGCGCCGGGCAGTCGCGCCAGCGCCTTCCGGACCTCGGCGACGCGGATCGTCTCCAGGCGCTCGCGCAGCGAGACGATCGTCGGCACGACCTCGGCGTCGCCGAGCCGTGCCAGGAACTTCGCCACCTCGCGCTCGGCGAGCGCCTCGGCCCGCTGCGCCTCGCGGCGGCGCTCGCGGATGTTGGCGTCGACGACCTGGCGGAGATCGTCGATGTCGTAGCAGTAGACGCCGGGCAGCGTGCCCACGGAGGGCTCGACGTCCCGCGGCACCGCGATGTCGATGAAGAACAGCGGGCGGCTGCGGCGCCCGGCCATGGCCTGCTGGACGGACCCCCGCGTCACCACGTGCCCGGCGGCGCCGGTGGAGGTGATCACGATGTCCGCGCCGGCCATGGCCGGGCCCAGGTCGTCCCAGGGCACCGGGGTGCCGGAGAGCGCGCGCGCCAACTCCTGGGCGCGCGCCCAGGTCCGGTTCGTCACGTAGATCGGATACGCCCCCTGCTCCACGAGGTGCTTGGCGGCGAGCTCGCTCATCTTGCCGGCGCCGACCAGCAGCACGGCCCGGCCGCCGAGCCCGTCGAAGATCTTCTTGGCCAGCTCCACGGCGGCGAAGGAGACGGACACGGCGTGCCGGCCGATCTCGGTCTCGGTGCGCACCCGCTTGGCGACGTTGAAGGCCTGGGTGAACAGCACGTGGAGCGTCGGCCCCACCGTCTCGCAGGCCTGGGCCACCGCGAAGGCGTCCTTCATCTGGCCGAGAATCTGCGGCTCGCCGATCATCATCGAGTCCAGGCTGGCCGCCACCCGGAACGCGTGGCGGACGGCATCGGCCTCGACGTGGACGTAGAGCATGGGCTCGAGGGACGCCTCCGCCACCCCGCGGTGCCGGCAGAGATGGCGGAAGGCGACCGCCCGCGCCTCGCCCGGCGCGTCGGCCACGCCGTAGACCTCGACGCGGTTGCAGGTCGAGAGGATGACCAGCTCGCCCGTCACGCCCGTGGCCTGCACGTCGCGCAGCAACTCGCGGAGCTTGTCCTCCTCGACCGCGAGCTGCTCGCGCACGGCCACCGGGGCGGTGCGGTGATTGATGCCGGCCACGAAGAGCGGCATCAGGAGCCGTGCCGGCCGGGGAAGAACAGGCCGGCGCCGAGGGTGAGCGCCAGGGCGGCGAAGCCGACGAGGGCGAAGTAAGCGGCCCGCCGCCCGCTCCAGCCGGCGGCGGCCCGCCCCGCCAGGGTGGCTGCGTAGATCGCCCACGCGAGGAAGGAAAAGAGCGCGAGCGGATCGAAGGCGAACACGCTGCCCCACGCGCTGCCCGCCCACAACGCGCCGAGGATCAGGCCGGTGGTCAGGAACGGAAATCCGAGCGCGAGCGTGCGATAGGTCAGCCGGTCCAGCGTGGCCAGCGACGGCAGGCGGTAATAGAAGGTCCCCGTGCGCTTGTGCTTGAGCGACCAGTCCTGGAGCAGGTACATCAGCGCGCCCACGAAGTTCAGCACGAACGCGGCGATGCCCACGAGCGCGAGCGCGATGTGCACCCAGATCCAGGCGTTGCGCAGCGTCGGCGTGATCTCGCCCAGCGGGCGGCCGGCCGCCACCTTGAGCGAGAGCAGCACGACGATGGGCAGGACGAAGGCCCCGAGCACCTTCACCCCGTACTGCCGCTCCGCCCACATCGCGAGCAGCACGATCACCCACACCGCCATCGAGATCGCCTGGGGCAGGCTTCCGAGCGGCGGCCGGCCGGACTCGACCCCGAGGACGACCAGGGCCAGGGTGTGCAGCGCCCACCCGGCGAGCGTCGCCAGGTCCGCCAGGCGGTAGATCAACTCCTCGCGCTGGACGAGGTATGCCAGGGCCAAGCCCGTCGCGCAGATGTAGCCAATCACGGCCAGGTTGAAGATGGTGGGATGCATCACGTCACGAGCCCTTCGGAAGTTTACCACATTCCCGATGAGGGTTTAGCCGCGCTCAGAGCTGCGGCATGAGCCCCAGCAGCGTCGGCATGGGGCGCCAGAGCCCGCCCTGCACGGCCACGAGGTCGAGATGGGGCGAGCCCCAGTCCTCGACCAGCGCGGAGCGGCCGTTCCACCGCACGCGACGGTCGATCTCCTTCAGGTAGCCGTGACAGGCCGTGCACGCGCTCACCCAGTACCCCTCGTCACGCTCCCCGGCCTCGAGCCGGCGGAGGTTCCCCGTCGACTCGTCGCCGCAGAACGGACAGGCGACGCGCGAGAAGACCCAGGCGCCGCCGCAGAGATGGCAGGCCAGGCGGCGCCGGCCGTCCTCCAGGACGTCGCCCCAGCCCGGCGGCGCCCCGCAGAAGGGGCAGATCCCGAGCCTCCAGTCCGCGGGGGCCAGGTGCTCCCGCACGCGATCGAAGTACGCCTCGAAGTCGGGACGCAGGCTCGCGACGGCGAGGAACGCGACGACGTCGGGAGCGAAGGGCTCGGCGGGTGAGCCGATACGCCCCCGCCGGGGCACGAGGCTGGACGGTCCCGTCTCGCCGGCGTCCCACGCGGCGGCGAACCGCTCGAGCGCCGCGGGCTCGACCGCGCCGGCCGCCGTCACCACGTCGAGGGCGGCCTCGAGGCGTCGCTCGACGACCTCGCGCGAGAACGCCGGCGCCGCCTCGGCCGCGAGCGGAACGCCGCGCCGCCAGCACTGCTGGCAGCCCTCGGCGCCCCAGCCGAGCGGGACCACCGCGCCGGGGATGCACGCCCACGCCTCGAGAATGGCCTCGTACGGCGCGAGCGCGCGGGCGAGCGCGGGGCGTCGGGCCAGCAGGTCCCGCCACTCCTCACGGAGATCCAGGGCCGACCCGCCCCCGCCGCCGGACGTCGTGATGCTCAGGACTGGATCGACATCAACACGACGTAGCGCAGCACGAACCCACCGACGAGGACCAGGACCGCGCTCAGCGCCCCCACGACCTTCACGCGGTGAGCGACGATGTCGAGCCCGAGCGGCACGAGCAGACCCGCGCCCACCAGCCCGCCCCAGAACAGCGGCGCGAAGTGGCCGGTCGTGATCGGCCGCGCGGCGGCCCCGAGGGCGGCCAGGAACACCCCCAGCACCACCAGCTCGATGACCATCGAGGAGCGGTCGGCCCAGCGGATCTTCCGCCAGCCCTCGCCCGTCGCGCCCCCGATCAGCAACAGGACGAGCGAGACGGCGGCCATGCCCGTGGAGGCGCCCGACGCGAGGAAGAGCGCGCCCATGAGCCGGGCCTCGCCCCAGAAGGGCTGGGCGGTGGTGCTGAGCAGCACGCCGGTGTAGCTCGCGAGGAAGAAGCCGAAGATCATGCCCACCAGCCCCACGCCCCGGCGCAGGGTGGCCAGCCGCTCGGAGAAGCTCAACCCCGCGGACACGACGCTGAAGAGGCCGAAGATCCCGACGCCCCACGCGCCGATCGACATGGGATTCCAGAACTTGAACACGCGCAGCATGTTCATGAACCGCGTGGGCACGCCGAGATCGGCGATGAGCAGGATGCCGCAGAGAGCGACGAGCGGCAGCGCGAGGAGGTAGCCGACGCGGGTGACGGTGCCGTCGCGCCGCGTGCCAAAGGTGTCGGCGAGGGCGGCGGTGAAGTAGGCGCCGCCCGCGATCCCGCCGACGAAGAAGTAGACGACGATCATCCACTCCCAGCCGGGTGTCTTAAGCATGGTCGGACTCCTTCCCCTCGCCGCGCCGCCTGAAGGCGAAGATCGCGCCCAGGCCGACGAGGAGCGCCGAGCCCAAGGAGAAGACCGAGTCCCTGACCACGTTGCGTTGTGGCACCTGCGGGTTGTCGGGCAGGTTGTAGGTCGCGGGCTTCGCGAGCAGCAGGAAGAACGCATTGAGCCCGCCGAGGAAGCCCTGGCTGTCGGCGCCGTAGAGCTGCGCCTCCTTGAAACCCATCGCCTGGAGGGCCGCGACGCGCTTGGTGGCCTTGGCCACCAGGTCGTCGCGGAAGCCGAACTGGATGGACTCGGTCGGGCAGGCCTTGGCGCAGGCGGGACCAAGGCCGTTGTGGATGCGATCGTTGCAGAACGAGCACTTGTGGGCCGTGCCCGTGTCGTGGTTGAAGGTCACGACGCCGAACGGGCAGGCCGACACGCAGTAACGGCAGCCGTTGCAGACGTCCTGATTGATGTTGACGGTGCCGAACGCCGTCCGCTCGATGGCGCCCGTCGGGCACGCGTTGAGGCAGCCCGCGTCCGCGCAGTGCTTGCAGACGTCGGACATCAGCAACCAGGCCATCTGCCCCTGGGGCTTGGGCTCCTCGATGAAGCGCACGAGCCGGAACGTCTTGTCGGTGAAGTGCGCGTGGTTCTGGTACGTGCCCGTCCACTCCGGAACTTCCTGGCCGAGCTCGTTCCACTGCTTGCAGGCGACCTGGCAGGCCCGGCAGCCGATGCAGAGCGAGGTGTCCGTGAACATGGCCAGCGTGCGCGCCATGGCTACACCTCCCCCTTCTGGACGTTGCAGAGGAAGGCCTTGGTCTCCTGGATGTAGACGTTGGGGTCGCCGACGGTGGCCGACAGGTCGTTGGTGATGTCGCCGCGGCTCCCGGGCAATCCCTCGATGCCCTTGTAGCCCCAGTGCCACGGGATGCCGATCTGGTGGACCTTCCGGCCGCCGAGGTCGAAGGGCTTGAGGCGGTGGGTCACCATGGCCTTGACGAAGATCTTGCCGCGCGGGGTGCTGACGGTGACGCGATCGCCGTTGTCGATGCCGAGCTCCTTCGCCAGCTCGTGGCTGATCTCGGCGAAGTGCGAGTGGTGCAGCTCGGCCAGCATGGGCAGATAGCGCGACATCACGCCCGAGAGGTGGTGCTCGGTCAGCCGGTACGTGGTGATCACGTACGGGTACTTCGTCGAGCCCACCTCGGCGAGCTCGTTGCGCTGGTCCGGCACCTTCCACACCTTCGCCACCGGATTGCTCTGCTGGCGCGAGAGGAGGTTGCGCACCGGAGACTCCATCGGCTCGTAGTGCTCCGGGAACGGCCCGTCGTTGAGCGGGCCGAAGAAGGCGCCCACGAGGTCGGTGCGCATGATGAACGGCTTGTCGCCGTTCTTGGCGTCGGGGGCGAGGAACGGGTTGAAGTCCGGCACGTCGAGTCCGACCCACTTGCCCTTCTTGTCGGGCTCGTTGCCGGGCGCGGCCGGATCCCACCAGATCAGCTTCTTCTTCTCGCTCCACGGCTTGCCGCTGAGATCCGCCGAGGCGCGGTTGTAGAGGATGCGGCGGTTGGCCGGCCAGGCGAAGCCCCAGCCGTGGCCGAGGTAGTCCTTGTCGTCGGCGGGCTTGCGCGAGGCCGCCTTGTTGACGAGCTTGCCGTCCGGGCCTTCCACGGTGACGCCGGTGTAGATCCAGCAGCCGCCCGCGGTCTTGCCGTCGTCGGTCATGTGGGCGAAGGTGTTCAGGGCCTGCCCGGGCTTGTAGACGACCTTGCCGTCCTTGTCCGTGATCTCCTGGGTCGCGTAGCCGTTGATCTCCTTGAGCACCAGGAGCATGTCCGGCTCTTTCGGGTTGTCGCCGTACGTGAAGCTCGCGGAGAGGAGGCCGCGATCGCGCGGCTTCTTCGAGCCGGCGTAGAGCTTCTGCAGCCGGCTCGCCAGGCTGGTGACGAACTCGGCGTCGGACGTGACCTCGCCGGGCGGGGTCACCGCCTTCTCGTGCCACTGGATCAGCCGCATGGTGTTGGTCAGCGAGCCGTCCTTCTCGGCCGCCGGCGCGGCGGGCAGGAAGAAGACCTCGGTCTTGACGCTCTTGGGATCGACGCCCGGCGCCTTCCAGACCTCGGCCGTCTCGGTGACGAAGATGTCCTTGACCACCAGCCAGTCGAGCTTCTGCATCGCCGCCCGCGCGAGCTTGGCGTTCGGACCGCCCACGGCGGGGTTCTGACCGAGCGCGAGGAAGCCCTTGATGATCCCGTTGTACATGTCGACGAAGATGTGCTGGTGGCTGTAGGCGTCGGCGGAGGCCCGCTTGGGCAGCCAGTCGTAGCCCCAGTCGTTGTCCTTCGTCGCCGCGGCGCCGTACCAGGCCTTGAGCAGGCTCACCATGAACTTCGGCCGGTTCACCCAGAAGCCGCCCTTCGGCGTCTCGCGGTCGAGCCAGGTCTTGAGGTCCGGATGGGCGTCGCGCAGAGGCATGGGCAGATAGCCGGGCAGCTCGTGGTAGAGCAGCTCGAGGTCGGTCGCCCCCTGGACGTTGGCGTGGCCGCGCAGCGCGGTCACCCCGCCGCCCGGACGGCCGACGTTGCCGAGCAGGAGCTGCAGCATGCAGAGCGCGCGGATGTTCTCGACGCCCGTGGTGTGCTGGGTCAGGTTGAGCGCGTACGTGATGGTCCCGGTCTTCTCCGGGCCGGAGTTGCCGCAGAAGAGCTTGGCGCACTCCTCGAAGATGGCCTTCGGGATGCCGCAGATCTTCTCGACCATCTCCACCGTGTAGCGGCTGTAGTGCCGGCGCATCAGCTGGAACACGGTGCTGGGGTCCTTCAGGGTCGGATCGCGCCTGGGGTTTCCCTCGCCGTCGAGCTGGTACTTCCACGACGACCGGTCGTAGGTCTTCTTCCCGGGATCGAAGCCGGTGAAGAGGCCGCCGAGATCGGTCGCCGTCTTGAACTCCGGATCGATCAGGAAGGACGCGTTGGTGTAGGCGACGACATACTCCCGGAAATACAGGTTGCGCTGGATCGCGTAGTTGATGAGCCCGCCGAAGAACGCGATGTTCGTGCCCGAGCGGATGGGCACGTGCAGATCGGCGGCGGCGCTGGTGCGCGTGAAGCGCGGGTCGACGTGGATGAACTTCGCCCCCCGCTCCTTGGCCTTCATCACCCACTGGAAGCCCACGGGGTGGTTCTCCGCCATGTTGGACGTCGCCATGATGACGTCCGCGTACTGGAGGTCGATGAGGTTGGTCGTCATCGCCCCGCGGCCGAACGTGGTCCCCAAAGCTGGGACCGTGGCGGAGTGTCAGACCCTGGCCTGGTGCTCGTGGTAGACGATGCCGAAGGTCCGGTTCAGCTTGCTGAGGAGGTAACACTCCTCGTTGTCGGCGCACGCGGAGCCGAGCGAGGCGATTGCCTCCAGCCGGTTGACGGTGATCTCGGCGCCGTCCTTTCCGCGCTCCTTCTCGATGAAGTGCTTCTCGCGCGCCTCGTAGTAGCGCCGCGCGACCTGCTCGTACATCCATTCCAGGGGCTTTTCCTCCCAGTGGTCGGAGCCCGGCGCCCGGTAGAGCGGCTTGATCGGGCGCAGCGGGTTGTTCGACAGCTGGATGGTCGCCGCGCCCTTCGGGCACAGCCGGCCCAGCGTGTGCGGGGTGTCGGGATCACCCTCGATGTCGATGATCTTGCCGTCGCGGGCGTAGATGAGCTGGCCGCAGCCCACGGCGCAGTACGGGCACACGCTGCGGAAGACCTGCGCCTCCTTGATCTTCAACGACGTCGCCGCCGCCTCGACGGGAGCCAGGTCCAGGCCACGGGCGCCGGTGGCCACCCCGGCCGCGGTGGCGCCACCGATCTTGAAGAAGTCGCGTCGCGAGAGACTCATGGATGCCTCCCTCAACAGGCTGAAGTTCGGACCTCGATCCGCCCGCGTCGGCGGAGCGGGGACGAGGCCGGTCTTCCTGGGCGACTCACCACTCGGGGCTGGTCAATTCCTCCCACACGCGCCGCACCACCACGATCCGCGTGGCGCGACCGGCCTCGGACTCCACCCTGACGATGTCGCCAGGATTCAGCGCGCCGAGGTCGCGACCGGCCCCCTCGTCCGAGACCACGAGGGTCTGATCCGAGCACGACAGATCGGTGCAGACCTCTTCGACGCCGCGCACCCGGATGCGGCTGACGGCGGGATCGACGGCAACGACGAGGAGGCGGCTCTGCTGCAGCCACTCGGTGAGGCTCTGGGTCGTCATGGCCCCTCCCTCTACCTCGACGAATCTGCCGGGATGCTACGTGGTCGGACCGGGCGCTGTCAATCCTGCGCTGCGCTGTATCCACCCGTCGGGTCGAGGGGAAACTCTCCGCCCGGCCCTGCCGGACCGGCACGTCGGCCCGCTAGCTACTTTCCGGCGCAAAAATGATCGGGTAAGTTCTTAGTTTTCCAGCAAGGGCCTCCGGCAAGGCGTGCAGGAACGCACCGGCCGGGGCCGTCATCCCGCACCGCTGCTCACAGGGAAATGTTGACAGCAGCTCG
>JACQFL010000015.1 GCA_016200085.1 Candidatus Rokuibacteriota bacterium | reverse complement strand
CCGAGTCCTGAGCACCGGGCGAGGGCGCCAATCTCATTGTCGAGGACGAGGCCTCACGCGATCCACGGCGACCCTCTCCCGGATCCCGTCCGTCCCCCACTCTACGGGGAGACTGCGATGAGTGGGCATCATACAAGCGACACCCTGCGGCGGCCGCCCACGATCGCGCTGATCGCGAGCCTCTGCATGTTCGCGATCGGCGCCTCCACCGGTGGCCTCCTCGTGCGCTACCAGGACGCGCTCTACGCCGCCGCCCGGCGCGAGATCGTCAAGCGCCCCGACGTGCACGGCTTCGCCGGGGCCGAGGTCATCGACGAGGCCCGCATCGCCGAGGTCGTCGAGCAGTCGAATAACGCCCTCCGCATGCTCCACGTGCACGGCCTGGGCGTCGGCATGCTCATCCTGCTGGTCACCCTGGCCATCGTGAACGTGCCCATCCCGGAGCGGTTCAAGCAGGGGCTGTGCGTGCTGGCCTCGCTCGGGGCGCTCTACCCCCCGGGGTGGCTCGTGCTCGGCTGGCTCATCCCCACCTGGGGGGTGGCGCGCCTGCGCGGACCGGTCGAATGGGTGTTCTTCGTGCCGTTCGGCGGCGCGACGATCGTGGCCATCTGGGGCACGCTCGCCTGCTACCTCCTCGCTCTCCTGCGCGGGCGGCGGCTGGAGCGCCCGTGACGGGCCGGGCGCTCGCGGCCGCCGCGCTCGTCCTCGCCGTCTGGGCGCCTCCCGAGGCGCGTGCCCATCTCTTCCACAAGATGTACGAGCCGCCCGAGACCCAGATGACACGGGACACGCGGCTGCTGCAGTTGCTCCTCGACGACCCCAGCGAGCGCTTCGAGCTGGCGCGGCGGGTCTGGGAGGGCGCCGAGCGCGTGCGGATCAAGCCGGGCGGGTTCCGCCGGTGGCTCGTGCGCCCGAACGAGCCCGGCATGGTGTTCAAGGCCGACTACCAGCTGCAGCGATGGCCGGGCAGCCTCAAGGAGGAGGCGGCGCGACTGGATCGCGACCACGGCGTCGGACTGGAGGCGCGAATCGAGGCCGCGCTCGACGCGCGCGATCGGGACGGCGTCAAGGCGGGGCTGCGGGCGATGTACGCCGTCTTGCTCGGCGAGCTCCTGGAGTCCCTCTGGCAGCACCTGGACGATCCCGCGACGACGACCCGGCTCTTCGGCTTCGTGCTCCGCTACTACACGGTGAACCTCGAGGGGCACCTGAACATGCGCCATCCCGCCGCCGCCACCACCGCCCGCGCGTCGCTCGACGCCCTGGGCCGCGCCCTCGGCGACCCGGACACGGGCGCCCCGGCGGCGCCCGAGGTCTTCGACCAGCAGCGACGGCGCCTGCTGCGGGTGATCGGCGAGGCGGTGCCGGCGCGATGACGCGGCGGGCGCGCGCGGTGGTCGGTGGGGCGGTGGCCGTGGGGCTCGCCCTGGTCGTTGCCGGCGCGCCGAGTGGGCCCACCGGTCGTCCGGCTCCGGCCGAGGCCAACGGTGACACCCAGCGCCAGGTCCAGGGCCGCGTGGTGGCGGTCGACGCCGCCGCCGGCACCCTGGTGGTCGCGCGCGAGTTCCGCGGCAAGACGACGCGGGTGATGCTCACGGCGGCCCCCACCGTTCAAGTCTTCGCCTGTGCGGACGAGCGGGCGAGCCTTGACCGGGTGAAGGCGGGAATGGTAGTGAGTGCCTTCTACGAGGTGATCGGCGCCGAGGGCGTGGTCAATCTCGTCGTCGTCGAGCCGGGCCCATGAGCCGCCGGGCCGCCGGCCGGCGTCCACGGAGCGCCCTCCGGGCCGGGCTGCTCGTCGCCGCCGTCCTGGGGACGTGGCCGGTGGTGGGCGGTGCGCACGAGGAACGTCTGCTCGTCGGCCGGGTCGAGGCCATCGAGCCGGTCCGGAAGCTTCTCGTCCTGATCGATGCCAAGGGCGGCGCCCGCCGCCGGCTGGAGGTGAACGCGGAGACGGAGGTGATGGCGTGCCGCAGCAGCGCCGGGCTCGGCGCGCTGCAGCCGGGAATAATGGTGCGCGTGAAGTACCTCGAGCGGGCGGGAGCGCCCTCCGAAGTCAAGTCGGTCCTCCTGCTCGGCAGCCACCGATAGAGAAAGGAGCCCCCGATGAGACGAATGACAGGACTCCAGGTGATCGCCCTCGCCGTCGCCCTGCTGCTCGTGCCGGCATGGGCGGTCGCGTTCCAGAACGAGGGCACGCTGCGCATCGGCGGCATGTGGGCGCTGAGCGGCGGCGCGGCGTTCTTCGGCAAGGCGGCGCTGGGGCTCGGCACCCTCGCCGTCGACGAGATCAACGAGGCGGGCGGGGTCACCGTCGGCGGTAAGAAGGTCAAGCTGACCATGCATCCGCAGGACGACGCCTGCAACGCCGAGCAGGGCCTGGCGGCGGTGCGCCGGCTGGCCACCGTGGACAAGGTGCTGTTCTCGCTGGGGCCGACGTGCTCATCGGTGGCGGAGCCGGTGTTCGGCACGCTCCAGAAGAAGCTCGGCGACGCCGGTGACACGGGGCTGCAGCTCCTGTTCTTCACCGACACCGCCACCAAGTTCGGCCTCGCCAAGCTCTCGCCGTGGGTCTTCCGTAACACCCCGGACGAGCCGGCCATGTACGACTTCATCGTGAAGTACCTCAAGGAGAATCGCCCGGAGCTCAAGACGGTGATGGTCTCCTACGAGTCGGACTTCGCCCACTCGGCCGCCACCTGGAAGGGCGCGCTCGAGCCGGCCCTGAAGAAGCACGGCTACCACCAGGTGGTGGAGGTGGTGGACTGGAAGTGGCTCGACACCGAGATGGGCGCCCAGGTCACCAAGCTCCGGCGTGCCAACGCCGACGTCTACTTCGCCCTGGCCCACACCACCAGCATGTGCCCGTCGCTCAAGGAGATGAAGAGCCAGCGGGTCAAGCCGAAGCTGATCTTCGGCATCACCAGCCTGGCCGGCACGGAGGTGCTGCTCAATTGCCCCGACCTGGCCGAGGGTGTGGTCAGCCCCACGAACTTCGCGCCCATCAACGCCCGGGCCAAGCAGATCGCCGACAAGTCGTGGGAGAAGTACAAGGCGGACAGCAACATTCACAGCGTGCCGGCCTACGAGAACGTGCACCTGATCAAGGGGCTCATCGAGAAGGCCGGTCTCACGAACACCGAGGACACCCTGCTGCAAGATAGGCGCAAGGTGCGGGACCTCCTGGCCAAGGTGGGAACCTTCCAGGGGGTGATCGGCAAGATCACGCTGAACCCCGAAGACCACCCCGTGAAGCCGCGGGACGTGGACAAGGACATGCTGCTCGTGCAGGTCAAGAGCGCCAAGTGGACGGTGTTCTGGGCCCCGCCGCACCTCAAGCAGAACTGACCACGTGGGGGGGCCCCGACATGGCCCCCCCACCCCCCAACGCTCGGGGAGCCCCGGCGAAGCCGGGGCGCCCCTCGATGATCGGCGCCGCCGCCGTGATTGCGGAGGCCACGTGTTCTTCGATGCCGCCGAGCAGTTCATCAACGGGGTGATGTACGGGTCCCTCTACGCGCTGATCGGGGGGGGCTTCACCATCCTGTTCGGGGTGATGCGGCGCTTCAATATGGCCTATGGCGCCACGATCATGGCGGCGGCCTACGTCAGCCTGGTGCCGCTGTATCTCTTCCGGGCGCCGTTCTGGCTCATGGTGCTGACCGGCCTGGCGGCCGCGATCCTCATCGGTCTCCTCGTCGAGTTCTGCTGCTTCCGCTTCATCAAGAAGGGGCACGAGCTGGCGCCGCTCGTGGCGACCATCGGCATGCTCATCGCCATCACCGAGGCCATCGTGCACGCCACCGACGCGGCCGGCCTGAAATACCCGAGCCCCTTCGGCGACGAGTCTCTCGAGCTCGGGCGGTTTCTGGTCCGGCCTGACTACCTCGCCGTCCTCGTCGCCGGCGTTCTCTGCTTCACGCTGATCTTCCTGCTTCTCTACAAGACCCGCCTCGGCCGCGCCATGCGCGCGGTGGCCGAGCGGCCGGAGGCCGCCCAGATCCTCGGCGTGAGCGTCCAGCGGGTCAACGTCCTGACCTTTGTGCTCACCTCGGCGCTGGCCGGCGTGATCGGATTCTTCGCCGCCGTGAGCGTCGGCTCGGCGCGGCCGGACATCGCGGCGTTCGTCACCGGCAAGGGCCTGGTGGTGATGGTGCTGGGCGGCCTCGGGAGCCTGCCCGGCGCTATCGTCGGCGGTCTCGTGCTGGGCGTGCTGGAGTTCCAGGCGACGTGGTTCCTGGGCGCGAGCTATCGCGACATCCTGGCCTTCCTGATCCTGTTCGTCATCCTGGTCTTCCGACCGCGCGGGCTGCTGGGCGCCCGGACGACCTGAACCCGTGGACGTGCGAGCCGCAGCCGCAGGCGAGGCGAGTCCATAAGCGTGGACTACTACATCGCCATCGCGTCCATCATCGGCATCCACACGCTGCTCGGCCTCAGCGTGTACCTGGTGGCGATCAGCGGGCAGATGTCGTTCGGCCAGCAGGGCTTCTTCGCCATCGGCGCCTACCTGGCCGGGATGTCAACGGCGCTGTGGGGCATCGGGCTCCTGCCCGCGCTCGCGCTGGGCGCGGTGGTGGCTGGCCTGATGGGCTTCGTCGTCGGCTTCCCGGCGCTCCGGGTGCGCGGCCTCTATCTCGCCATCGCGACCTACGGCTTCGGCGAGATCGTGCGCCTGGCCTTTCTCAACGTGCGCTACACGCGGACCATCGGCGACCGCGTGGTGGGGCCGAACGGGGCCGAGGGGTTCCGGCACGTCCGCTACGTGTTCGATCGCGGCTTCACCGGCGCGCAATACCTGGCAATCATCCTGGCCGCGCTCGTGGTGGTGATCGTCCTCTACTACCTGCTCGAGCGGTCCAAGCTCGGGGCCAAGGTGCGGGCGGTGGAGGAGGACGAGACGGCGGCGGCCACGGTCGGCATCAACGTGACCCAGGTCAAGGTGCTCGCCTTCGCGGCGGCGGGGGCGGTGGCCGGGCTCGGCGGCGGCCTCTTCGTCCACTACTCGACGTACATCGACCACGACATGGTTGCGCTCCCGCTGGCCATCGCCGCCGTGACCTATCCGCTCCTGGGTGGCCTCGGCAGCTTCGTCGGGCCGATCCTGGGCGCGGTGGTGCTGGTGGGCCTCACCGAGGGGCTGCGGGCGCTCCACGAGCTGCGCGAGTTCGTCTACGGGGCGCTGATCATCCTCACCATGATCTTCCGGCCGCGCGGGATCGTGGACGAGGCGCTCGTGCTCCGGGTCAAGACGTGGTTCCAGCCCCGGGCCGCGCGCCCGTCCGGTCCGGGCGCCGTCGGCGTACCGGCCGAGCCGATGGTGAGACCGTGAGCGTGCCCGCCCCGGCGTCCGCCATTCTTTCGGTCCAGCGCCTGTCCCGCCATTTCGGCGGGTTGCGCGCGCTGCACGAGGTGAGCCTGGAGGTGCCGCGCGGCTCGGTCTTCGCGCTGATCGGGCCCAACGGCTCGGGGAAGACCACGCTGTTCAACGTCGTCACGGGGACGCTGGCGCCCACCTCGGGCGCCGTGCTCTTCCAGGGCGAGTCCATCACGGGTGCGCGCACGCACGAGATCGCCCGGCGCGGCATCGGGCGGACGTTCCAGAACGTCCGGCTCTTCACGCGCATGAGCGTGTTCCACAACGTGTGGGTGGCCACGCGCAGCCGCGACGGTCGGGGCGGCGAGCGCGCGCGCGTGAACGAGCTGCTGGAGTTGACGGGCCTCGGCCTCCGGCGCGACGAGCTGGTCGAGAACCTCAACTTCGGCGAGCAGCGGCGGCTGGAGATGGCGCGGGCGCTCGCCAGCGACCCCGCGCTGCTCCTGCTCGACGAGCCGGCGGCGGGGATGGGCCCCGCCGAGCTCACCCGCCTCATGGACGACATCCGCCGGCTCTGCCAGCTCGGCAAGACGATCTTCCTCATCGAGCACACCATGGACCTGGTGATGGGCGTGGCGGACCGCATCGCGGTCCTCAACTTCGGCGAGAAGATCGCCGAGGGCGCGCCCGCGGAGATCCAGGCCAATCCGCGGGTCATCGAGGCGTACCTGGGCCGGGAGCACGCGGGTGCTTAGCCTGGAGGCGCTGGAGACCCGCTACGGCGGCGTGGTCGCCCTCAAGGGCATCGCGATCGAGGTGGGCACGGGCGAGATCGTCGGCGTGCTCGGTCCCAACGGCGCCGGCAAGACGACGACCCTGCTCACCGTCATCGGGCTCCTCAAACCGGCGGCGGGGCACATCCGCTTCCTGGATCGGGACATCGCCGGCCTCGCCCCCGACCGCGTGGTGGCGGCGGGGATCGGCCTGGTGCCGGAAGGCCGGTGGATCCTCGCCTCGATGTCGGTCCGGGAGAACCTCTTGATGGGTGCCTACCCGCGCCGCGACGGTGAGGCCGCCATCGCGCGCGAGATGGACCGGGTGTGCGAGATCTTCCCGGTCCTGCGCGAGCGCCGGCAGCAGCGCGCCGGCACGCTCTCGGGCGGCGAGCAGCAGATGCTGGCCATCGCCCGCGCCCTGATGGCGCGGCCGAAGCTGCTCATGCTCGACGAGCCGACCTGGGGGCTGGCCCCCCTGGTGGTCGAGGAGATCATGCGGGTCATCAAGCAGCTCAACGAGGCCGGCACCACGATCCTGCTCGTGGAGCAGAACGCCCGGCAGGCGCTCGGCGTGGTGCAACGCTGCTACGTGCTCGAGGTCGGCCACGTCTCCTTCAGCGGCACGCCGGCCGAGCTGAAGCAGCACCCGGCTCTGACCAGGGCCTACCTCGGCGCGGCCACGGCGCGCTGAGCCATGACGACGATCCGGCTGCCGGATCCCGACGAGGCCGCCGGCCGCGCCCGGGAGATCTACGACGCCGTCCTGCGCCGAGAGGCGAAGGTCTTCGGCGCCACCAGCGTCTCCAACATCTGGCGCTGCATGGCGCACTCCCCGGCCCTGCTCGAGGCCAACTGGAACCGCTCGCGTGCGCTGATGCAGCGCGGGCGCTTCACCCCGCTCCAGCGGGAGCTGGTGGCCACCGCCGTCTCCGTCGCCAACGCCTGCACGTACTGAATCGACTCCCACGTGGCCGCCGTGATGCGGCTCGGGGTGGACGAGGCCGGGGTGACCGAGCTGATGGGCGTCACCGAGCACGCGCGGGCGATGGCCACCACCGCCGCCGCCCTGCTCCTGGAATCACTCGCGAGCGGGACGTCACTGGTGGCGCCGCTCGACCCGGCCGCCGAGGCATCAGAGGTGTGCGAACGCCTGGCCGAGATCGCCGCCTGGACCGAGGCGAACCTGGGCGGCCGGGAGGCTCCGCGACTCTGGCGGATCCTCGCCCGCAACCCGCACTACCTCGAGGCCACGTGGCGGAAGGAAATGGCGGTGATGGCCGACGGCGTCCTCGCCGCCCGCGACAAGCGACGGACCGCGCTCGGCGTGGCCATGGCCGTCCGCGGACGGTACATGATCGAGTACCACGCCGCCATCCTCCGCCGGGCCGGCGACACCGACAGCGACCTCCTCGAGGTGCTCGGGGTCGTCGATCACTACACGACGCTCAACACCCTCTCGGAAGGCATGCAGATCGAGTCCGACATCCGCCCGCCCGCCTGGTGACGAGGTGCACTCGCTGCTGAAGGCCGAGGGTCAGCCCGGAGGGCCGGCATGAGTTATGAGATCCAAGCCCTGGCCGGGAAGGAGGCTCTTCTGGGGAGGCGCCGGGCCTCGTTCCGCGCCGCCCAGGTGGTGCCTCTGGCACAAGGGTTTGCGCTCATCCCCATGATCCCCGCCCTGTATGACGAAATCAATCGACAGGCATCAGATCAGAAGGAGACAAGAGGAGGCATCGCGGCTTCGATGCGTTCTCGTCGGCTGTCGAAGCCTGGGCAGAACAGATCTCCCGCGATGGAACCGTCGCTTACTTCGAGGCAGGGTACTTCGGCTACGAGGATTCCGCTCGAAGAAGTTCCAGCGCTCGTCTGCGGGGATCCATCAGGTCGAGATCGAGGCGCGGCGCCACCCGCTCGTCGGCGTTCGTGGAGGCCCTCATAGCGGCCCCCCTCGAGCTGGCCTACGGGACGTGCAGGAACGCGTGGAAGCCGTTGGTATCGGTGTAATAGCCCGCCATGACCCCGATCCGTGATGGCGTAGGGAAAGGTGTTGGTGCTGCTGGGAACGTCGACTGAGATGAGGGCTCCCTGCGCGGTGCGCAGGAAGCCGTGGCCCTGGGAATTCGTGTCGAAATACCATCCCGCGATGGCGCCGGCTCCATCGATGCCGGTGGGAAACGTTCCGTGAACGCTGCCCGGTGCGTCGAAGGAAGTGAACGCTCCCTGCGCGCTACGAACGAAGCCGTGTGACACGTAATTCGCGTCGCGATAGTACCCCGCGATGGTTCCGACTGCGTTGATGCCGACGGGATACGTTCCCTGGACGCTGCCCGGTGCATCGAAGAAGGTGAACGCGCCCTCCGCGGTGCGCACAAAGCCGTGTGACACGTAAGGTACGCCGTAATAATGTCCCGTGATGACGCCGGCGGCGTTGATGCCGCCAGCATACGTTTGGACGCTCCCCGGCGGGTCGAACGAGGTGATTGCTCCCTGCGCGGTCCGTACAAAGCCGTGTTCAGTGATTTCGTCGGAATAAATACCCCGTGATGGCCCCGGCTGCGTTGATGCCAAGAGCATACGTTCCGACGCTGCCCGGCGGGTCGAACGAGGTGAGGGCTCCTCGCGAGGTGCGCGTAAAGCCGTGGAACACGAAATTCGCGTCGTAATAAGATCCCGCGATGATCCCCGCTGCGTTGATGCCGCTGGGAAATGTTCCGTAGCCGAGGCTCGACGGGTCGAATGAGGTGATGGCTCCCAGCGCGGTGCGCACAAAGCCGTGCGGTAGGTAATGCGCGTCCCAATAGAATCCCGCGATGACTCCGAATCCGTTGATGCTGGTGGGATCGGTTCCGTGGACGCTGCCCGGTGCGTCGAAACTAATAAACTTGCCTTGGGCGAATGCAGGCGCCGCAAACCACAACGATGCCAGTAAGAGGCTCCCGGCTGGACAACTGGCAAGGTTCCGCAATATCGACTGAATAGCGACAAACAACATACTGATCTTCCTTTCTTAGAATCGGCGTCTCGGTCGTCGCCGCCTACTGCCTTGGCATGTGCCAATACACGGGAGAGTGCACAAAAGCGGCGGCAGGGTCTCATGGCGGACAAACACTGTCGATCGGTCACCCGGCCGAGACCGTCTACCATCCCCGTGTGTGCGCATACCATGACGCTGCTGAATGACGCTGCTGAATGCCAAACTGCTGATCCGGGCGGGCGTGGAAGGCTTGCGGCCGAACCTGCGGGACACGATTCTTCCCCAGGAGTTCCTGGAGCACTCCGGAGAATTTCATTCGCGGGCGACCTGAGCGCGCGACGTCAGCGCGACGCCGGCCAGCACGCAGGCGGCGCCGGCGAGGTGCCACAGTCCCACGTGCTCGGCGAGCAGCCAGACGGCCAGCACGAGGCCGACCACCGGCTGCAGGTTCATGAAGATCGCGGCGCGGCTGGGGCCCACGACGAGCACCGCGCGATACCACCAGACGTGGGCGACGGCGCCCAGCACGCCTTGCGAGATCACCACGAACCAGCCGATCGGGCTGGCCAGGCGCGGCGCGGGGAAGAACGGCGTCGCCACCACGGCGGTGGGGATCACGATGAGCGTGCCCAGCACGTAGGCGGCGGTGGTGGTGAGCGCGGGGGAGTGGGTCGCCAGCACTCGCCGCCCGTAGACGGTGTACGCCGCCCAGCCCGTCAGCCCGAGGATGTTGATGAAGTCGCCCGCCCGCAGCTCATCGATCCGGAGATTCGCGAGGCGGCCGCTGGTGACGACGAGGAGCACGCCGAAGCCGGAGGCCGCCACCCCGAGCCACTGGAGCCCGCCGAGCCGCTCGCCCAGGTAGAAGCGCGCGCCGAGGGCCACCAGGACCGGCGTCGCGCACTGGAGGATGGCGACGTTGCCCGCGGTGGTGAAGTAGAGCGCGAGGTAGCTGAGCTGGGTGGAGACCGCGATGCCGCTGATGCCGAGGACGAGGAAGGCGCCGAGGGCCCGCGGCCCCAGACCGCGGGCGGTGTCCGCGCCGGCCCGCGCGAGCATCCACACCAGGAACGTCGAGGCGACGACGGAGCGCAGCGCCCCGAGGAACAGCGGCGGGAAGTCGCGCAGCGCGAGCTTGATCAGCGCCGGATAGCTGCCCCAGAGGAGCACCACGAGCAGGAGCGCGACGTAGGCGCGCGTTTGACGGGTCGCGGGCACGCTGCCTATCATAGCGGCCGCGTCATGCCCGACCACATCCTCGAGTCGCGGCGGTGGCTCCCGCTGCCGCGGTCCCAGGTCTTCGCGTTCTTCGCCGAGCCCGCCAACCTCGCGCGCGTCACCCCGCCGTGGCTCCGCTTCACCCTCGTCGGCGCGCCGCCGGTGATGGCGGCGGGCGCGGTCCTCGACTGCCGGATGAGGTGGCTCGGGGTGGGGCTCGCGTGGCGGGCGTACATCCGGGAATATGACGCGCCTTACCGCTTCGTGGACGTGCAGGTGCGCGGGCCGTATGCGCGCTGGGAGCATCGCCACCTCTTCCTCGAGGAGCGGCAGGGCACGTGGGTCGAGGACCGCGTGACGTACCGCCTGCCCCTCGGCCCGGTGGGCCGCGCCGTGCACGCGCTCTGCGTGCGCCGGCAGCTCGCGGCGATCTGGGACTACCGCTGGGGCCAGGTCGCCGCGCGGCTCGCCACCCCGCACGCGGCGATTCCCGCGTGAGCGCGCGCGCCGGGGCCCGCCCGCGCGACGAGATCGGCGCGCACATGTCCATCGCCGGCGGTCCGCACCTGGCCCTCGAGCGGGGCGCCGCCACGGGCTGCGGCGCCGTGCAGATCTTCCTGAAGAACCAGCGCCAGTGGGCCTCGCGGCCGCTGATGCCCGACGAGGTGCGGGCCTTCAGGGCGGCGCGGCGCCGCACGGGCATCGCGCGCGTGTTCGCCCACGCGAGCTACCTCATCAACCTGGCCTCGCCGGAGGAGGCGCAGTGGGCGCAGGCGGTCGACGCTTTCACGGACGAGCTGGAGCGCGCCGAGGCGCTCGGGCTCTCGTGCGTGGTCATCCACCCCGGCTCGCACCGCGGGGACGGGGTGGAGGCGGGCCTCGGCCGCGTGGTGCGCGCGCTCGACGAGGCGTGCCGGCGGACGGCGGGCGCGCGCGTCCGGATCGCCCTCGAGAACACCGCGGGCGGCGGCGGGTCGCTGGGGCGGACGTTCGCCGAGCTGGGCGCCATGATCCGACGCGCCGCCAGCCCCGGGCGCCTGGGCATCTGCATCGACACCTGCCACCTGTTCGCCGCGGGCTACGACGTGCGCACGCGCGAGGGCTGGGAGCGCGCGCTCGCCGAGTGCCAGGCCGATGTCGGCCTCGGGCGCGTGCTGGCCTTCCACCTGAACGATGCCCGCGCGGGGCTGGCCTCGGGGCTCGACCGCCACGAGCACATCGGCCGCGGCTTCCTCGGCCTGGCGCCCTTCCGCCTCCTGCTCAACGACCCGCGCCTGGCGCGGATCCCGAAAGTCATCGAGACGGACAAGGATCCCGAGCCGAGAGCCGACCTGCGCAACCTCGCCACCCTCCGCCGCCTGAGAGCCAACCGTTGATGAAGAGCGAGTTCGGCATGGCGTCGTTTGAGCGCCGGCTTCGCCGGCGCAACTTCTCCGATGGCGCGATCGAGTTACCGCCGGCGCGGTGGGGGGCCATCGGGGGGAGCGGCGTTCGCTCCCCCCGATTACCGTGAAATCGTGACGCCCACTCGACGGCACGCCGCCCGGACCGGGCACGTCGAGCAGCGCGGCGAGATGGGCGTGCAGACGTTCTGGCCGAAGCTGACGAGCAGGTCGTTGTAGCCGATCCAGTAGCGGCGCGGCAGGCGCGCGCGCAACGCCATCTCGGTCTGCTCGGGCGTGCGCGTGCGCACGTAGCCCAGGCGGTTGGAGATGCGGTGGACGTGGGTGTCCACGCAGATCCCCGGCTTGCCGTAGCCCATCGTCACCACCAGGTTGGCGGTCTTGCGCCCGACACCCTTGAGGGTCAGCAGCGCGTCGATGCTGTCGGGCACGCTCCCCGCGAAGCGCTCGATGAGATCCCGCGCGATGCCCCGCACCACGCGGGCTTTCGTGCGGTAGAAGCCGACGGGATAGATCGCGCGCTCGATCTGCTTCGGCGTCAGGGCCAGCATGGCCCCGGGCGTGTCGGCCAGCGCGAAGAGCCGCGCGGCCGCCGGTCCCGTCGTCGTGTCCTGGGTGCGGAGCGAGAGGACGCAGGCGATGAGCACGCGGAACGGATCGTCGCTGGCCTCTGCGATGAAGGCCAGCGCCGTCGGGTTCCAGCCGCCGCGCGTCCGCTCGAGGCGGCGGATCACCCGCCCGATGGCTAGCGGCGGTCCTTGACGGTCTCGAGCAGCGCGCGCGCGCGTGGCAGGTCCTTCACGGTCCAGTCGGCCAGATTCGTCGGCGCAGTCTCGTCGATCACGGCTTGCAGCTCGCGGCGCGCCTCCGCTGGACGGCCGGTCGCGAGGTACAGCCGCGCGAGGTCGACGCGGGCGCCGGTGAACTTCGGGTCGAGGGCGAGCGCGGTCTTGAAATGCTCCTCGGCGCGCGCCCGGTCGCCCCCGAACAGCCCGGGGACCTCGAAATCGACGTTGCCGGCGAGCGAGTGGGCGCCCGGCAGCTTCGGATCGAGCGCGAAGACGGTCTCGAGCTCCTGGCGGAGGGGCCTGAGCAGGAAGAGCGACTGGACGACGCCCTTGGTCTGACCCCAGCGGCCCGTGTTGACCGCGTACCAGAGGTGGGCCTCGGCGCTCTTCGGCGCGAGCTCGACGGCTCGCCGGCCGGCCTCGCGCCCGCGCTCGTACGCGGCGAGCTTCTGCTCGGCGCTGGTGGCGCGCACGTCGCCCCAGAGGTAGTGCACGCGCGCGAGCAGGGTCAGGCTCTCCGGCTGGGGATCGCGGGCGGCTGCGGCTTCCAGGACCTCGCGCGCCCGGTCCAGTCGCGTGAGATCCTGATCGTAGCGCACGATCAGGGCGCGCGCCGCGTCCACCGGGGTCTCGGCCAGGCCAGGCGAGGCCGCCGCGAGCACGATGGCGGCCGCGAGCACGGTAGAGCGCATGTCGCGCCTGTTGTAGCCTCCGGGCCAGAAAGTGTCAATCGTGCCGACCCTGTTGACACCCCCCACGCGCTCGCGGATCCTCGGCGCGTGATCTCGATCGGCGTGCAGACCTGGGGCACGGACGTGGTCGCGCTTCGCCGCCTGTGGACCGCCGCGGACCGGCTCGGCTACGCGCGCATCGCCTACGGCGACGGGCTCGGGGATTTCACCCACGACGGCTGGACGATGCTGGGGGCGCTGGCGAGCCTGACCTCGCGGGCGCGGGTTGCCCACGCCGTTACCTACGCCTTCGGCGCCGCCGCCCACCATCCCTCGTGGCTCGCCAAGCGGGCGGTCGCGGCGGATCACCTCTCGGGCGGGCGCTTCGACCTGCGCCTGGCCGTCGGAGCCGAGGACATCGCGACGGCGGCGCTCTGGCGGGCGCACGACATCGCGTATCCGGACGCGGCGAGCCGGATCGCCGCGCTCGAGGAATCGGTGACGGTGGTGCGCGCGCTCTGGAGCGGCGAGGCGGTCGATCACCAGGGAGCGCACTACCGGCTGCGGGGCGCCCGGCTGGCCCCGCGGCCGGTGCAGCAGCCCGGGCCCCCGGTGTGGGTCGCGGCGATGGGTCCGCGCGCGCTCGGGGCCGTCGCCCGGTGCGCCGACGGGTGGGAGGCCTCCTACGTGACGCCCGAGGACTTCGCCGGACGCTGGGCCCGGCTGCACGCCCTGCTGCGCGAGCACGGGCGAGGGGAGACCTCGCTGCGGCGGTCCGTGGAACTCGACGTCGTGCTCGCCGATGGACGCGCGGCCACGGAGGCCGCGCTCGCGCGCTTCTGCGCGCGCCGCCGCATCGCGCGCGACCATCCGTTCGTCGCCAGCGTGCTCGCTGGATCGCCTGCCACGGTCGCCGAGCGCATCGCCGCCTGGGAGGCCGCGGGGGCCACCGACCTCATGCTCGGCTTCGCCGATACCCCCGCGACCGCGATGCTCGAGACCTTCGCGGCGCGCGTGCTGCCGCGGCTCGGCCGGCCCAGGCCGGTCTCGCTCCGATGAGCACGCTCCGCCTGGTGGGGATCGCGTGCCTGGCGGCGTGGCTCGGGATCGCGGCGTTCTTCTCCTTCGGCGCCGCGCCGCTGCTCTTCCGCGTGCTCGACCGGGGCGCCGCCGGCGCCGCCGTGGCGGCGCTGCTGCCGCGATACTACGTGACCGGCGTCGTGCTGGCGGCCATCGCGCTGGTGGCCTTCCTCGTGCGGGCGGTGGCGGCGCGCGGCCGCTGGCCCGAGTCCCTGACGGCGCTGCTCGCCGGGGTGATCGTGGCGGCGCTGGGCTGGCAGCTCTTCGTGACGCTGCCCGACGCGGAGCTCGCGCGCCAGATGCGCGACGATCGCGCCTTCGCGGCCGCCCACTGGCGCGCGATCCGGGAGAACGCCGCGGCGATGCTGGCCGCGGCGGCGGCGCTCGCGCTGCAGGCGGTCAGCGGGAGCGGGCGCCGGCGAGGGTGAAGTCGGCGAGCGCCCGCGCGTGGTCGGCGGCGGCCTCCGGCGCCTCCCGGCTCAGCGCCTCGGCGCCGGCGAGGACGAGCCAGGCCAGGACGTCGGGGGCGACGTCGGCGCGGACGGCGCCGGCTCCGGCCGCGCGCTCCAGCACCTCGGCCAGCGCCAGCCGCACCTGCTCACGGGCCCACGCCAGGGCCAGGCGCCGGGTCTTGTCCCGCGCCCGGCGCTCGGCCTCACGGATCTCGGAGGGCAGCGGGCCATCGCCGGCGTGCGCGGCGGCCAGCCCGCCGAGCGTGGCCAGCCAGGCTTCCCGCGGATCGGCCATCGGTCGTGCCCGCTCGGCGAGCGCGCGCGCGAGGTCGAGCAGGCGCCGCTCGGCGGGGGTGGGACGCGGCGCCACGGACGGGCGCGGCCGGCGCCGCCGGGCGCGACGCGAGCGTTTCGACGGCATCGAAGGGGGTCTACTCGTAGCGGAGGGCGTCGATGGGGTCGAGCCGGGCGGCTTTCCTGGCCGGGTAGAAGCCGAAGAAGACGCCGACCGCGGCCGAGAAGCCGAAGGCGATCACGATGGACTCCGCCGAGACGAGGGTGCGCCATTCCGCGAAGTAGCTGATCAGGGTCGAGCCCCCGATCCCCACGGCGATGCCGATCAGCCCGCCGATGAGCGACAGCGTCACCGCCTCCACGAGGAACTGCACGAGGATGTCGCGGCCGCGGGCGCCGACCGCCATGCGCAGCCCGATCTCGCGCGTGCGCTCGGTGACGGACACCAGCATGATGTTCATGATCCCGATACCGCCCACCAGCAGCGAGACGGAGGCGATGGCCGCGAGCAGGTACGTCATCACGCGCGAGGACTGCTCCTGGGTCTGGAGGATCTCCGAGAGGTTGCGCACGTTGAAGTCGTCTTCCTGATAGGGCTGCAGCCGGTGGCGCTGGCGCAGCAGCTCCCGGATCTCGGTCTCCGCGGCGCTCATGTCCTCGCCGGCGCGAATCTTGACCGAGATGAAGCCCACCGAGCGGGCGTTGGCCTGGCTGACGCCGAGCACCTTCTTCTTCGCCGTCGACAGCGGGATCAGCACGATGTCGTCCTGGTCCTGCCCCCAGGAATTCTGGCCCTTGCGATCGAGGAGCGCGATCACCGTGAAGGGGACCTTCTTGATGCGGATGATCTGCCCGAGGGGGTCGGCGTCGCCGAACAGGTTCTGGGCCACCGTCTGGCCGAGCATCACGACCTTGGTCGCGCCGTCGACGTCCTCCTGGGCCAGGGGCCGGCCGCTGTCGATGTCCCAGTCGCGCGCCTCGAGATAGCTGCCGGTCACGCCCAGCACCCCCGTGCCCCAGTTCAGATTGCCGAACACGATCTGCGCGCCGCCCCGCATCCCCGGTGCTGCCACCTGGACGGCCGTGACCTCCCGCTGGATCGCGCTGGCGTCCTCCTCGGTGATGGTGAGCTGGCTGCCCGCCCCGAGGCGGATCCCGCCCGCGCTCACGCTGCCCGAGAGGATGACGAGGAGGTTGGAGCCCAGGCTCTGGATCTGCTCGGCCACGCGGGCCTGGGCGCCGGCGCCCACGCCGACCATGGCGATCACCGCGCCCACCCCGATGATGATGCCGAGCATGGTCAGCGCGCTGCGCAGCTTGTTCACGCGCAGGGCGCGCGTGGCGATCCGCGCCGACTGCAGCACGTTCACGCCACCGCCTCCTCGGCCTCGGCGTCCGCATCGGCGGGCATCGAGGCCAGCACCGTGGCGGCGTCCATGGGCGCGGCCACGCGCTCGTCGCGCAGGAGGCGCCCGTCGCGGAAGGTGAGGGTCCGGCTCGCGAAGGTGGCGATGTCGGGCTCGTGGGTCACGAGCACGATGGTGATGCCCTCGCGATTCAGGCGCTGGAGCAGCGCGAGGATCTCGACGCTCGTGCGGGTGTCGAGGTTGCCCGTCGGCTCGTCGGCGAGGATGACGGCGGGATCGTTCACGAGCGCGCGGGCGATGGCCACGCGCTGCTGCTGGCCGCCGGAGAGCTGGCTCGGGTGGTGGAGCGCGCGGTTGCCGAGGCCCACGTCGTCCAGGCGCGTGAGCGCGCGGACCCGGCGCTGGCGCGCGGGCAGGGCGGAGTAGAGCAGGGGCAGCTCCACGTTCTCGAGCGCGCTCGTGCGCGGCAGCAGGTTGAAGATCTGGAAGACGAAGCCGATCTTGTCGTTGCGGATCCGCGCCAGCGCGTCGCGCGACAGTGTCCCCACGTCCGCACCGTCGATGTCGTACCGTCCGGCGGTGGGATTGTCGAGGCAGCCGAGGATGTTCATGAAGGTCGACTTGCCGGATCCCGATGGGCCCATGACCGCCACGAAATCGCCCCGCTCGATGGTCAGCGACACGCCGCGCAGCGCGTGCACGACGTGGCGGCCGAGGTGGTAGTCCTTGGTGACGCCTTCGATGGCCAGCAGCGGCATCGTCACAGCCTCAGGCGCGGGGCCCCCGTGGCGCCGCCGGTGCTGCCCTTGGCGCCGCCCAGGCCGATGATGACCTCCTGGCCTTCCTGCAGCTCGCCCGACAGCACCTCGGTCGCGTTGCCGTCGCTGATCCCGAGCCGCAGGCTCAGGGCCTTGGGCTTGCCCTCGGCGTCGAGGACGAACGCCCGACCGGCCGAGCTCGCCGCGCGGGGATCGGCGATGGCCGCGGTCATCTGATCGTACTTCCCGCGCTGCTCCGCGGTCAGGATCTCGCGGATCTTCTGGCGGCTCGCCTCGCGGATCTTCTGGCCCTGGGCCTGGCGCTCCTGATCGGGCAGGCCCTGCAGCCCGCGCATCTGCTGGCGGGCGTCCTCGAGGATCGGGTCGAGCCTGGCCTGCTGGACCGCGGTGAGCTTGAGCTCGCTCACCAGCCGCTCGCGGATGTTGCCGCCGCCGCGTCCCTGACCGCCGCCTGCACCCCCGCCGGGCGCCGCCGGCCCGGGCCCGCCGCCGCCACCGGCGCCTCTGCCGCCGCCAGCCCCGCCAGCGCCGCCCGGGACCGGTGGAGCCTCGCCCGGCGGCCGGAAGCGGAGGGCGGCATTGGGCACCTTGAGCACGCTCGGCTTCTCCGCGTAGGCGAGCTTGACGTTGGCGGTCATGCCGGGCAGCAGCCGCCCGCCGGGGTTGTCGACCCCGACCACCACGATGTAGGTGACGACGTTCTGGACGATCAGGGCCGCCTTGCGGATCTGCGTGATCGTGCCCGTGAACGTCTGGCCCGCGAAGGCGTCCACCGTGAACGTCGCGGGGCCGCTCTCGCGGATCCGGCCGATGTCGGCCTCGTCCACGCTCGTCTCGACCTGCATCTTGGTGAGGTCCTGGGCGATCGTGAACAGCACGGGCGCCTGCAGGCTGGCCGCGACCGTCTGGCCGACGTCCACCGCGCGGGAGACGACGACGCCGTCGACGGGCGCGGAGATGGTCGTGTGGTCGAGGTTGATCTGAGCCTGCTTGAGCGCCGCCTGCTTCTGCTGGACCGTGGCCCGGGCGGCCGAGAGCGCGGCCTCCTGTACGCGGAACTGGGCCTGCGCGGACTGGATGGCCGCCCCCAGGGCCTGCTCGTTGGCCTGCGCGGCCTCGTACTGGGCCACCGCCTGATCGGCGTTGGCCTGGGCGGTGTCGCGGTCCTGGGCGGCGATCAGGTTGCGGCGGAACAGCTCCACGTTGCGCTCGTGGATGCGCCGGGCGTCGGCCATGGCGGCCCCGGCCTTCACGCTCTGCGCCTTGCCCTGGGCCTGCGCGGCCCGCGCGCTCTCGACGTCGGCGCGCGCCTTCTCGACCGTGGCGGTCTGGTTCAGCACCGCCGCTCTCGACGCCTCGACATCGGCCTTCGCCTGGTTGACCTGGGCCTGGAAGAGCTCGGGATCGATCTGGGCGATCACCTGGCCGCGCTTGACCACCGAGTTGAAGTCCGCGAAGAGCTTCTGGATCTGGCCGGAGACCTGGCTGCCGACCTGGACGGTGATGACGGCGTTGAGGTTGCCGGTCGCCGACACGGCCGCGGTCAGCGGCCCGCGCTCGACCTTGGCGGTACGGAACTTCGGCGCGCCGCCCCGGCTCTGGGCATAGAGGTAACCCACGACGCCGATGGCGACGACGAGGATGAACCCCACGAACCAGACCACCCGCTTCATCACTGGTAGGACGCTCGCCAACCGCTCGCTATTTCGAGATTACCGCCGGCCGACCGCCCGATCGAGCGCATAGAGCGCGTTCTTGAAGTCGGCCAGCGCCTGGGCCTCCGTGTTCTGGGCCTGGGTCAGCGCCAGCTGGGCGTCGGTGAGCTCGAGGATGGTGCCCACCCCGGCGTCGAACCGGCCCTGCGCGAGGCGGAAGTTCTCCTGGGCGGAGGCGACCGCGGCCTGGGCGGCCTGGATCCGCTCCTGGGCCTCGGTGACCGTGCTCCACGACTGCTCGACCTGGTTCGAGATGTCCAGCCCGCTCGCCGCGACGTTGGCCTTGGCCGCCTCGAAGTTGGCGTTGGCCACCCGGTACGCGGCGATCAGGCCGCCGCCGTCGAAGAGCGTCCAGTTGAGCGACAGCGTGAGCGCCCACGCCGGATTCAGCTCCGTGCTGGCGCCCGAGTACGAGCCGCTGCCCGTGACGCTCGGGAAGAAGGCACGGGTGGCGCCGCGCAGCAGCGCCTCGGACTGCTGGGCCTGGAGCTTGGCCTGCTTGTACTCCGGCCGGCTCTGGAGCGCCTCCTCACGCAGCTTGACCGAGTCCATGGTCACCGGCTGGTAGACGAGGTTGTCCCGGATCTGGGTGGGCGTGTCGACGGCGATCCCCATGGCGGTGTTGAGCGCGAACAGGCCGAGCCGCTGGGCGTTGCGCGCCCGGATGATGTCCACCCGGGCGTTGGCGACGTCGACCTCGGCCCGCACGACGTCGGACTTCGGGCGGGTGCCGACCTCGTAGAAGCCCTGGGCCGACTTGAGGTTCAGCTGGGCGCGCGACACCGCCTGCAGGGCCACCTGCTCCAGCCGCTTGGCGAAGAGGATGTTCGTGTACGCCTGCTTGATCGTCAGCGAGATGAGCTGGCGCTGCAGCTCGACGCTCTGCAGCGAGACCTCGGCGAGCTTTTTGGCGGCGTCGGTGGCCGCCATGGTCTTGCCGAAGTCGAAGAGGATCTGGGACAGCGTGACCTGGGCGAGGAACGTCTGGTTCATCTCGCGGGCGGTCGTGAACTTCGTCGTGACGCCGCTGGTCGGGCTGGTCGACAGCAGCACGTTCTGGCTCTTGGTGGCCGAGACCGAGCCCGTGAGCTGCGGCATCAGGGGCGCGAGGACCTGGTCCACGGCGTAGCGCGCGGCGGCGTAGGCGTAGAGCCGCTGCTGGATGCTGGGGTTCGCCTCCAGCCCGATGGCGACCGCCTCGTCCAGATCGATCACGCGCCCGAGGAGTGACGGCCGGCCTCCCGGCGCCGGCGGGGGGGAGTCTGCCGTCGCCGCCGGCGGCGCGGGGGTCGGGGTCGCCGGTGTCATGGCGGGCGCGGGTGCCGGCGCGGCCGGCGGTGCGGGCGCGGGACCGGTCTGCTGCTGGGTGCCTGGGAGCCCCTGGGCTCCTGCGGTCACGACCGTTGCGCCGAGCATGAGGACCGCAACGACCGCGATCTTCATCCAGTCTCCCCCGAAGCAATTGGTGATGGGTGCCGGCCCGAGAATAGCACGCCGATCTTCAGCCCCGGTCAGACGGCGCCGAGCCTGCGCTGCATTCACGGCATCGGCGCTCCGCGTCATCGCGGAGGGCGGGCGGTGGACAGCCGGTGGACGGGCGGTGGACACCTTTTTTCTTGACGCCCCCGACATGCTGCGTGCTAGATTCCGCCTCACCACAAGATATAGGAGGTCGCGGTAGTACGCTAGTGTTTCAGGCGCCTCACGCCGCAGCGCCGTCCGGAGACCGCCGCAGAGGGATGGAGGAGGAGCAGGATGCTGTCAGAAGCCCGCCCGACCAAGGTCGGCAAGTGGACCGATGCCGCGCTGCGCGTGCTCCGGGAGCGATACCTGACCAGGAGGGATGGTGAGGTCGTCGAGACCCCGGAGGAGATGTGCTGGCGGGTCGCCCAGTCCATTGCCGCCGGCGAGGCGCGGTACGGGCGGAGCCCGGCAGCGGAGCACGAGATCGCCACCGCCTTCTACGACATGATGGTCGAGGGCGAGTTCCTCCCGAACTCCCCGACGCTCATGAACGCGGGCAAGGGCAACGGCCTGCAGTACTCGGCCTGCTACGTGCTGCCAGTCGGCGACTCGATGGAGGAGATCTTCGACTCCGTCAAGGCGGCGGCCATCATCCACAAGTCCGGCGGCGGCACGGGGTTCGCCTTCTCGCGCCTGCGCCCCAAGGACGATCTGGTCGCCTCGACGGGCGGGCGGGCCTCGGGCCCCGTGTCCTTCCTGCGCGTCTTCAACAGCGCGACCGAGGCCGTCAAGCAGGGGGGGACCCGGCGGGGCGCCAACATGGGCATCCTGAGGGTCGACCACCCCGACATCCTCGAGTTCATCGACTGCAAGCTCGACGGCGGCATCACGAACTTCAACATCTCCGTGGCCGCCACCGACGCGTTCATGGAGGCGCTCGAGAAGGGCACGGAGTACGACCTGATCAACCCGCACACGGGCGCGGTCGTCACCACCCTGTCGGCGCAGCAGGTCTTCGAGCGGATCGTGCGGGCGGCGTGGCGGACGGGCGATCCCGGCATGGTGTTCCTCGACCGGATCAACGCCAGCCCCGCCAACCCCACCCCGGCCATCGGGTCGATCGAGGCGACGAATCCGTGTGTGACCGGAGAGGCGCGGATCGCCACCGATCGCGGTCTCCTCCGCATCGATCGTCTTGCCAGTGGGTACGCGGCCGGCGGCGTGGCCGTTCAGGTCGATCAGCGACTGTTGCCGAGCCGGCTCCTGGTGTGGGAAGGCACCCACGACGTTCCGATCTCCTCGTACGTCAATGGCTGTCTGCCCATCACGCGCGCGTTCCCGACCGGCGAGCGGGAGACCGTCACGGTTCGCACCCACGCGGGCTTCGAGCTGGTGTGCACGCCGGACCACCGCTTCATGACCGAGCGCGGCTGGGTCAGCGCGGGCGATCTGAAAGTGGGTGCCGATCGCGTGTTGATCCAGAGTGATCCTGGCAGCTTCGCGGCCGACCCCGCGCTCCCGTTCGAGGTCGCGAGCGAGTTCCGCGGCCGGAACGGCCGTGCCTATCGCCACGCGTTGCCCACCGCGTGGACGGGCGACCTCGGCGTCGTGCTCGGCTGGCTCGTGGGTGATGGGTGGCTGAGGGCCGGCGATCGGAATTGCCGCGTGGGATTCTCCTTCGGGCCCCACGACGTCGACATGCTGGAGCGGATCAAGCCCGTGCTGGACGGCTGGTACGGTCAAGCGGTCCGCGCCGTCGAGCGCGAGCGCGGCGTCATGCGCCTGTCGTATCACGGGAAGTTCTTCGTCGACTTCTTCCTCGCGCTCGGGGTTCGGCCGGAGGCGGCGGCGAAGAAGGCCGTCCCGACGAGCCTCTTCACGGCCCCGCGAGAAGCGGTGGTCGGGTTCCTCCGGGCGCTCTTCACGGCCGATGGGACCGTCCGCGACAACCCGAAGAGCAACAGCTCGTGGATCGCGCTCACGTCGAAGAGCCGCGAGCTCCTGTGCGGTGTACAGCGGCTGCTCCTGCACCTCGGCATCAAGAGCCAGATCTTCGACCGCTCGCGGCCGGCGCGGAAGGGCCTGTTCGAGTACGCGAGCTCCACAGGGCTTCGCTCCTACAGCTCTGACGGCGTCCTGTATGAGCTCGGGATCTTCGGCAAGTCCCGCGAAGTCTTCCGGACCGAGGTCGGGTTCCTCAACGCCAAGCAGGGTCGTCTGACGAACGTCCGCTTCCGGGGCTTCTACGCCCAGAAGTTCAGCGATCTGGTGGAGGCGGTGGAGCCGAGCGGCGTGCGGCCGGTCTACGATCTCACGGAGCCGCAAAGCCATTCGATGATCGCTAACGGGTTCGTTGTTCATCAATGTGGCGAGCAGCCGTTGTTGCCCAACGAGGCGTGCAACCTCGGCTCGCTCAACGTCGCGCGCTTCGCCCGCCGCGGCGAGAGCGGCGAGATGTCGGTCGACTGGGACGAGATGGAGCGTGTGGTGCGGCTGGCCGTGCGCTTCCTCGACGACGTCATCGAGATGAATCCCTATCCGCTGCCCGAGATCGACGCCACCGTGAAGGCGAACCGCCGGATCGGGCTCGGGATCATGGGCTTGGCGGATCTCCTGTTCCTGCTCGGCATCCCCTACGACAGCCAGGAGGCGATCGCCCTCGGCGACCGCCTCATGGCCTTCGTGAAGGAGAAGTCCCACGACCAATCCTCCAAGCTCGCCGAGGAGCGCGGGCCGTTCCCGAACTGGAGCCGGTCGATCTACACGACCGTGCGGCCGATGCGCAACTCGACGGTCACCACCATCGCCCCCACCGGGACGATCTCGATGATCGCGGGCTGCTCGTCCGGCGTCGAGCCGATCTTCGCGCTCGCCTTCGAGCATCGTGTGAAGCAGTCGGACGGCGAGCGCGTGCTCACCTTCGTCAACGAGACGTTCGAGGCGATCGCCCGCGAGCAGGGCTGGTTCTCGGATGCGCTCATGGCCGAGATCGCCAAGCGCGGGACGCTGCACGGCATCCCCGGCGTGCCGCCCGAGGCCGAGCGCGTGTTCCGGACCGCGCACGAGATCGTCTTCGAGTGGCACGTGCGGCACCAGGCGGCGTTCCAGCGCTACACCGACAACGGCGTGTCCAAGACGATCAACCTGCCCAACGAGGCCACCGAGGGCGACGTGGCCCGCGCCTACCGGCTGGCGTGGGAGCTCGGCTGTCTCGGCATCACCGTCTTCCGCGACGGCTGCAAGGGCGAGCAGGTGCTCAACGTGGGCGTGGGCAAGAAGGACAAGGCCGCCGAGGCCGCGCTCGCCGGCGGCGCCGTGGTGATCAAGCCGCGCCCGCACAGCCTGCAGGGCGCGACCTACCGGACCGAGACGCCGATCGGCACCGCCTTCATCACCGTGAACAACACGCCCGAGAACGAGCCCTTCGAGGTCTTCCTGCAGGTCGGTAAAGGCGGGTCGGACATCATGGCCGTCGCCGAGGCCCTGGGGCGGCTCATCTCGCTCACGCTGCGCATGCCCTCGCCGCTGTCGGCGCAGCGCCGGCTCGAGGAGGTCATCAGCCAGCTCTCGCGCATCGGGGGCGCCCAGCCGATCGGCTTCGGGCCGACCAAGATCCTCTCGCTGCCGGACGCCATGGCCCGCACGCTGGCCGAGCACATCGGGCAGGTGAAGCCCGCGCCCGCGTTGCCCGTGCACGCGGCCGACAAGCGCCCCGTGGGCGACCTCTGCAAGGAGTGCGGCCAGGCGACCTTCATCTACGAGGAGGGCTGCAAGAAGTGCCTGTCGTGCGGCTTCAACGAGTGCTGAGCGCCCGCCGTGTGAGGTGAGCCGCGCGAGCGGCGAGCCGAGCGGGGTGCGAGGTGGGCGTGCGGAGCACGCCCGGCCGAGCGGTGAAATTCCGAATGAGCGTGAGGTGAGCCGCGCGAGCGGCGAGCCGAGCGGGGTGCGAGGTGGGCGTGCGGAGCACGCCCGGCCGAGCGGTGAAATTCCGAATGGGTGCGCGCGGGCGCACCCGCCGAGCGGTGAGATTCCTGAGCATAAGGACGAATAGTCCGGGCTAGAATCCCGGCATGTTCTCGGGAGGCGATTACCACGAGGTGCGTCGCTGGCTCTGGAACTTCCTGACCTCCCACGCCAAGCGCGAGCACGCGCGCGCCGAGGTCGTCCTCGACGACGCCGGCGCGCGTGAGGGGACATCCTACGGCGCGCGCATCCGGCTCGGGGACCGCGAGACGCCCGTGATCGAGTTCGAGTACGCGGACGTGGCCCGCCATCGAGGCGAGCTCGCGTGGTGCCGCGCGCTGGCCGAGCGCATCCGCGAGGTCGTGCGCGACCTCGCCGCCGCCACCCCCACGGGCGCGCGCGCACGGTAGCCGCGACCGCCGCTCCCCGCCGCTCCACCGCCGCGCCGCGCTGGATCGCGGCGGGCGACCTGAACGGCTTTCTCGGCCTGGGCCTCGACAACGTCACCCAGCTCGTCATCCTCTCGGGCCTGCTCATCGGCGCGTTCGGCTTTCCCGCGGAGCTCGTCCTCACGCGCATGGTCCCCGGGACCGCCGCCGGCGTACTCGTCGGCGATCTCGTCTACACGTGGCTCGCCGTGCGCCTGATGCGGCGCACGGGCCGGGCCGACGTGACCGCCATGCCCTTCGGGATCGATACCCCGACGCTGTTCGCGATGGTCTTCGGCGTGCTCGGCCCGGTGAAGCTCGCCACCGGCGACCCCGCGCTCGCCTGGAAGGTCGCGATGGCGGTGACCATCGCCATCGGGCTCGTGAAGACGGCGCTCGCCTTCACCGGCGACCTCGCGCGCCGCGTGGTTCCGCGGGCGGCGCTCCTCGGCTCGATCGCGGGTGTCGCGGTGCTCCTGATCGCGTTCCTGCCCGCGCTCAAGATCGTGCGCGATCCCGTGGTCGGGCTGGTGAGCCTCGTGCTGCTGCTCCTGGCCCTCTTCGGCGGCGTGCGCATGCCCTTCGGGGTGCCCGGGGCGTTCGCGGCGGTGGTGGCGGGCTCGGCGATCTTCTGGGCCCGGGCGGCGCTCGGCGGGGGCGAGGGCCACGCCGCGCTCGTGGGCCACCTCGGGCTCGCCGTGCCCTGGCCGACGCTCGCGTGGCTGGGGGGCGTGGGGCCCGCCCTGCCGTATCTCACGATCGCGCTGCCCTTCGCGCTGGTGACGGTCATCGGCGGCATCGACAACACCGAGAGCGCGGCGGCCGCCGGCGACGACTACCGCGCGCGCGACATCCTCATGACGGAGGCGCTGGCCACGATCCTCGCCGGGATCTGCGGCGGCGTCATCCAGAACACGCCCTACATCGGGCATCCCGCGTACAAGGCGATGGGCGCGCGCGCCGGCTACACGCTGGCCACCGCGCTGGTGATCGGCGGCGGCGCCGCGCTCGGCGGGCTCGGGTTCCTGGTCGGGCTGCTGCCCGAGGCCGCCGTGGCGCCGATCCTCGTCTTCATCGGCCTCGAGATCACGGCGCAGGCCTTCCACGCCTCGCCGGCGCGGCACGGGGCCGCGGTGGCCATCGCCTTCGTCCCCGTGGCCGCCACCGTGGTGTTGATCCAGGGGGGCATGCTGCTCGGCGGCCTCGGCAAGTCCGCGGCCGATCTCGCCGGCGAGGCGGCCAGCGCGTGGCGCGCGCTCCTGGTGCTCGGGAACGGCTTCATCCTGACAGCGGTTCTCTGGGCATGGGCGCTGGCCACGATCGTGGACCGTCGCTTCGCCGTGACCGCGGCGGTGTTCGCGGCGGCGAGCCTCGCCGCGCTGGTGGGGCTGATGCACTCGCCCCTGGCGAGCGGGGGCGTGTTCTGGCCGTGGGCGCCGCCCTCGGCGGTGCCGTGGCGGCTCGCGGGCGCGTACGGTCTGCTCACGATCGCGTGCGGCCTGGCCGCGCGCGCCGGGGCAAGAACACCTTGACCGTGTTCGCGGCGCGGGTGTAAATGGTTGTGAACTCGATCACGATCCACACTCACGAGGAGGTCGCATGGGGACTGTCCGCAGAAGTGTGACCGCTGCCATCGCGGCGACGGCGCTCGTGGCGGGGAGCGCTGCCGGCGTCGTCTGGGCGCAGGGCGGTGACTGGAAGGCGCCCGCCGACGCCAAGGCCACCAAGAATCCGCTGGCCGACAAGAAGACCGACAAGGCGCTGCTCGCCGAGGCCAAGAAGCTGGTCGAGACGAACTGCGTGACCTGCCACGGCGCCGACGGCAAGGGCACCGGGCCCGCCGCCTCCGCGCTGCCGCCGCCCAAGCCGGCGGACTGGACCTCGGCGAAGGTGAAGGCCGAGACCGACGGCGAGCTGTTCTGGAAGATCGCCAACGGGCGCGGTGCGATGCCCCCGTGGAAACACCTGCCCGACAACGATCGCTGGAAGCTCGTCGACTACATCCGCTCGCTGCAGAAGTAGCGCCGCACGCGTGACGGCACGCCCCGCCCGGGACCGGCGCTCTGCCGGTCCCGGGGGGGCGCTCGTGTCTCGGAGAGACGCCGCGTGAGGCTCGCCACCGTCGACCTGGGGACCAACACCGTCCGCCTGCTGGTGGTCGAAGCGGGAGCGCGCCGGCATGGCCCCGCCGATCCCTCGGCGCTCGCCGCGTCCCGGGATACGTCTCGAGTCCTTCCAGACGCTTGGCGCACGCTCGCGGCGGAGCAGCGGGTGACGCGGCTCGGCGAAGGACTCGCCGCCTCGGGACGGCTCGGCGAGGCCGCCATGGCACGAACGGCCGCGACGGTGACCGACTACGTGGCGCGCGCGCGCGCGGCCGGCGCGGCCGTGCGCGTCGTGGCCACGAGCGCGGTCCGCGAGGCCGCCAACGGCGGCGCCTTCGCCCGCGCCCTGCAGGCCGCCACCGGCGTCGCCGTGGAGGTCGTGAGCGGCGAGGACGAGGCGCGGCTCACCCTGCGGGGCGCGACGGCCGGGCTCGGCCCCGGCGGCACCATCCTCGTCTTCGACATCGGCGGCGGCAGCACGGAGTACATCCTCGCGCGTGAGGGCTACCTGCTCGCCGCCGTCAGCCTGCGTCTCGGCGTGGTTCCGCTCGCCGAGCGGTACCCGTTCCCGGATCGAGTGCCGCCCGAGCGCTACGCGGCGCTGCGCGGGGAGGTGGCGGCGCGGCTCGAGCGCGAGCTGCCCGCCGCCCTGCGCGCCGCGCGCGTCGAGGCGCTGATCGGCACCGCCGGCACCGTGACCACGCTCGCCGCGCTCGACCTCGGCCTGACCGCGTACGACGCGGCCCGGGTGCAGGGCCACACGCTGACGCGCGCCGCGGTCGCGCGGCTGCGCGAGCGCCTGGCCGGTCTCACGGTCGCGGAGCGCGCTGCGCTCCCGTGCCTGGAGCCCGGTCGCGCGGACCTGATCGTCCCGGGCACCGCGATCGTCGAGGCGACGCTCGACGTGCTCGCGCTCGACGCGCTGCGGGTCAGCGACTGGGGCCTGCGCGAAGGTATGATGCTCGAGGCGCTCGAGAAGCGCGCATGAGCCTGCGCTCATTGCTGCTCGCGCTGTCCCGGCGGCCGGGAATCGGACGGGCGATGGACCGCTGGGGCGCGACGCGTCGCCTCGTCCGCCGGTTCGTCGCCGGCACCACCCCCGCCGACGCGCTGGCCGTCATCCGGGACCTCAACGCCCGCGGCATCGGCGGCCTCGTGACCTACCTCGGAGAGAACGTGCGCACCCCCGCCGACGCCGAGCACGCCACCGGCGTGTACCTCGCGCTGCTCGCCGAGGCGCGGCGGTGCGGTCTCGACTGCGCGCCCTCGCTCAAGCTCACCCATCTCGGCCTCGATCTCGACACGCAGCTCTGCGAGACGAACCTCACACGCATCCTCGAGCGAGGCGCCGGGGCGCGCGTCTGGATCGACATGGAGTCGTCGGCCTACACCGAGCGCACCCTCGACCTCTACGCGCGCCTGCGCCCGCGGCACCCGGGCGCGGCGACGGTCGTGCAGGCGTACCTGCGGCGCACGCCCGGCGACGTCGAGCGGCTCGTCACGCTCGGCGCCGCCCTGCGGCTCTGCAAGGGGGCCTACCAGGAGCCCGCGGCCCTGGCCTTCCCCGACCAGCGCGACGTGGACGCCGCCTACGCCCGCCTGGCCGAGCGCCTGCTGGCGCCCGACGCCCGCGCCCGGGGCGTGTTCCCGGGCTTCGCGACCCACGACGAGCGCCTGCAGCGCTTCGTGATCGAGCGCGCCCGCACGCTGGGCGTGCCGGCGGAGGTCTTCGAGATCCAGATGCTCTACGGCATCCGCCACGACCTGCACGCGCCGCTCCGCGCCGGGGGCGTGGGGGTGCGCGTGCTGGTGCCGTTCGGCGAGGACTGGTACGGCTACTTCATGCGCCGCCTCGCCGAGCGGCCCGCCAACCTGGTCTTCCTGCTGCGGAACCTGGTCAAGAAGTGAGCCGCCTGAATTGACAGGGCTCTCGGCCGGCCGCTATTCTTAGAGCGGCCGCCCATGGATGACATCGCCGTCCTGGTCCTGAACTACACGTATGAGCCGCTGCAGTTCACCAACGCCCGTCGCGCCATCACCCTGCTCCTGAGCGGGCGCGCCGAGTCCGTCGAGGCCTCGCCGCGGGTGCTCCGCTCCCCCAGCCGGGCCTTCGCGCTGCCGGCGGTGATCCGGCTCGCCGTCTACATCCGCAAGCCGTTCCTGGACCGGGTGGCCTTCAACAAGAAGAACATCCTGCGCCGCGACGGCTACACCTGCCAGTACTGCAACCGCCGCGGCGAGCGGCTGACCGTCGACCACGTGCTGCCGCGCTCACGCGGCGGCGACACGGCGTGGACCAACGTGGTGGCGGCGTGCCTGCGCTGCAACCTCAAGAAGGGCAACCGCCTGCCGCAGGAGGTCGGGATGCGCCTCCTGCGCGAGCCCGTGCACCCCAAGTTCGTGTTCTCCACCCACATGCTCAAGCACCCGCACGCGTCCTCGCTCCTGGACTCGTGGCGGAAGTACCTGCTGGCGGTCCCGGCCCCGTCCTGACCCGGGGCGCGTCGGTGTTCCAGCTGACGTCGGAGTACCCGCCGCGCGGCGACCAGCCGCAGGCGATCGCCGCGCTCACCGAGCTCGTCCGCGGAGGGCGGCCGCACACCGTCCTGCGCGGGGTGACCGGCTCGGGCAAGACCTACACGATCGCCAACCTGATCGCCAACGCCGGGCGTCCGGCGCTGGTCATGTCGCCCAACAAGACGCTGGCCGCGCAGCTGTTCAGCGAGTTCAAGGCCTTCTTTCCCGGCAGCGCGGTGGAGTACTTCGTCTCCTACTACGACTACTACCAGCCCGAGGCCTACATCCCCCAGTCGGACACGTACATCGAGAAGGACGCGCTGGTGAACGACGAGATCGACCGCATGCGCCACTCGGCGACCAAGTCGCTGATGGAGCGGCGCGACGTGGTGGTCGTCGCCTCGGTCTCCTGCATCTACGGCATCGGGGCGCCGGAGACCTACCGCGAGATGCACGTCTCGGTGCGGGCGGGGGAGCGGATCGACCGGGACGAGATCATCCGCGGGCTGGTGGAGGTGCAGTACCAGCGCAACGACTACGACTTCCACCGCGGGACGTTCCGGGTGCGCGGCGACATCGTGGAGGTCTTCCCGGCCAACGAGGAGGCGCAGGCGCTCCGGATCGAGCTCTTCGGCGACACTGTGGACGCCATCCACCGCATCGACCCGCTCAAGGGCGCCGTGCTCGACTCCCTCGACGAGGTCCACGTCTATCCGGCCAGCCACTACGTGACGCCGTCCGAGCAGCTCGAGCGCGCGCTGGGCACCATCCAGGAGGAGCTGGGCGAGCGGCTGCGATTCCTGAAGTCGCGGAGCCGGCTGCTGGAGGCGCAGCGCCTCGAGCAGCGCACGCTCTTCGACATGGAGATGCTGCGCGAGCTCGGCTTCTGCCACGGCATCGAGAACTACTCGCGCCACCTCACGGGCCACCGGCCCGGCCAGCCGCCGCCCACGCTGATCGACTACCTGCCCACGGATGCCCTGGTGATCATGGACGAGAGCCACGTCGGCGTGCCCCAGCTGCGCGGCATGTACTACGGCGACCGGTCGCGCAAGGAAGCGCTCGTCGAGTACGGCTTCCGGCTGCCCTCGGCGTTCGACAACCGCCCGCTGACCTTCGAGGAGTTCAAGCAGCGGACGGGGCAGGTGGTCTACGTCTCGGCCACCCCCGGGCCGTACGAGCTCGCGCTGGGGAGCGAGGCGCTGGCCGAGCAGGTGATCCGGCCCACCGGGCTCATGGACCCGAAGATCACGGTGCGCCCCGCCAGCGACCAGGTCGACGACCTGCTGCACGAGATCCGCCTGCACGCCGAGCGCGCCGAGCGCGTGCTCGTCACCACGCTGACCAAGCGCATGGCCGAGGACCTGACGGAGTACTTCCAGCAGGCCGGCCTGCGCGTCCGTTACCTGCACTCCGACATCGACACCCTCGACCGCGTGGCCGTGATCCGCGACCTCAGGCTGGGCAAGTTCGACGCGCTGGTCGGCATCAACCTCTTGCGGGAAGGCCTGGACATCCCCGAGGTCTCGCTGGTGGCAATCCTGGACGCCGACAAGGAAGGCTACCTCCGCTCGGGCACGTCGTTGATCCAGACGGCCGGGCGGGCCGCCCGGAACGTCAACGGCGAGGTCATCATGTACGCCGATACCGTCACCGACTCCATGGCGGCGACCATCCAGGAGACCGAGCGGCGGCGGGCGCTCCAGGCCGCCTACAACGCCGAGCACGGGATCACGCCGGAGTCGATCCGCTCGAGCATCCACGAGCTGCTGCAGACGGTGTACGAGCGCGACTACTACACGGTGGAGGTCGGCGAGGAGGGCGTCGAGACGTTCGCCTCGCCGGCCGACCTCCAGCGGCGCATCGCCGAGGTCGAGGGCCGGATGCGCGAGGCGGCCAAGCGACTCGACTTCGAGCAGGCGGCCGAGCTCCGCGACCGCCTGAAGTCGCTTCGTAAGCTACAGACCGTATGACCCTGGAAAACAAGCTCTCCACGCTGCCGGACCGGCCGGGCGTGTATCTATATAAAGACGCCAAGGGCCAGGTGCTGTACGTCGGCAAGGCCGCCTCCCTGCGCAGCCGGGTCCGCTCGTACTTCCAGGAGGGCCGGCCGCGCGACCCCAAGACCGACGCCCTCGTGCGCCACATCGTCGACCTCGAGTACGTGGTGACCGACAACGAGCTCGAGGCGCTCATGCTGGAGGCCAACCTCGTCCGGCGCCACCGCCCCCGCTACAACATCATCCTCAGGGACGACAAGCACTATCCCTTCCTGCGCTTGACCACCGACGAGGAGTTTCCCCGCCTGCTCGTCGCGCGGCGCGTGCAGAAGGACAGGAGCACGTACTACGGGCCGTTCTACCCGGCCACGGCGATGCGCGAGACGCTCCGGCTCGCACGCCAGCTCTTCCCGCTCCGGACCTGCTCGATCAAGATCGACGGGCGGCTGGAACGGCCGTGCATCCAGTACTTCATCCACCGCTGCCGCGCGCCCTGCACAGGCTGGGAGACCCGCGAGGGCTACGCCCGGACGGTGGCGGACGTGCAGCGGTTTCTCGAGGGCAAGGACGAGGACCTCGCCCGGCGCCTGACGCACGACATGGAACAGGCGGCGGGCGAGCTGAAGTTCGAGCGCGCCGCCCTGCTGCGCGACCAGATCCAGTCGCTCAACAAGGTGCGCGAGCGGCAGAAGATCATCTCGACGGAGCAGGTCGACCAGGACGTGCTCGGGGTCGTCCGCCAGGGCGGCGATGCGTGCGTCGAGCTGTTCGTCGTCCGCAAGGGGCGCCTGGTGGGTCAGGAGGCGTTCTTCTTCGATCGGGTTGCCGCGTCGGAAGGCGAGGTGCTCTCGGCCTTCCTCCGCCAGTTCTACGCCAAGAACGTGCTCCCCGCGCCGGAGATCCTGGTCTCGGAGGACGTGCCCGAGGCCGATCTCCTGACCGAGTGGCTGAGCGCGCTGGCGCAGCGGCGCGTGACGATCCACGCCCCGCAGCGCGGGGGCAAGCGCGAGTACGTGGCCATGGCCGAGGAGAACGCGGCGCTGGCGCTGCAGAACCACCTCCTGTCGCGCAGCAACCGGCAGCAGCTGGTCCAGGAGGACCTGCAGCGCGCCCTCAACCTGGCCGGCCCGCCGAACCGCATCGAGGGCTACGACATCTCCCACCTCCAGGGCAGCGAGCAGGTCGGCGCCATGGTCGTCTGGGAGAACGGCGAGATGAAGAAGGACGACTACAAGCGCTTCAGGATCAAGTCGGTGATCGGGAGCGATGATTTCGCGTCGCTCGAGGAGATGCTGCGCCGCCGCTTCTCGCGCTCCCTGGAGGACGGCTCGGCCCTGCCGGACCTGGTGCTCATCGACGGCGGGCGCGGCCAGCTCAACGTCGGGCTCAAGGTGACGCAGGACCTGGGGTTGGACTACCTGCCGGTGGTCGCGCTGGCCAAGCAGCAGGAAGAGGTCTACCGCGGCGAGAGCCTGGAGCCTCTGGTGCTCGACCCGACGGCGCCCGCGCTGCACACGCTCCAGAAGATCCGGGACGAGGCCCACCGGTTCGCCATCACGTATCACAAGAAGCTCCGCACGCAGCGCACGATCCAGTCGACCCTCGACGCCATCCCCGGGGTGGGGGCCACCATCCGCACCAGCCTCCTGAAAACCCTCGGATCGGCCCGACGTGTGCGAGAATCCAGCGTCGGCGAGCTGGCCGCGGTCCCCAAGGTGACCCCCAAGCTCGCGCAGCGGATCTACGATCATTTTCACCCGCGGGAACCGGCGCCGGCCGCCGCGGGTTTGGATGCCGAACGCCAGTTGGGCGTGGAGGGGGGTGAGTCAGGATGAAGAAGACCCTGGCAGTCCTGGCCCTGACGCTCGCGTTCAGCGCGAGCGTGGCCTTCGCGAGCGGTTGCCCCGTTCAGATCAAGAAGGGGCGCGAGGCCGCCGCGAAGATGGACCAGATGGACGCGAAGGTGAAGGCGGCCCTGGCGAAGCTCGACGAGGCGCAGAAGCTTCACGACTCCGGCAAGCACGCCGATTCCCTGAAGACGGCCATCGAGGCCAACCAGTCGATCGGAGTGAAGTAGCCGCGGTGGCGGGCTCCGTCCGGCGCCATCCTCGCGGCGGCGCCGGACGGCCCGCGTTCCTTGCCTCTGCCCGCTAAGTCCCGTAGAATTCTCGACTAATGGCCGATCGGTACCCGTTCCGCGAGATCGAGGAGAAGTGGCAGCGCCTCTGGGATGAGCGTCAGCAGTTCCGGGTCACCGAGGACCGATCCCGCCCGAAGTTCTACTGCCTGGAGATGTTCCCGTACCCCTCGGGGCGCATCCACATGGGCCACGTCCGCGTCTACGCCATCGGCGATCTCCTGGCCCGCTACAAGTGGATGCGCGGCTACAACGTGCTGCACCCGATGGGCTGGGACGCCTTTGGCCTGCCCGCGGAGAACGCCGCCATCGACAACGGCGTGCATCCGGCGATCTGGACCTCCGAGAACATCGACTACATGCGCTTGCAGCTCAAGAAGATGGGCACCTCCTACGACTGGGAGCGCGAGGTCACCACGTGCGATCCCGCGTACTACAAGTGGGAGCAGCTGATCTTCATCAAGATGCTGGAGCGCGGGCTGGCCTACCGCCGCCGCTCGCGGGTGAACTGGTGTCCGTCGTGCCAGACCGTGCTCGCCAACGAGCAGGTCGAGGACGGGCGGTGCTGGCGCTGCGAGTCCGAGGTGACGCCCAAGGACATCGACGGCTGGTTCTTCAAGATCACCGCCTATGCCGAGGAGCTCCTCGCGTGGTGTGACCGGTTGCCGGGCTGGCCAGAGCGCGTGCTGACCATGCAGCGGAACTGGATCGGCAAGAGCGAGGGCGCCGAGTTCGACCTGCCCATCGCCGGCCGTCCCGACCTCAAGATCCGGGTGTTCACCACGCGGCCGGACACGGTCTTCGGCATGACGTACGCGGTGCTCGCGCCCGAGCACCCCCTCGTCGACCAGGTCGTGACGCCCGCCGAGCGCGCCGCCGTGGAGGCCTTCCGCGCCGAGGTGGCGCGCGAGTCGGAGATGGAGCGGACGGCGGCGGACCGTCCCAAGCGCGGGCTGCGCCTGGCCGCCATGGCGGTCAATCCGTTCGACGGCGCCGAGATCCCGCTCTTCATCGCCGACTACGTCCTCATGGGCTACGGCACCGGCGCCATCATGGCCGTCCCGGGCGAGGATCAGCGCGACTGGGATTTCGCGCGCCGGCAGGGATTGCCCATCATCGAGACCGTCGAGCGTCCGGCGGGCTGGACCGGCGAGGCGTACACCGGCGACGGCGTCAAGATCAACTCGGGCTTCCTCGACGGGCTGACGATCGCCGAGGCCAAGCGCAAGGCGATCGACTGGCTCGTCGAGCGCGGCGTTGGCGAGGCGCGGGTGAACTACCGGCTGCGCGACTGGGGCATCAGCCGCCAGCGCTACTGGGGCGCGCCGATCCCCGTCCTCTACTGCGAGCGGTGCGGGATCGTGCCCGAGGCCGAAGACCGGCTGCCGGTGGTGCTGCCGCGCGACGTCCAGCTGAGCGGCAAGGGTGGCTCGCCGCTGGCGAGCGCGCCCGAGTTCGTCAACGCCCGGTGTCCCCGCTGCGGAGGCGCGGCGCGCCGGGAGACGGACACGATGGACACCTTCGTCGAGTCGTCGTGGTACTTCCTCCGCTACTGCTCGCCGCGCTACGAAGGCGGGATGGTGGACACGCCCGCCGCCGACTACTGGATGCCGGTGGATCAGTACATCGGCGGCATCGAGCACGCCGTGCTCCATCTCCTCTACGCGCGGTTCTACACCAAGGTGCTCCGCGATCTCGGCCTCACCAAGGTCGACGAGCCCTTCACGGCGCTCCTCAGCCAGGGCATGGTCATCAAGGACGGCGCCAAGATGTCGAAGTCGAAGGGGAACGTGGTCTCCGACGACTTCATTCGCGAGAAGTACGGCGCCGACACCGGCCGTCTGTTCGAGCTCTTCGCGGCGCCGCCGGAGAAGGATCTCGAGTGGAACGACCAGGGGATCGAGGGCGCCTCGCGCTTCCTCAACCGGGTGTGGCGCTTCACGACCTCCCACCTCGGCGAGCTGGCGGAGGCGCCGCGGACCCCCGCGGCGGCCGCGACCGACGCGGGACGGGCGTTCCGGCGCGTGATCCACGAGACGGTCAGGCGCGTCACCGACGACCTCGAGCGCGACTTCGGCTTCAACACGGCCATCGCCGCCATCATGGAGCTCGTCAACGCGCTCGCCGTCTTCGAGGCCGGCGCCGGCGCGGTCTCCGGCGACGCCGGCCGTGAGCGGGCCGCACTCTTGCGCGAAGCGGTGGAGACGGTGATCCTTCTCCTCGGCCCGTTCTGCCCCCACATCGCCGAGGAGCTGTGGTCGCAGCTCGGTCACCCCGAGAGCGTGTTCCGGCAGCGCTGGCCCCAGGCCGATCCCGCCGCCCTGGTGCGCGCCGAGGTCACGCTCGTGGTGCAGGTGGACGGCAGGGTCCGCAGCCGTGTGGTCGTCGAGGCCGGCGCGGCCGAGGAGCGCGTGCGCCAGCTCGCCCTCGCGGACGAGCGCGTGCAGCCCTGGCTCGCCAGCCGCCGCGTCGAGCGCGTGGTGGTGGTGCCGAGCCGGCTCGTCAACATCGTGACGCGCGCGTGAGACGGGGGCGCCTCGCCGCCCGCCTCGCGGCCGTGGTGGCCGCGGCGCTCCTGCTGGGCGGCTGCGGCTACTCGCTGCGGGGCAACCTGCCGTCGCACCTCAAGACCATCGGCATCCCGCTGCTGGCCAACAAGACCAGCCAGCCCAATGTCGAGAACTTCCTCACCCGCGCCCTGGTGGAGGCGTTCTCCACCAACGGGCGGCTGCGCGTGGTACGGCCCGAGGAGGCCGACAGCCTGCTCGAGGGCGAGGTGACGGGCTATCAGATCGAGTCCATCGCGTTCGACCCGCGCGCCAACGTGCGGCAGTACCGGCTGGTGGTCACGCTGAACCTCCGCTTCACCGACGTCCGCGAGCAGAAGGTGCTCTTCGCGCGCAGCGGCTATCAGGAGCGGGCCGACCTCCGGGCCACCGGTGTGGTCACGGAGACCATCAGTCTCGAGGAGTCGGCGGCGCGCCAGGCCGGCACCGACATCGCGCGCGCCATCGTGAACTTCACGCTCGAGCGGTTCTGAGGGCCGGTGAACGCATCGCCGCGTCGAGGGGCGCCGCGGCTGCGCCGCGGTGCTCCGAGCGTCGGGGGGCGCCCGGAGCCCCCCATGTGGTAGATTGGACTACCCTGCGCTGCTCCGGAGCATCCAGGCTGGCCGCGTGCCGCCCCTCGTCCTCGCCCACGGCACCGATCTGCAATCCCTCGACGATCTGCTCGCGCTGGTGACGGCCGCGCTCTTTCCCGACGCCGCCGCGGCGACGTTCGGGCGCGAGCGGCTCGAGGGCCGCGAGGTCTCCATCGAGGACGTGGTGCGGTCGGCTGAGACCTTGCCGCTCGGCGCCGCCGCCCGGCTCGTCGCCGTCCGCCACGCCCAGGAGCTGGTCGCGCGCGGGGCCGAGGCGCTCGGGCAGTACGCGCGCGACCCGAACCCGTCGTCCTGCGTGCTGCTCCTCGCCGACGAGCCGCTCGCGGGCGGCCGGGACCGCAAGCCTCACTGGCTGCTCGGCGCCGTGCCGCCCGAGGCCGTCGTGGAGCTGGCGCCGCGCAAGGGCCGCGCGCTCGAGCAGTGGCTGCGCGAGCGCGCGCGGGGCGATGGCCTCACCGTCAGCGACGAGGCCGCGCGGCTCCTCGTGGAGTGGGTGGGTGACGACACTGCGGCCCTGCTCGGCGAGGCGCGCAAGGCGGCGCTCGCCGGCGGCCCCGACAACCGCGACGTCGGCCGCGCCGAGGTCGCGGCCGTGGTGGGCGAGCACCGCCTGGCCATGGGCTGGGACCTGACCAACGCCATCGAGCGGGGCGACCGCGGCGCCGCGCTCCGGGCCCTGGATCAGCTCCTCCTCACCGAGCGCCCGGAGTTCCTGCTCGCGATGCTGACCCGTCACGTGCGCACGGCCTGGACCATGCGCGAATGGCACGCCGCCGGCCGGTCGGTCGAGCAGATCGGCGGGATGCTGCGGCGCCCGCCCGGCGTGGTCCAGGCGATCCTCGCGGCCGGCGGCGACGACGCGGCCCGGCTCGCGCGCTGCTGGGAGGTCGAGCTCGCGCTGCGGTCGACCGGCGAACCCGCCGCCGAGATGGCCGGCCTCGTGGCGGAGCTGTGCGGCGGCCGGTGACGCCGGCCGCGCTCCTCGCGGCGGCGGCGCTCGTCCTGGCGATGCCCGTCGGGGCCACCGCGCTGACCGCGGGCGCGGCCACGGTCGCGCTCCGCGTCCCGGCGGGCACGCCGCTGGCCGGCTACGGCGCTCCCGAGCGCCGGCTGGGCTTCCCCGACGTCCTCGGGCGCCATCCCCACGCGTTCTGGTTCCGCCCGCACGATGGGGCGCTCGACGCCCCCGCGGCGCGCGCGCTGGTGCTCGACGGCGGCGAGCGGGTGGTCTGGGTGACGGTGGATCTGATCGCGGTGGATCAGGCGTTCACCCGCGCCGTGGCCGAGCGGCTCGGAGCCGACGCGCGCGGCGCCCGCCTGATCGTCTCCGCGTCGCACACGCACTCCGGCCCCGGCGCCTTCATGGAGGTGGAGGTGCTGGCGGCCGTGAGCGTGGACCGCTTCGATCGTCAGGTCCGGGATGCGCTGGTCGAGGACGTGGCCGAGGCGGTGCGCCGGGCGGGGAGAGCCGCGGTGCCGGCGCGGATCGGCTCGGCGACCGCCCAGACCCGGGGGCTCACGGTGGCCCGGCTGGACGCGCCCGTCGACACGGAGCTCGGCGTGCTCAAGGTCGTGGCGGAGACGGGCGCGCCGATCGCGCTGGTGTGGAACTACGCCATCCACGGGACCATGCTGCCGCCGAAGAACCTGCACCTCTCCGGCGACGTCATGGGGCTCGCCTCGCGCGAGCTGGAGGCCCGCCTGCGCGTGCCCGCGCTCTTCGTCAACGGCGCCGTGGGGGACGTGAGCCCGCTCCAGCACGGCCATCCCGCCGCGGAGGAAACGGCGCGTGCGCTCGCGGCCGCCGCGCGCGAGGCCTGGAGCCGCGCGACGCCCGCGCCGGCCACGGTGGTCACCGCGGTGGCGCGGGTGGCGCTGCCCCGTCCGCGCCTGTCGCTGCGCAACTGCGTGGCCGCCTGGATGCCGCGCCGGCTCGCCATCCCGCTGGGTGTCGTGCTGCCCCGCGAGGCCGAGCTCGTCGCGGTGGCGGCCGGAGAGGCGGCGCTGGTGACGGTCCCGGGCGAGCTCCAGTCGCAACTCGGCGTCGCCATCAAGCGCGCGGCGCCGTGGAAGCGGACGCTCATCGCCGGGCTCTCCAACGAGTACCTCGGCTATTTCGTGAGCGCCGCAGACTACGAGCGCCCGAGCTACGTCAGCTGCGCGAGCCTCTACGGCGCGGGCGGCGGCGAGAGCATCGTGCGCCAGGCGGGCGCCCTGCTCCGAACGCTCCGCGACCGTGCGGAGGCCCGGGCAGGGGACCGGCGGTGAGGGCGCTAGGCGGACGTGAGCCGGCGGGCGAGGGCGGACTTCTTGCGCGCGGCGGTGTTCGGGTGGACCACGCCCTTGCTGACCGCGCGGTCGAGCTCGCGGATGGCCTGCGCCACCGCGCTCGCCGTGCCGGAGCCCGCGGCCGCCCGCGCGGTCTTGACCGCGGTGCGGACCCGGGAGCGGACGGTACGGTTGCGCTGGCGGCGGCGCTCGTTCTGGCGCATCCGCTTCATCGCCGATTTCGTGTTCGCCACGTGGGGCTGCCTCCTTCGGAAATTGCACCGCGCGGAGAGCGCGCGGCGTACGCCGATTCGGAATCTCACCGCTCGGCCGGGCGTGCGCCGCGCCCCCACCTCGCACTCCGTTCGGCGCGCCGCCGCGACGGCGGCTCACCTCACACTGATTCGGAATTTCACCGCTCGGCCGGGCGCGCGCCGCGCGCCCACCTCGCACTCCGTTCGGCGCGCCGCCGCGACGGCGGCTCACCTCACACTGCGGCATCATGCCGCAATGCGCCGGGGATTGCAACGTGAGCGCGCCGGCGGCGGCGATCGAGCGTCAGGTGGTGCGCGCGGTGGGCAGCATCGGCACCGCCACGCTGGTGAGCCGCGTGCTCGGCTTCGTGCGCGACGTGGTCCTGGCGCGCGCCTTCGGCGCCGGCGGGCTGACGGACGCCTTCGTGGTGGCGTTTCGCATCCCCAACATCCTGCGCCGCCTGCTCGCGGAGGGCGCGCTCTCGACGGCGGTGGTGCCGGTCTTCACCGACTATCTGACCAACCGCAGCCGCGCGGAGGCGCGCGCGATGCTCGGCACGTTGATGTCCGTGGCGCTGCTCGTGCTCACCACCGTGACCGTGATCGGGATCGCGGCGGCGCCGTGGATCCTGCCGGTGATCGCGCCGGGCTTCAGCGCGGATCCCGCGCAGGCCGCGCTGGCCGTCCTGCTCACGCGCGTGATGTTCCCGTATCTCGTCCTGGTCGGCCTGGCCGCGCTCGCCATGGGCGTGCTCAACGCGCAGGGGCGCTTCTTCGCCGCGGCCCTCGGACCCGCGCTGCTCAACGTGGGCATGATCGCCGGCGTGCTCGTGCTGGCGCCGCGGGTGACGCCCCCGATCCTGGGCGTCGCCCTCGGCGTGCTCCTGGGTGGCGCCGCGCAGCTCGCGGTGCAGCTGCCGCCGCTGGCGCGCGCGGGCCTGCTCGTGTCTCCCGCGCGGAGCCTGCGCCATCCCGCCGTCCGCCGGGTCGTGCGGCTGCTCGGGCCCTCCGTGTTCGGCCTGGCCGCCGTGCAGATCATGGTGTTCGTCAACACGCTGCTCGCCTCGTGGCTGCCCGCGGGGAGCATCTCCTTCCTCTACTACGCCGACCGGGTGATGGAGTTCCCGCACGGCGTGTTCGGCATCGCGCTCGCCTCCGCGTCCCTGCCCGCGATGTCCCGCCAGGCTGCCGCCGGCGACCGCCCCGGGCTGGCGGGGACCCTCAACTTCGCGCTGCGCCTGTCCTGCTACATCGCCGTGCCGGCCACCGTCGGGCTCGTGCTCCTGCGCGCCCCGATCGTGCGCGTCCTGTTCGAGCGCGGCCAGTTCACGCCGGCCGCCACCGCGGCGACGGCCGAGGCCCTGGCGTGGTACGCCGCCGGGCTGGTGGGCTTCTCCGGGGCGCGCATCGCGGCCCAGGCCTTCTACGCGCTCGGCGAACCCGGGACCGCGGTGCGGGCGGGGATCGTCGCCGTCGGGGTGAACGTCGTGGCCGCCGTCGTGCTGATGCCCGTGCTCTCTCACGCCGGCCTGGCCGCGGCATCGTCGCTGGGCGCCGCCGTCAACCTGGCCACGCTGGTCGCCTCCGCCCGCCGGCGCTTCGGCCGGATCGGCGGGCACGCGCTGGCCGCCAGCCTGGCCCGGACCCTCGCCGCGACTGCCCCGCTCGCGGCGTGGTGCGTGGCCGCCCGGGCGCTCTGGCCCGTCCAGCCGCGGCTGGCCGTCGAGGCGACCTGGCTCGCGGGCGCCATCGTGGCCGGTGCGGGGGTGTTCTGGCTGGCCAGCGGCATCCTGGCGCGCCCCGAGCGCGACGCGCTCGCGCGGCTGCGTCCGGGGCGGCGGGAGGTCTGACGCGCGTCGTGCGCGCGTGCGGCGGTGCTTTGTTTCCGCGCGGGCCGTTGCTATAATCATCCGTGCCTCATCGCAGTAGCCGCCGCCGCGGGCCCACGTCAGACCGACGCAGCAGGAATCGCCGCTCTTGACCGACGCCGTGCAGGAGTATCTCGGGGTGCTCCGGAGCGAGCGAGGAGCGTCCCGGCACACGCTGTCCGCCTACCACCACGACCTCACCGACTGGACGCGCTTCCTGACGCGCACGCGCCGACGGCTGGAGACGGCGCGCCCCGACGACGTCGTCGGCTATCTCGAGCGCCTCCGCGGAACGGGGCTGCGCCCGTCCAGCGTCGCGCGGCGCCTGTCGGCCCTGCGGGGGCTCTACCGCCACCTCGCGCGCGAGCGGATCGTGCCGCGCGATCCGACCGAGCTGCTGGAGCGCCCACGACCGGTGCGCACGCTGCCCAAGACCCTGGCCCGCGACCGCGTCGCCGCGCTCGTCGAGAGCCCCGACGTCTCCCGCCCGCGCGGGCTGCGCGATCGCGCGCTGCTCGAGCTCCTCTACGCGACCGGCATGCGCGCCTCGGAATGCCTCGATCTGCGGATCGAGGACGTGAACCTCACGGCGGGCTACGTGATCTGCACGGGCAAGGGCCGCAAGCAGCGCCTGATCCCGCTGGGCGGTCAGGCCGCGCACTGGGTGCGCGCGTATCTGACGGGGGCGCGGCCGGCGTTCACGCGGCGGCGCGACGGCGGCCGGCTTTTCGTCAACCCGCGCGGGCTCGCGCTGTCACGCCAGTCGCTCTGGAGCATCGTGCGGCGGGCCGCGCGCGCCGCCGGGGTGACCCGCGCCGTCTCGCCCCACGTGCTGCGCCACTGCTTCGCCAGCCACCTGCTCGAGGGCGGCGCCGATCTCCGCTCGGTGCAGGCGATGCTCGGCCACGCGGACATCGGGACCACCCAGATCTACACGCACCTGCCGTCGGCGACATTGCGGCGCATGTACCGGGACTTCCACCCCCGCGCGTGATGGCCCGGCGCGCGCACGCCTATCCCCAGGTCGACCCCGGAGCCGCCGGGCTCGTCGAGGGAGGCGTCGCCGCCGTCGGCGGCCGCGCGTCGGTCCGCGAAGCCCTCGCGCTTGCACGGCGGCGCGACGCGCTCGGCGTGCAGACCGCGGCCGGCCTGGTGTTGCGCGACGACCTCGCCCGGGCGAGCCGCCTCGGTCTCGACGACCTGCGCGCCGCCGACCTCGCGCGGCCGATCCCCATCACCGAGGCGCGCGCCTCCGAGGTCGTCGTGCGGCGGCATCTGGCCGCCGGCGCGGTCGCGGTGGCCGTGCGCGAGCGGCGCCGCCTCGTCGGG
>JACQFL010000016.1 GCA_016200085.1 Candidatus Rokuibacteriota bacterium | reverse complement strand
ATCTCCTCTACCTTTTCAAGTTGAGTTAGCTAAATGATATATAAGTTCTTTTATTTGCATTTAGCTGCTGATCGGGATTGAACCGATGACCTCGTCCTTACCAAGGACGCGCTCTGCCGACTGAGCTACATGGGCAGATTGATCTTCATGGGGGCCCCGACATGGCCCCCAAACCCCCAAACGCTCGGAGCGCCCCAGGAAACCTGTGGCGCTCCTCGACACTCTGGAGCGGGAAACGGGATTCGAACCCGCGACCCCCAGCTTGGAAGGCTGGCGCTCTACCGCTGAGCTATTCCCGCCCGTGACGATGGTGGGGAGGGGAGGATTTGAACCCCCGAAGGCGTACGCCAGCAGATTTACAGTCTGCCCCCTTTGGCCACTTGGGTACCTCCCCGAACCTGCCGGCATGTGCTGAGAACCTTTCGAAAGACGGAGCCGAAAAGCTGGCGCTGGCGGGAGGATTTGAACCCCCGACCCACTGCTTACAAGGCAGTTGCTCTGCCCCTGAGCTACGCCAGCACAGACAAAACTTCACTTTAGTTTCAAGGGGGCCAAAAGTCAAGGCATTCTGCCCCGCAGGGCTCGCTGGCGGGCGACCTCGTAACACAGGATAGCACCCGCAGCCGCCACGTTGAGTGATCCAACCTGCCCCCGGATGGGAATGGTGATCCGCTCGTCGCAGGCCCGCGCTACCAGCGGCCGGAGGCCCTCCCCCTCACCTCCGAGGACCAAGCAGACCGCCCCTCCCAGGTCCACCCGGGTGAGGTCAACCCCGCCCTCGGCGACGGCTCCGTAGATCCATATTCCTGATTTCTTGAGGCTTTCCAGCGCATTGACGAGGTTTGCCTCGCGCGCCACCGGGACCGCTTCCGCGGCCCCCATCGCCGTCCGCGCGGCCGCGCCGGTGACCCCCACCTGATGATGCCTGGGGACGATCAGCCCGTGGACCCCGAACGCGTCGGCGGTGCGGAGGATCGCCCCCATGTTGCGCGGGTCCTGCACCTGATCGAGAGCCAGGAAAAACGGATCTTCCTTTCGCGATGCCGGGATGGCGAGCAGGTCACCGAGATCGACGTACTCCGCAGCCGCCACCCGGGCGACGACCCCTTGGTGCTCGGCCGAGCCCGCGATCGCGGTGAGCTGATCGCGCGTGCGATAGGAGACCTTGACCCCCGCCCGGCGGGCGAGGGCCACCACCTCGGCGAGAGGACCCCGCGCCCCGGCCAGCACCGCGATCTCGTCCGCCCGCCGCCCGCCACCCCCGCGCAGCAACGACAGCACGGGATTGCGCCCGTACACGCGGTCCTCGGTCATCCGCCGGTCTTCGGCGCGATCCGCGGCCCGCTCGGCGTGTCCTCGACGCTCCAGCCCAGGCGGTCGATCTCGGCGCGGAGCGCGTCGCCACGCGTGAAGTCGCGCCGCTTCCGCGCTTGGTCACGCTCGCGCACGAGCGTGCCGACGCGCGCGCGCACGTCCGCGGGGCCCTCCGCGCCGGCCGGTGTCCGCTCGAGCAGTCCGAGCGCGTTGGCGAGCGCGACGAGCACGCTCACGCCCTCCACGAACGGCTGGACGGCGCGCTCGCCGCGGCCGACGAGGTCCGCGTAGGCGTAGAGCGTGCGGCTCAGGTCGAACAGCACCCCGAGCGCTTGCGGGGTGTTGAAGTCGTCGTCCATGGCCACCGCGAACGCCGCGCGCGCGGTGGCGAGCGTGGCGGGCAGGCCGCCGTCGGGGCCGCCGGCCCCCGACGCCCCCAGACGCGCCGCCTCCAGGGGCATGCGGCGCAGGCGCTCCAGTGCGCGCGCCCGCTCGCGCACACCCTCGTCGGTGAACTCCACCGGGCTGCGGTAGTGCGTGCCGATGAGGAAGAGCCGCAGGGCCTCGGGATCGTGGCGCTGGACGAGGTCGCGGATGTTCAGCGTGTTGCCGAGCGACTTCGACATCTTCTCGGCGCCCATGTTGACGAAGCCGTTGTAGAGCCAGTAGCGCGCGAACGTGCGCCGCGTCACCGCCTCGGCCTGGGCGATCTCGCACTCGTGATGCGGGAAGATCAGATCCTCGCCCCCGCCGTGGACGTCGAAGGACTCGCCCAGGTACTTCATCGCCATGGCCGAGCACTCGATGTGCCAGCCCGGACGCCCCGGCCCCCACGGGCTGGCCCACGCCGGCTCCCCCGGCTTGGCCCCCTTCCAGAGCGCGAAGTCGCGCGGGTCGCGCTTGCGCTCGTCGACCTCGACCCGGGCGCCCGCCAGCAGCTCCTCGAGGTTCTTGCCCGACAGCTTGCCGTAGGCCGGGAACCGGCGGACCTCGAAGTACACGTCGCCGTCGACCACGTAGGCAAAGCCGCCGGCGACCAGCGCTTCGATCAGGCGCAGCATCTCCGGGATGTGCTCGGTCGCCTTCGGGGCGACGTCCGGCGGCACGATGCCGAGCGAGGCCATGTCCTTCTGATCCTCGGCGATGTACTGCTCGGAGACCTCGCGGGCCTCCACCCCCCGCTCGTTGGCGCGGCGGATGATCCGGTCGTCGACGTCGGTGTAGTTCTTGACGAACGTCACCCGGAAACCCTTGAAGCGCAGGTAGCGTCGGATCACATCGAAGGCGATGGCGCTGCGCGCGTGCCCGATGTGGGAGAAGTCGTAGGGGGTGACCCCGCAGACGTACATCCGCACCTCGCCCGGGGTGAGGGGGACGAATTCCTCCTTGCTGCGGCTGAGGGTGTTGTAGACCTTCACCCGACCTCCACGCTGGCGACGGCCATGGCGGCGATGCCCTCCTTGCGGCCCACGAGCCCGAGACCCTCCGGGCTCTTGGCCTTCACGCTCACGCGTGCGACCGGCACGCCGAGGGTGTCGGCCAGGCGCTTGGCCATCTCCTCGAGATGGGGCGCCAGCCGCGGGGCCTGGGCGAGCACGGTGGCGTCCACGTTGATCAGCCGCCCCCCCCGCCCGGTGATCAGGTCGAGCGCGCCGCGAAGCAGTGTGAGACTTGAGATGCCGCGATACCGCGGATCGGTGTCGGGAAAATGCCGGCCGAGGTCCCCGAGCGCGAGCGCGCCCAGCAGCGCCTCGGCGATCGCGTGGCTCAGCACGTCGGCGTCGGAATGGCCGTCGAGGCCCGCCTCCGAGGGCACCGTCACCCCGCCGAGGACGAGCGGCCGACCGGCCAGCAGGGGATGCAGGTCGAACCCGAAGCCGACCCTGACCGTCATTGTAACGGGTGCCGCGAGATCGGCTTGGGCCGTGGGTGGCGTGCCGCGGGGGCGACCCGGCTCCGCATGCTCGCCGGCGCGGGCCGTGGGTGGCGTGCCGCGGGGGCGACCCGGCTCCGCATGCTCGCCGACGCGGGCCGTGGGTGGCGTGCCGCGGGGGCGACCCGGCTCCGCATGCTCGCCGGCGCGGGCCGTGGGCGTGCCGCGGGGGCGACCCGGCTCCGCATGCTCGCCGGCGCGGGCCGTGGGTGGCGTGCCGCGGGGGCGACCCGGCTCCGCATGCTCGCCGGCGCGGCGCGGGCCCGGCGCAGGTCGGCGGGCGTGGTGATCTTGAGGTTGGTTTCGAGACCGCGCACCACGCGCACGGGGTGCCCCAGGCGCTCGACGAGCATGGCGTCGTCCGTGGCCGTCACGCCGTCGCGCCACGCCTTCTCGTGGGCCTCGCGCAGGATCGCGGCACGGAACGCCTGCGGCGTCTGGGCCGCCCACAGGTCGGCGCGGTCCACGGTCGTTTCCACGCGTCCGTCGCGCACGCGCTTGACGGTCTCCGTCACGGGCAGGGCGCAGACGGCGGCACCGTCGGCGGCCGCCGCGGCGACGACGGCGTCGACGAGCGCACGCGTGATGAACGGCCTGACGGCGTCGTGCACGACGATCACTCCTCCCGCCCGGGGCACCGCCTCCAGGCCACGCCGGACAGACTCCTGCCGGCTCGCGCCGCCGGCCACGACGGTGATGCGCACGCGGCGGCCGAGCGGTGCGAGCAGGCGCCGGGCGCGGTCCAGGTGCGCCGCCGGCACGGCCACGACCACCGCATCCACCCCGGGGTGGCGGGTGAAGTGCTGGACGGTCGTCACGAGGATCGGGGTGCCGGCGACGGACAGGAACTGCTTGGGCGTCCGGCGACCGAGCCGCGCGCCCACCCCGCCCGCGGGAACGACGACGACGATCCTAGGCACCCTGGGCCGCCCCCTCCTCGCGCGGCCGCGTGAAGATCATGCGTCCGGCGCTGGTCTGCAGCACGCTCGTCACCGTCACCTCGATCCCCTGGCCCAGGTACTTGCGGCCGTGGTCGACCACCACCATGGTGCCGTCCTGGAGATAGGCGACGCCCTGCCCCGCCTCCTTGCCCTCGCGCAGCACGGTGACGCGCATCACCTCGCCCGGCAGCACCACCGGCTTGATGGCGCTGGCGACGTCGTTGATGTTGAGGACCTGCACGCCCGAGAGCTCGGCCATCTTGTTGAGGTTGTAGTCGTTGGTGACGACCCTGGCGCCGAGGGTCTTGCCCAGCTCGATCAGCTTGCGGTCGACCTCGGGCACGTGGGGGAAATCCACGTCGATGATCTCGACCTTCACCTTCGCCGACCGCTGCAGGCGCTGCAGCACGTCGAACCCGCGCTTGCCGCGGTTGCGCTTGAGCCCGTCGGACGAGTCGGCGATCTGCTGCAGCTCGCGCAGCACGAACTGCGGCACCACGAGCGTGCCGTCGATGAAGCCCGTCTCGCACACGTCGGCGATGCGGCCGTCGATGATCGCCGAGGTGTCGAGCACCTTGGCGTGGTCGGCGCGCCGCGCGCCCGGGAAGAGCACCGCCGACACGGGCTCGAGGTCGGCCCGCCGCCTGAGCGCGGTGGCCGCGCCGACGTAGGCCCCCAGCAGGGCGGGCAGACCGAAGCCCACCATGCCGGTGTTCGGTATCAGCGACGCGATCGCGGCGCCCACGGCGATCCCCGCGATCAGCCCGAAGAACCCGCCGAGCGCGCCCCAGAACAGCCGCTCGACCGGCACCCCGGCCATGTGGGACTCGAGGAGCACGGCGCCCGTGCCGAAGGCGGCCCCGACGAGCGCGCCGACCCACCACGGCACCGACAGCGCGGGCGCCAGCGAGCCCGAGGCGGCCGCCGACAGCAGGACAACGATCAGCCGGATGATGACGACGGTCATTGTAACGGGGGCCGCGAGGCCGGCGTCGGCCGTGGGTGGCGTGCCGTGGGAGCGCGGGTGGTCATCCCAGCAGCGCCTCGAGCGCCTCGTGGACCGTGCTCACCCCGCGCGTCTCCAGCGGCGGCGCGACGCCGTCGGGCAGGGCCTGCGCGGGCACGACCGCGCGCTCGAACCCGAGCGCCGCCGCCTCCTTGAGCCGGGCGAGCAGTCCCGTCACCGCGCGCACCTCACCGGTCAAGCCCACCTCCCCGATCACCACCGTGCCGCTCGGCACCGGACGGTCCAGGTAGCTCGACGCGGCGGCCATCACCACGCCCAGGTCGGCGCCCGGCTCGATCACGCGTGCGCCGCCGGCGACGTTGACGAACACGTCCTGATTGGCGAGGGGCATCCCAGCACGCTTCTCCAGCACCGCGAGCAGCAAGCACACCCGATTGTAGTCGGCTCCGAGCACGGTCCGCCGGGCGGTCCCGAAGCTGGCCGGCGCCACCAGGGCCTGCAACTCGAGCAGGAGGGGCCGCGTGCCCTCGAGGCTCGCCACGATCACCGAGCCCGGCACCCCGCGCGGACGCTCGGCGAGGAAGAACCCCGAGGGGTTGCGCACCTCCTCGAGCCCGCGCTCGCCCATCTGGAAGACCCCGATCTCGTTCGTCGAGCCAAAGCGGTTCTTCACCGCGCGCAGCACGCGGTAGGCGTGGTGCTGCTCGCCCTCGAAGTAGAGCACGGTGTCGACCAGGTGCTCGAGCACGCGCGGTCCCGCCAGCGCGCCCTCCTTGGTGACGTGGCCGACGAGGAACGTCGCGATGCCGCGCCCCTTGGCGAGCGTCATGAGCCGCGCCCCGCACTCGCGCACCTGGGCCACGCTGCCGGGCGCGGACTCGAGCTCGGGCAGGAACACCGTCTGGATGGAGTCGATCACCAGCGCCTCGGGCTTGACGGTGTCGAGCTCCGCCTGCACGGCGGACAGATCCGTCTCCGCCCACAGGAGCAGCCCGTCGGCCTTGATGCCGAGGCGGTCGGCCCGCAGCTTCACCTGCGCCGCCGACTCCTCCGCGGAGACGTAGAGCACGGGCGGCGCGACCTCGGCGAGCGCCCGAGCGGCCTGCAGGATGAGGGTGGACTTGCCGATCCCCGGATCGCCCCCGATGAGCACCAGCGAGCCCGGCACCACGCCGCCCCCGAGGACGCGGTCCAGCTCGCCGATGCCGGTGCGGCGTCGAGGCGTCGCCTCGAGCGCGACGTCGCGCAACGGCCGCGGCCGGCCCTGCGAGAGCGCCACGCGCCGCCCCCCGCGCGGGGGGGCCAGACGCTCCTCGACCAGCGCCACGAGCTCCCCCGTCGTGCGCTTGCAGTCCGGGCACGTCCCGGGCTTCGGGCTCGCGAACCCGCACTGCTGGCACCGGTAGACGGTCTCGCGTGGCTTCACGGTTTCCCGTCCTTCCCGTCCGTGCCGAGGCCGCGGAGGAAGATGCGGATGAGGCTGCTGCGCTGGGCGCCCTCGAGGATGCTCACCAGGCGCTCGTAGACCGTCGGGTCGGCGATCAGCGCGCCCAGGGTGCCCTCGCCCTGGTCGATCTTCGCGGTGATGGCGCGCAGGTTCCCCATGGCCGCGCGCAAGTCCTCGAGCGCGAGGCGCAGCCCCTCGTCGCCGGGCGCGTCGCGCACGAGGCTGCCGACGGTGCCGCGCCCGCCGAGGATCCGCTCGGACACCTCGCGGAAGTTGCGCGTCACCGTCCGGAAGTCGTCGAGCACGCTCCGGTACTTCGGGTCGAAGAGCAGGCCGGCCAGCAGGCTCTCGTCGTCGCCCGGCCGCTCCGCCATCCCGCCGAGCCTGTCCATGACCGCGAGGAGCCGGCGCGCGGCCTGCGTGCTCTCGGGCGACGTGAGCACGCCGACGGCGCCCTCCCCCCGGGTGATCCGGTCGAGAGTTTCGGAGAGCCGGACGAGCGCGTCGTCCACGCGCTTGAGCGTGGCCGGCTCCTCGTAGAGCAGGACGTGCGCCCAGCCCGCGCCCTTCTCGACCTGGTCCATCGCCCGGTTGACCTGCTCGGTCACGCGCCGGGCGCCCTGGGCGGTCGCCGAGACCTCGCCGAGGACGTTGGACTTCTGGACGTCGTCGGCCACGGCGCGGACGCTCTCGGCGAGGGCCGCCACGCTCTTCATGGTCTGCGCGCCCTCACTGAACACGCGCGTCATGTCCAACGGGTCGCGCGAGGCGAGGGCCTCGCCGGGGCGGGCCGCCGGCGCGGCGGCGGTGCCCACGGAGACCTCCACGATCCGGTCGCCGAGCAGACCCTGGGTCTCGATCCTCGCCACCGAGTCCCGCCGGATGCGGTCCTGGAACTGGCGGCCGATGGACAGATCGACGCGGACCCGGCCGCCCGGCTCCCTGGGCAGGTGCACGCCGGTCACGCGCCCGATCTGCACGCCGGCCAAGCGCACGGTGGCGCCGGTGGAGAGCCCGCCGACCTCGGTGAACTCCGCGTGGAGCGTGTAGCGCGTCTCGAAGAGGCGGGCCCGCGCGCCGAGCGCGTAGATGGCGCCGATGCCCGCGACGATCGACACCAGCACGAAGATGCCGACCCGCATCTTGAGCGTCCGCTCGCCCTGGACCTCGTCGGCCACCGTCACCTCGCCTCGCCGGCCAGGAAGGCCTGGACGGCCGGGTCGTCGGAGTTGAGCACGTCGTCGCGGGGGCCGAGCGCCGCGAACCGTCCCTCGATCAGCACCGCCACGCGGGTGGCCACGGTGCGGGTCAGCTCGAGGTCGTGGGTGACCACGATCGCGGTGTCGCACGCCCCGCTGCCGACCTGCGTGATCAGCTCGGCCACCAGCTTGGAGTTGGTCGGGTCGAGTCCGGCCGTGGGCTCGTCGAAGAGCATGACCCCCGGCTCCATGGCGAGGGCGCGGGCGATCCCCACGCGCTTGCGCATCCCCCCCGAGAGCTCCGATGGCAGCAGGCGCAGGACAGTCTCGTCGAGCCCCACCAGGGACAGGAGATGGACGACGCGGATGCGGATCTCGGCCTCGCCGAGGCTCGCGTGCTCGCGGAGCGGGAACGCGACGTTCTCGTGGACGCTCAGCGAGTCGAAGAGCGCGGCGCCCTGGAAGACGTAGCCCAGGTGGCGACGGATCGGGAGCAGCGCCTCCTCCGGCAAGGTCTCGATCGGCTGTCCGAGCACGCGGATGCTCCCGGCGTCGGGCTTGATCAGCCCGGCCAGGCACCGGAGCAGCACCGTCTTGCCCGAGCCGCTGCCTCCCATCACGACGAGCGTCTCGCCCCGGGCGAGCGCGAACGAGATCCCCCGCAGCACCTGGACGGCGTCGAAGCTCTTGCGCACGTCCCGGGTCTCGATGACCGCCGCCATCCCCTCGCCAGAAGCCATGCGCTCACCAGAAGATGATCAGGAGGAGCTTGGTCAGGAAGAAGTCCGAGATGATCACGCCCATCGTCACGTGCACCACCGTGGCGGTGGTGGCCCGCCCGAGCCCCTCGGTGCCGCCGCGCATGTCGAGCCCGTTGTAGCACCCGATCAGGGTCACGAGGCCGCCGAAGACCACGCTCTTGAAGATCCCCGTCAGGAAGTCGCGCGGCACCACCCAGTACGTGGTGACGTTCCAGTACACGTAGGGGTCCGCGCCCCGCTCGAAGTACATGATGGCCATGCCGCCGAGGACTCCGAGGACGTCGGACAGCGCGGTGAGCAGCGGGAACACGATCAACGCCGCGAGCACCCGCGGCACGATGAGCCGCTTGATGTAGTTCACGCCGAGCACGCGGAGCGCGTCGATCTGCTCGGTCACCTTCATCGAGCCCAGCTCGGCGGTGATGCCGGAGGCGACCTTGCCTCCCACGAGGATCGCCGTCAGCACGGGCCCCAGCTCGCGCAGGATGGCCAGGGCCGCGACCGGGCCCACGTAGGCCTCGGCGCCGAAGCGCGCCATGTTCACGGCGCTCTGGATCGCGAACACCATGCCCGTGAAGATCGACGCGGTGAGCGCCACCCCGAGCGAGCGCACGCCCATGGTGTCGATCTCGCGGACGACGAGCCGCCCATAGGAGGGCGGAAGCGCGAGGTTCCGGCCCACGGTGGCGGTGAGCAGGCCGAGCCCGCCGTACCACATCGTCGTCCGTCTGAGCAGGGTGTCGGTCATCGTCCCAGCTCCGGCAGCGCGCACGGCGCCCAGATCACGCCCTCGCCGGGGTCGCCGAAGGCGACGGCGCGGCCGTCGGCGTACGCCGCGGCGACGAGGGCGGCGGCCACGGCGTCGGCATGGTCCTTCACCGCCCACGCCGGCAGCGCGATCCCTTGCCGGCGCACCAGCCGCCGGGCCCACGCCGGGGGAGCGACGCGCGCGGTGTCGCGCCGGGCCCGCGCCCAGCACACGTACGCCAGATACGGGAACACCTCCAGCGCCGCGGGCGCGGCGCCGCCGGACGTCCGGCGCTCCGGCACGCCGCACTCTCGGAGCGCCCGCCATACCTGCCAGCCCGCGGCCATCCACGCCGGGGCCGGGCGCGCGGCCGTCGGCGTCAGGTAGAGGCTCACGCCGCGCGAGCGCAGGAGCGCTTCCGACCGCCGGCCGCCGGCCCGGCGCGCGCGGCTCGCGGGCGCGTCGACCCCGACGATCGTCTCCGGCCCTAGCTCGGTGACGAGGGCCCGGACGGCCTCCGGGCCGGGCAGCCACGCCAGCCGCTCCAGGCGCCGCTTGCCGTCGAGCACGGCCAGGTCCAGGCCGCGCCGGGCCGAGACGTCGATGCCGAGGAACCTCATGGCGGCCCGATCCTCATCGCACGGGGACCGTGAAGCTCTCGACCACCCGCGCGAAGTCGCCGCGCCACCGGGCGAACACGTCCGGCGGCGCCGCGTAGAGCAAGTCGTACACGCAGCGGTCGTCCTTCATGACGTAGGCCTCGAGCCTCGTGCGGGCGCCTCCACGGTCCACCACGCCCTCCAGCACGGTGTGGCCGGCAGGCCGGCCGTTCACCGCGACGTCGTCCCGCTCGACGACGACGCGGTCCCCGAGGACCCCCGCCAGGCGCAGGGCCAGGATCTGCGGCGTCGCCCGGGTCGGCACATCGCAGGAGGCGTTGACGAGAATCCCGGCCCCGCCCGGATGCCGGAGCTCGAGATCCGCCGTCGTCGAGCCCACGACCGTCCAGTCGTCGCCGGGCACGGCCACACGGTAGCCCTTGCCCGAATGATAGACGCCGCCCTCGACGCGCCGCACGCCGCAGCCCGCCAGCGCCAGCGCCGCCAGGGCGAGGACGGCGCCCCGTCGCGAGGCCACGCCTCAGCCGCCCGCCGCCCGGCGCGCGGCGTGCCGCCGTGCCAGCTCCTTCAGCACCTCGGCCACGGGGATGCCGCGGGCGCCGAGCAGGACGATCGTGTGGAACCACAGATCGGCCACCTCTTCCACGACGCGGCGGTCGCCCTCGTTGCCGAGGGCCGCGGTAATGACCTCGCTCGCCTCCTCGCCGATCTTCCGGCACACCGCGGCCTCGCCCCTGGCGAGCAGGCCGCCGACGTACGATCCGGCGGGCGCCGAGGCCTTGCGCGAGGCCACCACACGCTCCAGGCGCTCGAGCATGGTGGCCGCCGCGGGCTCCTCCACGAGGCCGCCGTTCCGGAGCCGGCGATAGAAGCACGTGCGGTTGCCCGTGTGGCAGGCCACGCCGTCCTGGTGGACCTGGACCAGCAGCGTGTCGGCGTCGCAGTCGACGTGGAGGGCCTGCACGTGCTGGCTGTGGCCCGACGTCTCCCCCTTGCGCCAGGGCACGGCCCGCGAGCGCGACCAGAAGTGCGTGAGCCCGGTGGAGAGCGTGGCCTCGACGGCCTGGCGGTCCATCCACGCGACCATCAAGACCTCGCCGGTGTCGGCCTCCTGGACCACCGCCGGGATCAGCCCCTGGGCGTCGAGCGCGAGGTCGTCGAGCGTCATGGCTCCAGCCGCACCTCGACGCCGCGCTGGCGCAGGTAGGTCTTGGCCTCGGCGATGGTGTGCAGCCCGAAGTGGAAGATCGACGCGGCGAGCGCGGCGTCGGCGTGGCCCTCGACGAGCCCCTCCCAGAGGTGCTCGAGCGTGCCCGCGCCGCCGGAGGCGATCACCGGGACCTCGACGGCGCCGGCGATCGCGCGCGTCAGCGCCAGGTCGTAGCCGTCCTTGGTGCCGTCGCGGTCCATGCTCGTGAGCAGGATCTCCCCGGCCCCCAGCGCCGCCGCCTCCTGCGCCCACGCCACCGCGTCGCGGCCCGCCGGCCGGCGCCCGCCGTGGGTGAACACCGACCACCGGGCGCCGCCGGGCTCCGCGCGCGCGTCGATGGCCACCACGATGCACTGGCTGCCGAAGCGCAGGGCGGCCTCGCGGATCAGCGCGGGGCGCTCGAGGGCCGCCGTGTTCAGGGAGACCTTGTCCGCCCCCGCGCGCAGCAGGGCGCGCACGTCGTCGATGCCGCGGATGCCCCCGCCGACGGTCAGCGGCATGTAGATGCCCTCCGCCGTGCGCGCCACGACGTCGAGCATGATCGCGCGGTTCTCGTGGGAGGCGGTGATGTCGAGGAACACCAGCTCGTCGGCCCCCTGGGCGTCATACGCGCGCGCCGCCTCCACGGGATCGCCGGCGTCGCGCAGGTCGACGAAGCGCACGCCCTTGACCACGCGGCCGGCCATGACGTCCAGGCACGGGATGACGCGCTTGGCGAGCACTAGCGCGTGACCTCGGCGAGAGCCTCGCGGAGATCGATCGTACCGGTGTAGAGCGCGCGGCCGACGACGGCGCCGCACACGCCGGGGACGGCGGCGAGACGGCGGAGGTCGCCGACGCCCGCCACGCCGCCCGAGGCGAGGACCGGCATCGGGGCGACGGCACGCGCGAGCGCCGCGGTGCCCTCGACGTTGGGGCCGAGCCCGGTGCCGTCGCGGGCGACGTCGGTGTAGAGGAGGGCGGCGGCGCCGTCGCGCCGGGCGCGCAGCCCGACGTCGCTCACGGTCTCGTCGACCAGCTCGGTCCACGCCTTGACCGCCACGCGCGCGCCGCGGGCGTCGACGGCCACGATGATCCGGTTCGGGTAGCGGGCGCAAGCGGCGGCGAGAAACGCAGGATCGAGGGCGGCGCGCGTGCCGACGACGGCCCAGCGTGCGCCCGCGTCCAGGACCGCGGCCACGTCGTCGAGGTCGCGCAGGCCACCGCCCACCTCCACGGGGACGGGACGGACGGCCGCGATCAGCTCGGCGATCAGCGCGGTCTGCCTCGGCGCGCCCGCGAAGGCGCCGTCGAGGTCGACGACGTGCAGGCGCGCGCCGCCGAGCGCCACCCAGCGCCGCGCCATGGCCACGGGGTCGTCGGAGAAGACGGTCTCCTGATCGCTGCGGCCCTCGCGCAGCCGGACGCAGCGCCCGCCCCGGAGATCGACCGCCGGAATGATGATCATGGTAACGGGGTCCGCGAGGCCGGCGCGGACCGTGGGTGGCGTGCGGTGGGTGGGGCCTGGCTGCGTAGGCACCGGCGCGCGCTCGATCGGCCGCCTCGCGTCGATGGTCGCGCCGTCATCCGTTGGCCTTCACCAGGGCGGCGAAGTTCTCGAGCAGGCGGAGGCCCCAGCGCTGGGACTTCTCGGGGTGGAACTGGGTGGCGTGGATCCGGCCCCGCTCGATGGCGGCCGCGAAGCGGACGCCATACTCGCACTCCGCCCGCCGCACGTCCGCCGCCGTGAGCTCGGGATAGTACGAGTGCACGAAGTAGAAGTGGGCGCCGCTGGGCACCCCCTCGAAGAGCCGCAGCGTGCCGTCGTGGGTCACGCCGTTCCAGCCCATGTGCGGGATCTTGCGCCCGGACGGGAAGCGGCGCACCAGGCCCGAGATCACGTCGAGCCCGCGACCCTCGCCGAACTCCTCGCTCGCCGAGAAGAGCAGCTGGTAGCCGAGGCAGATACCCAGGAACGGCCGCGTGCCGTCGAGCGCCCGGCGCAGCGCCGGCAGCAGGCCGAGCGCGTCGAGGTTGGCCATCGCGTCGTGGAAGGCGCCGTCCCCGGGGAGCACCACGGCCTCGGCCTCGTCCACGGCGCGGGGGTCCTGCGTGACCAGCGCCGGCGTGCCCACGCGCGACAGCGCCTTCTCGACGCTGCCGAGGTTGCCCCGGCCGTAGTCGACGACGGCGATCATCGGGCGCGTCCCGTCACAGGCTCCCCTTGGTCGAGGGCACCTGCCCCGCGATGCGCGGGTTCAGCCGCGTGGCGTCGGCCAGGGCGCGCGCCACCGCCTTGAAGACCGCCTCGGCGATGTGATGGAGATTCCCGCCGTAGTGCATGTTCACGTGCAGCGTGATCTCGGCGTTGAAGGCCAGGGCGCGGAAGAAGTCCTTGAGCAGGTCGAGGTCGAAGGCGCCGATCCGCGTGCGCGCGAGCGGCACGTTGAAGACGAGGTACGGGCGCCCCGAGATGTCGACGGCGGCCGAGACCAGCGCCTCGTCCATGGGCAGGAAGGCCGTCCCGTAGCGGACGATGCCCTTGCGGTCCCCGAGCGCCTCGCGCAGCGCCTTCCCGAGCACGATGCCGACGTCCTCGACGGTGTGATGCAGGTCCACCTCGACGTCGCCGCGCGCGTCGACGGCGAGGTCCATCAGCCCGTGCTTGGACCAGGCCTCCAGCATGTGGTTGAAGAACGGGATCGTGGTCTCGACCTTCGAGGCGCCGGTGCCGTCGAGGTCGAGGGACAGCGTGACCTCGGTCTCCTTCGTCTTGCGCTCGAGCCGCGCCTGCCTCATGGCTGCCCTCCGTCCTGCAGTCTCACTTCCGCCGCCGTGCCGTGCCCCGCCAGCCCCTCCACCCGCATGAGCGCGCGCAGGTGCGGCGCCGCCGCGCGCAGCCCCGCCAGGCTGTAGTCGATCACGCTGGCGCGGGTCACGAAGTCCTCGGTGCCGAGCGGCGAGGAGAAGCGCGCCGTGCCCGCGGTGGGCAGGACGTGGCTCGGCCCGGCCACGTAGTCGCCGACGACCTCCGGGGTCTGGGCGCCGAGGAACACCGCGCCGGCGTGGCGCACCCGCGGCAGCAGCGCCGCGGGCACGGCCACCAGCAGCTCGAGGTGCTCGGGCGCGAGCCGGTTCGCCAGGTCGACGCCCTCCTCCAGCGAGCCGACGAGCACGAGCGCGCCGTTGGCGGAGAGCGACGCCTCGGCGATGGCCCGGCGGGGCAGCCGCTCGAGCTGCCGGCCCAGCGCGCCCTCCACGCGGGGGAGCAGCGCCGGGCTGTCGGTGATCAGGACCGCGCGCGCCATGGGGTCGTGCTCGGCCTGGGCGATCAGGTCGGCCGCGGCGCACTCGGCATCGGCGCCCGCGTCGGCGACGACCACCACCTCGCTCGGCCCCGCGATCATGTCCACGCCCACGTCGCCGAAGACGCGGCCCTTGGCCAGCGCGACGTAGACGTTGCCGGGGCCGACGATCTTGTCCACGCGCGCGATCGTGCGTGTGCCATACGCGAGCGCCGCGACCGCGTGCGCCCCGCCCACGCGGTAGCCCTCGGTCACCCCGGCGAGGAGCGCGGCAGCCAGCACCGCCGGCGGCACGCGGCCGTCGGCGCCGGGCGGGGTGACGAGCACGATCTCGCGCACGCCGGCGACCCGCGCGGGCACCGCCGTCATCAGCACGGTCGAGGGATAGGCGGCGCGGCCGCCGGGGATGTAGATCCCGACGCGGTCGAGCGCGCGGATCTCCTGGCCCAGCACCGAGCCGTGCTCGTCGGTGATCCGCCACGACTTCGGCATGGCGGCGGCGTGGTAGCGCTCGATGCGCTCGGCGGCGTAGGCGAGCGCCGCCCGGGTGCCCCCGTCCAGCGACTCCCCGGCGGCGGTGAACTCCTCGGGCGCGATGGCGAGCCCGGCCGCCGAGGGTGGCGCCCAGCCGTCGAAGCGCGCCGAGAGCTCCAGCAGCGCGGTGTCGCCGCGCGCGCGGACGTCGGCCAGGATGGACTCGACCGCCGCGGCGACCTCGGGCGCCACCGCGGCCGGCGGCCGGTCGAGCGCGGCGACCACGGCCTCGAGGCCGCCCGCGCGGGCGTCGAGCCGGCGGATCACCGCGCCGCCTTCGCGGTGCGGCCGCGCAGCGCGTCGAGCAGCGCCGTGACCGCCGCATGCTCGGTCTTCATCGAGGCGCGGTTGACGATGAGCCGCGCCGTCGAGCGGGCGATCTCCGCCACCTCGACGAGCCCGTTGGCGCGCAGGGTCTCGCCCGACTGCACGAGGTCGACGATCCGCTCGGCGAGCCCGACGAGGGGAGCGAGCTCGATGGAGCCGTCCAGGGGCACGATCTCCACCTGGATCCCGCGCTCGGAGAAGTAGCGCTCCGTCATCCGCGGATACTTGGTGGCCACGCGCACCCACGACCACTTTGCGGGATCGTCGCGCTCGCGGAGCTCCCGGGGCTCGGCGACCACCAGCCGGCAGAAGCCGAAGCCCAGGTCGAGCGGCTCGTAGACGTCGGGCTCGCGCTCGAGCAGGATGTCCTTGCCCACGATGCCGAGGTCCGCAGCGCCGTAGGTCACGTAGGCCGGGATGTCGGCGGGCTTGAGCAGGAGGACCCGGAGCCCGCGCGCCGCGTCGGTGAAGATGAGCTTGCGCGAGTCGGGATCGATCCCGCTCACGCCCAGGCCGCCGAGCAGCTCGAGGGCGCCGTCGAGCAGCCGGCCCTTGGGCAGGGCGAGGGTCAGCACCGGCTTCACGCCAGGCGCTCCACGCGCGCCCCCAGCGCGCCGAGCTTGGACTCGATGGCCTCGTAGCCCCGGTCGAGGTGGTAGACGCGCGAGATCTCCGTGCGCCCGCGCGCCGCGATGGCCGCCAGCACGAGGGCGGCGGAGGCGCGCAGGTCGGAGGCCATGACCGGCGCGCCCTGGTACGCGGAGACCCCGCGGATGATGGCCACGGACCCCTCGGCCTCGATCGAAGCGCCCATGCGCGCCAGCTCGGCGACGTGCATGAAGCGGTTCTCGAAGATCGTCTCGGTCACCCGCGACTGCCCGTCGGCCAGCCCGAGCAGGGTCATCAGCTGGGCCTGCATGTCCGTCGGGAAGCCGGGAAACGGGCTCGTGGTGATGTCGGCGGGCTGCGGCCGCTCGGGCCCGTGCGCCCGCACCCACGTCGGCCCCACCTCGAGGGCCACCCCGCACTCCTCCAACTTGGCGAGCACGGCGGTGAGATGGTCGGGGACCAGCCCGGTCACGGTCACGTCCCCGCGGGTGATCGCGCCGGCCACGAGCAGGGTGCCGGCCTCGATGCGGTCCGGCACGATGGCGTGCGTGGCGCCGGCGAGGTCGGGCACCCCCTCGATCTCGAGGCGGGCGGTGCCGGCACCGGCGATGCGCGCGCCCATCGCGGTCAGCAGCGCCGCGAGGTCGACGACCTCGGGCTCGCGGGCCGCGTTCTCGATGATCGTGGTGCCCTCGGCGAGCGCCGCGGCCATCATGAGGTTCTCGGTGCCGGTCACGGTGACGAGGTCCGTCGCGATCCGCGCGCCCTTGAGGCGGCTGGCCTGGGCCACCACGTACCCGTTCTCGATGGCGATGGTCGCCCCGAGCCGGGCGAGCCCCTTGAGATGCTGGTCGATGGGCCGCACGCCGATGGCGCAGCCGCCGGGCAGCGCCACGCGGGCCGAGCCGTGGCGCGCCACGAGCGGGCCGAGCACGAGCACGGAGGCGCGCATCGTCGAGACCAGCTCGTAGGGCGCCACGTCCGACGCGATGCGGGCGGCGCGCACGGTGACGCGCGTGCCGTCACGCTCGACGCCAGCCCCGAGCGTCCGGAGCAGCGTGACCATCGTGCCGACGTCGCCGAGCGCGGGCACGTTGGTGAGCGTGAGGGGCTCGGCGGTGAGCAGGCCCGCCACCAGCGCGGGCAACGCGGCGTTCTTGGCCGCGCTGGCCACGATCACGCCCCGGAGCGGCACGCCGCCCTCGATGACCAGGCGCGCGGGCATCAGGCCGCCCCCCCGCCGCCGATGACCTGGCCTGCACCGACGGCGTGAGCCGTCCCGCCCACGAAGCGGCCGACGCCCGCGAGGTCCCGGCGGACGGCGACGTCGTGGAATCCGGCCCGCCCGAGGAGCGCCGCCACGGCCGTCGCCTGCGCGCCGCCCGCCGTCTCCAGCACGAGACGCCCGCCCGGCCGGAGCACGCGGGGCGCGTCGGCGACCAGCCGCCGGATGACGTCGAGCCCGTCCGCGCCGCCGTCGAGCGCCAGCGCCGGCTCGTGCTCGCGCACCTCCGGCTCGAGCCCGGCGAGGCTCGCGCGCGGCAGGTACGGCAGGTTGGCGACGACGAGATCGGCGCGCGCCGCGCCGACGGGCGCGAGGAGATCGCCGATCAGCGCCCGCACGCGCTCGGCCAGCCCGAGCGACTCGGCGTTGGCGCGGGCGACGGCCGCCGCCGCGGGCGACAGGTCGACGGCCACCACGTCGGCGTCTGGCCGCGCGGAGGCGATCGCGCACGCGACGCATCCCGAGCCGGTCCCGACGTCGACGACCAGCGGCCGACCCCGGGCCGGGCGCCACGGCAGCGTCTCCAGCGCCCACTCGACGAGCCGCTCGGTCTCCGGCCGCGGCACCAGCACGTCGGGCGTGACGGTCACGCTGACGTCGCAGAACGCCTGGCGGCCGAGGATCTGCTGGAGCGGCTCGCGCGCGGCCCGACGGCTCACGGCGGCCGCGAAGCGCCGCGCGACCGCCTCGGGCAGCGGGCGCTCGATGTCGAGGTAGAGCCGGAAGCGGCCCACGCCCAGCATCTCGGCGAGCAGCCACTCCACCTCGGCGCGCGCGCTCGCGATGCCGCTGGTGGCCAGCCGCGCGGTGCCGTCCTCGAGGAGATCGCGGACCGTCAACTCTCCACCTTCTCGAGGCGCTCGGCCTGCTCGGCCGCGGCCAGCGCCTCGACGATCTCGTCGAGGTCGCCCTCCAGCACCTGCGGCAGGCGGTGCACGGTCAGGCCGATGCGGTGATCGGTCACGCGGGTCTGCGGGAAGTTGTAGGTGCGGATGCGCTCGCTCCGCTCGCCCGTGCCGACCTGGCTGCGGCGGTCGGCGGCGATGGCGGCCGCCTGCTCGTCCTGGGCGCGCTCGAGCAGGCGGGCCTTGAGCACGCGCATGGCCTTCGCGCGGTTCTTGATCTGCGAGCGCTCGTCCTGGCAGGTGACCACCAGCCCGGTCGGCTTGTGGGTGATGCGCACCGCGGAGTCGGTCGTGTTCACGCCCTGGCCCCCGGGGCCCGACGAGCGATAGACGTCCACGTTGATGTCCCGGTCGTCGATCCTGACGTCCACGTCCTCCGCCTCGATCAGGACCGCCACCGTGACCGTGGACGTGTGGATGCGGCCGCTGGACTCCGTCACCGGCACGCGCTGCACCCGGTGCACGCCGCGCTCGAACTTGAGCCGGCTCCAGGCCCCCCGCCCCTGGACGAAGAGGATGGCCTCCTTGAGCCCGCCCTGGGCGGTCGGGCTCGCGTCCATCACCTCGACCTTCCAGCGCTGGCGCTCGGCGTACTTCGCGTACATCCGGGCGAGCTCGGACGCGAAGAGCGCGGCCTCGTCGCCGCCCGCGCCGGCGCGGATCTCGAGGAAGACGTTCTTGTCGTCGTTGGGATCGCGGGGCACGAGCAGCCGCTTGAGCTCGGCGTCGAGCGCGCTCTGGCGCGCGGTCAGCTCCTCGATCTCGGCCTGGGCCAGCTCCATCAGCTCGCGGTCGCCGCCCTCGTCCAGGATGTGTCGGGCCTCGCCGAGCTTCCGGAGGACGTCCCGATACGCCGTGAAGCGCTCGACGATCTCCACGGTGTCGGCGTGCTCCTTGCGCAGGCGGGCGTACCTCTCGGGCTGGCCGAAGATCGCCGGATCGGCCAGGGCCCGGGCGAGCTCCTGCGACCGCTCCTCGATCTGGCGCAGCTTATCAAACAGCATGGGTCAGCGCCTCCGGGACGGACGGCCGGCGTCGGAGGGCGCGCGGAGCGAGGGGTGCCCGCGCCGGCCGGGGCCGGGGCGGCGCGTCAGGACGCTGGGGTCGTCGTCTCGCGCCTGTACTTGCGCTGAAAACGCTCGACGCGACCGGCCGTATCCATGAACTTCTGCTTGCCGGTATAGAAGGGATGGCACTTCGAGCAGACCTCCACCCGGATGTCCGGCCTGGTCGAGCGGGTCGGGATGACCTCGCCGCACGCACACGTGATCGTGGTGTCGATGTAGTCCGGATGAATGCCTGCCTTCACGGGCGACCACCTCCCAGGACCAGTAAGGATAACACAGGCTTAGCCCATCGAGTGCATCGAGGCCAGGAACTCCTTGTTGCTCTTGGTCTGCTTGAGCTTGTCGAGCAGGAGCTCCATCGCCTCCACCGGGTTCAGCTGCGACAGCGCCTTGCGCAGCAGCCAGACCTTCTGGAGCTCGTCCTTCTCGAGGAGCAGCTCCTCCTTGCGGGTGCCCGACTGCTCGATGTTGATGGTGGGGAAGATCCGCTTGTCCATCAGGCGCCGGTCCAGGTGGACTTCCATGTTGCCGGTGCCCTTGAACTCCTCGAAGATCACGTCGTCCATCCGGCTGCCGGTGTCCACGATGGCCGTCGCCATGATCGTGAGCGACCCGCCCTCCTCGATGTTGCGCGCCGCGGCGAAGAACCGCCGGGGGCGCTGCAGGGCGTTGGCGTCGAGGCCGCCCGAGAGCACCTTGCCCGAGGACGGGATGATGGCGTTGTGGGCGCGGGCGAAGCGGGTGATGGAGTCGAGCAGGATGACCACGTCGCGCTTGTGCTCGACGAGGCGCTTGGCCTTCTCGATCACCATGTCGGCCACCTGCACGTGCCGCGAGGGGACCTCATCGAAGGTGGAGGCGATCACCTCGCCTTTCACCGACCGCTGCATGTCGGTGACCTCCTCCGGCCGCTCGTCGATGAGCAGGACGATGAGGTAGACCTCGGGGTGGTTCTTGGCGATGGCGTTGGCCAGCTTCTGCAGCATCATGGTCTTGCCCGTGCGCGGGGCCGCCACGATCATGCCGCGCTGCCCCTTGCCGATCGGCGTCAGCAGGTCCATGACCCGCGTCGTCAGGTCCTCGGGGTCGTACTCGAGCCGCAGCCGCTCCATCGGGTAGAGCGGCGTGAGATTGTCGAAGAAGATCTTGTCGCGCGCCTGGTCCGGGGTCTCGAAGTTGATGGACTCGACCTTGAGCAGCGCGAAGTAGCGCTCGGAGTCCTTGGGCGGCCGGACCTGGCCGGAGATGGTCTCGCCGGTACGGAGGTCGAAGCGCCGGATCTGGGAGGGCGACACGTAGATGTCGTCCGGACCCGGCAGGTAGTTGTAATCGGGAGCCCGGAGGAACCCGAAGCCGTCGGGAAGCACCTCGAGCACGCCCTCGGCGTAGATCAGCCCGTCCTTCTCGGCCTGGGCCTGCAGGATCTTGAAGATCAGCTCCTGCTTGCGCAGCCCGCCCGCGCTCTGGACGTTCATCTCGCGCGCGATCGTGCTCAGGTCCGGGATGGACTTCTCCTTCAGCTGGGAGAGGTTCATCCCGTTGGTCGGGAGGGACGGCTCGGCGGTGGTGGGGGTGTTGGCTTGACCTCGCTCTCGGCGGGAACTCATTTGTACGGCTCCGGGGTGCGGCGCTGAGCGCCGGGTGAAGTGGTTCGATTACGTTAACGCTGCGCAGGGTTTCCGCGGGGTTCCGGGGACTACCGAAGGGTAGGATCGCATCCCGGCCCCCGGTTTGTCAACGTTTTGTCTTTACATGCGGACCTCGATGATGGCGCGCTGCCGGATCTCCCGGAGCCAGGCGTCCAGGCGGACCTGGTACTTCTCGCGGAAGAGGATGTCGCGGATTTGCTGCCGGGTGTTCCGGAGACCCTCCCCCTCCAGGGTGTCCTTGGATTCGAGCCGGAAGAGGTGATAGCCCAGCGGGCTGCGGAAGGGCTGGGACATCTCCCCCGTCTGGAGGGTCAGGATCTGGGTCTCGACGTCCTGGGACAGCTCTCCCCGCTTGAGGGTCCCCAGATCGCCCCCGTCGCTGGCGGTGGCGTCCTGCGAGTACTTCCGGGCCGCTTCGGCGAAGTCGAGGCCCTCCACGATCTGGGCCCGGAGGAGCGCCGCCCGGATCCGGGCTGCCTCCCATCCGGCGTCGCTGTTCGCCTCGGGCGCCATCAGGATATGGCGCGCGTGATACGGCAGGCCGGCCTCGAGCTTGGCGCGGTTGTCCTCGAGGTACTGGTCGATCTCGGGATCCGTCACGGTGACGCGGATGGCCACCTTGCGGCGCTTGACCTTCTCGACCCGGATCTGATCGCGCATCTTGCGCCGGATCAGGTCGATGCTGAGGCCCTGGGACCTGAGCATCGCCTCGAACTGCTCGCGCGACTGCGCCCCGAACTTCTTCATCCGGTCGTTGATCTCGTCATCGACCTCGGCGTCCTCCGCGATGACCTTCTCCCGCTCGGCCTCCTGCAGCTGGAGCCGCCCCTCGATCACCCGGGGCAGGAACTGCTTCATCAGCTCCTCGTCGCTCGCCTCGGCCTGCCGGTGCTCCTGCCGGTAGAAGGCCACCGCCTCCTGCAGCTCCGTGAGCGTGATGGCGTCGTTGTTCACCACGGCGATGATGCGGTCGGCGACGTGCTCGTCGACCGGGGCCGCCGGCTCCGCCGTGATGCGCGGCAGGACGAGCGGGCCCTCGGCCGCCGGCGGAGCCTCCGCGGCGGCCGTCTTCTCGGCGGCGCGCTTCTCGGCCGCCCGCTTGCCGAGGACAGGGACCCACGTCGGCATCGCGCAGCCCGCGAGCAGCGCGGCGACGAGGGGCAGCGCCAGCGCCCGGAGTCTCACGAGCGCGCGAACCTCGCCAGCAGCCCGAGCACGCCCTCGCGCACGACGGCCCACGAGCCCGAGGGAATGGCGGCTTCGAGGGTGTACTCGCGCTTCATGGTGATCCGGCCGAGGCTCTCCCGGAGCACGCTCACCACCCGCTCCGGCGGCACCGGGGTGCTCCGCGCGAAGGTGATCAAGGCCTTGCCCCCGCCCGCCTCCACGCGCTCCACGCCGAGGGCGCGGGCGGCGGCGCGGATCCGCACGATGTCGAGCAGCGTCTCGGCCTCCGCGGGCAGCGGCCCGAAGCGGTCCTCGAGCTCGGCGCGGATGTCACGGATCTCGGCGTCGTCGCCGGCGGCGCCCAGGCGCTTGTAGATGGCCAGGCGCTGGTTGACCTCGGGAACGTACTCGTCCGGCAAGAACCCTTCGACATTCACGCTGATCACCGGCTCCACCGTGGGGCGGAGCGGCTCGCCTTTCAATTCTCGCACGGCCTCGGCCAGCAGTTTGGAATAAAGATCGAAGCCCACGGCGGCGATGTGACCGTGCTGCTCGGCGCCGAGGAGGTTGCCCGCCCCGCGGATCTCGAGATCGCGCAGCGCCAGCTTGAAGCCCGAGCCCAGCTCGGTCAGTTCCTGGAGCACGCGCAGGCGCTTCTGGGCCTGCTCGTCCACGCGCCCGTCGGCGGGCACGAGCAGCCAGGCGTACGCCTGCTGGCGCTCGCGGCCCACGCGCCCACGCAGCTGGTAGAGCTGGGCGAGGCCGAAGCGGTCGGCGCGGTTGATGACGATGGTGTTGGAGGCGGGGATGTCGAGCCCCGACTCCACGATGGCCGTGGAGAGGAGCACGTCGGCCTGGCCGCTCACGAACTTGACCATCGTGGCCTCCAGCTCGCGCTCCCGCATCTGGCCGTGGGCCATCAGGATGCGCGCGTCGGGCACGAGGTTCTGGATGAAGCGGGCCATCGAGGCGAGCGACTGGATGCGGTTGTGCACGAAGAAGACCTGGCCGCCCCGCTCCAGCTCGCGCAGGACCGCCTCCTTGATGATCGGCGGGCTGAAGCGCCGCACGTGGGTCTCCACGGGCAGGCGGTCCAGGGGCGCCGTCTCGATCACCGACATGTCGCGCACCCCGGCGAGTGACATGTAGAGCGTGCGCGGGATCGGGGTGGCCGTGAGCGAGAGCACGTCCACCGAGGCCCGGAACTGCTTGAGGCGCTCCTTGTGGGCGACGCCGAAGCGGTGCTCCTCGTCGACGACGAGGAGGCCGAGGTTCTTGAAGGCCACGTCCCTGGAGAGCAGGCGGTGGGTGCCGATGACGACGTCGACGGTCCCGTTCTTGAGGCCTTCGATCACCGTCTTCTGCTCGGCGGGGGAGCGGAAGCGCGAGAGCAGCTCGACCTTCGCCGGGAACGGCCCGAACCGCTCGCTGAAGGTCGCCCAGTGCTGCTGGGCCAGGACCGTGGTCGGCACGAGCACCGCGACCTGGGCGCCGTCGGCGACGGCCTTGAAGGCGGCGCGCAGGGCGACCTCGGTCTTGCCGTAGCCGACGTCGCCCGCGACCAGCCGGTCCATGGGCCGGTGGTGCTCCATGTCCCGCTTGGTCTCCTCGATCGCGCGCAGCTGGTCCGGCGTCTCCTCGTAGCGGAAGGCGGCCTCGAACTCGCGCTGCCAGGGCGTGTCGGGCGAGAAGCGCTGTCCCTCGGCGACCGCGCGCTGGGCGTAGAGCTTCAGGAGGTCCTCGGCCATCTCGCGCAGCGCCGCGCGCACCGACTCCTTCACGCGCTGCCACGACGCCCCGCCCAGGCGGTCGAGCTTCGCGGCCGCCTCGTCGCCCCCGAGGTACTTGGAGATCAGGTCCAGCCGCTCCACGGGCAGGTAGAGCTGGTTGCCCTCGGCGTACTCCAGCAGGAGGAAATCGCCCTCGCGGTCCCCGATGCGCATGGTGCGCAGGCCGAGGTACTTGCCGATCCCGTGGTCCTCGTGGACGACGAGGTCGCCGACGTCGAGATCGGTGAACGCGGTGACGGGCGAGCCGCGCTCGTACTTCGGCCGCGCCAGCGTCTTGCGCCGCGCGCCGAAGATTTCCTCGTCGGTGAGCACCATGAGACCGAGCGCGGGGATCGAGAAGCCGGTCGAGCACGCCCCCACCACGATGGCCAGCGCGTCCGCGGCCTCCAGCGACGGCGCGCGCACCGCCTCCAGCTCGTGCTCGCGCAGGATCTCGTGCAGGTGCTCGGCCTGGCGGTCGTCGGCCGCGGTCAGGCACACGGTGAAGCCCTCGCGCCGCCAGCGGACGATGGCCTCGCTGAGCTCGCGGAAGCGGCCGCCGAAGCGCTCGACGGACAGGGTCTCGAGCGCGAGCGCGGGCGTCCCCTCGGTGCCGCCGCCGGCGCCGCCGACGAGCTCCAGCTCGATCCGGGGCCGCCCGCCGAGCCGCGCGCGCAGGGTCGGCCGCTCGGGCGCCTCCTCCGACGTCTCGTCGAGCAGCGCGGGGGCGTCCACCACGGCGGGCGCGCCGGCGGGAAGATGATCGAGCAGCGTGCGCCCGCCGTCCGCCGGCGACTCGATCGGCACCACGACCAGCTCCTCGACCGCGCGCTCGGAGCGCTGGGTCGTCGGATCGAAGAGCCGGATCGACTCGACCTCGTCGCCCGCGAGCTCCAGCCGTGCGGGCACGCTCGCGCTCGGGGAGAAGACGTCCACGATCCCGCCGCGGACGCTCCACTGCCCGACCTCCACGACGGTGTCGACGCGCTCGTAGCCCGCCGCCTCCAGCGCCTCGAGCAGGAGCTCGCGATCGAGGCTGTCGCCCACCGAGAGCCGGACGGTGCGCGCGGCCAGCGCCCCGGCGTCGGGGAGCGGCGTGTCGAGCGCCGCCGGCGTGGCCACGATCACGAGCGGCTCGCCGGCGGCGAGCCGGCGGCACAGCATGGCCCGCTCGGCATCGGCCTCCCGCTGGCGGCCGCCGCGCCAGAGCTTCGGCTCCTGCTCGGGGAGCTCCGCGACGCGGGCGCCGAAGAACCCCAGGTCCTGGCTCATGCGGTGCGCCTCGGCGAGGCCGGCCACGATCACGAGCGCGGGGCGCGGGTCCTTCTCGAGCAGCTCGGCCACGGCCAGGGCGCGGGCGGAGCCGGCCAGGCCGGTGACGCGCAGGCAGGGGTGTCCCTCGGCGAGGGCTTTCGCCACGGCGACGAACGGCGGCCAGTCACGCAACATTCCGAACAGGGGGCCCGACATGGCCCCCAGACCCCCAACGCTCGGGGCGCCCCGGGGAACCCGCGGCGCCCCTCGTTTTCCCGATCGGCTCAGTGTCGCATGCAGGCAGACTTCAGCGGACGTTCTTCGCGAGGTAGAAGCTGAGCGTCTCCAGCTCGATGGAAAGGTCCACGTCCTTGAGGCGGACGTCGCGCGCCAGCTTCAGCCGGGCCGGCGCGAAGTTCAGGACGGCCTTGATGCCGGCGGCCACGAGCTGGTCGGCCGCCGCCTGGGCCGCCTCGGCCGGCACCGCGAGGATCGCGATCTGGATGTTGCGCGCCTTGACCTCGCGGCCGAGGTCGCGCATGTCGAAGACCGGCACGCCCGCCACCTCGCGGTTGACCTTGGCGGGGTCGTCGTCGAAGACGGCAGCGATGCGGAAGCCCTGGCGCGTGAAGCCCTTGTAGTGGAAGAGCGCGGAGCCCAGGTTGCCGAAGCCCACCAGGGCCACCGGCCACTCGTGATCGAGCCCCAGGATCCGCTGCAGCTCGGCCTTGAGCCCCGCGACGTAGTAGCCGATGCCGCGCACCCCGAACTCGCCGAAGTACGCCAGGTCCTTCCGGACCTGGGCCGAGTTCAGGTTGAACCGCTCGGCCAGCTCCTGGGAGGAGACGGTCTTGACCCCGTCCTCCTCGAGCTGCAGCAGGCACCGCGTGTAGACGGAGAGCCGGCGGATGGTCATCTCCGGGATCTTCGGGAGACGGTACGTCGAGCGGCGCGCCATGACGATGCTGCACCCGCCGGGCGCGGCGCCCGGCGGGTGTCGAATCCGTCGCCCGCTACTTGATCGGCTGTACGAAGAGCAGGATCATCGCCACCACGAGCGTGTAGATCGCGAGCGACTCGATGAGGGCCAGACCGATGATCATCGCGGTCTGGATGCGCGCGGCCGCCCCGGGCTGGCGGCCCATGGCGTCCACCGCCGCGGCGACCGCCCTGCCCTGACCCAGACCGCAGAGACCGGCCGCGAGCGCCATGCCCAGGCCGGCGGCGATGACCGCGAACGGCCCCACCCAGCCACCGGTGGCCGCGCCGCCCTCGGCCGCGAGGGCGATGCCGGGGAACCCCACAACGATGAGCGCCAACATCAGTAGTGACCGTCGCACTTCCGTCCTCCTCTGTGCGTGGTGGATGTCAGTGATGCCCGCCGTGCGGCTCCGCGTGATGCGCCTCCTCGATGGCCCCCGCGATGTACAGCATCGTGAGCATGACGAAGATGAAGGCCTGCAGGAGCGACACGAGGAGCTTGAGCGGATAGAGGAACCCCACCGTGAAGACCACCATGATCACGCCGCCGATGCCCCCGACGACGGCGCCGCCGAGGCTCCCGGAGAGCGCCCAGCCGATGAGGCCGTTGAGTCCCATCAGGAAGAAGATGATCGCGAGCAGGATGTGCCCGCCGACCATGTTGCCGAACAGCCGCAGCGTGAGCGAGAGCGGGCGGGCGAGGTGACTGATGACCTCGATGGGGATCATCAGCAGCTTGATGGGCGCCATCCCGAGCGACCAGGGCATCGGCCCCGAGAAGTGATTCAGGTAGGTCCCGAGCCCCTGCTTGCGGATGCCGATGGAGTGGTAGGCGAAGAACACCACGAGCGCGCAGGCGGCGGTGGTATTGACGTTCGCCGTGGGCCCGGCCGTGCCCGGCACGAGCCCGAGCAGGTTGCCGCCGAGGATGAAGAGCCCGAGCGTCGCGATCAGGGGCAGGAAGCGCCGGCCCTCCGGGCCCATCACGTCGTCGATCATGCCGAGGAACTGCTCGAGCACGACCTCGAAGAAGTTCTGCACGCCGCGCGGCACCAGCGCGAGCCGCCGGGCGCCTGCCAGCGCCGCCCCGATCAGCACGAGCATGACGATCCACGTGTACGTCACGTGGTCGGGCACGCCCGGCAGGTGGAGGATCGGCGGGTGCTCGATGATGTCCATGGTCCCTCGTCTCACTCCATGGGGGCTCCGGGCGCCCCCCAAACCCCCCAGCGCTCGGGGCACCGCGGCGCAGCCGCGGCGCCCCTCGACGGCCCGACTCGGTCACTGTCAGCGCGCCGCGCGGAGCCCCTGGGCGATCACCACGCACGGCACCACGACCAGCCCCGCCACGAGCGCGACGGGATGCGCCCAGCCGCTCGCGCAGACGGCGGCGAACGCCGCCAGCAGCCCCGTGAATCGCAGGCCCGCGGAGAGCACGAGCCCCGCGCTCTGCCGTCCCGCGGCCAGCGCACCACCGGTGAGCCACCAGAAGTTCAGGATCGTGAGCGCGCCGGCGAGCGCCACGCCGAGCAGCGCCGACCATCCGCCGACGGCCCCCGCCGCGACGGCGAGCGCGGCGACGGCGACGGCCGCTCCCCGACACACGCCTGCGCGCAGCTCGATCGGCGTCATTTCCAGTCCTGTTCGGAATCCCGCGCGGTCCGGAACAGCACGACGAACCCGGCCGCGATCCCCAGCATCAGGCCGACGAGCATCAGCCAGGGACGCGTCCCCAGCCACCGGTCGAGCCACCAGCCCCCGGCCAGTCCAATGACCGTGGAGAGGACCATCGTCATGCCCACGGAGGCGAGCTGGCCGACCCCTTTCCAGGCCGACGGCTCCTGGTCGGGTGTCATGTGAACAGGAACACTAGCACATCGCTCTCGATGGAACAAGACGGCTCAAGTGATTGATTTCTCGGCCTTCGTGCGCAAGCCCGGAGCGTTGGTGCTTGCACAATCATCACCCGAACATCCCGCCCATCCGCGCCCCCGCCACGCGGTTGATGACGGCCAGGCTGACGGCCGCCACCACGATCAGCACGACCCCCAGCGCGGCGGCCTCGCTGGCGCTGCCTGCGATGTAGAAGGAGAAGATCCCCACAGGGATCGTCTCCCAGCCGCCGAGCGCGAGGAACAGCACCGCCGAGGCCTCCTGGAGCGAGGTCATGAACGAAAAGAGCGAGCCGACGAGCACGCCGCGCCAGATCATCGGCAGGGTCACGTCGCGGAACGTCCGCGCGCCCGTGGCGCCGACGCTGGCGGCGGCCTCCTCCACCGAGCGGTGCACGAGCAGCAGCGAGGCGTAGGAGCCGCGCACGGTGTAGGGCAGCCGCCGGATGCACAGCACCAGCGGCAGGATGATCCAGAGCCCGGTCAGGGGCCGGCCGATCCACGGCAGGTCGGCGTGGAACGCGCGGATGTACGCGATGCCGATGGCGGTGCCGGGGATGGCGAGGATCAGGGTGTTGAGCGCGTCCAGGGTGTCCCGTCCGGGCAGCGTGGTGCGCGCGAGGATCCACGCGATGGGCACGCCGACCGCGATGCAGAAGATCACCGCGAGCCCGGAGTAGAGCAGGCTGTTGACGATGTACTTCGGGGTCTCGACGATCACGCGCTCGAAGAACTGCAGCGTCCACGCCGTGGGCAGCGGCGTGAGCGACCAGCCGCGGCCGACCGAGGCCAGCGCCACGCCCGCGTAGGGGATGAACGACGCGAGCAGCACGAGAGACAGGAACCCGACGGCGAGGGCCTGGCGGACGCCGGTGAGGCGGCGGCGGGCCAGCCGCGCGTAGGACAGCGAAGAATAGTCCTTGATGGCGACGTACCGCCGCGCGGCGAGCAGGAACACCACGGCGAGGCCCACCATGAGGGCGGAGATCACGATGCCCATGCGGAACAGCCGCCGGTCCACGAACTGCACGATGTTGAGGTACGCCTGCGAGGCCAGCAGATCGTGCACGCCGAGGACCAGCGGGGTGGCGAAGTCGGAGAACGTCCAGATGAAGACGAGCAGCGCGCCCGCCACGTAGCCCGGCGTGGTGAGCGGCAGCGTGACGGTGCGCAGGCGCCGCCACTCGCGGGCCCCCACGCTCGCCGCCGCCTCCTCCAGCGAGGGATCGATCTTGCCGAGGGCGTCCACCACGTTGAGCGTGATCATCGGGAACAGGTGCAGGGTCTCCACGAGCAGGACCCCGTGCACGCCGTAGACGAAGTTGATGGGCTGGATCCGGTCCAGCCAGTCCATGAGGAGCACGTTCACGGTGCCGGCCCGGCCCAGGATGAAGGTGAAGCCGAGCACGCCGACCAGGGGCGGCGAGATGATCGGGATGAGCGTCAGGTAGCCGAAGAGGCCGCGGCCGGCGAAGTCGTAGCGCACGAGCAGGAACGCGATGGCGAAGCCCAGCACCGAGGTGGCGGCCACCGTGCCGAGCCCGAGGAGCACGGAGTTCGCGAGCGACCTCACGTAGAACGGATCGCGCGCGAAGGCGACGAAGTTGGCCAGGGTCAGGCGGCCGGCCTCGTCGGTGACGGCGTCGTAGAAGATCCGCCCGAGGGGGTAGACGAGGAACGCGAGCAGGAACAGCCAGATCAGCGCGACACCGGCGAGCGGCAGCGCGCGGCGGAGCCCGGCGACGCGCTGTCGAGGCGTGAACGAATCTGCGGTCGAGCCGCGCCCAGGGTCCCCCGGGGCACGTGCGAGCGCTTGGGGGGTTGGGGGGGCCATGTCGGGGCCCCCCATGTCCTCACTCATCGAGGAGCGTCAGCGCCGTGGAGGTCGGGAAGGTCAGGGTCACGCGCTTGCCCGCATCCAGGACCTCGTGGTGCCACGGGTCGCTCACGTCCACCTTGAGGGCGACGCCGCCGGACGCTTCCACCTCGTAGCGCAGCGTGTTGCCGAGGTACGACGACGTCACCACGCGCGCCTCGAAGGTGTTCTCCGTGCCGCGGCCGACCGCGATGTTCTCCGGCCTGATCGCGAGCGTGCAGGCGAGCCCCGGGCGCAGGCCGGCGGCGCCACGGCTCAGCACCGTGCCGAGCGGCGTGTCGACGATGGCGCAGGCGGGGACGACCTCGCGGCAGACGCCGGGGATGAAGTTGTTCACCCCGACGAAGTCGGCCACGAACCGCGAGACCGGCCGCTCGTAGAGCTCCTTGGGCGCCGCCGTCTGTACGATGCGGCCCTCGCGCATGACGGCCACGCGGTCGGAGAGCGACAGCGCCTCCTCCTGGTCGTGGGTCACGTAGATCGTGGTGATGCCGCTGTCCTTCTGGAGCCGGCGGATCTCCGCCCGCACCTGGACGCGGATCTTCGCGTCGAGGTTCGAGAGCGGCTCGTCGAGGAGCAGGATGTCCGGGTCGAGCACGAGGGCGCGCGCGAGCGCCACGCGCTGCTGCTGACCGCCCGAGAGCTGTCCCGGATAGCGCTCCTCGAGACCGGTGAGGTTGACCTTGCGCAGGCCCTCGGCGAGGCGGCGCGCGATCTCGTCCTTCCGCAGCTTGCGCAGGCGCAGGCCGTACGTCACGTTGCCGCGCACGGTCATGTGCGGCCAGAGCGCGTAGTTCTGGAAGACCATGCCGATGTTGCGCTGGTGGGGCGGCAGCCCGTCGACCCGCCGCGCGCCGAACCAGATCTCGCCCGCGTCCAGCGTCGAGAAGCCCGCGATCGTCCGGAGCAGCGTGGTCTTGCCGCAGCCGGACGGCCCGAGCAGCGTGAACAGCTCGCCGTCGGCCACGTCGAGGGTGGCGGCGTCGACGGCGCTGACGCCGCCGAAGCGCTTCGACACCCCCCGCAGCGAGATGTTCAGGGCTTTTTCCAGGTCGTCTCGATGTCCTTGCGGAAACGTTCCTTGAGGGCCTCGCTGCGCTTCTTGGCGACGTCCTCGTCATAGACGTTCGCCACCGGGGCGTCGAAGTACGAGCGCACGCCGCCCGTGAAGTCCACTGCGAGCTCGATCTTGGAACCGGAGGCCCCCTGCATGCGGTACTTCGGGCTCAGCGGGAAGAGCCCGCTCTCCATGAACACCCGCTGGCCCTGCTCCGTCAGCAGGAACTCGATGAAGGCGCGCGCCGCCTTCGGGTGGCGGGCTCCGGCCAGGATGGCCATGGGCTCGGGGGTCACGAAGGCGTTCTTCGGCGCCACGAACTTGATGTCGAAGCCGGAGACCTTCTCCTCGAACGCCATGTAGGACGGCACCGCGAAGCCGACGGCGAACTCGCCCTTGGCCACGACGTTGGGCACGTCACGGCTGCGCGCGGTGAAGTGGCCGGTGTTGTCGGCGAGCTTCTTCAGCCACTCCCAGCCCGCCGCCTCGCCCTTCGACTGGAGCATCACCTCGTACGTCGCGTTCGAGGAGGACGAGCGCGTCGGGGCGCACTGCGCGATCTGCCCTTTCAGCTTCGGGTTCAGCAGGTCGTCCCAGTCCTTGAGCGCCGGCACGCCGAGACGCTGCAGCACCTTGGGATGATAGACGAGCCCGTAGGGCTCGAGCGCGGTGCCGATCCAGTAGCCGTCGGGGTCCTTGAGCGGGACGGGCTTCGGGGTCCCGATGGAGGCGGGCACCGCGTCGGCCACCGCCTTCGGCAGCTCGAGCTTGACGAGCAGCTTCTGGTCGGCCAGCTTCTCGAACAGCGCCGACTCGCCGCCCCAGAAGATGTCGGCTTCCGGCTTGCCCTTCCACTCGACGATGCGGCCGTAGGCCAGCGGCGTGCCGGCCGGGATGCCGTTGGTCTTGACCGTCACGTTCCACTTCTGCTTCGCGTACTCCCCGAAGGCCTTGAGCGCCCCGTCGAAGACGAACTTCGACACCGGCGTGATCAGGACCAGCTCGTCCTCGATGGCCGCGGGCGCCTGGGCCTGGGCGCCCACCGCGACGAGGGCGACCATCAGCGTCGCCACGAGGAATCTCATGGGACCCGGGCGGACCCTGCCCGCACGGGGTCTCGACGACCCCCGGCAGGCCAGCAGACGGCGGATCGCGCCGGCGAAGCCGACGCGCGAACGGTCGTGATCAGCGGTGGTCATGGCGATCTCTCCCAGGCGCGCGCGCGCTCGACGGCGCGGCGCCAGCCATCGTATAGCCGATCGCGGGTGGTCGCGTCCATTCTCGGCGTGAAGGTGCGATCGACGGCCGCGCGCTCGGCCAGCGTGGCCTGGGATTTCCAGATCCCGGCGCCGAGCCCGGCGAGGTGGGCGGCGCCCAGCGCGGTCGTCTCGATGACGGCAGGCCGCACGACGGGCACGTCGGCGACGTCGGCCTGGAACTGGCAGAGGAAGTCGTTCGCCGCCGCGCCGCCGTCGACGCGCAGCCGCGGCACGCGGAGCCCGCCCGGCACCGATCGGGCGTCCTCCGTCATGGCGTCGAGCACGTCCCGGCTCTGGAACGCGATCGCCTCCAGCGCCGCGCGCGCGAGGTGGGCCGCGGTGGTGCCGCGGGTGAGACCGACGATGGCGCCGCGCGCGTACATGTCCCAGTAGGGCGCGCCGAGGCCGACGAACGCGGGCACGAAGTAGACGCCGCCGGTGTCGGGCACGGACTCCGCCAGCGCCTGGGTCTGGGCCGCGCTGCGGATGATCCCGAGGCCGTCGCGCAGCCACTGCACGGCGGCACCGGCGATGAAGACGCTGCCCTCGAGCGCGTACGTCGTGGTCTCGCCGATGCGCCACGCGACGGTCGTCAGCAGGCCATGGCGCGAGGCGAGCGGCGTCGCGCCCGTGTTGAGCAGGAGGAAGCAGCCCGTGCCGTACGTGTTCTTGGCCGTGCCCGGCTCGAAGCACGCCTGCCCGAAGAGCGCGGCCTGCTGGTCGCCGGCGACACCGGCGATCGGGATGCCCGCCGGCAGCCAGCCGAGGTCCGCCGTCTCCCCGAGCACGCCCGAGGAGGGGCCGACGCGCGGCAGCAGCGGCCGCGGCACGCCGAGCACGCGGAGCAGCTCCTCGTCCCAGTCGACGGTGGCGAGCGAGAGACAGAGCGTGCGCGAGGCGTTGCTCGCGTCGGTGACGTGCGCGCGCCCACCCGTGAGCTTCCAGATCAGCCAGGCGTCCACGGTGCCGCAGGCGAGCTCGCCGCGCTCGGCGCGGAGGCGGGCGCCGGGCACGTGGTCGAGCAGCCAGCCGATCTTGGTGCCCGAGAAATACGCGTCCAGCACGAGGCCGGTGCGCTCGCGGATCAGGGGCTCGAGCCCCGCCGCGCGCAGGCGGTCGCAGGCCTCGGCGGTGCGCCGGCACTGCCAGACGATCGCGCGCGCGATGGGCGCGCCGCTGGCACGCTCCCAGACGATGGTGGTCTCCCGCTGGTTGGTGATCCCGACCGCGGCGACCTCCGCGCCCGTCGCCCCCGCCTGGCCGAGCGCCGCGCGAGCGGCCGAGACCGTGGTGGCCCAGATCTCCTCGGGATCGTGCTCCACCCAGCCCGGCCGCGGATAGTACTGCGGCAGCTCGGCGTACCCGCGCGCGCGCACGGTGCCGCGCTCGTCGACGAGGAGCGCGGTCGAGCCGGAGGTCCCCTGGTCGAGCGCGAGAACGAAGCGCCCGGCCGTCATCGGCCGAGCGCGCGCAACAAGAGGTCCGGGCGGTCGGTCATGATCATGTCGGCGCCGGCGCCGATCATCGCCCGCATCGCGGGCTCCTCGTTGACGGTCCACACCGCCAGGCGCAGCCGGCTCTCGCGCGCCGCGCGGACCACGGCGTCGTCCACCAGCCGGTGGTCGATGCCGACGTCGGTGGCGCCGAGCTCGCGGGCCTGGCGGAGGGCGTCGAGGACGGTCGCTCCCGTGGCCTCCAGCCGCGCCCGCGACACGAGGAACATGATCCGCGCGCCGGGCTCGAGGGCGCGCAGGCGGCGGATGGTCTCCGGCTCGAAGGCCTGGATCGTCACCCGTGGGAGCAGACGACGCGCTCGGATCAGCGCGAGCACCTTCTCCTCGATACCCTCGTAGCGCAGGCCGCCGGCGCCGACCTTGATCTCGGGCACGATCTCGGCACGCAACGGCGCAGCGAGGTCGAGGACCTGGGCGAAGGTCGGGATCCGCTCCGCGGTGATGGCGCCGTCGCGAGCCTTGAGCCGGAGACCGTCCCGCTCGGCGCGCGTGAGGGCGCGGACCGGGCCCGTCCCTGTCGTCGTCCGCGCCAGGCCCGCGTCGTGGATGACGACCACCTCACCGTCGGCGTCGAGGTGCAGGTCGAATTCCAGCGCGTCGACGCCGAGCGCGAGCGCGTTCCGGAACGCGACCAGGCTGTTCTCCGGCCACAGCGCGGCGCCGCCGCGATGCGCCGCCACGAGCGGCCCCGCCGCCGTCGCGGGCACGGCGGCGACCAGCGCGGACACGAGCACGGCGAGCAGGGCGATGCGCCAGCGCCTCACCGCGGCGCGCCGGCGCTTCACGCCAGATCCTTCGGCACCAGGTCCGGACGGTCGGTGATGATCACGTCGACGCCGAGGGCGGCCAGCCGTCGCATGGTCAGCTCGTCGTTCACCGTGAACACGCCGACCATCACCGCGGCCCGCCGCGCCGCCGCCACCACGCTCTCGTCGCACAGCGTCCAGTGCATGCCGAGGAAGGTGGCGCCGGCCTGCTGCGCCCAGGCGACGGTGTCCGCGTTGGCCGCCCCTGGCTCGGCGACGTGCTGCCGATCCACGAGCAGCGCCGTGGGCTGCTCGGGGACCAGCCGCCGAACCTCGGCCAGCACGGCAGGGTTGAAGGCCATGAGCATCGCGCGCCCGGCGACGCCCGCCTCGCGGAGCGCCTCGACCACCTTCGCCTCCAGCCCCTCGTAGCGCTCGCCGGGGACGGCACGCACGCGCTCACCGTCGCGCTCGTAGCGCACCGCACGGCCGGGCCCCTTGAACTCGACGAGCAGCACGGCCGCCGTGGGCGCGGCGATGACCAGGACCTCCCCCAGGGTCGGCACGTGCTCGTCCGTGACGGTGCCGTCGCGCGCGCGCAGGCGCACCGCGCGAAGATCGGCGACTGTGCAGTCTCGCAGGGCCCCGGTGCCCGTGGAGGTACGGTCGAGGGTCGGATCGTGGATGACGGCCACCTCGCCGTCCCTGGTGAGGTGCACGTCGAGCTCCAGCATGCCGGCCCCCGCGGCCAGCGCATTGCGAAACGCGAGGAGGCTGTTCTCGGGCCAGAGCGCGGCGCCCCCCCGGTGGGCGACGAAGCGGGTAGGCATCTACTTCTCGGTCTCGATGAGCCCCTTCACGAACCAGCGCTGCATGAAGAGGATCACGGCGACGGGCGGGAGCAGGACCATCATCGCCGCCGCCATGATGATGTTCCACTCCGGCAGCTGGGAGCCGCTGCGCGGCACCAGGGCCTCGATGCCGATCACCGCCGTGCGCATCTCCGGGCGGTTGGTCACGAGCAGCGGCCAGAGGTACTCGTTCCAGCCGTACACGAACAGGATGACGAAGAGCGCGGCCATGTTGGCCTTCGACAGCGGCAGCAGGAACGACCACAGGAAGCGCAGGGGCCCCGCGCCGTCGAGCTGGGCTGCCTCCGCCATCGAGTCGGGGATGGTCTGGAAGAACTGGCGGAAGAGGAACGTCCCCGTCGCGGAGGCCATGAGCGGCACGGTGAGGCCCCAGTACGTGTCGACCCAGCCGAGATCGGCGATGACCTGGTAGGTGGACACGATGCGCACGGGGATCGGCAGCATCAGGGTGACGAAGATCATCCAGAAGACGAGCTGCTTGCCCCGGAAGTTGAAGTAGACGATGGCGAAGGCAGAGAGCAGCGAGATGCTGATCTTCCCCAGCGCGATGCCGAGCGCCATCACGCCGCTGTTGACGAGCATGCGGCCCATCTTCGCCCGCTGCCAGGCCTCCGCGTAGTTGTCCAGGATCGAGGACGACGGCAGGAGCCTCGGGGGCAGGCTCGACACCTCGGCGAGGCTCTGGGTGCTGATCACGAAGGCGTAGTAGAGCGGGAAGGCCAGCACGAGCACGGCGGCGAGCAACAGCATATGGGTCACGCGCGCGTTCCAGTCCGGCCGGCGCCGCCGCACGGCCGTCGCGGGCACGGCGCGGGCCAGGTCCGCGGCGAGGGTGCCGCTGGTGGCGCCGGCGGCGGCCATCAGTACGTCACCTTCTTCTCGGCGTAGCGGAACTGGAAGGCCGTGAGCCCGATGACGATCGCCATCAGGACCACGGACTGGGCCGCGGAGAGCCCGAGCTGCAGCCCCTCGAAGCCGTCCTTCCAGGCCTTGTAGACCATGATCGACGTCGCATCGCCGGGGCCGCCCTGGGTCACCGAGTGCACGAGCCCGAACGTCTCGAAGAACGAGAACGTCATGTTGAGGATGAAGAGGAAGAACGTCACCGGCGAGAGCAGCGGGAACGTGACGGCGAAGAAGCGCCGGATGGGGCCGGCGCCGTCGACGCTGGCCGCCTCGAGCACCGAGCTCGGGATCCCCTGCAACCCGGCGAGGTAGAAGGCGAGGTTGTAGCCGAACTGCTTCCAGATGGCGGCGACGATGATCAGCGTGAGCGCGACCCAGCCCTTGAGGAACCAGTTGAACTGGTACGCCGTCACGAACGAGAGCAGGTACGGCAGGATCCCGTACGACGGGTGGAAGATGAAGAGCCAGATGATGCCCGCGATGGCGGGCGCGATGCCATACGGCAAGAGCAGCAGCGAGCGGTAGACGACGAGCCCGCGGATCTTCGCGTTGGCCAGCGCGGCGAGCAGGAGCGCGAGGGCCAGCCCGATGAACGTCACCAGGAACGAGAACAGGAACGTGGTGAGCGCGGATCTCAGATACGCGGGATCAGCGAAGAGCCGCTGGAAATTGCCGGCGCCGACGAAGATCATCCGGTCGCCGAAGGGCGAGGCGCGATAGAGCGACAGGCGCAGGGAGTCGATGGCCGGCCAGAAGAAGAACACGATGGTGATGACCAGCTGCGGCGCCACTAACAGATATGGCAGCCATCGGTTCGGGAAGACCGATCGCTTCATGGTCAGCCGCGCGCCGCCCGGCTACTTGTAGAGCGCCGCGAACTCCTTGAGGATCTCGTTGCCCTTGGCCACCGCGTCGTCCAGCCCCTGCTTGGGGCTCTTCTTGCCGCTGAAGATGTTCTCCATCTGCTCCTCGATGCCGTCGCGGATGGAGACGAAGTTGCCGAGCCGGATGCCCTGGCTGTTCGGCGTGGTCTTGCCGGCGTTCATCTGGGTGATGGCGGTCTTCTGCTGCGGGTTCTTCTGGAAGTGGCCCGAGGTTTCCATCGCCTTCACGGCCGTGTTGGAGATCGGCAGGTAGCCGGTGATGCCCGCCCACCACGCCTGGTTGTCCACGGAGGCGAGGTACTTGAAGAACTGCGCCACGCCCTTGTACTCCTCGGGCTTGGCGCCCTTGAGCACCCACAGCGAGGCGCCGCCGATGATCGCGTGCCCCTGGGGGAAGCCGCCCATCTTCGGCAGCGGCCCGGTGCCCCACGTGAACTTGCCCTCGGAGGCGCGCGTCAGCCCGGCGATGTACGCGGAGGACGTGGTGAAGATCCCGCACTCGCCCCCGCCCATGTTGGCCTCGGCCTTCGACAGCCGCCCGTTGTAGGTGAACCAGCCCTCCTTGGCGCCCCGGGCGAGCAGCTCCATCATCTTCACGCCGAAGGGCCCGTTGATCTTGAGCGTGGTGGCCAGCCCGTCGAAGCCGTTGGCGTGGTCGGCGAAGGGCTGGTCGTGCAGCGCGTGCATGTTCTCCATCAGCACCCACGACGGCCACGCGCTCGAGTACCCGCACTTGGCGCCCGCGGCCACGAGCTTCTTGGCCGCCGCCTCGATCTCGTCCCACGTGGCCGGCGCCTTGTCGGCCAGCCCCGCCTTCTTGAAGAGGTCCCGGTTGTAGTAGAGGATCGGCGTCGACGAGTTGAACGCCATCGAGGCGAGGTTGCCGCCCGTCGCGTAGTAGCTCTTCACCGGCCCGATGACGTCGTTCCAGTCGATGGCGATCCCGTTGTCCTTCATCAGCTGGAACACCGGATAGACCGCCCCGGAGGACAGCATGGTCTGGGTGCCGACCTCGAACACCTGCACGACGTGCGGCGGCTGCTTGGCCCGGTACGCCGCGATCGCCGCGTTCAGGGTGTCGGGGTAGGCGCCCTTGAAGACCGCCTTGACCTCGTAGTCGCTCTGACTGGCGTTGAACTTGGCCGCGATCTCGTTGACCCGCTCGCCCAGCACCCCCTGCATCGCGTGCCACCACTGGATCTCGGTCTTGGCCTGGGACTCGGCAGGCAGCCCGGCGAGGGCGAGCACGGTGGCCAGCGCGGCGATCACGAACACCTTCATGGTGTCCTCCCGGTTGGGCGTGGGCGTTTGGCGCGACGATCGGGGCGCACTATAGCACGGCCTCTGCGACGCCGCGGTGACGCTTGAGCGACGGGGTCGGAGGCCGTGGCGACGGCCTGCTTTCGTCAATCCGGATCCCCGCGTTCGCTCTGTTTTTGACCAACTTTCTCCGCTATAGTGCGGTTGCGATATGCCTGCCGGGCACGCACGATGCGGGGTGGGCCCGCCTCGAAGGGATGGGGATGGCAAGAGGGCAGCGGGATTCGTCGAAGACGAGGGTTCGGCCCGTATTCGACGCCCTGTGGAACATGAGCCGGACATGGCTGCCGGATCTCCTCATGCTCCCTCGGTTGGGGGTTGCAAGCGGCGGAATCAAGGTGACTGGCGACCTTACCCTGGTCGAAGGCCACTGGGAGCCTAACGAGCAGGGCCTTGATCCGCCGGTGTCATTGCTGTCGTGGCTGATCCGGAATCTCTGGACACTAGGTAAGTCTCCCGGGGTAGAGACCGACCGGGCCGGCGTCCTCTCGGGCGACTTCGCAGCAATTGCCAACGCGCTTCGCCGCCTGCGGTCCGAGCACGCGTCGAGAGCCTGGTGGATATTCGAGGGCGTGACATATCCCGATGTGCTCTTGATAGCGCCGGATGCGCTCGTTGTCATTGAGGGCAAACGAACGGAATCGGGACCAACCACACGCACTTCGTGGCTGCTGGGAAGACAGCAGATCTGGCGACATCTCGATGCCGCATGGGAGATACGGGGCAAGCGCGCGGTGTACGGGTTCTTCATAGTCGAGGGCGACGCGAACGATAACGGTCGGTCTCTGCCGGCAGTGTGGCGAGAAGCCGTCGCGAAAACGGTCTCCGCAGACGCTCTCGCAGCAAGCTTCCCCCACAGATCGGCAGACGAGACGCAAGGGATCGCAGCATCATTTCTCGGCGCGACCACGTGGCAACAGGTGTGCGACCGCTTCGGCCTTGACCGGAGGCAATTGCCTGAAACGGTTGATGGGGCGGTACCCAACTCACCGCTTCAGCGGACCGACTGCGTCGGCCGCTGAGCGCCTTCGTCAACGACCAGAGAGGCGGTGCACATGGGCTCGACAACCCGGTCCGTGGCGTTTGCTGCGGTAATTGGAGCAACACTGGTGCTGGTATCGGGAGCGGCCGCCCAAGATCGAACTCGGATAGTTCAGAATCCACCACCCCAGGGGCGCTACGCCATCTACTTTGGGCCGTTCGCGCGAGCTGACGTTTACCTGCTCGACACGCAAACTGGAAAGATTTGGCGGCCCGTTACCTATACGGACATTGTCAGCGACCCGGAAGTCTGGGTGGCGCAAGACCGCGTCGACGATCGGCAGCAAATGAAAGAGTGGGTTGAGCGTCAGCGGTTTAAGCCGGGTGCATCCCGGGGTAGCCAGTAGGCAGAGAAGGCCGCCGACCTGATGCCGAGCGCCGAGACGATGCTCCCCGTCGCGCTGAACCTGCTCTCGCTATTAGGTGTGATCGCTCTGCTTCTTCTTCAAGGGTCACTTCGCTCGTACGCTACGAAGAAGGGCGAGAACCTCGCGACGAAGGAGGATATCGGCCGCATTACGCACGAAGTCGAAGAGATCCAACGAGAATATCGGGAACGATTCGAGATACTCGCGCAGCAAAACCGCCTCTTTCTCGAACGCGAGAAGCAGCGCCATGAACTGCGTCTCGCGGCGCTGGACCGTCGCCTCGCCGCCCACCAAGAAGCATACGCCCTCTGGTGGAAGCTCCTCGGCTCCACCCATAAGGAGGACGCGATCACCAAGGTAACAATGGAGTGTCAGGAGTGGTGGGTGCATAACCGCCTGTACCTCGAGCCGGAAGTCGCACAGGCGTTTAGCCTCGCTTATCATGCCGCCGCCCAACATGGTGACTACTTGCGAGCGAAGCTTCCCCGACCCCAAATCGAGGAGAATTGGCGTGCGATTAGAACCGTTGGCGAAGTGATCGTGAAGGCAGTTCAGTTGCCGGGCCTGCAAGAGGGGGAGTACCGGCCTGTCGGGGAGGAGGGTCGAGAACGGAATGAGGGCCAGGGGGGCGCCTAACGTCCAAATGAACTCGACGAGCGACCTCAATTCGGCCGTGGCCAAATCCATAGGTCGTGTCAGGCCGCCGGCGGGTTGTTCGCGGGTTAGATTCTACCGGCAAACGACTCGTGGCCGGTAGACCCCCGAAACCGCGCCACGGGGATCTCGTTGCGAACGAGCCTACCGGCTTTCCGCTCTTCTACGACAAACGGAAGCCTCGCATCGTGACGGCCGACCCGTGGGCGTTTCTCTCCCACCTCGCTGTCACAAGACTGGACAAGCGGAACGAGGACATTGCCAACGCGTATATTTCGCAGGGCAACGACTTCTTTGAGGCCGCACAGAATCCCCGCTTCCATTCACGACCCCTCCTTTACTACTATGCCTTCCTGAATGTCGTAAAGGCCGCACTACTTATCCGCAGGGTTCCTCTCCCGCCGCTCGCAAGGCACGGAATAAATGACCCGCGCGCTAACTCCCGGCAGCGGCTCCGCTTTGCGGGCCAAACGGTCAACATCCAAAACGTAGCCGCCGACCACTCCGAGATCTTCCCGGAGTTTGTCCGTATGTTGGGCCATCCAGCTGCCCTCTCGCGATCCCTTCGCGTTATCGACCTCCTGCGCTTCGTGCCGAGCATTCACCGAACATTCACCCAGGTCGTGGCCTCTCCTCCTATCTTCGTTCCGGTCGCACGATTCGAAATACGATACCGCCGTGGCTGGATGTGGGCTCGTCTGCGCATGACTCGAACGGACAGGGATGTTCACGACGCGTTGCCTGGAGCGCGGGTGCGGCGGGCGTTCACATATGTCTTCTCACAAGTAGAATCCGAGCGGAATCATGAGCTGTGGTTCGAGACCACCACATTTCGTGCGCAGACTCGCGGGACTGACAATACGATTGCACAACTCGCGGCACTTATCAGAGGATGTGGCATTGCAGCCGTTTTAACCGCGGAAGGATACCGGTTCTACTTGGTGGACGCTCCGCGAAGACTCTTTGTCCCGTACCTCGCCGCAATGTACGCGATAATCTTCTATCTTGGCTCAATAACAAGGTATAAGCCGGACGTTTTCGACAAGATCATCTCAGGCAAGCAAAGCTGGATCATCGAGGAGTTCTTGGCTGCGTTGCCAACACAGTTTCTATTTGGTTTGGCCAGTGAGCTCGCCGGCGTCGATGTTGTGAGACCGTATGCCGCGATCTCGTGAGCAATCTCGCTCATGGTTGCCGCCGACCGACTGGCACGCCCACCGACAACACAAGAACGCGAACAAGCGCGGCACGGGGGCGGTGGCCGGGAAGCAGAGCCTTGACCCCTCGCCCGGAACATTGAACTCAATACTGAAGCAGGCGGTGCTCAAGAAATTCGGGGGCGACGCATGATCCGCTACATGGTGGTGATCGAACGAGGCGAGACAAGTTGGGGCGCGCATGTGCCGGACCTCCCCGGCTGTGTAGCAGTGGGAGACAGCCGTGAGGAGGTCTTGCGTTTGATCCGCGAGGCTATCGAGTTGCATATCGATGGCTTGAAGCAAGACGGGTTGCCCGTGCCGGCACCAAGCTCCGAGGGCGAGGTGGTCGAGGTCGGCGCTGTCTAGACGCCGCGGATCACAGGGAAGAGGTCGGAGGAACCTTGCCAGAATAAATACAGAAATGAGCCGCTCCGGCTGCGGTGACCAACTCCAACCCCGCGAGAGGCGAGATGACCGACTTCGACGCAGCGTTGACGGGCTTCGCCGCCCTCGATGAAGAGGCGCTGGGGCGCCCCTGGTCCTGGCGCGACGGGCGGCTGGACGTCCGCTACGCGCTCTACCGGACGCTCGAGGATGCCCAGGAGGCCTACGTCCGCGTGAGCGCCGGAATCCATCCCGAATCGCGCCGCATCCTGGCCCTCGCCCAGCGCGCGTTCGGCGATCTTCGCAGCCTCCTCCTCGGACTGCCCACCGATCTGCTGGACACGCCGCCGCGCGCGGGCGAGTGGCCGGTGCGGGAGACGCTCCGCCACATGCTGGTCGTCGAGCGACGGTATGCCTTGCAGACACGCTATGCGCTCGAGCGGGCGGACGCTGAGCCGGTACGCATACCCGACGACCGACTGCCCACGCCGGCACAGATGGACGTCAGCGGCGAGATCGGCGCGATCCTCGCCCGGCTCGGTGACGCGCGGACGGCGACGAACCGCTGGCTCGGCGACGTGGCGCCGGCCGCGATGACACGGCCCACCGTGTGGGCGCACTCCCAGGTCGACGTACGGTTTCGCCTCCACCGCTTCGCCGCCCACGTGGCCGAGCACACGATCCAGTGCGACAAGGCCGTCGGATCGTGCGGCAGATCGCCGCCATGATCGGCGAGATCGAGGGGCTCGGCGCCCTCGCGGAGACGCGCGACCTCGAGGCGCGCCTCGTCGAGCGCTTCGCCTCGGTGACCTCATAAAGGGCTTGACGGCTCGCCCTCGGGCTGTGTACTCATTGTATATCCGGTGGGGCAAACAGTCATGCACACGAAGATTCAGAAGTGGGGCAACAGCCTTGGCCTGAGGATTCCGCGATCGTTCGCGGCCGAGGCCCAGGTGAAGGAGGGGGCTGCCGTCGATCTGTCGGTGGAGAACGGTCGGCTCCTGGTTCGTCCGCTCCGGGTCCGGAAGTATGCGTTGAGCGTCCTCCTCCGGAAAATCAACCGACGGAACCTGCACGGCGAGGTCTCCACCGGTCGAGCCGTCGGCCGCGAGGCGTGGTAGTGGCGGCCTATGTGCCCGCGCGCGGGGACCTGATCTGGCTCCAGTTCACCCCCCAGGCGGGCCACGAGCAGGCCGGCCATCGCCCCGCCGTGGTGATCTCTCCCGGTTCATACAACCGCCGCGTGGGGTTGGCCGTGTGCTGCCCCGTCACCTCCCAGGTGAAGGGATACCCGTTCGAGGTGTTGCTCCCGCAGGGGCTTGGCGTCGAGGGAGCGATACTTTCCGATCAAGTCAAGAGCCTGGACTGGCGCGTGCGCAAGGCGAAGCGCATCGGCACCGTGCCCGCTGACGTGCTGCAGGAGACGGTCGGCAAGATCCTCGCCCTCGTCGACCCGGACGGGATTCGCTGACCTCGTGCCGATCCCAGTGCGCCGCAGGAGCACGTCCTGGAGCGAGACGGCCATCTCCTCGACGACTGCGGCCGGGCTGCGATCGCACGTCAGCTTGGTGCCGGTGATGGACAGGAAGCGCCCCTGCGCCTCGGAGACCACCTTGTGGCCGCGACACGTCGGACTCGCGCTTGCCCTCCTCGTACGAGAGCGGCCGCACGCCGGCGTAGGTGTAGGCCACCGCCTCCAGCGTCACGCGACGGTCGGGGACGACGTCGCGGATTTCGTCGAGCAGCGACTCGACTGGCGAAGAGCGGTTCGTCACCTTCGGCATCTCGACCGGCGGCCGCCTTCTGGCCATCGCTCGCACCGACCGTGACGATACAATCAGGATCATCAGTGCCCGGCCAGCGACACCAAGTGAACGGAAGATCTATGAAGAAGGCTAGCCTGGATTTCCACGGAAGCCTAACTCGCTAAGCGAAGCGGGGCAAACGCGAGCGTCCGCCAGCATGCGAGGGACACGTTCCCGCTCGCAAATCTGGGCGATGCGGCCCGTCTGCGTCGCGGGGTTGGC
>JACQFL010000013.1 GCA_016200085.1 Candidatus Rokuibacteriota bacterium | reverse complement strand
GGGATCGCCCTGGCGCGAGCCAAGGCTCCGTCATAGACTCCTCGTTGTGCTGCTGGCGTGAACAGGCCCCCGGAATCATGCTGCTGCCTGAGGGCTCGCGCCTCAACGGCCAACCGATTTTTGCGCCGGAAAGTAGCTAGACCATCGCCTAGACGGAAAAGCGCGCATACGCTCAACACGCGGGTAGAGTAGGAGGACGGCGGAAGCGCGCGCAATCCGAGTCACGGCGCGCGCCCGCGGCCGGCTCAACTCTCCCGATAGAGCAGCAGCAGGCCAATCATGGTGAGCCCGGCGGCCCAGAGCCGGCCCGGGAGCCGGCCTTCGCCCGGCGGCAGCCGCAGTTCGAGCCACCGCGTCCAGCCCACCAGCATGGCCAGCACGCCCAGCGGCACATGGGTCACCTCGATGAGATATTCCTCCTTCAAATTGAGCGAGGCGTGGGAGTGGGTCAGGAGCAGGCCGCCGCCGACGGCGGCGAGGAGCGGGAAGACGAGGGCGCAGCGCCGCGACGATAGCCGGCCCGTGCGCACCATCCATTCGAAGACGCCGAAGGCCACGACCAGCAGGACGAACACGCGGTGCTGGAGCACGGTGGCGATGGCCCAGCTTTCCCAGAAGCCCATCGGGCCCAGGGGCCAGGCGCCCGGGTCGTTGCGGACCGCCATGAAGGCCGCCAGGCCCAGGAAGATGAGCGGCCAGTGGCGCGCCCAGGGCGCGCGGCCCGTCCGGTGCAGCAGCGCGAGCAGCCCCATGGCGAGGACAAAGAGGCCCGAGTAATGGTGATTGAACTCCGACCAGGCCCGGTCCTCGGCCGTCCGGGGCGCGTTGGGGTCATCCACGGGCAACGCGTCGATCGTGGGTGACGTGAGCGTGGGCCAGCGCGGGGTGAAGCGGGTGAGGACCTCGCCCACGCTGGCGCGGTCGGTGACGAGGTCCACGGCCGGCGGCAGCGAGGTCAGCGAGGCCGCGGCCAACAAGACCGTCACACCCTATGCTCGGTCAACGACCTGCCGCCCAAGGACCGCGACATCGCGATGGTGTTCCAGAACTACGCGCTCTACCTCAGGCTGCGGCCCGCAGGGGAGGCCGCATTCCGCCCACCCGGATCGCCCGGCGAGGGAGCCGAGGGAACAGCGTTTGTCCGTCCTATGCGCAGCTGCTCGACGAGCTCACCCAGCTCGCGTTCCCGTCCGACGAGCTCGACCGACAGCTCATCGCGGCTGCACGGATCGAGGGCGCTCAGCTCGCGCAAGAGCTCGAGGGCCTCGACAGGCTGCTCCTTGCCCTTCACCGAGAGCAGGCGCGCAGGCCCGAGCTCGAGCAGCCCACGGCTGCGCTTGGCCACCTCGCGCGAGATCAGGACGCCGCCGGGCGGCGCGGCCGACTCGAGGCGTCATGCTGGCGTCTTGAGAGCCGCGGCGACCGCGTCGCGCCTGGGCCGGCGTCTGGTACCCGAGCCGCTCGATGAGCCACTCGGCGTTGTAGCGCACGATGAACTCGCCGATGATCCGTCGGGCCTCCTCCAGGCTCGCGAAGCGGTGCAGGTAGATGCATTGCTCCTTCAGGGTGCGCATGAAGCGCTCCGCCACCCCGTTGCACTCCGGCTCCCCGACATACGTCGGCGAGATCCCGATCCCCAACCGCTTCACCTCGTTGATCCAGGCGTCGGCGATGTATTGCGGGCCCCAGTCGCAGCGGATCTTCAGGCCGCGGGCGACGTCCTTGCTGAAGCTCCCGAACGCATGACGCACGCCCTGGCGGATCGGCTCCAGCGCGGCCCAGCGATCCCCGATCTTCGCCATGTGCCAACCGACGATCTTGTCGAGATGATGATCGATGGCGCCGAAGAACCAGCACCACCCGTCCTGCTCGGTGTAGAAGCGCGTGCCGTCCGTGCCCCACATCTCGTCGGGCTGCTCCGTGGTGATCCGGCCGCCGTGAGCCGGGTTCCCGTTCGGTGGCCCCTCCCGGCGGGGAGCATAGGCGCCTCCGTGGCCGCGCGAGGAGCGGTGGGGTCTACGAGACGTGCGCCATGTCGAACTCGAACACGATGCCGTATTCCTGCTCGAAGTCCACTGCGCGCGTGAGCTTCGCCCCGAGTCGGTCGCCCGAAGCGAGGAGATCCTGCGTCGTTTCCCAGCCGGTGAGAATGACCCAGTCCCCGTACGGCGGATACAGCGGGAAACGGTCGAGCGAGTGCCACGTGCGCCGTTTGAGGATGTAGCCGCGCGAGCCGTCCAAGAGGAACGCGCGCACGTCCGGCGGCCTCGGGGTGCGCCCGGGCTCGGTCGGCGGCGCCACCGCGACGAGCGCGGCTGGGCCGCGTGCTGGAATGAAACCCTGTGTCACGCCGTCGTGCTGCTCCATCATGCTGAAGCTGAGGCGCTGGTAGGGAACACGGATGTAGCCGAGCTGAAGCCTGCCATCGACCTCGAAATCGAGCCCCCAGAGTTGTGTTCCCGAGCGCCCCTCGAAATCCGGCTCGCGGTCCGCGGGGCCGATGACCTCGCCAAAGGGAGCAAAGGAATCGGCGGTCAGAGGCTCGACCTTGAGCGGATGTTTCATCGCCACGGGTCCCTCCGTCCTGATGGAGAAGGAAGCGCGAACGGTGTGTGGCCTCGGACTGCCTGCCCGTTACTCGGTGTGGCGAAGGCGTGGGTCCAGGTACTCCCGCAGCCAGTCGCCGACCAGGTTGATGGACAGCACCGTGAGCATCAGGGCCAGACCGGGAAAGACGGCCATCCACCATCCGGCGCGCATGTACTCGCGGCCGTCGGCGAGCATGATCCCCCAGCTGGGGATGGCGGGCTGGACGCCGAGGCCGAGGAACGTCAGGCTGGCTTCTGCCACCATGTAGCTGGCGACATTGAAGGTCGCCAGCACGATGACCGGCGTCATCACGTTCGGCAGGATCTGACGAAAGATCAAGACCAGCGATCGGCTGCCCAGGGCCCTGGCGGCCTCCACATATTCCTTTTCCTTGACCGACAGCACCTGGCTTCGCACCACCCGAGCGTAACTGACCCATCCGGTCACACCCAGGATCAGGATCACGTTGAGGAGTCCACCGCCGACCACCGCCACGACGGCGATGGCCAGCAGGATGAAGGGAAAGGCGAGCTGCACGTCCGCGATGCGCATGATGAGCGCGTCGAGCCGGCCGCCCTGGAAGGCGGAAACCATCCCGAGGACGACCCCCAGGATCCCGGAGATGAGGACCGCGATGATTCCTACCATCAGGGACACGCGCGAGCCGTAGATCGTCCGGGAGAGCACGTCCCGACCCAGCTGGTCGGAGCCCAGCAGATTCTCGGCCGCGCCCTTCTCCCTCCACACCGGCGGTCGCAGGCGCTTGGTGATCTCCGCCTGGAGCGGGTCGTGCGGTGCGACCACGGGCGCGAGCACCGCAGACAGCACCATCACCAGCAGGATCGCCGCGCCCAAGCACGCCGCCTTGCCACGGCGGAGCGAGTGCCACAGCTCCCCCATTCGCGAGGCCGGCACAGCCGGGCGACGCTCCGTCCACTCCAGGGGCCTGACCCGCGCCACCCCTGAGCCTTCTAGCCGAACCGGCCAGCGGCCGGTTGCCGCGATCCCGGATCGAGCTTCACCGCCCGACCCGGACCCGAGGGTCCAGCCAGCCGTAGACGAGATCCACCACCAGGTTCACGAGCACGAAGATCAGCGCGATGAAAAAGACCGCGGCCTGCACCACCGGGAAGTCCCGCCGGGTGACCGACTCGATCACCAGGCGCCCCGTTCCCGGCCAGGCGAAGATGCTCTCGGTGATGACCGCACCACCGAACAGCACCCCGACGTCGAGGCCCCAGAGAGTCACGAGTGGGATCGCCGTGTTCTTGAGGGCATGCTTGGCGACCACCAGTCGCTCCGTGAGGCCCTTGGCCCGCGCCGTCCGGACGTAGTCCTCGTTGAGCACGTCGAGCATTCCCGACCGGACGAGGCGGGTGTTCCGGGCCAGCGAGAGCGACCCGAGGGTGATCGCCGGCATCACCAGATGCCACCAGGTCCCCGAACCCATGGCGGGGAGCCAGCCGAGCCAGACGGCAAAGACCAGGATGAGGAGGAGGCCGAGCCAGAAGCTCGGCATGGACTGCCCGAGGATGGCCAGCACCCGGATCCCCTGGTCGAGCAGCGTGGCCGGCCGAAGAGCGCAGAGGAGCCCGAAGACCAGCGAGAGCAGCACCGCGTAGAGGAAGGCCGCCGCCATCAGTTCCAGGCTGCGCGGGAACCGCTCGAGCACGACGCCCAGCGCGGGCTGCTCCCGATACCGGAGCGACTCCCCGAAGTCTCCGCGAATGACGCCCCCGCGGGGCTTCACCGGGACCTCGAGCCAGCCTCCGCCGGAGGCGAACGTGCGCACCGTTCGCCCCGCCTCGCGGGTCCCAATGTCCCCGAAGAGGAAGCGGACGAACTGCACGTAGAGCGGCCGGTCCAGCCCGTACATGATCCGCACCCGCTGGATGTCTTCGGCAGGAGAGTCGGGCGGCAGCATGAGGGACGCCGGATCCCCGGTGAGCTGCATGATCACGAAGACCAGCAGCAGGACGCCGAAGATGACCAGGACGGCCTGCGCCAGCCTACGGAGGATGTAGCGCCACATACCCGGAGCGGTGCCGACTCAGGCCGCAGACCCGCGGCCGCCTACTTCTTGAACCTGGCTTCCTTGAGCCACACCATCTCGTCCTGGCGCACCTTCCACGCCAGTCGGCTGGACACGCCCATGATGTCCGCCACGTGGTGGCCGAAGATGAATGGCGGGTCGTCCCAGAGCTGTCTCTGGAGGTCGCTGTAGACTTTCTTGCGCTTCCCCTGGTCCAGCGTGGTGCGGGCCTCGTCGATCAGCCTGTCCCACTCCGGCTTCGCGGGGCGGCACGCGGCGCCGGGGTCCGTGGAGGGCAGGGTGTGCAGCCAGGGAAAGAGGATCATGTCGGCGTCGAACATCCAGTTCCCCCAGCTGTTGTGCGTGATCCCGTCGTTCTCGCACGCGTTCTGGCGCTTGAGGTGCGTGCCCCACTCGTAGACGGTCACCTTGGTGCTGACGTAGTCCTTCCCGAGCTTGGAGACCTCTGCGGCGATCCCCTCCGCCATGTCCTTGTCCTTGGGGTAGCGACCCTGGATGGTGTGGACGTTGATCTGGATCGGCAGCGACACGCCGGACTCCTTGAGAAGCGCCCGGGCCTTGTTGGGGTCGTACGGATAGAAGGGGATCTTGTCGTCGTGGCCGAAATGCCACGCCCCGACCATCGTCGACACGCGCTTGCCCATGCCCCCATACACCGTCTTGAGCAGGCCGTCCATGTTGGCCGCGTAATTCATCGCCTGCCGGACCTTCTGGTTGTTCATCGGCGGTTTGTGTCGCTCGAGGCGCCAGAGCGCGACCCTGTTCGACGCGGTGTGGCTCACGTAGGCCTTGCCCGACTTGTTGATGAAGTCGATCTCCTCGACGGGGACCGCGTGCACCAGGTCGGCGTCGGCGGCCAAGAGCGCCGAGACGCGGACCGACGGCTCCGAGGCCGTCCGGAAGATGACCTTCTTGATGTCCGGGGCGCCTCCCCAGTACTGCTCGTTGGCCTCCAGCACCAGGTCGCCGTCCTTCACCCAGCTCACGAATCGGTAGGGCCCGGAGCCGACCGGATTCGTGGCCACGTGAGCCAGCGAGTTGGTGGCGTAGTACTTGGGCGGGACGATCCTCGTGTGGAAGCCGCTCATGCGGTTCAGGAGGATCGGGTCCGGCTGGGTGGTGATCACGTTGACCGTGTACTTGTCGACCGGGTCCGCGCGATCGATGATCCGGTAGTAGCTCAGGACCGCACCCTTGAACTCCTTGTGAACACGGCCGTGGATCCGGTCGATGGTGAACTTCACGGCTTCCGCGGTGAACTCCTCCCCGTTGTGGAACTTCACGCCCTCGCGGAGCTTGAACTGCATGGTGGTCGGGTTGAGGCGCTTCCAGGAGGTTGCTAGGAGGGGCCTCCAACCGTTGACGGGGTCGATCGGCGAGGACATCTCCACCGGCTGCTCGAACATGTTGCCGGTGATGCTCTCGATCCACGTGGCGATGTGGTTGTGTGGGTCCAGCGTGTCCCACGGCACGCCGTAGATGACCACCACCGGCCTTTGGGCTTGGGCCAGCGTTCGGCCCGGCAGGATGAACGGCCCCACGGCGGCAGCCACCGCCGCGCGGGTCGCCACCTGGACGAAGCCCCGGCGAGAGAACTGGATCGTGTGGATCTTGTCGAGGAACGCGCGCTCGATATCAGTGGTTTCCATCAACCACCCTCCTTTCGATCCGGGGCCCTGATCGAAGCAGGATGCGGGTCCCGGCGGGGAAGCCCGACTCACCTTCGTCCTCCCGACCCTCCTGCGGGATCCAAGCGCGTTCCGCGCGGACCCTGAGCTTCGAGCGGGGGGAACTCGAGAGCTGAGAACCCGCGCAACGCCCTGCCCGGCGCAGGCAGCCGAAGGATGACCCAGACCGCCCGGCTGCGCAAGGCCCTCAGCGTTCGCGAGACCGAGCCCGGCAGCCTCGCGGCACGTCCGCGTCGAGTGAGTGCGCGTGGAATAGCGAGAAGCTCTGGCGGCGGACGGAGCAGCACCTCGACCCTCGCGTCAAGCCGGGGCCGACCCGGTCGGGCCGGCCCTCAGAGGCCCTTACAGTAGAAGTCCGATGTTCTATCCAACTGAGCTACAGGCGCGTCGGGCATTTGGCGTACACCAGCCCGCGCGCCGCGAACCGGCGGGTTACTTCAGGTTACTTGAGCAGCGGCTACTGTGGCGGCCCGCCGCTCGACGCTACACGAGCGCGCTAGCGGGCATGGGGGGCAGCACCCCGTGGGGCCGCCAGCTTCTCGAGAAGGTCCAGCGGCTCGAAGAGGAGATGGCGGGCGCCGTCCGCCCACGCGGTCTCGAGCGTGAGCAGAACGCGGCCGTCGCCCAGAAGCCGGGGCCGCTCCTGCGCGACCGACATTCAGGTTGAGCCCCCGCCGAATCGCTGGATGACCGCCACGCAGCCGGAGCGGCCGTCGCGGACACCGCACCGCCGCGCGAGCTGGCGCTGGAAGGCGAGCAGAGCACGCGCGTAGACCCGGAGCACGGCGCGGCACAACTCGTGATTGCAGGCCAGGAGATAGCGGAGACGGTAGGGCAGGCTCAACACCCCACTGGCGGATCGGGACGTGCGGCAGCACGTGTTCCACGAGGCGGGCGGCGGACTCGGTCATGCGCCGGCCCCCATAGCTCGGGCAGAAGCCGCGCCCCGTGCAGGAGAACGGCACGAGCCGCTCGAACGCGCACTCACCGCAGCGCAGGCGGGCGAAGCCGTGCGTCAGGACGCCACAGGTGAGGAAGTCCCGGAACTCCTGCTCCACGAACATCGGCAGGCGGGCGTCCTCGGCGCGGCGAGCCGCCGCGTTCAGGAAGGCATCCAGGTGCGTTTCGACCACGCGGTACAGCACGCTTAGACGCTCGCGAGAAACGCCAGGGGTGTGCTCATCAGAAGTGACCCACCGGAGGTGAAGCGGAGCCGATTGCCTCGGCCCGGGAAGGTGTGGCAAGCAGAGCAGGGGTTCTGAGGGTGGAGGCCCGGGCTGGATCCC
>JACQFL010000014.1 GCA_016200085.1 Candidatus Rokuibacteriota bacterium | reverse complement strand
CCCTCGCCCAGATGGGGTCTGCTACTCGGCGTTCCGGCCCTTACCGAGGCGGGACTTGCACCCGCTGGAAGAGCGCAGCGAGAAGCGGTCGTCTCGTTCACATCACTCGCGAGATCAGCCGCTTCGTCACGGCGCACCATGCCGAGATGGTACCGCAGCCCCCGGAGGTGGGCTAGAATGGCCTCCACTGAACGGCCGTTCAGTATCCAGAAGGATACGGCGGGAAAGAGGAAACGGGATGACGACGGCCCAGCAGGCGGCGGCGCGACGGGTCGCCTACCAGCTCGAGACCCTGTGGGACTACGACTACGAGCCGACCCACCAGGAGCTCGAGGCGCTCTACGAGACGGCCAAGAAGAACCAGTGGAACGGCAGCACGGCCATCGACTGGAGCCGGCCCATCGGCAAGGAAGGCCCCGTGCTCAACGTCGCCGTGGCCTTCGCGGGCACGAACTTCTTCACGCGCCTCACCGAGGAGGAGCAAAAGGAGATGGAGGTCCGCGTCTCGGCCTGGCGGCTCTCGCAGTTCCTGCACGGCGAGCAGGGCGCGCTGGTGGTCTGCGGCCAGCTCGTCAACTCGATCCCCGAGCTCGACGCCAAGCTCTACGCCTCCACCCAGGTCGTCGACGAGGGCCGCCACGTGGAGGTCTTCGAGCGCTACGTCAAGAAGCTGCACAAGATCTACCCCATCGACCCCCTGCTCAAGGCGCTCATCGACGAGATCCTCGCCACCAACCTGTGGGAGCTGAAGCTGCTCGGCATGCAGATGCTCATCGAGGGCCTGGCCATCGCGGCCTTCAACCTCATGCGCCGCCAGACGGGTGATCCGACGCTGTCGACCCTGCTGGACTACGTGCTCCAGGACGAGGGCCGGCACGTGAACTTCGGCTACTTCGCCCTGCGCCGCTCGATCAACGAGATGGTGGCATCGAAGCGCGACCGCCTCGAGGACTTCGCCTTCACGGCGTGCGACAAGCTCTTTGCCCGCGACGAGCACACCGGCTTCCAGTCGATCAAGTGGGTGTGGACGGAGATGGGCTGGGACGCCGAGAAGATCTGGCGCGACACCGTCGGCAACTCCCAGACGACGAAGCACTTCAACAGCTTCCTGTTCAACGACAACCTGCTCCCGCGCCTCAAGCGCCTGGGCCTCATCTCCGAGCGCGTGGCCCCGGGCTACCGCGCGATCGGGCTGGTGCCCCCGGCGGAGTAACTGCCGCCGCACATCCTCACTTCGCCTCGCGCTCGGGCCAGAAGAACCAGAGCAGCATCGCCGCGGTGAAACCGGATGTCGCTGCGAGCCAGGGCCAGTTCTCAGTGATCAGCATCGCATACACGAGGCCCGCGGCAACGACGACCAGGACCACGTAAAACGGCAAGACGACGACAATGAACTGAATGACGTCCGCCCGCTCCCAGGCGCGGCGGCTCCTGACGTGACGCACCATCGCCGCAATCATCGCAGCGGTCATGACGACGGCGAAAGCGGGCGCGGTGATGGGAACCCGATGGCCCTCATGACATCGGCCGCACGGCCGGCGCTCAGCTCTTCTGGTACTTCGTGAGCGCCCGGCGCGGGGCGAAGAACAGCGGGCGCGGCATCCGGCTGACGGGCACCTCGATCAGCACGGGACGATCCATCTGGAAGGCCTCGCGCACGAGCCGGCCCACCTCGGTCGGCTCCTTGGCGCGCAGGCCGGTCATGCCGTAGGCGGAGGCCAGCTGCATGAAGTCGGGGTTGTGCAGGGCCGCGGCGTACGTGCCGCCCCACGCCTCGTCGAGGTCGCGGGCGACGTTGCCGAAGCCGCCGTCGTTGAAGACGACGGTGACCACGTTGATCCTGTGCTGCATCGCGGTCGACATCTCCTGGGCGTTGTACATGAAGCCGCCGTCGCCGTTCACGGCCAGCACGGGCCGGTCGGGACGCGCGACCTTGGCGCCCAGCGCGGTCGGGTAGGCGTAGCCCAGGTTGCCGGAGTACGACGAGGTGATGTACGTGCGCGGCTCGTAGACGGGCCAGAACGGGCGCGAGAAGTAGCCGATCTGGGTCATGCCCGAGACGAGGATGGCGTTCTCCGCCGTCCCCGCGCGGAGGGCGGCGGTGATCGAGGCCTGGGGCTCCTGCTCCCGGCCGCTCGCCGCGATCTGCGCCTTCAGGGCCTCGCGCTCGGCCTTGCGGGAGGACTTCGGCGGCGCCACCGTGCGCAGCCGCTCCAGGATCCGCTCCAGGGTGGCGCGCGCGTCGCCCACGAGGCCGAAGGTCTTCTTGTGATTGCGCCCGATCTCCTGGGGATCGACGTCGACCTGGATCACCTGCTGGTCCGGCTTCGGCGCGGCCAGGGCCAGGCGCGTGCCGACCGCGAAGATCACGTCGGCGGCGTCCAGGTATTGCTTGAGGTGGCTCTTGGACCAGATGGCCGCGCCGAGCGACAGGTCGCTGTGGTCGCTGAGCGCGCCCTTGCCCTCGGCCGAGGTGAACACGCCGGCCTGGAGATACTCGGCGACGGCCGCGAGCACGTCGTGGGCGCCGGAGGCGTGGATGCCGCCGCCGGCGTAGATCACGGGGTTGGTGGCGGCGAGCAGCACCCCCGTGGCGCGGTTGACGTCGCTCGCGGAGGCGGCCTGGCGCTCGATCTGCGCGGAATCGAGCAGCGTGACCTCGTCCTCGTCCTCCATGGTCTCCGGCGAGAGCTCGATCTCGACGGGCCGCGGGCGGCCGGTCTTGAGCTGGATCACCGCCTCGCGTACGGCGGCGGGGATGTCGGGGATCTCGAGCACGCGCTGGCGCCACTTGGTGACCGGCGCGATGGAGTCGAGCTGGTCGTTGACCTCGTGGAGCACGCCGATGTCCCGGCCGAGCTGGGCCTTGGGCACCTGTCCGGAGATCATGAGCACGGGCGAGGAGGCGGAGTACGCGGTGCTGAGCCCGGCCGCCGCGTTGAGCAGGCCCGGCCCGGGGACGACGAGCGCGGTGCCGAAGCCGCCGGCGCCGCCCGCCCGCGCGTACCCGTCCGCCATGTAGCCGGTGGCCTGCTCGTGGCGCGTGGTGATGAAGCGGATGCGCGGCTCGTCCCTGAGCGCCGCGAGGAAGCCGTACAGCTGCACGCCGGGCAGGCCGAAGATCACGCGCACGCCCTCACGGAACAGCTGCCGGGTCAGCGCCTCGCCACCGGTCATTCGCGCCATGCTCGCCTCTCCTTCATGCGTCCGAGGAATATCGGGTCTCGATATCGTGCCACCAGTCGAAGCCCACGCGCTTGAAGATGTCCATGGGCGACAGGGTGGGCCCGTCGTGCCAGTCGGTGCCCGTCGCCTGCAAGCGCGTCAGCGCCGCCTCGATCGCGGTGACGGCGGCCGCCATGCAGACGGCGGGATAGATCGCGATCTTGAAGCCCAGCCGCTCGAGGTCGATCGCCCGGACGGCCGGCGTGCGGCCACCCTGCACCATGTTGGCCAGGAGCGGCGCCTTGACCTCGCGCGCCACCCGCTCGATCTCCTCGAGGCTCTGCGGCGCCTCGACGAAGATCACGTCGGCGCCGGCGTCGTGGTAGCGGTTGCCGCGCTCGATGGCGTCGTCGAGCCCGGTGACCGCGCGGGCGTCGGTCCGCGCGATGACGACGAAGTCCGGGTCGGTCCGGTGCTCGGCGGCGGCGCGGATCTTCTCCGCGAACTCCTTCATGGGGATGACCTGCTTGCCGGCGATGTGCCCGCACTTCTTGGACGCCACCTGGTCCTCCAGGTGCAGCGCCGCCACCCCGGCCCGCTCGTACTCGCGCACGGTGCGGACCACGTTGAGCGCGTTGCCGTACCCGGTGTCGGCATCCGCGATGACCGGCAGCGACACGCACGAGGCGATGTGGGCGGCGTGCGTCGCCATCTCGGTCAGGGTGGCCAGCCCGAGGTCGGGCTGGCCCAGGTGCGAGGCGGCGGTGCCCGCCCCCGTCATGTAGACGGCGCGGAACCCTGCCGCCTCGATGAGCCGGGCCGAGATGCCCTCGTAGGCGCCGGGCGCGACGATCAGGCCCGGCTCCGCCAGCATCCGGCGCAGCCGCGTCGTCGCGCGCACGGGCCGCTCGCTCACGACTTCGCGTCGGCGGCGAGCTTCTCGACGCCCTCGACCTGCCGGGTGTCCACCGCGTAGATCGGCGCCGTCGCCTGGAGCTTCACGTAGCGGCGCTCGCCGTCCGTGCCGCCGAGCAGCAGCGTGGCGATCGCGGTGCCGTCCTTGCGCGCGAGCGTCACCTCGGCCGCGGGCGCCTGCAGGCCGTACTTCGCCGCCCCCGCGCCGTCGGGCGCCACGATCTCCTTCCAGCGCAGTGCCCGCAACGCGTAGAGCAGGTCGTCCACCTTGCCACCCGCTGCGGCGCTCTTCTTCGGCTCCACCATGCGCCAGTCGGTCGCGTCCTTGCGCTCGACGACCGTCGTCTTTCCCGCCGCCTTGACGGTGATGCGGTTCACGTCCTTCGGCTCGAGACCCGAGAGCAGCGTGCGGTCGCGGAGGTCGTTGAGGGACTTCTCGAGGCCCGCCATCGTCTTGCCGTCGACGAGGACGACCGGGCCGCGCCCGGCCACCGCGGCGTACGCCGAGGTCTCGCCGCCGCGCTTCTCGGGCGAGGGCGCGAGCAGCACCGTCACCGGCGGCGCGCCGTCCTTGAGGCGCACGGTGACGCGAACCTCCGGCCGGGCGAGGTATCTCGGGATGCCGGAGGCGTCCTCGCTCAGGAAGCCCTGGGCCTTCAGCTCGCGGAGCTTGAAGAGGAGGCCGCCCGCCTCGACCTGGTCCGCGGGCAGCGCCTCCGGCGCGGTGATCTTCCAGCGATCGTTCTCGCGCACGAGCGTGACGCGGCCCCTGGGGCTCTCGAGGTCCACGCCGGTCACCTTGTCGCGGTCGACCTCGACCAGCGCCTTGCTGCGCGCGGCGGCCACGTTCTTGGGCAGCGCCGTCCACACCTCCTCGGGGACGAGGAAGACGGAGCCCTCGCCCTCGCGCATTGCGTAGACGCCCTTGCTGGCCGTGTCCTGCTTGCCCAGGAGCAGGGTCTTGGTCGTGCGGTCCTTGTCCTTGCCCGTCACCAGGGTCACGCGCACGGGCTTGTCGAGACCCCACGCCGTGAGCGAGGGCGGCGCCTCGGCCACGAACTCCTTGATCCGCGCGGCGCCGAGCTTGCTCAAGAAGTCGCTGATGGAGTCGCCGTCGGCCGGACGCGCCAGCGGCCTGGTGATGCTCCAGGCGGTGGCGCCGTGCTCGAGGGCCAGCGTCTCGCCGCCGACGGTGACGTCGAGCCCGCTCACGGACGCCCCGTCGAAGGCCAGGATGGTCTTGTCGCGGAAGTCGGCCACGGGCGCGGTGACCAGGCGCTGGACGCTGTCGGAGGTCGTGAACACCGGGGCCTTGCCCGCCTCGCGCGCGTAGACCCACGCGCCCGTCGGGGTCCGCGCGCCGAGCACGAGGCCCAGGGTCTTGCCGTCCTTGAGCGTGACCGTGACCTCGGCCGACGGCTTGTCGAGCCCGAAGTCGGCCAGGGCCCTGGGCGCCGCCTCGATCTCCCGGTCGCTCCTGGTGGTGGCCAGCGCGGTGATCGCCTCCTCGACCTTGGCGCGGTCGGCGCGCGCCGCCACGGGCTCGAGGAGCCGCCAGTCGTCCCCCTCGCGCTTGAGCGCGACCGTGTCGGCTGGCCGCTTCATGCGGAGCGCGGTGACGTCCTTGTTCTCGACGGAGAAGACGCGCCCCTTGCGGGCCTCCGCCTCCTCGCGCCCGGGCCCCAGGCGGACCTCGAAGACGTAGTAGAACGCGCCGAGAGCGATGAGGAGCACGGCGAGGACAGCGGTGGTCTGCCAGCGCATCGCGGCCCCTTACTGCGCGCGGCGGCGGATGACCGAGACGACGAGGCCGACCAGCGCGACGGCGGGCAGGCCGATCACGGACAGCACGAACACGCCCTGGGCCTGCTGGCCGCTCATGAAGATCGGCGTCTGCTTCGTCTCCCTGGGCCGGATCGAGATCTGGCTCTCCTCCTCGGCCAGCCAGCTGACGCTGTTGAGGAAGAAGTCGCGGTTGCCCTGCACGTTCAGGAACTGGTTGGACGCGATGTTCGAGGTGCCGTAGAGCACGATCCGCGCCTTGTCCCTGGTCGCCACCGCGGCCAGCCCCACCGGGCCCTTGAGGTCCTTGGCATCCTGCTCCACCCGTCCGCGCGTGATCTCCTCCCGGTCGGTCTCGGCCCAGCTCTGGGGACTGGACTTCGCCAGGACCTGAACGTTCACGCCGGCGGGCGGCGTCTTGACCGCCCCGACGGAGCGGACGATCGGAAAGATCGTGGCCACCCCGCCGAGATCACGCGTGATCGGGTGGCTCTCGTACTGGAGCACCACGGGCACGTACGGCTCCCGGATCCCGAACAGCTGGCCGACGGGGCTGGTCTCGATCACGAGGTCGTTGCCGACCTCGAAGCCGTAGGCGGCCAGGCGCGCGCGCAGCGCATCCTCCTGGACGCGCTGGGCCAGCGGAGAGTCGAGCATGAGCAGCAGCTTGCCGCCCCGTCCGAGGTACGCCTCCAGCGCGTCGAGCTCCGGCGCCAGCAGATCCGTGCGCGGGCCGGGGACGATGACTTCGGCCGCGTCGTCGGGCACCTTGGCCTCGCGCAGGAGCACCAGCGGCTTGACCTCGTAGTTGGAGCGCTCCATGGCCGCCTTGGCCTCGCTGAAGCCGGCGCGCTCGCTGCTGGCCGGGTCGTGCTCGCCGTGGCCCTGCAGCACGTACACGGTGCGCTTGCCCTCGCGGGTGACCTTCACGAGGCCGTTGGTCAGCTTCTCCTCGTCGGCGTCGAGCACCTTTTCCGTCTTGGCCTTCGTCTCCAGCACCACCGTGCCGTACGTCTCGACGCCGTAGGTGCGCGCCAGCGTGGGCTCGCGGTCGGGATCGGCCATGCGCCAGGTGAACTTGCCGTTCGAGTAGCGCGCGTACTGCTTGAGGAGATCCTCGGCGCTCCGCTTGGCCGTCGGCACGTCGCTCCGGAAGAAGCCCACCGCGTTCACGTTGGCCGGGAGGGTCCGGAGCAGCTGGATGGTCTGGGGGGCGAGGCTGTTGCGGCGGTTCTCGGTGAGGTCGAGGCGGGCGCTGTGACGCTGGACCACCACCTGCAGGAGCACCGTGATGCCGAGCACGATCAGGATCATGACGGCGGCGTTGACGCCGTACCGCGCGGAGCGTCGGGCGAACGCGGTGCGCAGGTCGCCGACGTGGACCAGCAGCGAGAGGGCGACGAGGACGACGCCGGCCAGCATCACCCACCCGCGGTACGACCCCCACTCCGGGCGCGCGAAGGGCAGGGCGATCGCCGCCACCAGCACGGCGATCCCCGCGTAGGCGAGCCAGTCGAGGACGCGCTTCACCGTCTCAGCCCTTCCACCGGCGCGCTTCCAGCGAGCGCAGGGTGAGGAACAGCGCCAGGGCGATGGCGTTCAGGTAGTAGACGACGTCCTTGGTGTCGAGGATCCCGCGCGAGAACGTGTCGAAGTGCTCGAGGATGGAGACCGACGAGATCACACGGCCCCACGTGCCCCCCACGGACTCCGCCGCCCAGCCCATGATCCAGAGCGCGAGCAGGATGCCGAAGGCGGTGATGGAGGCGATGATCTGGTTCTCCGTCACCGACGAGGCGAGGATACCGACGGCGAGAAAGGTCCCGCCGAGGAGGAGGAGGCCGAGGTAGCCCGTGGCGAGCGGGCCCCACTCCAGCCGCGCGAAGTAGAGCACGATGGCCGGATACAGCAGGGTGAGGGCCAGCATCACGCCGTAGAGCGCCAGCGCGGCGAGATACTTGCCCACCAGCACCGCGCCGTCGCGCACGGGGTACGTCAGCAGGAGCTCGATGGTGCCCGAGCGGCGCTCCTCGGAGAACAGCCGCATGGTCAGGAGCGGCGTGATCAGCAGCAGGATGACGCTGAAGTTGGAGAACAGCGGCCGCATGACGCCGTCGGTGACGTTCAGGTCGCGGCCCATCATGGGCTGCATGGCGGCCTGCATCGAGAGCCGGCCGAAGTAGTCGAAGATGCTCCAGAAGAAGAAACCCATGATGGCGAGGAACACCGCGAGGACCACCCACGCCACCGGCGAGGTGAAGTAGAGCCGCATCTCCTTCTTGAAGATCGGCCAGACCTTCACGCCGCGCCCTCCCCGTCACGCCCCGGCCCCGGCGCCGCCGTGTCCTCGCCGGCCACGATCCGGATGAAGACCTCCTCGAGGGTGGCCCCGACGCGCCGCAGCTCCACGAGCGGCCATTTCCGCTGCGCCGCGAGCTGGAAGATCTCGCCGCGCAGGTCCCGGCCGCGGGGCGACTCGACCAGCCAGGTCCCGTCCCCGGGCACGCCCTGCTCGTGGACGGCGACCACGCCAGGGACGGCCGCCAGGCCCTCGCGCACGGCGGCGGCGGGAACCGCCACCTGCACGAGCACGCGGGACGTCGGGAAGAACTCGTCGACGAGCCGGTCGATGGTGCCCTGGGCGACCACGGAGCCCCGGTTGATGATGATGACGCCGCCGCACAGCATCGAGACCTCGGGCAGGATGTGGGTCGAGAGGATCACCGTGTGATCGCCGGCGAGCGACTTGATGAGCGAGCGGATCTCGGTGATCTGCCGGGGGTCCAGCCCGATGGTGGGCTCGTCGAGGATCAGCACGTGCGGGTCGTTCACGATGGCCTGGGCCAGGCCGACCCGCTGCCGGTAGCCCTTGGAGAGGGTGGCGATGAGCCGGTGCTGTACCTCGGTGACGAGGCAGCGCTCCATCGCCTCCGCCACCCGCCGCGTGCGCTCGGCGCGCGGCACGCCCTTGACCTCGGCGACGAAGTCCAGGTACGGGGCCACGCGCATCTCGCCGTACAGCGGGACGTTCTCGGGCAGGTAGCCGATGCGCCGGCGCACCTCCATCGAGTCCTTGAAGACGTCGTAGCCGGCGACGCGCGCGGTGCCGCTGGTGGCCGGCAGGAAGCATGAGAGGATCCTCATGGTCGTCGACTTGCCGGCGCCGTTGGGACCGAGAAAGCCGACGATCTCCCCCGGCGCGACGCTGAACGACACGTCGCGGATGGCGGTGACGGGCCCGTAGTGCTTGGTCAGGTTCGAGACGTCAATCATGTCGAGGCCGAACGAGCGCTGATTATACAGGAGACGGCGGGTCGGGTCACGACGGGGCCGTCACCGGCATCAGCGCCCGCAGCCAGCCCGGCAGCGCGACCACCTTGCCCGTCTGGGTATCGGTGCACGCATGGCGCGTGAAGCCCGTGGCCACGACCTGGGCGCGGGCGTTCCTGATCTCGTAGGAGAACGTGAAGCTCGCCCCCTTGCGCTCGCTGATCCAGCAGCGCACCTCGAGCAGCTCGTCCAGCGTGGCCGGGCGTGCGTAGCGCACGGTGGCCTCGACCACGGGGATGAACACCTTCTCGTTGACGTCGGCGATCGGCATGCCGGCCTGTCGGAGGTATTCGACCCGTCCGACCTCGAAGTAGGTCAGGTAGTTGCCGTAGTACACCACGCGCATGCAGTCGGTATCCTTGTAACGGACGCGGAGCTGACTGGTCGCGATCATTGGAGCGGGGACGGCGAGGCCGGATCGGATCGTGGGTGGCCTGCCGTGGGTGGGGCGGGGATGTGTTCCCGGCTTCGCTTCACAGGTACTGACCGTAGCGGATCTTCTCCACCACGCCGCGGACGCGCTTGTAGTGGTCGATGGCGACGAGGAGATCGTCGGTGGTGACGAGGCCCGGCGTGCCGCCCTCGGCCGCCTCGTGGACCTTCCCCTCCAGCGTCCGGCGGATGATGTCCGACAGGTCGGCGCCGCTCATGCCGCCCATCACGGGCAGGATCCGGTGGTAGTCGACGGGATCGAAGATCGTGCGGCCGGCCGCCTTCTCCGTCCGGAGGCGGATGAGCTCGAGGATCTCCTGCTGGGCGGCGGCGTCGGGCAGCGGCACCTCGACGAGGTGATCGAGGCGTCCGGGCTCCACGAGCGCGGGATCGACGGCGTCGGTCCGCGTCGTGGCCGCCACCACGAGCAGCCGCGACGAGGGCGCCAATCCGTCGAGCTTCTCGCAGAGCGCGGCCACCAGCCGGGCGCTGGCCTCGCGGGCCTGCGGCGGCGGCAGCAGGTGGTCGAGGGAGAGCGCGTCGGCCTGGTCGAGGAAGAACACGGCCGGCCCCTCGCCGCTCGCGATTCTCAGGATTTCCTGCAGCAGCTCGCCGGTGTTGGCGCCGAATTTCGAGGTCAGGTTCGCGAGCTTCAGGCGGTAGAAGATGGCGCCCGAGGTCCCGGCCAGCGCGCGCGCGAGCATCGCCTTGCCCGTCCCCGGCGGCCCGTAGAGCAGCACGCCGCGGGGCGGCGAGGTCCCCCACTGGCGATAGAGATCGGGATCGGTGAGCCCGTGGGCGAAGCCGCGCAAGAGCGCCTTGGCCTGCGGCTGGCCCCCGATGTCCGCGAACGTGGTGGTCGGCTTGATCGCCGTCTCGACGCGCCCGGTGAGGTCACCGAATTTCTCGCCGAGCTTGGTGAAGACGTCCTCCAGGCGGCGCTGGATCGCCCACTGGAGGTCGTCGCCGTCGAGGGGGGCCATGGCGGGCCCAGTATAAACGCCCGTACCCCCGGACGCCGCCGCTCAGATGGCGGTCGGGGCGGCCCGCCGGGGGCCGGGCAGCCCCCGGCTCAGGAACGCGCCGGCGAGCAGCGCCGTGCCGAGCACGGCCCACATGAGGCCGTAGCCCCCGCCGTGCGCCACCGCGCCGAACGTGAAAGCGCCCGCGGCGTTGCCGAAGAGGAAGACGCCGCTGAAGATGCCGATGACGGCGCCGCGGCGCACGGCGGGCGCCTGATCGGCGACGAGGGCGGCCAGGGCGGGATAGAGGAAGCCGTGGGCGCCGCCCGACATGAGCCCGGACAGGAAGAGAAAGGGCAACCGCGGCGTCCGCCCCTGGGCGAACAGGCCGAGCGAGGCCAGCACCGCGGAGGCGGCGGCCTGCGTGAACATCGACGGCACGATGACGGCGCGGCGGCCGAGCGCGTCGATGAGGCCGCCGCCGAAGACGCGCACCGCGATGGCGGCGCCGGCGTACGCCGTGAAGAACAGGGCGACGCTGGCCACGCCCAGGCTCTCGGCGAACGTGGGCACGAACGCGAAGATCGTGCCTGTGCCGAGGCCGAAGAACAGCGCGACGACGTTGTAGCGTTGCCGGAGGTCCTGGCCCAGCCGGGCCCAGCTCGGGCCCCGCGTCGCGCCCGCGCGTTCGCGCGGCGGGTCGCGCAGCGACCAGGTGAGCACCAGGGCGATGACGGCCAGGATCGCGCTCATCCCGAACAGCGGCCGGAAGCCGAAGCGGCGCACCACCCACTCGCCCACGAGCGGCGCGAGCGCGGTGGAGATCAGCCCCGACACTCCGTAGATGCCGAGCGCCCAGCCGCGGCGCGCCGGCGCCGTCATGTCGATCACGTAGGCGAAGCTCGCCACGAAGAACGCGGAGAAGGCCAGGCCCTGCAGCGCGCGGGCCGCGGCGAGGTGGGAGATGGCCGTCGCCGCCGCCACCACCCCGGCCGCGGCGAGCGCGAGCGCCACGCCGGCGAGCATGAAGGGCCGCCGCCCGCCCGCGTCGACCCACGGGCCGATGAGGGGCTGGCACACGATGCCGACGGCGCTGTAGAGCCCCATCACGACGCCGATCTGCACCTCGCGGCCCCCGAGCTGCTGGATGTAGAGAGGCAGCAGGACGAAGGCGTTGAGGCTGGCGCCGAAGAAGAAGCTCGTGACCGTCGCCCGGACGAACGGCTGGTCCGTTAGAATGGGCGACACAGCGAGCGATTATCGCATGACGATCATCGACGACCTGCTGCGCGCGGCGATTGCCGCGGACCATCGCACGCTCACGCTGCCCCCCGCCTTCCAGGGACTCCCCGCGGCGGCGCACGGGGGCAGCGTGCTGGCCGCCTTCGACGCGCTGTCCGGCCTCCGGGGCGCGCGCGAGATCCGCGGGCTCTACCGCAAGCGCGTGCCGCTCGGCGCCGCGCTCGCGCTCGACGTCGCGCCCGGCGGGCCCGGCATCCGCTGGCGGCTGCGCGATGCCACCGACGGCGTGCTCGTGGAGGGTCATGTCCGGCCCGCGCGCGACGGTCACCGCGCCGTCGCGACGCCCGTCCCTGCCCGCACTCCCCTGCCCGTCTCGTACTCGTGTCTCGCCTGCGGCACCCGGAATCCCGCGGGGCTCCGGGCGCGGCTGCACGCCGACGAGCGCAGCGTCGGCGCGCGCTGGACGCCGCCCGACTCGTTTCGCGCCGCCGACGGCGGGCTCACGCCGCTCGCCCTGACGACGCTGCTCGACGAGACGGCCTTCTGGCTCGGCGCCCTCGCCTCCGGCGAGTCGGGCATGACCACGGACCTCCGGGTGACCCTGGGCCAGGCGCTGCCCTTCGGCCCCGTCGTGGTCGCGGGCGCGCGCGCCTGCGTGCGCCCGCGCCCCGACGACCCGCGGTACTGGGACACCGAGGTGGTGGCGCGGGACGAGGCCGGCCGCGTCCTGGCCGCCGGGCGGATCACCTTCGTCGCCGTGCGCGGCGCGGCGCGCCGCCTCGTCACCGGGATGCTCGCCATGAACCCGCCGGAGATCGTGCGCGCGGCGTTCCCCGCCTATGCGCGCTGACCGCCGCGGCGCGGGCCGATATCGCCGCGCCGTGGTGGCCGTCGTGAGCTTCGCGCTCACGACGGCGGCGTGCCGCGCGTCCGGCCCCGGGCTGCGCGGCCCCGACGTGCCGTACGTCACGACGCCCCAGGCCGTCGGCGACGAGATGCTCACGCTGGCCGCCGTCACGGCGAGCGACACGGTCTACGACCTCGGCTCGGGCGACGGGCGTCTCGTCATCGCGGCCGCGCGGGACTTCGGCGCGCGGGGGGTCGGGGTCGAGATCGACCCGAAGCTGATCCAGCAGAGCCGCGAGAACGCGCAGCGCGCCGGCGTCGCCGCGCGCACCGAGTTCGTGTGGGAGGACCTCTTCAAGGTGAGCGTCGCACCGGCGTCCGTGGTGACGCTCTACCTGCTCCAGGAGCTGAACCTCAAGCTGCGGCCGAGGCTCCTCGCCGAGCTCGCGCCCGGCGCGCGCGTCGTTTCCCACAACTTCCACATGGGCGAGTGGGCGCCCGACCGGACCCGGCGCGTCCGGGCGCCCGACGGCTTCCACAGCGTCTACCTGTGGGTCATCCCCGCCGACGCCGGCGGAGCGTGGACGCTGACCTCGGGCGAGCGCGCGTGGACGTTGACGCTGCGGCAGCGCTACCAGGACCTCGAGGGCGAGCTCGTCACCGGCGACGGCCGGCGGCCGGTGACGGGCCGCGTGGCCGGCCGCGATGTCGAGCTCACGGCCGACGCGCCCGGACCGGCCACGCTGCGCCTGCACGGCCGGCTCGACGGTGACACCGCCCGCGGCACGATCGAGGCGGGCGTGCCGGAGGCGCCCGCCCCCTGGAGCGCCCGGCGCGGCGGATGACCGCTGCGTGTCGTCTCGGCCTCGCCGCCGTCCTCGTGCTCGCGATCGCCGCGAGTCCAGGCCCCGCGCCGGCGACCGACGGCCCGCTCAGCCGGCGCGGCACCCACGAGGGCGGGCGCTACGTCATCGACGTGCCCGCAAGCTGGAACGGCGAGCTTGTCCTCTTTCCGGGGAACGTCGCACTCGTCGATGGCGGGGTATCTCGCCGAGCGCGGATACGCGCTGGCCGCCTCGAGCTACCGTGACGAGGCGTACCGGGTCGACTGGTTCGTGGAGGACATGCGCGCCCTGCGCGAGCTGTTCGTCCGCGAGGTGCGCCGCCCGCGCTGGACGATCATCCACGGGCGCTCGATGGGGGGCCACGTGGCGATCCTCTCGCTCGAGCTCCACCCCGGTCTGATACCAGGGGGCGCTCATCGAGTGCGGGGTCATCGACGGCGTCGCCCTCGCCGACTTCTACCTCGCCGCGCGGGCCGCGGCCGAGCTCCTCGGAGGCGTCAACCTGTTCGAGGCGCCCGATCGGGAGACGCTGGCGCGCCGGGTGAACGAGGAGTGGCTCCCGCGCATGGGCACGCCGCCCGCCTACACCGAGCGCGGGCGCCGCTTCGACAGCGTCATGAAGTACCTGATGGGCGGCGACGTGCCGCTCCGGCTGCAGGGCATGCCGCCGTACTACGTCCGCTACGTCATGCCCGATGCGGGGCCGGACACCGCGCACCTCTTGCGCGCGGCGGACACCCGACACGTCCGCTATCGCATCGACCCGGGCCTCGGGATTTCCGAGGACGAGCTCAACGCGCAGGTGCGCCGCATCGTCCCGCCGGCGGGCGCGCGGTCACGGAGCGCCAACCCCGCCTTCGCCGAGCTCACCGGTCGCCTCACGGTGCCGGTCCTCGCCATCCACGAGACGGGCGACGGGCGCGTGCCCTGGAGCCTGCAGCAGAGCTACCGGCGTCGGGCGGTGGCGGCCGGCGCGGACCACCTGCTCGTGCAGCGCGCGGTCCGGTGGCCGGGGCACTGCGCCTTCGACGGCGAGGTGACCGCGCAGGGCCTCGACGACCTCGTCGCCTGGATCGAGCGCGGGATCAAGCCCGACGGCGACGACGTCCTGTCCGCCGACGTGGCCAGGCTCGGGCTGCGGTGGACGCCGCTCTTCCACCTCGACGATCCCGCGCGCCGGGCGGGCCGCAGACCGTGAGGTGCCTGTCGAAGAGGACCACGCCGGGCCTTATGCTCGCTCCTTGTCCTCGCTGACCCACGCCGTCCACTCCTCGGGCGTGTCGCCGATGGTGACCTTGCCGCCGTTCCTCACGAGCGGCGTGCGCAGCAGGCGCGGCTCGACGAGCGCGCGCTCGAGCAGGCGCTCGGGCGAGTCGCCGCTCACGTGCAGGCCGAGCGCCTTGAAGCGCGCGCCCGTCCGGTCGATCAGCGCCGCCGCGCCGTGCTTCTGCGCGAAGCGTTGCAGCTCGCCGCGCGCGGCCGGCCGCTGCTCGAGGTCCACGAAGTGCACGGCGATCCGGCGCTCGGCGAAGAAGCGCTGGGCCTTGCGCGTGTCCTGATCGTTCCTGAAGCCGAAGATCTGGACGTTCACGCCGCGCTCAGGCGGCCCGCAGCGTCGCTGCCCTCGTCCGGAGCGCGTCCCACGCCGCCATGGACACGACGGGCGTGCCGGGCGGGTTGGGGCGGCCGCTCTGCGGGCCGTGGTAGTCGGAGCCGCCCGTGGCGACCAGGTCGAAGCGGCGGCACATCTCGAGATACGCCGCCGTCTGCGCCGCGGAGTGCTCGCCGTACCAGCACTCGATGCCGAGCAGGCCCGCCCGCACGAGGTCGGGGATCATCGCGTCGCGATCGGCGAGGCCCGGGTGCGCCAGCACCGGCACCCCGCGCGCCTTCCGGATCACGGCGACGGCCTCCGCGGGCGAGAGCCGGCGGCGTCCGACGTTGGCGGGCTTGCCGGCGCCGAGCCAGCGGTCGAACGCCTCGCGCATCGACTTCACGTAGCCGCGGCTCACCATCACCTGGGCCACGTGCGGCCGCCCGGGCGAGCCCTCCTTGACCAGCGCGAAGACCTCCTCGGCGGTGATGGGCATGCCGAGCTCGGCGAGCCGCGTGACGAAGCGGTGCACGCGGGCGGCGCGCTCGGCGCGCTGCTCGCGCAGGAAATCCTGGAACCATGCCTCCTGCCACTCGAGGAGATAGCCGAGCACGTGGATCTCCGCGCCCTCGACGTCGCAGTTGATCTCGAGGCCGGGCACGATGGTGAGCGGCGGGCGCTTCGCCGCCTCCTCGATGGCCTCGGCGAGCCCGTCGGTCGAGTCGTGGTCCGTGATGGCCAGCACGCGCACGCCATGCTTCGCGGCCAGCGCCACCAGCTCGCGCGGGCTCAGCGTGCCGTCGGAGGCCGTGGTGTGGCTGTGCAGGTCGACGCCGCCGGACATCAGATCATGGGGGGCTCAGGGCGCCCCCCAAGCCCCCCACACGCTCGGGACGCCCCGGCGAAGCCGTGGCGCCCCTCGATCGCCCGCGAGATTCCCGGCGCGCGCGGTGCCGCCGCCCCAAGCCCCCCACACGCTCGGGACGCCCCGGCGAAGCCGTGGCGCCCCTCGATGGCTCGCGAGGTTCCTGGCGCGCGCGGCGGCGCCCCTCGATAGCGCGATTCGTTCACAGGCTCTCAGGACCGGCGGGTTCCGCCTTCGGCGAGCAGGTAGCCGAGGATGCTGCGCACGGCGGCGCCCGTCGCGCCGGGCGCGGTCAGCGGCCCGGCCTTCTCGACGAAGGCCGGCCCCGCGATGTCCAGGTGGATCCATGGCGTGTCGCCGGCGAACTCCTTCAGGAAGAGGCCGGCGGTGATCGCGCCGCCCCCCCGCGGGCCGACGTTGTTGAGGTCGGCGACCTCGCTCTTGAGGTGCTCGCGGTACTCGTCGATGAGCGGCAGCTGCCACATCCGCTCGCCCGCCCGCTCGGCCGATTTCAAGAAGCGGTCGGCCAGGGGCTGATTGTTGGTCATCACGCCCGAGCACGACGGCCCCAGCGCGACGACGCAGGCGCTGGTCAGGGTGGCGAGGTCGATCATCTCCTGGGCCTTCACGTGCTCGCGCGCGTAGCAGAGCGCGTCCGCGAGGGTGAGCCGGCCCTCCGCGTCGGTGTTGCCGATCTCGATGGTGGTGCCGTTCATGGCGCGCAGGATGTCCCCGGGCCGGAAGGCCGAGCCCGAGGGCATGTTTTCCGTCGCCGGGATGACGCCGTGGACCTCGACGGCGGGCTTGAGCGCGGGCAGCGCGGTGAAGACGGCGAGCACGGCGGCCGCCCCGGACATGTCGTCCTTCATGCGCAGCATACCCTCGGCGGTCTTGAGATCGAGCCCCCCGGCGTCGAAGGTGATGCCCTTGCCGATCACGGCCACGCGCTTGCGCGCCCGGCCGGACGGCGTGTACGTGAGGTGGATGAACTTCGGCGGCGCCTCGCTGCCCTGCGCGACGCCGAGAAAGGCGCCCATGCCCATCTTCTCGCACTGCGCGCGGTCGTAGACTTTCAGATCGAGCGAGCCGTCCTTGGCGATCTTCGCGGCCACCCGCGCGAGGTGGGTGGGGTTCACCTCGTTGGCGGGCTCGTTGACGAGATCGCGGGCGAACCACGTGGCCCGGGCGAGGACCTCGCCGACGGAGGCGCCCTCCCGGGTCTCGCGCACGGACCGCGCGTCGGGAGCGAGCACGCTCAAGGTCTCGACCGCCTTGTCCGGCTTCTCCTTCTTGTAGCGGTCGAAGGCGTAGGTGCCGAGGATGGCGCCCTCGACCACGGCCTGGGCCCGCTCGCGCGGGGACAGCCCGTCGGCGGGCATCTGGACGGCCACGGCGCGCGCGCCGAGGTCGCGCGCCCGGCGCACGCCCGCGGACGCCGCGCGGCGCAGGGTCTCGTGCGCCGAGCCGCGCCGCTCGCCGAGCCCGACGACGACCACGCGGGCCGCGGGCAGCCGGCCGGCGGTGTGGACGTGGGTGACCTGCGCGGCCTTGGCCTGGAACTTCTCCGCGTCGAGCACCGCGCGGAGCAGCCCGTGCGCGCCGGCGTCGAGCGCGGCGACGAGCGCGGGGCGGCGCTCGCCCGCGTGCATGCCGATCACCACGGCGTCCGCCTGCACCTGCGCCAGCGGCTTCGCGATCACCTCGACCTTCATCGGGCGTCCTCTCCTCCCAGCGCGAGGGCGCGCCGGATCATGTCCAGCAGCCCCTCGGTCACGTCGAGCCCATCGATCTCGCCGACGTCCGCCCACCGCGCCTCGGCGGCGTCGCTGCCCGCCGTCACGCGGTCGGTGTCGGCGTACGCCACGTAGTCGACCAGCACGTAATGATAGCGGACGTGCCCCTCGGCGTCGCGCACGACGCGGTCCACCACGCCCGCGACGCCGCCCAGGCGGATGTCGAGCCCGCACTCCTCGGCGATCTCGCGCCGCGCCGCCTCGGCCGTGGTCTCGCCGAGCTCCACGAGCCCCCCGGGCAACGTCCATTTCCCCATCGACGGCTGCCCGCCGCGCCGCACCAGCAGCACCCGTCCTTCGTGGAGGACCACGGCGCCGACGCCGACACGCGGGACGTGCGGATACTCGCGCCGGACCGGGGAGCCCGGGTCAGACGCCGGAGGCATGCGTTCCGGGCCGCGATGCGGGCCGCCGGGGTTCCGGCACTCCGTCGAGCCACGCCGCGGTCGCATATTTCTCCGCCACGAGCCGATCGGCGAGCGCGGCTTCCTCCGCCGACAGCCCCCCCGGCCTCAGCGTGAGGCCGTGCTCGGCCTCGAAGGCCTCGACGAGCGCGGCGACGACGTCGTCGAACTTCGGCCGGTGACCGAGCGCCGCCTCGAGCGTGGTGAGCGGCGCCAGCGGGTCGGCGGTCGTGGGAAAGAGCGCGCGCAGGCGGTCGGCGTCGACGCCGAGCAGGACCGAGCCGTGCTGCAGGAACGTCTGGCCCTGGCGACGCTGGGCGCTGCCGACGATCTTGCGGCCGTCGATCTCGATCTCGTACCGCCCCGTCCGCGCGAAGCAGAACGCCGGCGCCGCCCCGGCGTGGCGCGGGGCCGCGATCATCTCCGCCTCCGCCCCCAGCGCGCGCAGGCCGCGCACCAGGGCGGCGGCGATCCAGCGGTACGACGCGAGCAGGTCGCGGCCGATCCCGAGATCCGGGTTCGACGCGACCACACTGTACGTCAGCTCGCGCTCCGGGCCGTCGTGGTAGATCGCGCTGCCTCCCGTCGGCCGGCGGACGAGCCCGACGCCGAGATCGCGGCACGCGGTCTGGCTCACCGCGCCGTCCAGCGCCTGGCCGTAGCCGAGCGACACGGTCGGCGGCTCCCAGGCGAAGAAGCGGAGGGTGGCCGGCGCCGTGCCCCGACACCGCCCCCGCCAGAGCGCCTCGTCGATGGCCATGTTGGTCGGGCCATCGCACGCCCCGGTGACGAGGAGGCGGAAGTCGCGCGCTACCGGCGCGGCGCCCACCGGAGGTCCGGCTCGCGCGCGGCGCGCGTCTGGTCGAGCCGGCGCACGGAGGTGGTCACGGGCGCCTCGTGGATCACGGCGGGGCTCTGCTCCGCCTCGCGCGCGATCTGGATCATGGCGTCGCAGAACGCGTCGAGCGTCTCCTTGGACTCGGTCTCGGTGGGCTCGATCATGAGCGCCTCCTCGACGATGAGCGGGAAGTACGTCGAGGGGGCGTAGAAGCCGAGATCGAGCAGTCGCTTGGCGATGTCCATGGCGGTGACGCCGAGCTTCTTCTGCTTGCGCGCCGACAGCACGCACTCGTGCATGCAGGGACCGGGCGCGGCGACGTCGTAATCCTTGGCCAGCCGCGCCATGATGTAGTTGGCGTTGAGGACGGCGTTCTCCGAGACCTCGCGCAGCCCGTCCGGCCCCATGGTGCGGATGTAGGTGTAGGCGCGCACGAGCATGCCGAAGTTGCCCCAGAAGGCCTGCAGCTTGCCGATCGATTTCGGCCGCTTCCAGTCGAGCGCGTAGGCCTCGCCGCGCCTGACCACGACCGGGGCGGGCAGGAACGGCTCCAGGTGGCTCTTCACGCCCACCGGCCCGGCGCCGGGCCCGCCGCCCCCGTGGGGCGTGGTGAACGTCTTGTGGAGATTGAAATGACAGACGTCGAAGCCGAGATCCCCCGGGCGGGTGATGCCGAGGATCGCGTTGAGGTTGGCGCCATCCATGTACACCTGCACGCCCCTGGCGTGGCACAGGTCGGTGATCTCGAGGATGCGCTGCTCGAAGAGCCCGAGCGTGTTGGGCTGGGTGATCATGAAGGCCGCCACGTCGGGGGCGAGGTGGGCCTCGAGATCGGCGAGGTCGACGTCGCCGTTCGCGAGCGACTTGAGCTGCACGACCTGGTAGCCGGCGAGCGCCGTCGAGGCCGGGTTGGTCCCGTGCGCGGAGTCCGGCACCAGGACCTTCGTGCGCTTCTCGCCGTTGGCGCGGTGGAAGGCGCGGATCATGAGGACGCCCGCGAGCTCGCCCTGGGCGCCCGCCGCCGGCTGCAGGGAGACGGCATCCATGCCCGCGATCTCGCCGAGCATCTGGGCCAGGTCGTGCATGAGCCCCAGCGCGCCCTGGGCGCTCGCCGGGGGCGTGAGCGGGTGCAGGCGCGCGAAGCCGGGCAGGCGCGCCATCGTCTCGTTGAGCTTGGGGTTGTACTTCATCGTGCACGAGCCGAGCGGATAGAAGTGCGTGTCGACGCCGTAGTTGAGCTGGCTCAGCCGCGAGTAGTGGCGGACCACGTCGAACTCCGACACCTCGGGGAGCGCGGGCGCCTCGCGGCGCAGGTAGCTGTCGGGAATGCCCGCGCGCGGGTCCTCCACCGGCACGTCGCTGGCGGGCAGCGAGTAGCCGACGCGGCCCGGCGCGCCGATCTCGAACACGAGCTTGTCGTACCGGGGCATCGCCATCACGCCACCGCCCGGGCGAGCGCCTCGGCGTAGGCGTCGATCTCGTCCTTGGTCCGCTTCTCCGTCACCGCCACCAGCAGGCCGTCGGCCAGCCGCCGATCGAAGGCCTTGAGCGGCACCCCGGCGAGGATCTTCTGCTTCGCCAGCCGGGCGACGATCCTCTCGGGCGCCTTCGGCAGGCGGAGGGTGAACTCCTTGAAGAACGGCGCCCCGAAGGCGAGCGACACCCCGGGCACGGCGCCGAGCCGCTCGGCGGCGTAGTGGGCCTTGGCGCTGGCCAGCTCGCCCACCCGCACCAGCCCCTGCTTGCCGAGGAGCGAGAGATAGATCGTGGCCATGAGCGCGCAGAGCGCGACGTTGGTGCAGATGTTCGACGTCGCCTTTTCGCGGCGGATGTGCTGCTCGCGGGTCTGCAGGGTCAGCACGAAGCCGCGCTGGCCGTCGAGGTCCACGGTGGCGCCGGCGAGGCGGCCGGGCATCCGGCGCACGAACTCCTGCTTGGCCGCGAACACGCCGAGGTTGGGGCCGCCGTACGACAGCGGCACGCCGAGCCCCTGCCCCTCGCCGACGACGATGTCGGCGCCGAGCCGCCCCGGGGCCTGCAGCACGCCGAGGTTCACGGGATCGGCGGCCACGACGAGCAGCGCGCCGGCGGCGTGGGCGATCTCCGCCGCGGCCGCGAGGTCCTCGAGGCAGCCGTAGAAGTTCGGCGACTGCACGACGAGCGCCGCCGTCTTCGCCCCGACGGCGGCGCGCGCCGCGTCGAGGTCGAGCACGCCGTCGCGGGCGGCGGCGTCACGGAGCCGGACGGCGGGCCCCTCGCAGTACGTCGCCACCACGCGGCGATGCAGCGGGCTCACGCCGGCGGCGAGCACGATCTCCGCGCGGCCGGTCACGCTGGCCGCCATCAGGGCGGCCTCGGCGAGCGACGAGCCGCCGTCGTAGATCGAGGCGTTGGCGACGTCCATGCCGGTGAGCTCGGCGATCATCGTCTGGTACTCGTAGATCGTCCGCAGCGTGCCCTGGCTGGCCTCGGGCTGGTACGGCGTGTACGCGGTGAAGAACTCGCCGCGCGAGATCAGGTGGTCGATCGTCACCGGCGTGTAGTGATCGTAGACGCCGCCGCCGAGGAAGCAGACGGCGTGGTCGGCGTCGGTGTTCGTGGCGGCCAGCGCCCGCAGGTGACGCACGAGGTCGGTCTCCGCCATCGCGGGGGGCAGGGCCAGCGGCCGGGCCAGGCGCACCTTGGCGGGGATGCGGACGAGCAGGTCCTCGAGCGAGCCGGCGCCGATGACGCCGAGCATCTCGCGCTGGTTGTCGCGGGTGTTGCCGATGTAGCGCATCGTGCTCAGGGCCCGCTCTGGGCCAGGAACTCCTCGTACTGCGACGCCGTGAGGAGCCCGTCCCATTCCCTCGGGGCCGAGGGCGCGATGACGATCATCCAGCCCTTGCCGTACGGATCGCCGTTCACGGTCTCCGGCGCCTTCGCCAGCGCGTCGTTGACCTCGACCACCTCGCCCGACAGCGGCGCGAACAGGTCGGACACGGCCTTCACCGACTCCACCACCCCGAAGGCCTTCTTCGCGGTCGCCCGGGCGCCCGCCTTCGGCAGCTCGACGAACACGACGTCGCCGAGCTGCTCCTGCGCGAAGTGGGTGATGCCCACGCGGATGCGGCCGCCCTCCTGCTTCGCCCACTCGTGGTCCTTCGTGTACCGGAGCTCCGCCGGGATGTTGGCCATGGCCTCCTCTATCTCTTGACCTTCGGCGAGTAGAACGGCGTCTTCACGACGCGCGCCGGGCGCGCCTGGCCGCGGATCTCGACGGCGAGATCCGTCCCCACGGCGGCGAGCGGCGTCTCGACGTAGGCGAGCGCGATGAAGCGGTCCACCGACGGGCCGTACGAGCCGGAGGTGACGACGCCCGCGGCCCGCCCGTCCTTCAGCACGGGATAGCCGTGACGGGCGACGGAGCGGTCGACCATCTCGAGCCCAACCAGCCGGCGCCGCGGCCCCGCGGCACGGACGCGCTCGATGGCGGCGCGCCCGACGAACTCGCCCTTGGCCGGCTTCACCACCCAGCCGAGCCCCGCCTCCAGCGGGTTGGTGGTCTCGTCGATGTCGTTGCCGTAGAGCGCGTACTTCATCTCCAGGCGCAGCGTGTCGCGCGCGCCGAGCCCGATCGGCGCCACGCCGTCGGCGCGGCCCGCCTCGAGGAGCGCGCTCCAGAGCCGCTCGGTGTCGCCGGCCGCCACGTACAGCTCGAAGCCGTCCTCGCCCGTGTACCCGGTGCGCGAGATCAGCGCCGGCACGCCGGCCACGGCGCCGCGCGCGAAGTGATAGTACCGGATGCCCGCGACGTCGTCCTGCGACAGCCGCGCCACCAGCCCCTCGGCGCGTGGCCCCTGCACGGCGATCAGCCCCGTCGCCTCGGACACGTTGCGCCAGCGCGCGCCCTTGAGCGCCGCCGTCGGCTCCGTGACCCAGGCGAAGTCCTTGTCGATGTTCGAGGCGTTGACCGTGATCATGTAGCGCTCGTCGGCGAGCCGGTACACGGTGAGGTCGTCCACGATCCCGCCCTCGGGATAGCAGAGCACGGAGTACTGCACCTGGCCGAGCGCGAGCGTGGAGGCGTCGTTGGTGGTGAGCGACTGGAGCGCGGCGAGCGCCTGCGGCCCCTCGACCTCGAACTCGCCCATGTGGCTGACGTCGAAGAGTCCGACGGCCGAGCGCACGGCGCGGTGCTCCTCGACGATGCCCGTGTACTGCACGGGCATGTCCCAGCCGCCGAAGGGAACCATCCGGGCGCCGGCCTTGCGGTGCGCGTCGTTGAGAGGGGTCCGCTTGAGCGCCGTCATCAGAAGCGCCTCAGTAGACCATCCTGCCCGTGGGTGGTCAAGGGTCGGCGACGTGCCGGATCACTGCTCAGCAACGCGCGCGGGTGCCCGCGGGCGTCACGCCGCTCAGAGGTGGAGCGGCGGGAGACGGTGGGCCACGATCTCGACGAGGCGCGGCGCCACGGTCCAGCTCAGGCCCGCGTGCACGACGAGAACCACGAGCCCGATCCACCAGGTCCAGAGAAGGGCGGCGCCGAGCCCCGCCAGCACGGCGGCGATCGCGTGGATCTCGGGCGGCAACCGCGATGGCGCCGCCTGGGGCGCGATATTCGAGAGCCTCGTACGCTTGACGTCGTGCAACAGCACGGCCATCGAGATCGCGACGCCCACGACGAGGCCGATTGCGCCCAGCGACTCACGCCCCTTCCCGGCGCGCTCCGGCCGCGGGCACGAACTCCCCGGCCGGCCGCTCAGCGCCCGACCGTGTACCCCCGGCCCGTAACGGTCGGGTGACGAGTGTCCGCATCAGTTCACTCCCGCGCGAGCACGCGCGCCAGCGCATTGACGAAGCGATCGACGTCCTGATCGGTCATGGGGAGCGAGCAGGCGCCCATCCCCCGCTGGGTGAGGAGGATGCCCTCGTTGAGCAGTCCCATGAACACGCGCATGGGCGCCCCCGGATCTTTCGGCCGGCTGGAGCGGTAATCGGTGAGCGCGCCCGTCGTCCAGTGCAGGCAGAACAGCGAGCCGAGGCCCGTGACCTGTCCCTTGCGCCGCGTGCCCTCGAGCAGCCGCGTGACGCCGCCGCGCAGCCGTTCGCCGAGGGCGTCGAGCCGCCCGTAGGCCTCGGGCGTCAAGGCGTTGAGGGTGGCCACGCCCGCCGCCATCGTGAGCGGATTGGCGTTGAAGGTGCCGCCGTGGCTGATGCGGGCCCCCCCTTTGCGCGGGTCGTAGGCGCCCAGGATGTCGGCGCGCCCTCCGAAGGCGCCGACGGGCAGGCCGCCGCCGATGATCTTGCCGAGGGTGGTGAGGTCGGGCCGGATGCCGAAGCGCTGCTGGGCGCCGCCCTCGCCCACCCGGAACGAGATCACCTCGTCGAAGATCAGCACGATGCCGTGGCGCTCGGTCACCGCGCGCAGCCGCTCGAGGAAGCCCGCCACCGGCGGCAGGATGCCGCCCACGCCGAGCAGCGGATCGACGAGCACCCCCGCGAGGCTGGCCGCCTCCTTCTCGATGATCTGCTCGCACGCCTCCGCGTCGTTCCATGGCAGCACCACGACGTGCTTGAGCACCGCCGGGGGCACGCCCGCCGAGGCGGCGACCGGCTTGGGGCGGCGGCGGCCGCCCGCCGTCCTGGGATCGGGGGACACGCTCACCAGCGCCCAGTCGTGGGTGCCGTGGTACGCGCCCTCGAACTTCGCGATCTTCGGGCGGCCCGTGAACGCGCGCGCCACGCGCACGGCGTTCATGGTCGCCTCGGTCCCGGAGTTCGTGAAGCGCACCGACTCCAGCGAGGGAATGCGCCGGGTCAGCAGCTCCGCGAGCCGGATCTCGTGCTCGGTCGGCCCGGGGAACGACAGCCCCTGCGTGGCGGCCTCCTGGACGGCCTTCACCACCTCCGGCGGCGCGTGCCCCAGGATCAGGCTCGTGTAGTTGCCGTTGAAGTCGAGCCGGTCGATGCCGTCGGCGTCCCAGACGTGGGCGCCCTGGCCGCGCTGGAGGTAGAACGGGTACGGATCGAAGAACGTCGTCGTACGGCTGTTCCCGCCCGGCATGACGGCGACGGCCTCCTCGTGGAGGGCCTTCGACTGCCGCGTCTTGGCGACGTACTCCGCCACTTCCTTCTCGATCGTCATCGGATGTCCTCCAGGGCGTCGTCGAACGACGCCCGCCACTGGCGCCGCGCTTCGTGGGCCGCGGCGAGATCGACGGCGCGGAAGCGCACCGAGCGGCCCGGCTTGACCTGCGCCAGCCGGCCGATCTCGTACGAGCACACCGTCGCGACCTTGGTATAGCCGCCGGTCGACTGCCGATCGACGAGCAGCACGATCGGCTGGCCGTCGCCGACGACCTGCACCCCGCCGAGCGGGATGCCATCGGAGATGATGTCATGACCGCGCGCGTGCGCGATGCGCGGCCCCGACAGGCGCACGCCCATGCGGTCGGATTGCGGCAGCACCGCGTAGGTGCCGCCGAGAAACGCCTCGAGGCCCTCGCCCGTGAAGCGGTCGTCCTGCGGGCCGAGCACCGTCGCCAGCTCCGGCGGCTCCGCACCGGCCGGCGCGGCGCCCGGCTTCACGCGGCGCCGGACGACCGGCCGGCGCGCGCCCAGGACCGCCAGCGTGTCGCCACGGCGGAGCGCGCGGCCCTCCAGCCCGCCGAGTCGGCCGCGCACGTACGTGGCGCGCGAGCCGAGCGCGAAGGGCACGTCGAGCCCGCCCGCGAAAGCCACGTAGCCGCGCACGCCCTCGCGCGCGGTGCCAACCTTCACCAGGTCACCCGCGGCGAGCGGCACGGTCTGCCCGGGTGCGACGTCGGCCCCGTTGACGGTCACGGGCATGTCGGCGCCCGTCACCGCGATGGCGCCGGCCGCCTCCGTCTCGAAGCGCGGGCCGAGGATGGTGCACTCGAGCGCCGCGGCGCCGTCAGGGTTGCCCACGAGACGGTTGGCGAGCACGAACGCGCGCACGTCCATCGGCCCCGAGGGTGGAATGCCGTAGCGCAGCTGGCCCGGACGTCCGAGATCCTGCACCGTGGTATGAGCGCCCGGCTGGAGGATCGTGATCACGCGATCACCGGCGTGAAGGCGCCCGCGTCCACGGCGGCAGCGATGGCGTCGAACTCCGCGCGGTCGATCGCGCGGAAGGTCACGCGGTCGCCGGGACGCAGGAGTGTCGGCTCGCCCGCGGCGGGATCGTAGAGCCGGAGCGGGGTGCGGCCGAGGATCCAGAAGCCACCCGGGCTCTCCACGGAGTACACGCAGCACTGCTGGCCGCCGATGGCCACGCTCCCCGGCGGCACTTTCGTGCGCGGCGTGTCCAGCCGCGGGATGTGCAGGCGCTCCGGCATGCCGACCAGGTAGGGCAGCCCGGGCGTGAAGCCGATGAAGTAGACGACGTGGCCCACCCCCGTGTGCAGCCGCACCAGCTCGGCGGTCGACAGCCCGAGCCGGACCGCGGCGGCGCCGAGGTCGATGCCGAGCTCGGGGTCCTCGTAGCAGCACGGCAGCTCGACCTCGCGCGGCGGGGGCAGCACCGCCGTCGTGGCCTGCGGGTACAGCGCCTCGATGGCGGCGCAGAGCCCGGCGTAGCCAACGGCGTCGGGATCGTAGTAGACGAGCAGCGCGCGGTAGCTCGGGACGGTCTCGACGACGCCGGTCAATCCCTTCTGCTGGATCAGGAACTCGAGCGCGCGGACGCGGGTGTTGACCTCCGCGCTGATCTCCTCCTCGAGCTCGATCGAGACGGCCAGGTCCCCGGCGGGTCGAAACCTCAAAGAGCCTCTACAGCGCGGCGAGCGCCGAGTTGGGCACGTCGGTGATGAACATGTGCCCGGGGCTGTGGGTGATCATGAACGGCGGCTTCGAGGCCAGCGCCACCGCCTGCGGGGTCACCCCGCACGCCCAGAACACGGGCACGTCGCCCGGCGCGAACTCCTGGGGATCTCCCCAGTCGGGCGTGGCGACGTCCATGATGCCGATCATCGACGGATCGCCGATGTGGATCGGCGCGCCGTGGGCGCCGGGAAAGCGCGCGCTCGCCGTGACCGCCTTGGAGAGCTGCGCGGCCGGGATCGGGCGCATGGAGACGACCATCGGGCCGTGGAAGGCCCCGGCGGGACGGCACTCGATCGAGGTGCGCCACATCGCGACGTTGCCCCCGCGCTCGACGTGCTTGAGCCGGATGCCCGCGTCCATCAGCGCCCACTCGAAGGTGAACGAGCAGCCGAGCAGGAAGGCCACGAGGTCGTCGCGCCAGTACGGGGTGGCGTCGGTCACCTCGTCGGCGAGCGCGCCGTCCTTGTAGATGCGGTACCGCGGGATGTCCGTGCGGAGGTCGGCGCCCGGCGCCACGCCCACGGGCTCCGCCGAGCCCACGTCGGTCACCTCGATGAGCGGGCAGGGCCGCGGGTTGCGCTGGCAGAAGAGCAGGAAGTCGTAGGCCTGCTCGCGCGGCAGCACGGCGAGGTTCGCCTGGACGTGGCCCGCGCCGAGCCCGGCCGTGGTCCCGGCGAGCGTGCCGCGCCGGATGTCGGCCCGGATCTCGCGCGGGTGCCGGGAGTCGATCGGCATGACGCTATTCTACTTCATCGAGTGTTTGAAGCTGGGTGGCTCCGGGCGCCCCCCAGTCCCCCCGACGCTCCGAGCGCCCCGGGCAACCCGGGGCGCCCCTCGATGTCCCGAGAGATCTCCGGCGCGCCAGGTTCAATCAGTCGTGGGGCGCAGGTGCGCCAGGCGCGGCCAGAGGTCGGCGTTGGCGATGTGCTGCGGGCGCTCGCCGCGGATCACGCGCAGCATCTCCTCGGCGACGTGGATGCCGGAGGCCCGGTGCGCCTCTTGTGTGGCGCCGGCCACGTGCGCGGTGCAGGTCACGTTCTCGAGATTGAGGAGCGGGTTGTCGGCGCGGACGGGCTCCTCTTCCCACACGTCGAGGCCGGCGGCGGCGATCTTGCCGCGCGTGAGGGCCTCGAACAGCGCCGCCTCCTGCTGGATCGGCCCGCGCGACGTGTTGATGAAGATCACGCCCTGCTTCATGAGCCCGATGCGCCGCTCGTCGATCATGTGGCGCGTCTCGTCGGTGAGCGGGGTGTGGCACGTGATGATGTCGGCCCGCCGGCAGAGGTCGTCCAGGCTCGCCGTCGGCTCCACGCCGCGGCGACGGAGCTCGTCTTCCGCGACGTACGGGTCGAAGCCGATCACCACCGCGCCGAACGCCGCGGCACGCTTGGCCACCTCGGTGCCGATGTTGCCGACGCCGACGATGCCCAGCGTCTTGCCCCGGAACTCCCGCAGCCCGCTGGCCAGCCCGGAGTCGCGCCAGCCGCCGCCCCGGGTGAGCTTGTCGATCTGCCGCAGCTTCTTGAGGGACGACAGGATCAACAAGATCGCGTGCTCGGCGACGGCATACCGGTTGATGCCCGGGGCGTGGACCACCGCGATGCCCAGCCGGGTGGCCGCGGGCAGATCCACGGTGTCCAGGCCCACCCCGTGCCGGCCGACGACTTTCAGGTTCTTGCAGGCCGTCATGAGGCTCTCCGTCACCCGGGGCCTGACGCGGAACAGGATGCCGTGGGCGTCAGCGGCGACCTTGAGGAACACCGCCTCCTCCGTCTCGTTGCAGACGACCACACGCGCCTCTTTCTCGAGGAGCGCCTGGGCATCGGCGTGGATGGGGCCGGCGAGGACCACGAACGGACGCGAATCAGTGGGCATGGCACGACTCTCCTGTACGTTGCGGGACGCGCGGGGTCTCGAACACGGCGCTCCATATTATATCGCCGCGCGCGTGGCCGGCCGGCCGCGGCGTGCTATCGTTGCCGGCCGTGAGCACGCTCGTCACCGGAGCCTTCGGCTGCATCGGCTCGTGGGTGGTGCGCGCGCTGCTCGCGCGCAGCGAGCGGCCGGTGGTGTTCGACCTCGGCGACGATCCGTGGCGCCTGCGGATGATCGCGGGCGCCGACGGCGCCGGCCGGGTGACGATCGTGCGCGGGGACGCGAGACCCTCGAGACGTTCGCGCGGCTTCAGGAGGAAGGACGCCTCGACGCGCGGGAGCTGGGGTGACCGTTCACCGCGTCCGTCCCGCGACGCCGGACGACGCCGCAGGCATCTGCCGCATCTACAAGCGGGGCATCGAGGACCGCCTCGCCACGCTCGAGACCGAGCTCCTCACGCCCCAGGAGCGGCGGCAGTGGCTGGCCTCGCGCAGCCCGCGCCATCCCGTGATCGTCGCCGAGGCGCCGAGCGGCGAGGTCGTCGGCTGGGGCAGCCTGAGCCTGTTCAACACGCGGGACGCGTACCGTTTCGTCGCCGACATCTCGGTCTACGTGGAGCGGCGGTCACGCGGCCAGGCGTCGGCAGCGTCCTGCTCGATCGCCTCGCCGTCCTCGGCCGCGAGCACGGCTTCCACAAGCTCGTGCTCTCGGCCTTCCCCTTCAACCCCGGCCGCATGGCGCTCTACGAGAAGAAGGGCTTGATGGAGCGGCCCTTCGACCGTTCGATTGTTCGGCTTCGTTCAGCCGCGCGGGTCGCCCTGGGCGAGGACCTTCTCTCCTTCCGCCTGACGGTGACGCTTCACCGCCTCGCGGAGCGCCGGCCGCGTGGCGCCGAGGATCTGCGCCGCGAGGATGGCGGCGTTCGTCGCGCCCGCCTTGCCGATGGCGAGCGTGCCGACGGGGATCCCCGCGGGCATCTGCACGATCGAGAGGAGGGAGTCGAGGCCCTTGAGGGACTTCGACTCCATCGGCACGCCGAGCACGGGCCGCACGGTCTTCGACGCGACCACGCCGGCGAGGTGCGCGGCGCCGCCGGCGGCGGCGATGAAGACCTCCACGCCGCGCTTCTCGGCCGAGGCGATCCACTCCTCCAGCGCGTCGGGGGTGCGGTGGGCCGAGAGGATGCGGACCTCGTGCGGGACCCCGAGGGCGTCGAGGGTCTCGGACGTCGCCGCCATGGTTTCCCAGTCGGACTTCGAGCCCATGACGACGCCGACGAGCGGCCTCTTCGCCGCGGCGCTCAGTGGCGGCCGCCGTCGAACGGCACGAGACGCCCGGCGGCGTCGAACGGCAGCGGGGCGAGGTCACCGAGCTCGGTGAGGTCGCCGCGCCGGCCCGCGTCGGGGAGCAGCGCCTCGGAGACGTCGAGCTCGCCGATCATCAGCGTGTTCTTGATCCGCACCACCCGCGCCTTCTCGGGCGGCGTGAGCCCGATGCAGGAGAGCGCGGTCTCGACCGCCTCGCGGTCGGTCTCGTAGGTCGCCGGCACCTTGGCGCCGCCCGGCGAGCAGGCAGTGATGCAGTTGATGAGCGTGGCCTTCATGTCGATCTTGTCGACCAGGCGCCGCGTGGTGAAGTCGGCGTTGCCGATGCCCGTGGCGTTGCCGTAGCTCTCCTCGGTGAGGTCGAGCGTCACGATCCAGAGGATCCTGGGCTCGTTCGGGAAGGGCTCGTGGGGGTTGGTCGGCCGGCCGATCACGTTCGAGTCCATCCCCGAGCCGGAGACGTTCTTGCCCATCTCCTCGACGATCAGGACGTCGAAGGCCGGGAAGGGCAGGCGCGCCATCCACTCACGAGCGTCCTTCAGGAGACGGCGCTCGCCCTCCTCGAGGTGCCGCGCGTCGAAGGCCTCGATGCGCGCGGTCTCGTCGTAGCCGTTCTCGACGATGCCCACGCCGAAGGCGATCTTCGCCGTGGCGAGCATCTCCCGGCCGACCGACGTGATCACCTTCTCGTAGCCGTGCTGGATGTTGGCGCGGTGGTACTGGATGGCGCCCTTGTATTTGCCGAGCCCGATCGTCATCATCTTGAAGAGCCCGGACTCGATCGAGCCCTTGAAGTCCGTGTGCGGCTTGACGCGGTTGACGATCCCGATCCAGTCGGCCTGGGACGCGTACCGATCCAGCCAGACCGGCATGCCGAGGGCCTCGCCGACGGGCACCACCTCCATGGTCGCCCGCACCGGGCAGCCCATGGTCGCCTCGGTGATCCCGTAGTGCTCGAGCACGGAGCACTGGCCCTCCGGGGTGCCGCCGCCGTGGCTGCCCATGGCCGGGAACACGAACGGCCGCGCCCCCAGCTCCTTCAGCCAGCGCACTGTCGCCCCGACGATCACGTCGATGTTGGCGACCCCGCGGCTGCCGGCTCCGACCGCCACGACGTCGCCCCGCTTGATGGTCAGCGCGGCCCCGCCCAGCGCCTCGGTCACGGTGCGGGGGATGTCGGCGACCCGCGGGCGTGGGAAGTTCTGGCGAACGCGGAGCATGCGGGGGAGCGCCATCGCGGGACACCTCCTGGCCAAGTGCCACCTAGATACCGGGCGCACCGGGCCAAGTCAAAGGGTTTTTCCCCGGCCAATGTGGTATATCTAGGCAGTTTTTATGCCGGACTCGCCTCACGCGCTCGTGCGGGGACTCCTTACCGGACTGCTCCTGGTGCTGGTGGCAGGCTGCTCCTTCCTCAAGGCCCAGCCGGTGCCCATCCTGCCGCCCGAGGAGCTGTACCAGATCGGCGAGGCGGAGCTCGGCAAGCGACGCTACGAGGAGGCGCGGAAGAGCTTCAAGTCCATCGTCGAGCGGCATCCCAACTCGTCCTACGCCGCGCGCGCCCGCTTCCTGATGGGCGAGGCGTTCTACCGCGAAGGTGAATTCGACAAGGCCATCAAGGAGTTCGACACCTTCCTCGCCTTCTACCCGCGTCACCAGATCGCCGACCTCGTGCAGTATCGGCTGGCCATGGCCTACTACGACCAGCTCAAGCCCATCGAGCAGGATCAGTCGCTGGCCAAGAAAGCCCTCGAGCAGTTCAAGAAGCTGGTGCGCGAGTACCCGGAGAGCCGCTACGCGACGGACGCCCTCGCCAAGATCGACATCTGCGTCGGGCGCATGGCCCAGAAGGAGCTGTGGGTCGCGACGTACTACTTCAACCAGGGCAACCCGAGCGGCGCGCGGCAGCGTCTGGAGCTGGTGCTCAAGGACTACCCGCGCACGCTCGTGGTGCCCGAGACGCTCTGGCTGCTCGCCGAGGTGGACCTCCGCGAGGGCAAGAACGAGGAAGCGAACGACATCTGGCGCCGCCTCGCCACCGAGTTCGGCTACACCGAGTGGGGCCGGCGCGCCACGCGGCGTCTGCAGGCGCAGAGGTAACCTCCGTGCACGACATCGTCGATCTCCGATCCGACACCCTGACGCTCCCGACCCCCGAGATGCGCGAGGCGATGGCCCGCGCCGAGGTGGGCGACGACGTGTGGGAGGAGGACCCGACCGTCAAGCGCCTCGAGGCGCTCGCCGCCGCGCGCACCGGCAAGGCGGCCGGCCTCTTCGTGACGTCGGGCACCCAGGGCAACCTCGTGTCCGTCCTGGCGCAGACCCGGGCGGGCCAGGAGGTCGTCCTCGACCTGCACGCGCACATCTTCAACTCCGAGGTGGCGGGCGCGGCGGTCATCGGCGGCGTGCAGATGCGCCCGGTGGCGACCGCGCGCGGCTTCCTGAGCCCTGGGCAGGTCCAGGAGGCGCTGCGGCCCGCGAACATCCACATCCCGCCCACCGGCCTGATCTGCCTGGAGAACACCCACAACCGCCACGGCGGCACCTGCTGCACCCCGGAGGAGATGGGGGCGGTGGCGGAGGTGGCGCACGCCGCCGGGGTGCCCGTGCACCTCGACGGGGCGAGGCTCTTCAACGCGGCCGTGGCCCTCCGCCGCGACGCCCGGGACTTCACCCGCCACGTCGACTCGGTGACGTTCTGCGTCTCGAAGGGGCTGGGCGCGCCCGTGGGGTCGCTGGTCTGTGGCTCCGCGGGCTTCATCGACCGCGCCCGGCGGGTCAGAAAGATGCTGGGCGGAGGGATGCGCCAAGCGGGTATCATCGCGGCCGCCGGGATCGTGGCCCTGGAGCGGATGGTGGACCGCCTGGCCGAGGACCACGCCAACGCCCGCGCGCTGGCGGAGGGGATCGCGAAGCTGCCGGGGGTCGAGGTGGATCTCGCGACCGTCCAGACGAACATCGTCATCTTCCGGGTGGGGCGCCCGGGTGGCGTGGAGCATCTGGTGTCCGGCGGCGCCGCCCGAAAGGTGAAGATCCACGGCATCGGCCCGACGTCCATCCGGTGCGTGACCCACAAGGACGTGGACGCCGAGGACATCCGCCGGGCCGTCGAGGCACTAGCCGAAATCACCCGAAGCTGGTAAGGTCCCGCGGCAACGCCCAGGCCGCCAGGCGGTGAGATTCAGGGAGGCTCCATGGCCGAACGACTCCTGGATGTGAAGGGTCTCAAGACGTACTTCTTCACCGACGAGGGCGTGGTCCGCGCCGTCGACGGCGTGGACCTCTACATCAACAAGGGCGAGACCCTCGGCGTCGTCGGGGAGTCGGGCTGCGGCAAGAGCGTGACCGCGCTGTCGATCATGCGGCTCATCGCGCAGCCGCCCGGCCGCATCGTCGAGGGCGAGATCATCTACAGCGGCCGGGATCTCCTGAAGCTCACCCCCGCCGAGATGCGCAAGGTCCGGGGCAAGGAGATCTCGATGATCTTCCAGGAGCCCATGACCTCTCTCAACCCCGTGTTCACGGTGGGCGAGCAGATCGCCGAGGCCATCCGGCTGCACGAGGGCCTCGGCCGGCGCGACGCCATGGACAAGACGGTCGAGATGCTCAAGCTGGTGCACATCCCCAACGCCGAGCGGCGCGTCAAGGAATACCCCCACCAGCTCTCGGGCGGCATGCGGCAGCGGATCATGATCGCGATGGCGCTGTCGTGCAACCCCAACCTCCTCATCGCCGACGAGCCCACCACCGCGCTCGACGTCACCATCCAGGCCCAGATCCTCGAGCTGCTCAACGAGCTCAAGGCCAAGCTCGGCATGGCCATCCTCCTGATCACTCACGACATGGGCGTCATCGCCGAGACGGCCCAGCGCGTGGTCGTGATGTACGCCGCGCAGATCGTGGAGGAGGCGCCGGTGGGCGAGCTCTTCAAGGAGCCGCTGCACCCCTACACCCAGGGCCTGCTGCGATCCATCCCGCGCGTCGACCGCGCGGCCACGGAGCGGCAGCGGCTCGAGACCATCCCGGGGACGGTGCCGACCCTGCGCGGGGACATCAAGCCCGGCTGCCGGTTCGCGCCGCGCTGCCAGTTCGCCAAGCCGATGCACTTCGAGAACACTCCGCCACTCAAGGAAGTGCGGGCCGGCCACAAGGTCGCCTGCTTCCTGTACTGAGGCGCCGCCATGGCAGACACGCTCCTCAAGGTCCGGAATCTCAAGAAGTACTTCCCGATCCGCGGCGGCCTCCTGTCGCGCGAGGTGGCGCGCGTCCACGCGGTCGACGACGTGTCCTTCGACATCATGGCGGGCGAGACGCTGGGCCTCGTCGGTGAGTCGGGCTGCGGCAAGTCGACCACCGGACGCACGATCCTCAGGCTCATCGAGCCGACGGAGGGCGAGGTCTGGTTCCAGGACCGCAACGTCACCACCCTGGACAAGCGCTCGCTGCGAAGCCTCCGGAAGGAGATGCAGATCATCTTCCAGGATCCGTACGCCTCGCTCAATCCGCGGATGACGGTCGGCTCGATCATCGGCGAGGCGCTGGTGATCCACAAGCTGGCGCCGAACCGGAAGGCGCGCGAGGAGCGCGTGGTCCAGCTGCTGGAGACCGTGGGCCTCTCGGCCGACCACCTGCGGCGCTATCCCCACGAGTTCTCGGGCGGCCAGCGGCAGCGCATCGGCATCGCGCGCGCCCTCGCCGTGAGTCCCAAGCTCATCGTGGCCGACGAGCCGGTCTCGGCCCTCGACGTGTCCGTGCAGGCCCAGGTCGTCAACCTGCTCGAGGATCTGCAGACGAAGTTCGGGCTGACGTACCTCTTCATCGCCCACGACCTGTCCGTGGTCGAGCACATCTCGACCCGGGTGGCCGTCATGTACCTGGGCAAGATCGTCGAGATCGCGCCCGCCAAGGAGCTCTACGCCAACCCGAAGCATCCCTACACCGAGGCGCTGCTGTCCGCGGTGCCGATCCCCGATCCCACGGTCAAGCGCAAGCGGATCCTGCTCGAGGGCGACGTGCCGAGCCCCATCTCGCCGCCGTCCGGCTGCCGGTTCCACACGCGCTGCGCGCTTCGCGAGCCGTCCTGCTCGATGAACGATCAGGTGCTCAAGGAGATCTCGCCGGGGCACTGGGTGGCGTGCCAGGTTCGTTCTGGCGTCAGGATTCGATAGCGCTGCGTCGAGGGGCGGCGGCGGGGGGTCGGGGGGCCAGCGGGAATCCGACTGACTGGCTCTCGATGCTCTGGCGCGCTCGCATCGCCTCCGGTGGTGGCGAGATGCCGGGTACACCACGGATTCCCGCTGGCCCCCCGACCCCCCGCCGCCGCCGTGCGCCCAACGACGACCATCTGGGATGCCAGATGCCCGTGGCGATGACACCTGGTGCCTCGATCGCTTTCGTTCATCCCAAGGAGCGGCGGTCAAGATCGCGCGGTTCAAGCCGGGAGCGCTCATCCCGCGCTGTCGGCGAGCGGGGTGGGGAGGGTTCGTCGTGAGGGAGGGTGGGGGTGCCTAAGGTTCGGGTCGGGGATATCGAGATGTACTACGTGGAGCAAGGCAGTGGGGAGCCGCTGGTGCTCATCATGGGATTCAGCGGGGACCACACGGCGTGGGCGTTCCAGATGGCGGAGTTCGCCCAGCGCTATCGGGTGATCGCGTTCGACAACCGGGGGGCGGGACAGACCGACCAGCCCGATGCGCCGTACACCATCCCCCAGATGGCCGGGGACACGGCCGGGCTCATGGACCGGCTCGGCATCGAGCGCGCGCACGTGCTGGGGGTGTCGATGGGCGGCATGATCGCCCAGGAGCTCGCGCTCGCGCACCCCGGCCGCGTGCTCTCGCTCCAGCTGCACTGCACGCACCCGGGCAACGACGGCTACATGACCGCGCTCGGTGACGCCTGGGGCACCGTCAGGGCCTCGCTGCCGCTCGAGCAGGCCCAGCGCACGATCTTCCTCTGGCTGTTCGGCCACACCACGTACAACGAGCGCCCCGAGTTCGTGGAGGCGATCCTCGCCGGCGCGCTGGCGAACCCGTATCCGCAGTCGCTCGCCGGCTTCAGGGGGCAGTCGGCGGCGGTCCAGGCGTTCTCCACGCGCGACCGCCTGCCCCGGATCACCGCCCCCACCCTCGTGAGCGTCGCCGACGAGGACGTCCTCGTGCCGGCGCGCTTCGCCCGCGAGATCGCCGCGCGCATCCCCGGCGCCGAGCTGGCCACCATCGCCCGGGCCGGCCACGTGTACTTCTGGGAGATGCCCGAGGAGTTCAACCGGATGTGCCTGGAGTTCCTCGCGCGGCATCCGAAGTGACGCGGCGGCGGCTGGGCGGCCGCCTGCTCGCCGTCGCGCTCGGCCTCGCGCTCGCGCTGGCGGCGAGCGAGATCGCCCTGCGCGTCGTGGCCGGCCGCCCAGGCGCGGCAGACGGCAGCCTCGGCGTCAGCGACCCCGTGCTCCACCATCGCTACCGGCCCAACGGCCGGAAGCCGATCCGGGGCGTGGAGTACGCGACGAACTCCCTCGGACTGCGGGACCGGGAGTACGCGCGCGCCAAGCCCGCCGGCGTGTTCCGCATCGTCATGCTGGGCGATTCGTTCACCGAGGGCTACACGCTCGCCCTCGAGGACACCGTCGCCAAGCGCGTGGAGCGCGCGCTGGGCTCGGGTGCGTGCGCGGGGCGGTACGAGGTGATCAACGCCGGGACCGGCAGCTACTCGCCGATCCTCGAGTACCTGCTCCTGAAGCACGTCGCCCTCGCGCTGCATCCGGATCTCGTCGTCCTGAACTTCGATATGACGGACGTCCACGACGACTGGATCCGCACCCGCATCGCCCGCCTCGACGCCGACGGCCGCGTGGTCGCCGTGCCGTCCAGGCCGCTCCAGGAGGCGGCGATGCTCATGCCGCCCCTGGCGCTCCCCTCCTGGGCCGGCGTCCTCCGGCCGCTCGAGCGCGCGGCCAACCACGCGGCGGTCTATCAGGTGATCCGGAAATCCTCACTCGGCGCGCGATGGCTCGGCCCGGTGAAACTGACCCCGGAGCGCCTCGAGCAGCTCGGGCTCGTCGGCGACATCCGGTACGACATCCTCGCCATCACCCGCGACGGCGAGTCCCCGGCCCTCGAGCAGGCCTGGGCCACGACGAAGCGCTACATCGCGGACGTCGGCGCCCTCGCCCGCGGCGCGGGCGCCGCGTTCGCGCTCGTCGTCTACCCTCATGCGCACCAGGTGAGCGCGGACGAGTCGCCGGAGGGGCGGCGCAAGTTCGGGATCGGCCCCGGCCTCTACGCCTCCGACCGGCCCTTCCAGATCCTCGAGGAGCTCGGCCGGCGGGCCGGGTTCCCCGTCATCGACCTGGGGCCAATCTTCCGCGCGCGCGCACGTACCGACGCCCCGCTCTTCCGGCGCACCGACATCCACCACACGCCCGCGGGGGCGAAGGTCTTCGCCGAGGGGGTGCTCGCCGGGCTGCACGAGCACTGGCTCGTGCCCGGCTGCGCGACGGGCGACTACCCCTTGGTGAAGGCCACGAAGTAGACGCCGAACTCCACGGGCTCGAAGCAGGCGGGCATCTCGTCGCGCTTGTAGTTGCCCGGGATCTTCACCAGCCGGAAGCCCGGCCGCGCACCGAAGCGCGCCGTGAGGTCGGCCACGTCGAACACGCGGCAATGATCCGCGTAACCGTGGACGGGCGCGTACTCGGGGATCTCGCCCGTGATCCGGAACTCCCGCATGGGGACCACGAAGCAGAAGCGCCCGCCGGGACGGAGCACGCTGGCGATGGAGCCGACCGTCTCGTCGACGTCCCGCACGTGCTCGAGGACGGCGAACGAGTAGGCGAGGTCGAAGGAGCCCGCCGGGAAGTGACGGTGCACCTCCTCGGCGAGCCCCTGGCGGAAGGCCACGTTGCGGTACCGGTTCAGCTGGCCGGCGATCCGCGTGTTCGTGGCCGAGATCTCCACGCCCTCGACCCGGACCTCGGGGTGGCGCGCGCCGAGCGCCATCGCGATCCCGCCCTCGCCGCAGCCGGCGTCCAGCACGCGCCGCGCGCCGAGAGCCACGACCTCGCGCTCCAGCTCGAGGAACTCGGCGTCCTCGCTGCGTCGCGCGACCATCTTGCGCGTCTTGCGCCCGAGCCAGGCGCGCAGGCGCCGCTCCAGCAGCTTGAGCCCGCCCGTCGCGCGCAGACCGTGATACTGGTCCTCCTGCGCGGCGATGTACGCCTCGCGGGAGTCGAGATGACCCAACCACGACCGGATGCGGGCGACCTGCTCGGCGTAGCGCGGATCGGGATGCCTCGCGTGCGCGGCCTCGAGCAGGTCGAGGGCGCCGCGGACGTTCTCGCGGTAGAGCTCGAAGCGGACGGCCTGGATGACGGCCGCGACGTCGGCCGGATCGTGATCGAGGGTGGTCACGGGTCCTCCCGCCTCACCGTGTAGCCCCTCCGCTGCATGCACCGGTTGAAGACCTCGCGGTCGAGCCGGCCGGACTGGAAGATCGCGAAGCCCTGGCGGTCGATCGATTCCCGCCGGCACGCGGCACTGTCCCGGTCGTACTGCGCCGGCAGGACGTCGGGCTTCTCGTAGACCCATTCCCCGGAGCCGGCGCAGCCGGCCGCGAGCGCGCCGAGCCCGACGAGCAGCGCGGTGGAGCGTCTCACACGTCCGAGGATACGACGAAGTCGCACGCATGGGGCTCGCCGCGGCCCCCATGCACGGAGCGCAGCACCGAGGCGCGCCACGGCTTCGCCGGGGCGTGCCGAGCGTTGGGGGGCTTGGGGGGCCTGCCGCGGCCCCCCATCTTCACCAATAGGGCTTGGGGGGCCCGCCGCGGCCCCCCATCTTCATCTACTCCCAGAGGAAGCCGCGAGGGTTCACCGGCTGATTCCTGAGGAGGATCTCGTAGTGCAGGTGCGGCCCCGAGGAGCGCCCGGTGTTGCCGGTCAGGCCGATCTCGCCGCCCCGCGCCACCTGCTGGCCCAGCGTCACGGTGATCCTCGAGAGATGGCCGTAGAGGGTCTTCAGGTCGTGGCCGTGGTCGAGCATCACGGCGAGACCGTACTCGGCGTGCGTCCCGGCGAAGGAGACGGTGCCCGCCGACGGCGCGAGCACCACCGTGCCGCGCTCGGCACCGATGTCGATTCCCGAGTGCCGCTCGGGACCGCGCGCCCAGGGCGAGGGCCGCGCACCGAACTCGGAGTTGACCGCGCCGCGCACGGGCCAGCGCGACGGCAGCGCCGCGATGGCGCGCGAGGCACGGGTGATCATGCTCTCCAGCGACCGGAGGCTCTCGCCCTCCTCGGCCACGCTCTCGGCCAGCCGGTTCAGCTCGTCGGCCACGGAGGAGCGCGCGGGCCGGTCGGAGGTCGCGAGGGTGCCGCCGCCGATGCCCGTGCCGCGCGACTTCGGAGAGGCGTCCGGCCCGAACGGCTCCCAGATGCGCGCGTGCATCTCGCGCCAGCCCGCGACCTCACGCCGCAGATCGGCCACGCGGCGGTTGAACCCATCGATGGTCGAACGCTGCTCGGCCAGCTCCTGGTACAGCGCGGCCGCGTCCCGCACGCGGCCCCGGAGCGACCACCAGTCGCCGAGAAGCCCCGCGAGCAGCAGCGAGGCTCCCACCAGGGCGGCCAGGGTGGCGATGGCAAGTCGACGGGGAAAATTGAAGCGGAGGACCCGGACGCCATCACCTCGGACGATCAGCAGACTGTACTGCCTGCGGTGGCTCACGCGATCGCCGTCTCCTCGGGGTCGGGTGATCGTTCGAGCCTCGCGGCTCGCGGCATTGGTACCCGAGTGAGCGGGCGGTGTCAACAACAGATCCGGGCGTGATCCGTAACTCCGCGTGGGATCGGCATTTCTTGACACCGAAGAAATGCGGGCAGTATCATCACGAAACGCGTTGTCCGCTCGCGAGAGGAGCCATGGACGAGTTCTACCGGATCAAGCGGCTGCCCCCATATGTCTTCGCGATCGTCAACGACCTCAAGTCGAAGGCGCGCGCCCGCGGCGAGGACATCATCGACCTCGGGATGGACAACCCGGATCTGGGGACCCCCAAGCACATCGTCGCCAAGCTGATCGAGGCCGCCCAGAACCCCAAGAATCACCGCTACTCGGCCTCGCGCGGCATCACCCGGCTGCGCGTCGCCGTCACCCGGTGGTACCGCGAGCGGTACGGCGTCGAGCTGGACCCGGAGTCCGAGGCGATCGCCACCATCGGGGCCAAGGAGGGCCTCGCCCACCTCGCCCTCGCCGTGCTCCAGCCCGGCGACGGCGCGCTGGTGCCGAACCCCACGTACCCCATCCACTCCTATTCCGTGGTGATCGCCGACGGCGATCTGCGCTCGGTGCCGCTCACCCCCGATGGCGACTTCTTCGCGCGGCTCGAGGAGACGGCGAAGCTGGCGTGGCCGAAGGCCAAGCTGCTGATCCTCTCGTTCCCGCACAACCCGACCACCATGTGCGTCGACCAGGCGTTCTTCGACCGCGTGGTCGCCTTCGCGCGGGAGCACCGGCTCATGGTCGTCCACGACTTCGCCTACGCCGACCTCGCGTTCGACGGCTACACCCCGCCGTCCTTCCTCGCCTCCGAGGGCGCCCGCGACGTCGGGGTCGAGCTCTTCTCGCTCACCAAGTCCTACAACATGGCGGGCTGGCGGCTGGCCTTCGCCTGCGGCAACCGGCAGATGATCCACGCCCTGGCGCGCATCAAGTCCTACCTGGACTACGGCGTGTTCCAGCCCATCCAGATCGCCGGGATCATCGCGCTCGAGGGCGATCAGAAGTGCGTCGGCGAGATCACCGAGGTCTACCGCAAACGGCGGGACATCCTCGTCGACGGCCTGAACAAGATCGGCTGGTCGGTCGCGAAGCCCAGGGGCACCATGTTCGTGTGGGCGCCCATTCCCGACGCGTTCCGGGACCTGGGATCGCTCGAGTTCGCCAAGCTCTGCGTGCAGGAGGCGAAGGTCGCCGTCTCGCCCGGCATCGGCTTCGGCGAGTACGGCGAGGGGTACGTGCGCTTCGCCCTCGTCGAGAACGAGCAGCGGATCCGGCAGGCCCTCCGCGGGCTGCGGCAGCTCTCGAGCTGACCGCGGCCGGCGCTGCCCCGGTGACCCGGCCGACGCCATGAACGAGGTCCGTATCGGCTTGCTCGGCCTCGGCACCGTGGGAGCCGGGATCGTCAAGATCCTCGAGTCCCGGCGGGCGCTCCTCGAGGAGCGCGCCGGGTGCCGGCTCATCCTCGCCGCCGTCGCCGACGTCGACGTCACGCGTCCGCGCGAGGGCCTCGACCTCGCGCGGCTGCCCATGACGACCGACGCCGGCCGCGTGCTCGCCGACCCCGCCGTGCAGGTCGTGATCGAGCTGGTGGGCGGGCTGGAGCCGGCGCGGACGTTCATCCTCAAGGCGCTGGCCGCGGGCAAGCACGTGGTCACCGCGAACAAGGCGCTGCTCGCGCATCACGGCGTGGAGCTCTACGACGAGGCGCGCCGTCGCGGCGTCACCCTCGCCTTCGAGGCCGCCGTCGCCGGCGGGATCCCGCTCATCCGCGCCCTCAAGGAAGGCCTCGCCGCCAACCGCATCCTGTCCGTCTTCGGCATCGTCAACGGCACCTGCAACTACGTGCTGTCGAAGATGACCGACGAGGGCCTCGACTTCTCGGTCGTGCTCAAGGAAGCGCAGGCGCGCGGGTACGCCGAGACCGATCCCACGCTCGACGTGGGGGGCATGGACTCGGCGCACAAGCTGCAGATCCTCGTCTCCCTCGCCTTCCGCACGTTCGTCGAGCTCAAGGACATCCACACCGAGGGGATCACGCGCGTCAGCGCGCAGGACATCGAGTACGCGCGCGAGCTCGGCTACCGCATCAAGCTCCTCGCCATCGCCAAGGCCGTGGACGGCGGCGTGGAGGCGCGCGTGCACCCCACGATGATCCCGGCGGCCTCGCCGCTGGCCGCGGTGGGCGGGGTCTTCAACGCGGTGTTCATCACCGGCGATGCCGTGGGCGACCTCATGTTCTACGGCCGCGGGGCCGGGCAGATGCCGACGGCGTCCGCGGTGTGGTCGGACACGCTCGAGATCGCCCGCCGCATCGCTCACGGCGTCCCGGCCCTGGCCCTCGAGCTGCCGTCGGCGGGCACCGCCGCGCTGCCCCTGCGGCCGATGGAGACGGTGCGCTGCGGGTACTACCTGCGCGTGATGGCCCAGGATCGGCCCGGCGTGCTCTCCCGCATCACGGGCGTCCTCGGCAACAACGACATCTCGATCGCCTCGGTGATCCAGAAGGGCCGCGCCACCGGCGAGGCGGTGCCGGTGGTGATGATGACCCACGAGGCGCGGGAGCGCGACGTGCGCGCCGCCCTGACCGCCATCGACCGCCTGCGGGAGACGGCGATGCCGACGACGCTGATCCGCGTGGAAGGGGGGCCGGAGTGAACGGCTGGCGCGGGGCCATCTGAAGCGGCTCAAGCTCGTCCTGGGCGTCGCCATCAGCGTCGCCCTCGTCGTCGTCCTCTTCCGCAGCGTCGATCTCCACGAGCTTGCCCGCGTCCTGCGCCGCGCGCGCTGGGACTGGGTGCTGCTCTCCGCCGCGCTGGCGCCGCTCGGGCTGTGGGCGCGCGCGCGCCGGTGGCGTTACCTCTTCCCGCCTGGCGAGTCGCCGCGGGGGCTCGTCGCCGCGGTGATGATCGGCTACATGGCGAACAACGTGCTGCCGCTGCGCGCCGGAGAGCTGGTGCGGGTCTACGTGGCGGCGCGGCGGCGGGGCGGCGGATTCTGGATGATCCTGGCCACGCTGATCGTCGAGCGCGTGCTCGACAGCCTGACCATCGTGCTCATCCTCGGCTCGCTCGTCCTGCTCATGCCCGTCCCCGCGATCTTCCGCGCGACCGCGACGGTGTTGCTCGCGGTGGATGCGGGCGCCGCCGCGGTCTTGATATCGCTGGCCGCCGCGCCCGGCCGCTTCCGCGCGCTGACCGCCTGGGCGCTGGCGCGCCGGCCGCGGCTCGAGCATCGCGTCCAGACCGGTCTCGCCACCTTCGCCCGCGGGCTCGACGGCATCCGCAGCCCGCGGCACGTCGTCCCGCTGCTGGTCTGGACGGTCGTGGTGTGGGCCTGTCCGGCGGCGGCGGCCTGGACGATGCTGCGCGCGCTCGACCTGGCGCTGCCGTGGATCGCGGGCTGGACGGTCCTGGCGTTCGTGGGGCTGGGCGTCAGCATTCCTTCCGCTCCCGGGTATGTCGGGGTCTTCCACTACGCCGCCGCGCTCGCCGTCGGGCTGTTCGGGGTCCCCCCCACGGCGGCCGCCGCCTACGCGCTGCTCCTGCACGCCGCGCAGACGATCTCGGTCACCCTCGTCGGCTGGCTCTATCTGCTCCGGGAGCACGTCAGCCTCGGCGAGGCCGTGCGCTCCCGCCCCGCGAGCGAGTTCCCGGCAAGCGCTGACGGCGCCTGCTGACAAAACACGCCACATCCCCTGCCGTTTTTCGTCACATGACCCCTGCGGCGGGAGCTTCATTCGTGCCGAACCACCGAAGAACGCGCGAAAAGACTCGAATCCGGGCAGAGGACTCCGGCCGGCATCGACTATGCACGTCGCGCAGCCGCTGCTGGGCCCAATCACCGCACCACACGGAGACCCCATGACCCGTGAGGAAATCCTTCGCACGCTCCGAGCCACCGCCAAGACCGCGATGGACCTCGGGGCCGGCCTGCTTCCTGGACAGATGACCCGCCGTGCGCGGGACGATGAATGGTCGATGGTCGAAATCCTCCAGCACCTGATCCGCGGCGAGCGGGAGGTGGTGCTGCCGCGGCTGCGGCGCATGCTGGTCGAGGACGGGCCCGTCTTCGTGTCGTCGTCCGCCTCGCGCACCGGCTTCGCCGCCCCGCCGCAGTCCGGGGACTGGTCCGCGGCGCTCGCGGCGTTCCGACGCGTGCGCGCCGACACCCTGACCTTCCTCGACGCCCTCGCGGAAGCCCACTGGGAGCGCAAGGGCACGACGCCGACGTGCGGGACGTTGACCATCGAGGAGTACGCCCGCTATCTCGCCGAGCACGACCTCGAGCATCTGGCGCAGATGGAGACCACGCGCGCCGCCGTCACCGGCGCGCCCGTTCCGCAGCGGGTTTAGGCACTCGGAGGGGGGCTTCGCCCCCCTTCCGACGGTCGTCGCGCGCCTGCCGGCGCACTCCTCCCTGCCTCCCCCCTCGAACAGGATTGCGCGGGCGAAGCCCGCGCTCGGAGCGGTTGACCAGTCGCTCTACGCCAGTTCCGTCCGCGCGGTTCAACAACGCCTGTCACAATTCGGGTCGTGTGGGAGCGCGTGAGCCATCGTGGCGTGAGTTGAAAGGCGGCGGGGGGGTCGTGTAGGCTGCGGGGCCATGCGGGCTCGGCGATGGCGGTGATCGTGCAGAAGTATGGCGGGTCGTCCGTCGCCGATCCCGCCCGGATCGCCAGCGTCGCCCGCCGGGTCGCCGAGAGCGCGGCCGGCCATCAGGTCGTCGTCGTGGTGTCCGCGATGGGGCGGACCACCGACGGGCTCGTCGCGCTCGCCTCGGAGATCACCTCGACCCCGGATCCGCGCGAGATGGACATGCTGCTCGCCACGGGCGAGCAGGTCACCATCGCCCTGCTCGCGATGGCGCTGCACGGCCTCGGCCGCCGCGCGCGCTCCTTCACCGGCCCCCAGACCGGGATGCGGACCGACGCCGCGCACACCCGGGCCCGGCTCACCCGCATCGACGCCTCGCGGGTGCGCGCCGCGCTGGACGCCGGCGAGATCGCGGTGGTCGCCGGCTTCCAGGGGCTCAGCGAGGGCGACGAGATCACCACGTTCGGCCGGGGCGGCTCCGACCTCACCGCGGTGGCGCTGGCCGCCGCCCTGAAGGCCGACGTGTGCGAGATCTACACCGACGTGGACGGCGTCTACACCGCCGATCCCAACGTCGTCCCCGACGCCCGCAAGCTCGGGCGCGTGTCCTACGAGGAGATGCTGGAGCTCGCCAGCCTCGGGGCCAAGGTGCTCCAGTCACGCTCGGTGGAGTTCGCCAAGAAGTACGGCGTGCCCGTCCACGTGCGCTCCGCCTTCAAGTCCGATCCCGGCACGCTCGTCACCAGGGAGGAGCAGGCCATGGAGGAGATGGTGGTGACGGGCGTCACCCACGACCGCAACCAGGCGAAGATCTCGATCCTCCGGGTGCCGGACCGGCCGGGCATCGCGGGGCAGGTCTTCGGCGCCATCGCCGAGCGCAACATCGTCGTCGACATGATCGTGCAGAACATCAGCCGCGACGGCTACACGGACATGTCGTTCACCGTCCCCCGCGGCGACCACGCCCGCGCGGTGGCGGCGCTGGAGGACGTCGCGCGCAAGGTCGGCGCTCAGGGTGTGTCGCACGACGAGCGCGTGGCCAAGGTCTCGATCGTCGGGGTCGGCATGCGCAGCCACTCCGGCGTCGCCGGCCGGATGTTCGGGGCGCTGGCCAAGGAAGGCATCAACATCCAGATGATCTCGACCTCGGAGATCGCGATCTCGTGCGTCATCGAGGACAAGTACGCCGAGCTGGCCGTGCGCGCGCTGCACGACGTGTTCGAGGTCGGGAAGGGAGCCCCCTCATGAGCGCCACCGGCCGAGCCGCGGTCTTCTTCGGTCCGGGCAAGCCCTTCGAGATCCGCGACGTCCGCATCCCCGAGGTGGAGCCGGACGCCGTCCTCATCAGGGTGTCGCTGGCCAACGTCTGCGGCTCGGACCTGCACTTCTGGAGGGGCGACGCGCCGCTGCGCCTGCCCGAGGACGGCTGGATCTTCGGCCACGAGATGACGGGGCGCGTGGCGAAGCTGGGCGCCCGCGTGAAGACCGATTCGCTCGGCCGCCCGCTCGCGGAGGGCGACCGCGTCGCCTACACCTACTTCTATCCGTGCGGCCGCTGCTACGCGTGTCTGAACAAGGAGTTCGCCGCGTGCCCGGCGAAGCTCGAGCGGCCGCTCGGCCCCTCGCAGTTCCCGCACTTCCACGGGGCGTTCGCGGAGTACTACTACCTGCGGCCCGGCGGGGCGATCTTCAAGGTCCCGGACGCGCTCTCCGACGCGCTGGTGGCGCCGGTGAACTGCGCGCTCTGCCAGGTCATCTACGGGCTCGAGCGCGCGGGCCTGCGCTTCGGCGGCACCGTGGTGATCCAGGGCGCGGGCGGGCTCGGGCTCCAGGCCGCGGCGGTGGCCAGGGACAAGGGCGCCGCCATGGTGATCGTGGTGGACCAGATCCCGGGCCGGCTCGAGCTGGCCAAGGCATTCGGCGCCGATCACACGATCGACCTCCGCGAGGTGACCGAGCGCAAGGACCGCGTGGCGCTGGTCCGGAAGCTGACGGGCGGCGTCGGCGCCGACGTCGCGTGCGACTTCGTGGGCTTTGCCCACGTCATTCCCGAGGGCATCGAGATGCTGCGCTCGGGCGGGACGTACCTCGAGATCGGCACTATCAGCCGCGGCCAGAAGGTCGAGCTCGAGCCCTCGCTGCTCGTGTGGGGCTCCAAGTCGATCGTGGGCGTGATCCAGTACGACCCCTGGGTGATCCCGCGCGCGCTCGACTTCCTCGTGCGCAACCGCCAGCGCTTCCCCTTCGACCGCCTGCTCTCGCACACCTACCCGCTCGAGAAGATCAACGAGGCGTTCGCCGCCTCCGAGTGGCACGCCAAGGAGACGACGACCATCACGCGCGCCGCCCTCGCGCCTTAGTTGAAGCTGGGGGGCTCCGGGCGCCCCCCAGACCCCCCAACGCTCGGCAGCGCCCCGGGGAACCCGGGGCGCTCCTCGATCCCCAGACCCCCCGTAAAACCGTCAGAAATATTCCACTCTAGTCAGTCGCGTCAGGCGCGTGCCATGGTCGGGACGTGACGCTCTACACGCGACATCAGCTGGCGCTCCTGCTCGGCGCGCTCGCCACCGTCGGCGGCGGCCTCGCGATCGGCCACTGGCGCGAGCGCCATCCGGACGTCGTCGAGCGCGCGGAGCGCTTCGATCTTTCGCCCGATGATGCCACCGCGGCCGGGCCGGGCGCGGCGCCGCTTCCGCCGTCCGCACGACCGGCGCGAGAGGGCCGTCGCCCCGGCCCGGGCGAGGGGCCCGAGACGCAGCGGCCGAAGCACCGGCCGCCCGCGCCGGGCGAGCCGGCGGTCGTCGTCGTCGATCTCAACCGCGCCAGCGCGGAGGAGCTGACGCGGCTGCCCGGCGTCGGCCCCGCCCTCGCCGCCCGCATCGTGGAGGCACGCGAGAGCGACGGCCCGTTCGCCGCCGTCGACGATCTCCGGCGTGTCCGTGGCCTCGGCCGGAGCCGTCTCGAGCGGCTGCGGGCCCTCGTCACCACCGGCCCGGCGCCGTGACCCTCGCCCGGATCCCCCTCGTGCCGCTCGCCGTGGCGCTCGGCACGGGCGTGGCCGTCGGCCCGGCGCTGCCCGCCGCGGGCGCGTGGGGCCTCTGGGGAGCCGGGCTCGCGGTGGCGGCGACCTCGCTGGTCCTCGGCCGCCTGCTCGCCGGATCGGCGGCCGTCCTGCTCGGCGTCGTCGCCCTCGGAGCGCTGTGCGCGGCGCCACCCTCGCCGCCGCCCGACGACGTGGCGCGGCTGGCCATGCCCTGGCGTGGGATCGTCGAAGGCCGTGTTGCCGAGGCGCCCGTCCGCTATGCGCCGGATCGGGTGCGCGTCCGCGTCGAGGTCGAGCGCACGGCGCGCGAGCCGCGCTCCGGCGTCGTGCAGCTCACGCTCTACGGCGAGGGCGCCGAGCTGAGCGAGGGCGATCGGATCGCGGCGGAGGTTCGGCTCGCCCGTGCGACGGGCTTCCGTAATCCCGGTGGCTTCGACTACGCCGAGCACCTGGCGCGCGAGGGAATCGCCGTGGTGGGCACGGCGCGGACCGAGCGCGTGGCCATCGTCGAGGACGTGCCCGCGGCGTGGCACGCGCGCCTGCGCCAGTCCGCGCTCGACGCGATCGCCCGGGCCCTGCCTCCGGCCTCCGCCGCGCTGATGGGCGGGCTGCTCCTTGGCGAACGACGCGATCTGCCCCGCGAGATCGACGACGCCTTTCGCCGCGCCGGGATGTACCACGTGCTCGCCGTCTCCGGCTTCAACGTCGCCCTCGTCGGCGGCACGATGTTCGCGCTGCTCGCACTGGCCGGCGCCGGCCGGCGGGGCGCCGCCCTCGGGGCGCTGCTCGTGGTCGTCGGCTTCGTGTGCGTCGTCGGCCCCCAGGCCTCGGTCCTCCGCGCGGGCGTGATGGGCGTGCTGGTCTTCGGCGCGCTCCTGCTCGACCGCGAGTCCTCGGTACTGAACGGGCTGGCCCTGGCCGCGCTCGCGATCCTCGCCGTGCGCCCCGGCGATCTCCACGATCCCGGCTTCCAGCTCTCCTTCGCGGCGACGTGCGGGATCGTCGTCGCCCCGCTGCCGCGCGGGCTCGTCGCCGGCTCGCTCGGCGTGAGCCTCGCCGCGCAACTGGCCGTCCTGCCGGTCGGCCTGGTGCACTTCAACCAGATCAACACGGTCGGGCCGCTCTCGAACCTCGCCGCCGTGCCGCTGGCCGGCATCGCGACGGTGCTCGGCCTGCTCGCGGTGGCCCTGTCGTTCGCCAGCGAGACGGCGGCGGCCGTGCTGTTCGACGCCTCGTGGCCGCTCCTGCTGGGGCTGCGCGCCGCCGCCGCGCTCACCGCCGCCATCCCCGGCGCCCTCGTGCACGCGCCCGCGCCGGGCTGGCCGGCCGTCGCCGCCTACGTGGCGGCGCTCGGGCTCGCGCTGGCGTGGTGGCGCCTGCGTGACGCCCACCGCCGGGCGGCGCGGCTGGCCGCCGGTGCGGCCGGCGTGCTGCTGGCGGCCGCCGTCGCGCTCGAGGTCTGGCCCCTGGTGCGCCCGGCCGACGGCTGGCTGCGGGTGATCGTGCTCGACGTCGGCCAGGGCGACGCGATCATCATCGAGTCGCCGGACGGACGCGCCGCGCTCGTGGACGCCGGTCCGGGCGGCCCCGGGCGGATCGACGCGGGCGAGCGCGTGGTGGCGCCCGTGCTCTGGAACCGCGGGCTGATGCGGCTGGCCGCGGTGGCGACCACGCACGACGACCTCGATCACGCGGGAGGGATGGCCTCGATCCGCCGCCTCTTCGCCGTCGGCGAGACGTGGACGAGCGAGACCTTCGCGCGGGGCCCGCGCTGGCTCGGTCCCGTGCTCGTGGCCTCGCCGGCGCCGCCGTCCGATGCGCCCCTCCTCACGCGCAACGAGCGCGCGCTCGTGCTCAGGCTCGATCACGGCCTCGCGTCGATCCTGCTCGCCTCGGACATCCCCGACACGACCGAGCGGGCCCTCGTCGCCTCCCGCGCGTCGCTCGCGGCGAGCGTGCTCAAGGTGGGCCACCACGGCTCACGAGGATCGAGCAGTGCGGAGTTCCTCGGCGCGGTGGCGCCGACCATCGCCGTCATCTCGGTCGGGACGCGCAACACCTATGGCCATCCCGCGCGGGAGGTCCTGGCCCGCCTCGCCGCGGCCGGCGCCTCGGTCTACCGGACCGACCTCGACGGCGCGGTGATCGTCGAGACGGACGGGCGCACGCTGCAGGTGCGCGGCTGGGCGTCGGGACGCCTGGAGCGGCGGTGCCTCGATCCCGAGGCGGCCTGCGAGCCCGCGGCCGCGTCTGCTAGAATGCGCGCGTGGCACACATCAACGAGAACTATCTCAAGCTCAAGAGCAGCTATCTCTTCTCCGAGATCGCCCGGCGGGTGAAGGCATTCCAGGGCGAGCACCCGCAGGCGCGCCTCATCCGGCTCGGCATCGGCGACGTCACCCAGCCGCTGGCGCCCGCGATCATCGAGGCCTTGCACGCGGCCGTCGAGGAGATGGCGCGGACGGAAACCTTCCGGGGCTACGGCCCCGACGCGGGCTACGACTTCCTGATCGACGCCATCGTCGAGCACGACTACCGCGCGCGCGGCATCCCCATCACCTCCGACGAGGTCATCATCAGCGACGGGGGCAAGAGCGACAGCGCGAACATCCAGGAGATCTTCGCGCCGGACTGCGTGGTGGCGGTGACCGATCCCGTCTACCCCGTGTACGTGGACAGCAACGTGATGGCCGGCCGCGGCGGCCCGGCGGACGCGAGCGGGCGGTACGGCGCGCTCGTCTACCTGCCGTGCACGGTCGAGAACGGCTTCCTGCCCGCGCTGCCCGATCGACCCGTCGACCTGATCTACCTCTGCTATCCGAACAACCCCACCGGGGCCGTGATGACGCGCGAGACGCTCGCGCGCTGGATCGAGTACGCGCGACGCCACGGGTCGGTCATCCTCTACGACGCCGCCTACGAGGCGTACATCCAGGACCCCGACGTGCCCCGGTCGATCTTCGAGGTGGAGGGCGCGCGCGAGGTGGCCATCGAGTTCCGCAGTTTCTCCAAGACCGCCGGCTTCACCGGCACGCGCTGCGCCTACACCGTGGTGCCCAGGACCGTGCAGGGCCGCTCGGTGTCGGGCGAGTCCGTGAGCCTCAACGCGCTGTGGCTGCGCCGCCAGTCCACCAAGTTCAACAGTGTGCCCTACATCGTCCAGCGCGCCGCCGCCGCCGTCTACACCCCCCAGGGCCGGCGTCAGGTCCGCGACGGCATCGCCTTCTACATGGAGAACGCGCGGATCATCCGCCAGGGGCTCGAGGGCATCGGCCTGACCGTGTACGGCGGCCGCAACGCGCCCTACATCTGGGTGAAGACTCCGGCCGGCCTCGGCTCCTGGGACTTCTTCGACAAGCTGCTCAACGAGACCCACGTCGTCAGCACGCCCGGCGCGGGATTCGGGCCCGCGGGCGAAGGGTATCTCCGGCTCACCGCCTTCGGGCAGCGCGATCAGACGGCGGAAGCTGTCGAGCGCATCAAGACCCGCCTGGCGCTGTAGCCCTTTCCCCGGCGTCGGCGTCGTGAGCGGCGCCACGGCGGCCTGGCGCAGGGGCGGGGAGAGGGGCTGTGGAAACCGACTGACTGTGATGTCGTGGGCGTGTGTCCGCGCGCCGCGTGATACGCGTGCCGATGTCGACCCGTACACAACGGTTGCCGCAGCCCCTCTCCCCGCCCCTGCGCCAGCCCACCGCCGCGAGGTCGCGTGGCGTCCCGAAAGACCGATCTCGACGTCAAGTCGCGTTCGCGCGCCGGCCTCGCCGGCGCACTTCGCCTTTCAGAGGCGTGGGGAGGATGGCGTCCCAGGGACCGCTCGCGGCGTCGCGCTGTCTCTTGGAGCGTGTCGGAGGGAGTCATGTTTCGCGCGCCGGCTTTGCCGGCGCAATCCGTGCCTGACACGCGGGGAAAGAACCGCGGACGCGGTGGGGGGCCTTCGGGGGGAGCGGCGTTTCGCTCCCCCCGATCTCAATCAGGTCTCGTAGGAGCGTTCGTACTGGGAGCGGAGGCGCTCCAGCTCTTCGGGGTCGAGGCGCATGCCGAGGTGGAGGCCCATCTCGCCGAGGATGGTCTTGATCTCGTTCAGCGACTTCTTGCCGAAGTTCTTGGTCTTGAGCAGCTCGGACTCGGTCTTCTGCACGAGATCGGCGATGGTGCGGATGTTCGCCGTCTTCAGGCAGTTGGAGGCGCGGACGGAGAGCTCCAGCTCGTCGACGTTGCGGAAGAGGTTCTCGTTCAACTCGTCGCGCGGCACCGTCACGTCGCGCTTGACCTCGTCGGTCTCGGGCGCCTGCTCGGGAAAGTGCATCAGCAGCTCGAAGTGGTCCTCGAGGATGCGCGAGGCCTCGCCCACGGCGGCCGTGGGCGTGACGCTGCCGTCCGTCCACACCTCGAGGACGAGGCGCTCGGCGCCGTCCTTGCCCGTGGGCTCGACGTGGAAGTTCACGCGCTGCACCGGCGAGAAGTCGGCGTCGAGGAGGATGGCGTTGATGGGCAGGGCCTCGGGCTCGCGGCGCTCGGCCGGCACGTAGCCGCGGCCGCGCTCGACGCAGACCTCCATCTCGAGCACGCCGTCCTTGTCGAGCGTGGCCAGCACCACCTCGGGCGTCAGCACCTCCACGTCGGCGTCCTTCTCGAAGTCGCCGGCCTTGACCGTCCCCACGCCCGGCGCCTTCAGCCGCAAGATCTTCGGGCGGTTGACGTGCAGGCTGAACACGACCTTGCGCAGGTTCATGATGATGTCGAGCGTGTCCTCCATCACCCCCTGCATGTGCGAGAACTCGTGGAGCACGTTCTCGATCTTCACCCACGTCGGCGCGGCGCCGTGGATGGCGGAGAGCAGGGCGCGACGATAGGCGTTGCCGACGGTGAGGGCGAAGCCGGCCTCGAATGGCTCGATGACGAGCTTGCCGTACGTGCGGTCCTGGACGGCCCAGTCGTGACGGGTGGGGAGCGCGAGCTCCTGCATGAAGACCCCCTTGGTGGAATCCGGGGTGGTGGCCCCGAACGTTGAGTATAGCAGACGCGCTCCCGCCTGCCGCTTCCCGGGAGGGTAGCTCGCCGGGCCGCCGGGTGCCTGGTGTAAACTCGCAGAATCATGCGCGTTCGGCCGTGGCTGGCCCTCGTCCTGGTCGTCGCCGGCGCGGGGGCCGTCGAGGCGTGGCGCCTCGTGACGCCGGCCAGCCCGCGCCGCGAGCCCCTCACCGTGGAGATTCCCGCCAACCAGGGCGCGATCGCGATCGCCGGCCATCTCGCCGGAGCCGGCGTGGTCACGAGCGCCCCGGAGTTCCTGCTCCTCAGCGCCGTCCGGGGCAGCGTGCGCCGCCTGCACGCGGGCGAGTACGAGATCGCGCCGCAGGCCACCACGGTCGACGTCCTCGCCCTCGTCGAGAGCGGGCGCGTCAAGCAGCACGTCGTGCTGCACCCCGAGGGCGCCACCCTCGCCGAGCTCGCCCGCGTCCTCGAGGCCTCGGGGCTGGCGCGCGCGGCCGACGTGATCGCGGCGGGCCGCGATCCCCTCTTCCTCCGGGCCGCCGGCGTCGACGCGCCCAGCGTGGAAGGCTACCTCTTCCCGGATACGTACCTCTTCGTGCGCGGGATGTCGCCCCCGCAGATGCTCGGCCGGATGGTCCACCGGCTCGAGACCAGGCTCGGGCCCGAGATCATGGCGCGGGCGCGCCAGCGCGGCCTGAGCCTGCGCCAGCTGCTGACCCTGGCCAGCATCGTGGAGCGCGAGGCGGTGGGGCGCGACGAGCGCCGGCTCATCGCGGCCGTGTTCTGGAACCGCCTCGAGCGCGGCATGCCGCTCCAGGCCGACCCCACGGTGCAGTACGCGGTGGGGCGCGAGCGGCGCACGCTCACGCGCGTGGATCTCGAGGCGGACAGCCCGTACAACACCTATCGGTATTCAGGGTTGCCTCCCGGGCCGATCGCCAGCCCCGGCCTCGACGCGATCGAGGCGACGCTCGATCCCGCAGCGGTCGGCTATCTCTACTTCGTCGCCGTCGACGACCATCGCCATCACTTCTCGACGACGCTGGAGGAGCACCGCCGCGCCGTCGCGCGCTATCGCGCGAGCCGCCCGCGCTGATCCCCCGGCACGCCCCGGGCGCCGCACGCCCGGCCTCGCGCGATGCCGGCGGCGCCCGCCTCGCGCGTGCCCCGGGGACATGCTATAAAACCCGCGACATGGCGCCCTCCATCGCCCTGCCTGCGGGGTCGCGCACCGCTCCCGGCGTCGCTCCGCTCCCGCTCCTGTATCGCACCCTGAAGCGGCCGGTGCGCGGGCTGCTCGAGCGGCTGTTCGACCTGCGCGTGGACGGTCTCGATCAGGTCCCGGCGGGACAGCCGTACATCGTGGCGGCGAACCACCACAACTACCTCGACGGCGTCGTCCTCGGCGCGGTGCTGCCCACGCCGATCTCCTTCCTCGTGATGCCGCGGGTGTACCACGCCACCCCGCTGCACCCGCTGCTGCATCGTCACCTCGGGTCGATCCGGATCGACCTCGTGCGCCCCGACGTCGGCGCGCTGCGCCGGGCGCTCGGCGCACTGGACGCCGGACGGGTGGTGGGGATCTTCCCCGAGGGGCCCTTCAGCGTGCGCGGGCGCCTGGGGGCGGGGCTGCCGGGGGTCGGGCTGCTCGCGCTGCGCTCCGGCGTGCCGGTGGTGCCCGCGGCCATCCGCGGCACCTACGAGGCCCTCGTCGGGCGCCGCTTCTACGTGCCCCGGCGCCACCCGTTGCACGTCCGCTTCGGTCCGCCGCGCCTGTTCTCGGCCGTCGCCTCGCCCAACGCCCGCGCCGCGCGCGCCAACGTGACGGAGCGGATCATGGCGGACATCGCGACGCTGCTCGCGTGAAGACCTGGGGCGGGCGCTTCACGCAGAGGGCGGATCCCGCCGCGGAGCGCTTCACCGCCTCGCTCGGTGTCGACGTCCGACTCTGGCCCCACGACATCGCGGGCAGTCTCGCGTGGGCGCGCGCGCTCGCGCGCGCCGGCCTGCTCACGGACGCCGAGGCCCGGACGATCGCCGACGGGCTGGAGGCCGTGCGCCGCGAGCTCGCGGACGGCACGTTCGTCTTCCACCCCGAGCTCGAGGACATTCACACGAACGTCGAGCGGCGGCTGACCGAGCTGATCGGCGCCCCTGGCGGCAAGCTGCACACGGGGCGGTCGCGCAACGACCAGATCGCCCTCGACGAGCGCCTCTACCTGAAGGAGGTGTGCGGCCGCATCGTCGACGGGCTGCGCCTGGCCCAGACGGCGCTGCTCGCGCGGGCCGCGGAGACCGTCGACGCGCCCATGCCCGGTTACACCCACCTGCAGCGCGCGCAGCCGGTGACCCTGGGCCATCACCTGCTCGCCTACGTGTTCATGCTCGCCCGCGACCGCGAGCGGGCGCTCGCCTGCCGCGAGCGCGCGGACGTCATGCCCCTCGGGAGCGCCGCCCTCGCCGGCACCGCCTTCGCGATCGACCGCGAGGCCCTGGCCCGCGACCTCGGCTTCGCCGCCGTGTCGCCCAACAGCCTCGACGCGGTGAGCGACCGCGACTACGTCCTCGAGTTCCTCGCCGCCGCCGCCATCACGGGCATGCACCTGTCCCGCCTGGCCGCGGACCTCACGCTCTGGACCACCGCGGAGTTCGGCTTCGTCGCCTTCGCCGACGCGTTCGCCACCGGCTCGTCGATCATGCCCCAGAAGAAGAATCCCGACGTGGCCGAGCTCATCCGCGGCAAGAGCGGGCGGCTGTACGGCAACCTCGTCGCCGTCCTCACCACCATGAAGGGGCTGCCCCTCTCGTACAACTCCGACATGCAGGAGGACAAGGAGCCCTTCTTCGACAGCGTGGACACGCTGGACGCGATCCTTGCCGTCCTGCCGCCGATGCTCGCCTCCCTGACGTTCCGGACCGAGCGCATGCGCGAGGCGGCCGGCCAGAGCTTCGCCACCGCCACCGACCTCGCCGACTACCTCGTGCGCAAGGGCCTGCCCTTTCGCCAGGCCCACGAGGTCGTCGGCCGCGCCGTCCGCCACGCCGAGGAGCGCGGGCGTGGCCTGGAGGAGCTCCCGCTCGAGGAGCTGCGCTCATTCTCGACGCTGATCGACGCCGATGTGCACGCCGCGCTGTCGGTGGACGCGTCGCTGCGCGCGCGCGCGGTCACCGGCGGCACCGCCCCCGCCGCCGTCCGCGAGGCGCTCACGCTCGCCCGCCGCCTGGTCGACGCTGGATGAGACGGCTCGCGCTGCTGCTGCTCGCCGCCCTCGCGGCGGCAGGCTGCGGCCAGAAGTCGGATCCGGTGACGCCGCAGACGCGCATCCCCCGCCCCGTCAGCACCCTGAGTGCCTCGCCGCGCCCGGGCGCCATCGATGTGGCGTGGACGAACCCCACCCGCCGGGCCGACGGCGCGCGCCTGTACGATCTCGCGGTCGCGCGCGTCTACCGCACGGCCGACGAGGGCGACGCGCCTCCGCGGGCGGCGATGCTCGAGGGCGGACGCGTGGTCGGCTGGACGGAGATCGCCTCGCTGTCGCTCTTTCCCCCCGGGCCCGGGACGGGCGAGGAGGCGAAGATCACCGACTCCAGCGATCTCGTCTACGGGCGGCGGTACACCTACGTCGTCGTCACGGCTGACGCGCAGGGACGCACCAGCCTGCCCTCCAACCGCGCGGTCGTGGACTACGCGGCGGCGCCGGAGGCGCCGGGCGGCCTGACCGCCGAGGCCGGTGACCATCGCGTGCGCCTGGCATGGGAGCCGCCCGAGCGCTTGCTCGACGGCCGCACGTACGGCATCCCGATCACGTACGAGATCTTGCGATCGCCCTCGCCCGACGGCCCGCTGACCCCGCTGCCCACGGGGCCGATCACGGAGACGGCGTACGCCGACACCAGCGCGGACAACGACACGACCTACTCGTACGCCGTCCGCGCCGTCCGCCAGGAGCACGCCACGACGATCCGCGGGCCGGCCTCACAGCGGGTCGCGGCGACGCCGGTCAAGACGAGCGCGCCGGCGCCACCCACCGACCTGGTCGCCGCCGGCTCGGGAACGGCGGTCCGGCTCGCCTGGCGCGGCAGTCCCGACGCCGACGTCGCCGCGTACGTCGTCTACCGCGCGGCGGGACGGGGGACCTTCGTCCGCGTCGGCTCGGTGCGCGCGCCGACCACGACCTTCGTCGACCGCGACGTGCCTGCCGGCGTCTACCGCTACGCCGTCACCGCCCAGGACGCGAGCAGCCGGGCCAACGAGAGCGCACGATCGAACGAGGTGAGCGTCAGCCTGCCTTGACTTGCGCCGGACCGGGTGCTACGGTCACGAGGAAAAATGGCAGCCGCGACGCATAGATGAGTCAGTTCGCCTACCGGTCCGGGGAGCTCTGCTGCGAGGGCGTCCCCCTGCGCCGGCTCGCCGACACCACCGGCACGCCCACCTACGTCTACTCGGCGGCCACCCTGCGCGACTCCTACGCCGCCTACGAGCGCGCGTTCCGCGAGGTGCCGCACGTCATCTGCTACGCCCTGAAGGCCAACGGCAGCCTCGCCGTGGTCTCCACGCTCGCCCGGCTCGGGGCCGGCGCCGACATCGTGTCCGGCGGCGAGCTGTTCCTCGCGCTGCGCGCGGGGGTGCCGCCGGGGAAGATCATCTTCTCCGGCGTCGGCAAGACCCGCGAGGAGATGCGCGAGGCGCTCAAAGCCGGGATCCTCCAGTTCAACGTGGAGTCGGCGAGCGAGCTGGCGGCGCTCGACGAGGTGGCGCGCGCCATGGGTACGCGCGCGCCGGTCGCCCTGCGCGTGAACCCGGACGTCGATCCCCAGACCCACCCCTACATCGCCACGGGGCTCCGGACCTCGAAGTTCGGCGTGCCCATCGCCGAAGCCCTGCAGCTCTACGAGCGCGCCGCGGGCATGGACGGCCTCCGCATCACCGGCGCGCAGATGCACATCGGCTCGCAGCTCACCAAGGCCGCGCCCTTCGCCGACGCGGTGGCGCGGCTGGGCGCGCTCGTGAAGTCGCTGCGCGAGCGGAGCGTCGAGATGCAGTCGGTCGACGTGGGCGGCGGCCTCGGGATCGTCTACGACGCGGAGACGCCGCCGAGCCCCGCGGAGTACGCCGCCACCCTGCTGCCCGTCCTGCGCGAGCTCGGCCTCACCGTGCTCCTCGAGCCGGGCCGGTCGCTCGTCGGCGAAGCCGGCGTGCTGCTGAGCCGCGTCCTGTACCGCAAGACCACCGGCGCCAAGCAGTTCGTGGTGGTCGACGCCGCGATGAACGACCTGATCCGGCCGTCCCTCTACCAGGCCTACCACGCCATCCGGCCGGTGTCCGAGGCCCGCATGGCCGGGCCGACGGAAACGGTGGACGTGGTGGGCCCCGTGTGCGAGTCGGGCGATTTCCTCGCCCGCGAGCGCACGATGCCCCGCGTGGAGGAGAACGACCTGGTCGCCGTCATGAGCGCGGGCGCCTATGCCTTCGCCATGGCGTCGAACTACAACGCGCGGCCGCGACCGGCCGAGGTGCTGGTCGACGGCGACCGTTACACGATCGTGCGCCGCCGGGAGACCTTCGAGGACCTGGTGGCGGGGGAGACCGTGCCATGACCACGTTCCAGGGTTCGCTGGTGGCGCTGGTGACGCCGTTCCACGACGGGCGCATCGACGAGCCGAAGGTCCGCGAGCTGGTCGAGTTCCACGTCAAGCACGGCACCGACACGCTCATCCCCTGCGGGACCACGGGGGAGTCGCCGACGCTCTCGCACGACGAGCACAAGCACATGGTGGAGCTCGTGGTCGAGGCGGCGGCGGGCCGCATCCCGGTGGTGGCGGGCACGGGCTCGAACTCGACGACGGAAGCCATCGACCTGACCCGTCACGCCGAGCGGGCGGGCGCGCGCGGTGCGCTCGTGGTCAATCCCTACTACAACAAGCCGACCCAGGAGGGCCTCTACCGTCACTTCCGCGCCGTCGCGGAGTCGGTGGCCATCCCGATCCTCGTCTACAACATCCAGAGCCGCACGGCCATCAACGTCGAGACCGACACCCTGGCGCGCCTCGCGCGCGACGCCAAGAACGTGGTGGGCGTCAAGGAAGCCTCCGGCTCCCTCGACCAGATGAGCCAGGTCATCGCGGCCTGCGGCCCCGAGTTCTCGGTGCTCTCGGGTGACGACAACGTCACGCTGCCCTTGATGGCGATCGGCGGGCGCGGGGTGGTCTCGGTGATCGCGAACATCGTGCCGCGCGAGATAGTCGAGATGACCCACGCCGCGCTCGACGGCGACTGGAAGCGCGCCCGCGAGCTGCACTACCGGCTCTTCCCGCTCGCCCGGGCGGCGTTCCTGGAGACCAACCCCATCCCCATCAAGGAAGCGATGGCGATGGCGGGGATGCTCGAGCCCGAGTTCCGCCTGCCCATGTGCCGCATGTCGGACGCCAACCGGGAGCGCCTGCGCCGCGTCCTCGAGCCCTACGGCCTCGTCCGGTAGCGCGGCCTCACGGAGGCGGCCATGACTGACATCGTGGTGGCCGGCGCCGCCGGCCGCATGGGCAGCCGCATCGTCGCCTGCGCCCGTGAGGCCAAGGACCTCCGCGTGGTCGCCGCGCTGGAGGCCGAGGGTCACCCGCAGCTCGGCCGCGACGCGGGCGAGGCGGCGGGCGTGGGCCGGCTGGACGTCCCCATCACCGCGGAGGCCCGCGCCGCCATCGGCGCGGGGCGCGTGCTCGTCGAGTTCTCCACGCCGGCGGCGACGCTCGCGCACCTCGACCTGGTGGCGGCCTGCGGCGCGCGCGCCGTCATCGGCACCACCGGGTTCAGCGCGGCGCAGCGCGAGACCATCGCCGGTCTCGCCGCGCGCGCCGCCATCATGATGGCGCCGAACATGTCGGTCGGGGTGACCGTCGCGCTGCGCGCGCTCGCGCTCATCGCCCGCGCCCTCGGCGACGACTACGACGTGGAGATCACCGAGACCCACCACCGCTTCAAGAAGGACGCGCCGAGCGGCACCGCGCTCGGGATGGCCGAGGTCGTGGCCGAGGCCCTCGGGCGCGACCTCGCGAAGACCGGGGTCTACGGCCGCCAGGGCCTGACCGGCGAGCGGACGGCCAGGGAGATCGGGATCATGTCGCTCCGCTCCGGCGACGTGGTGGGCGAGCACACGGTGTCCTTCGGCACCCTCGGCGAGCGGCTCGAGCTGACCCACCGCGCCCACAGCCGCGACACCTTCGCGCGCGGCGCGCTCCGGGCCGTCGCCTGGGTGGCGGCGCGGCCGCCCGGGCTCTACTCGATGCACGACGTCCTCGGCCTGTGAGCATGGCCTGGCGCGACGCGGGGGCGAGCGGCGACCGCATCACGCTCGAGGACGTGCGCTTCTGGGGCCAGCACGGCATGACGCGCGAGGAGCAGGTGGTGGGGGCGTGGTTCTCCGTCGACGCCGCGCTGAGCCTCGATCTCGGGCCGGCCGCGCTGTCCGACGACCTGCGCGCCACCGTCGACTACGGCGTCCTCGTGCAGCGCATCGTGGAGATCGGCACCAAGCAGCGGGTGAACCTGCTCGAGCGCCTGGCCTCCCTCATCGCCGACGCGCTGCTCGGCGAGACCCCGGCGGCCGAGGTGAGGGTTCGCGTGCGCAAGCTCACGCCGCCCCTCGAGGGCCTGGTGGGCACGCCCGGCGTGGAGATCACACGGAGGCGCTGAGCGTGGCCCGCGTGTACCTGAGCCTGGGCTCCAACCTCGGCGACCGGCTCGCGCAGCTCAAGCAGGCGGTCCGGCGGCTGCGCGCGCTGACCGACGTCGACGTGGTGGCCGCCTCGCCGCTCTACGAGGCGGAGCCGTGGGAGAGCGAGCCCGAGCGCGCCCTGCACGAGCGCTCGTGGTACCTCAACTGCGCCGTGGCCATCGAGACCACGCTCGCGCCCGACGCCCTGCTCGCCGCGCTGCAGCGCATCGAGGAAGAGCTGGGCCGCACGAGGCCGCCGGGCACGCCCGAGGCGCGCCGCTTCGTGCCGCGCACGCTCGACATCGACATCCTCGTGTACGGGACCCGCGTGGTCAGCGTCTCGGACACGCTGCACATCCCGCACCTGCTGCTGCACGAGCGGGCCTTCGTGTTGCGGCCGCTCGCCGATCTCGCGCCCGACCTCGAGCACCCCACGCTCTACCGCACCGTGCGCGACCTGCTCGCCGAGCTCGAGGACGAGCACGACGTGCGGCCCGGCGACTATCCCGCCCGCTGGTTCGAGGACTGACGCCCGTGGCCGACGCGGACTTCGAGCGCCTGGCTCTCGAGCACGTCCACGCGCTCTACAACTTCGCGATGTACCTGACCCACAAGCCGGCGGAGGCGGAGGACCTCGTGCAGGAGACGTACCTGCGCGCCTTCCGCTTCTCCCATCGCTTCGAGCCGGGAACCCACCTCCGGGCCTGGTTGTTCCAGATCTTGAGGAACACGTACCTGACCTTCTACCGGCTCCGGGAGCGGGAGGCTCCGCTCGCGGAGGACGGGGTGCCGGAGTGGGACACGCCGATGTTCCACGACGCCCCCACCGGTGACGCCCTGGCCCTCGAGACCCACTCGGATCTGGAGCGGGCGATGGGGCAGCTGCCCGAGGAGTTCAGGACGGTGCTGCTCCTGGCCGAGGTGGAGGGCCTGCCGCTCGAGGACGTCGCGCGGGTCATGACCTGTCCGGTGGGCACCGTGAAGTCGCGGATCTTCCGCGCCAAGGAACGGCTGCGGGCTCTGCTCCGCGACTACGACAAGCGCACATGAGCGACGAACGCTTCGACCTCTCGGACGACGCGCTCGGCCGGCAGCTGGCCGAGACACTCCCCCGCTACACGGCGCCCGGCCACCTCCGCGCCGCCATCCGCGCCGCCGCCGCCCCGCGCCCGCGCCGCCTGCCGTGGCTCGCGCCGACGCTCGCCGCCTTCGCCACCGTCCTGGTCATGCTCCTGTTCGTCGTGCCCCGGCTGCCCCGCATTGCCCCGAGCGATCCCGTGGATCAGCTCGTGCGCGCGGGCGTGGCCGAGCACACCCGCGTGCTCTCGTGGGGCGCGCGCCTGCCCAAGATCATCCCCGCGGAGATCCCCTGGCTCGCGCAGGAATCCGGGATCGAGCTGAAGCGGGCCTTCCTCGGCGACGACCGCCTCACCTTCAAGGGCGCCGAGCCCGTGTACGTGGACCGCCGCCGGGGCATCGCCATCTACTACCGCGACGACGACGGCCACCTGCTCACGTACGTGGTGCTGCCCGGCGCCGAGATGAAGATCCCCGACCACCACCGGCGCGTGCAGGCCGACCGTTATCGGCCCGCCCTCGTCAACGACGGCGGCTTCTCCGCGCTCGTGTGGAAGCAGGGCGAGCTGGCGTGCATGCTGATCTCGGACATGGTCTCCGAGAACGACGTCGCGCACCTCAAGGACTACTTCGTCCGCGTCCGCGTCTCCACGGAGCCGGCGCCGGCGTACTGATCTCCCCGCGCTCCCGCGCCGGCGAGTGCGTGTGGTGGCGCGGGTCCTGTCGCCGGGGGAGTCCCACCCTCGTCCTCGCTATCCCAAGATAGGTAATCGCAGTCCGAACAATTCACGCGGCCATCCAAGAGGTGACCACGCTGCGGGCGAGGGTGGGACTCCCCCGGCGCCCCCCGCATCACCACACGCACTCACCGGCGCGGCCGTGGTGGTCCTGTCCCGGCCCCATTCGCCGTCGCGCGTGGGCGTGCGAGTCAGCCTTCGGGCACCGTCACTCTTTCTTGGCCTTCGGTCAGAAGCGGGGGGGTGGGGTGGTGTCGCGGGGGGCGATGAACGGCAGGGACATGAGGGACCAGGCGACCATGACGACTTCGGAGTCGCCGAAGTTGTATTCGGTGAGGCCGGCGACGAGGAAGGCGGCGATGGCGGCCATGCCGCCGGTGACCAAGGCGCGCGGCAGCGCGGCGTCGGGCGGAAGACGGCGCAGGATGCCGGCGGACTGGACGAAGAAGGTGGCGTAGACCGCGAGCCACGCCGCGAGGCCGAGGGCGCCGCGCTCGACGAGGATCTGGAGCGGCGTGTTGTGCAGGTGGCCGCGTGATCTCTGGAGCGCCTCGGCCTCGGCGTAGAGCCGGTAGACGTGCTTGACCTGGCCGGGGCCGATGCCGAGCAGCGGGTGATCGCGCGCGATGGCAACGCCGCTGCGCCACATCGACCAGCGGTCGCGCGCGGTCGGATCGGCGGGATCGGCGATGCTCTCCGCGCGCCGGCGGACCGCGGGCACCAGCAGCACGGCCGCGATCAGCACGAGCAACCCGACGGCGACGAGCAGGCGACCGCGGCGCACGAGCCCCACGAGCGCGCCGAGGCCGACGAGGAAGCCGAGCCACGCGCCGCGCACGTACGTGAGCGCGAGCGCGAGGGCGCCCACCACCCAGGCGAAGGGCATCCAGCGGCGGCGCGGGGCGATCGTCAGGCGCGGCAGGGCGGCGAGCAGGACGAGGTTCAGCACGCCGGCCAGCGTCATGTAGATGCTGTAGAAGCCGCGGGCGCGATGACACTTCCAGAGATAGCGGCCGATCACCGGCGTGGTCGGCGGTGACATCGACCCGCCGAGCACGGCGCACGCGCCCACCTGGGCGATCCCGGCGAGGGAGGCGATCGTCACCGCCGCGAGAAGACCGGCGACGAAGCGCTCGGCGGGGACGGGCTTCGGCAGCGCGTCCACCAGGACGTAGAGCGCCACGATCAGCAGCAGGCCCTTGCTCGCCACCGTCAGGCTCTCGCCCGGGTGCGGGGAGAGGGCGGCCGCCAGCAGCGAGACGGCGATCCACGCGAGCACGGGCAGCGCCAGCGGCCACCGGTTGACCCGCTCCGCGCGCCCGGTGAGCACCCGGACGAGCCACCGCACGGCGAGCAAGGCCAGCGCGGTCTCGGACAGCGTGATCGACACCCCGAGCCCGAGCACGAACGCCCCCAGGAGAACGTCCCGAACGAGACGATCCACGCCCTAGCGGCCTCCTCGGGTGGTCATGAAGACCTGGCCGGGCGGGCCGCCGGGGCCGACGAGGGGGTGCGGCGGGGGTCCAGAGGACCCGTACCCCTCGCCCGGCGACGGACGCCGCCTGCCCGGGTGGAGCCCAGCCGCCGCCGATCAGCGGACGCGTGCGGCGTGGTCGCCTGGACCCCCGCCGCACCCCCCCGTCGGCCCCGCCGCGCGCTGATCGTGGACATGGCCGGTGCGGTGGCAGCTAGTACGCGTTCTTGTCGACGAACCCGCGCCAGAGGGTCTGGGCGAGGATCTTGAGGTCGAAGGCCAGCGACCAGCGCTCGATGTAGTAGAGGTCGTACTCCAGGCGCTTCTCGAGCGAGCTGTTGCCGCGCCAGCCGTTGATCTGGGCCCAGCCCGTCATGCCCGCCTTGACCTTGTGGCGGAGCATGTAGCCGGGCAGCCGGCGGCGGAAGTCCTCGACGAAGACCGGCCGCTCCGGCCGCGGGCCCACCAGGCTCATGTCGCCGCGGAGCACGTTGAAGAGCTGCGGCAGCTCGTCCAGGCTCCACGCCCGCAGCACGGCGCCGAGCCGCGTGCGGCGGGGATCCTCCGCGCTCGCCCACACCGGTCCCGTCGCCACCTCCGCGTCGGCGCGCATGGTCCGGAACTTCAGCATCCCGAAGCGGTGGCCGTCGAGCCCCATCCGCTCCTGACGCAGGAGCACGGGCCCCGGCGAGGAGAGCTTCACGGCGACGGCGAGCACGGCCAGCAAGGGCGCGGTGAGCACGAGGGCCGCCGCGCCGGCTGCGAGATCCAGGACCCGCTTGAGCACGAGGTTCCAGCCGTGCAGCGGTGACTCGCGCAGGTAGACAATGGGCACGCCCTCGAATTCCTCGACCCCGCCGCCCAGCGTGCCCAGGCTGAACACGTCGGGCACGAGGTGGATCGTCACCGGATCGTCGCCGATGTCGGCGAGCACGCCGGGCAGCCGGCCGTACTCGTCGTGGGTGAGGGCCACGAACACCAGCTCGACCTGGTGGCGATCGAGCAGCGCTCTCAGATCCTCGAAGCCGCCGAGCCATGGAGCGCCCGTCTCCCCCGCGCGCGTCTTGTCCCCCACCACGCCGAGCAGCGCCACCCCGGCGTCCGGCCGGCGGCGCAGCGCGGCGGCGATCTCCGTCGCCGGTCCCCCGCCCCCCACCACGATCGCGCGGCGCTGGTTGCGGCCGGCCCGGCGCGCCACGCGCAGCGCCTCGCGGAAGGTCGCGCGCCAGAGGCTGACCGCGACCGTCGAGAGCACCCAGAAGTAGATCATGACCACGCGCGAGTACTCCGTCCGCCGGAAGACGAAGGTCATGATCGCGACGAGCACGAGCACGCCCAGCGTGGAGGCCTTGGCGACGTCCACCCACTCCGAGAAATGCGAGCCGAGCCGGCGGGGCCGGTAGAGGTCGAACCAGCGGAAGGCCACGCCCCACACCACGAGGATCGGCACGAGCTGGAGCAGGTAGTCGCGCAGCGGGGGCGGCTGCGGGTTGACCAGCGGCGGGCCGAGCACGTAGAAGCGCAGCCCGTAGGCGGCGAGCCAGCAGGCGCCGATGAGGACGAGATCGGCGACGAGGGTCAGCTGCTCGAAGAGCCGCGAGTGGGCCCTCAGCACGTGGCCGCGGCCCCCCGTTCCGCCAGCCTGACGTCGAGGTACTCAGCCACGCGCGCCTTGAAGCGCGGCCGGTCGAAGATCTCCGCGCGCGCGCGCAGGGCCTTGGGCTCGAAGCGGTGCGCGGCGCCCTCGAGCCCCCGCATCGCGGCGGCCAGGGCCTCGACCGTCTGCTCGCGGAACAGCACGCCGGTCGGCGCTTCCTCCTCGCTCTCCAGCGGGATCACGGTCTCCAGCGCGCCGCCGGCGGCGATCGCGATCACCGGCCGGCCGCTCGCCATCGCCTCCAGCGGCGCGATGCCGAAGTCGTCGACGCCGGGGAAGAGCAGCGCGCGACAGCCGCGGTAGAGCGCGGCCACCTCGGCGTCGTCGCGCCAGCCCAGGAACTCCACGTGGCTCCCGGCGAGCGCGCGCAGGCGCGCCTCCTCGGGGCCCGTCCCGACGATCACGAGCCGGCGGCCGAGGCGCGCGGCGGCGCCGATGGCGAGATCGAGCCGCTTGTAGGGCACGAGCGCCGAGACCACGAGGTAGTAGTCGCCCGGGTCGCCCGACGCCAGCGGCAGCCGCGCGAGATCGACGGGCGGATGGATGACCTCGGCGGCGCGCCCGTAGCAGCGCTCGATGCGCCCGGCCACGAAGCGCGAGATCGCCACGAAGTGGTGCACCCGCCGGCTCACCGCGCGGTCCCACCGCCGGAGCGCCGCGGCGGCGGGCGGCATCACCAGGCGCGTGAGCGGGCCGGCGGCGGCCGCGTACGCCGGGTACATGTCCCAGACGTAGCGCATCGGCGTGTAGCAGTAGCAGACGTGGAGCGCCCCCCGCGCCGGGCGCGCCGCCTTGGCCACGCAGTGGCTGGAGGACAGCACGAGGTCGTAGCCGGCGAAGTCGAACCGCGCCATGGCCGCGGGAAAGAGCGGAAGGTACTCGCGCCAGCGTGTCGCCGCCCCGGGCAGGCGCTGCACGAACGAGGTGACCACGCGCCGCCGCTCGACGACGGGCGTCACGCTGCCGGGGACGTGGACGAGCGTGTAGAGATCCGCCGCGGGGAAGAGCTCGCAGAAGACCTCGAGGCAGCGCTCGCCGCCCCGCATGCCCGTGAGCCAGTCGTGGACGAGCGCGACCCGCATCAGCCTGCCGCGAGCGCGGCGTCCACGGCCGCCCGCATCGCGCGGCCCGTCTTCTCCCACGAGAACAGACCGACCCGGGCCAGCCCGCGCTCGCGCAGGTCCTTGGCCAGGCCGTCGTCGGCGAAGAGCCGCGTCATGGCCTGGGCGAGCGCCCCCGTGTCCTCCGGGTCGACGAGCAGCGCGGCGTCGCCCGCGACCTCGGGCAGCGACGAGCGGCTCGACGTGATCACCGGGGCGCCGCAGGCCATCGCCTCGAGCACGGGCAGGCCGAAGCCCTCGTAGAGCGAGGGCAGCAGGAACATGCGCGCGCCGCGGTAGAGCCGCGGCAGCTCGTCGGCCGGCGCGTAGGGCTGCCAGTCCACGCGCGCGGCGATCCCCAGCGCGTCGATGCGCCGGCGCAACGCCGCGACGTGGCGCGGGCGGCCCCAGCCGCGCACCACGAGCCGGCCGGGGCCCTGCGGGACGGCCGCGGCGAACGCCTCGACCAGGCGCAGGAGGTTCTTGTGCGGCATCACGTTGCCGACGTAGAGGGCATAGGGCTCGCTGCTCGGGTGGGCGTCGCCGCCGTCGAGGTTGTACGCCCCGGCGTCGTAGCCGGCGAGCACGACGTGGACCTTCGCGGCCGGCACGCCGTAGAAGCGCTGGACGTCGCGCCGCGTGCTCTCCGAGATCACCAGCACCGCACGCGAGTGGCGGAGGACCGCGGGCACGTAGTGGCGGAAGTAGTACTGCTGGCGCGGGTACTCCGACGGAAACCACAGGGGCAGGAGATCGTACACCGTCGTCACCTGCGGCACGGCCGGCCACAGGAGTCCTTCGGGCATCAGGTTGAGGAGCACGTCCGGGCGATCGCGGCGCACCCGCATGCGCAGGCCGGACTGCACCCAGATCAGCCGGGCGAGGTGCCCGGCGGCCCCGCGCTCCGGGGTGACGGCGTCGGTCAGGGCGCGCACCGTCGCGCCCGGCGCCCGCACGAGATCCGGCCGCGGCGTGTAGACGGTGAGGCGCTCGCCCAGCGCGTCGAGGGCCGCGATGGCGTGCAGGGCGTAGTGCCCGAGGCCGGTCGGCCGCGCCCCGACGATGGCCGCGTTGACCGCGATCGATCTCCGAGGCGGCATGGAGAAAGTATACGGTCAACGCCGGCGCAGCCGGGCGTAGATGCCGCGCTGGGCCTCGGCCACGACGGCGTGCGTGAAGCGAGCGGCGACGCGCGCCACCCCCCGCCCGGCAAGGTCCTTGCGGAGCGGTTCGTCCCCGAGCACGCGCGCCAGGCCGCCGGCCAGCGCGCGGGCATCGCCCTCGGGGAACACGAGGCCGGCGTCACCGATCACCTCCGGGATCGCGCCCGACGACGAGCCGATCACGGGCACCCCGGCCGCCATCGCCTCGATCAGCGCGTGACCGAACTGCTCGGCCCATCCCGGGATGGTGCGCGAGGGCAGCACCAGCACGTCCATGGCCGCGAGGTGGTCGGGCACGGCCGTGTCCGCCACCGCGCCGGTGAACGCGGCCTCGAGGCCGCGCGCGGCCGCGCGCGCCTCGAGCGCGCCGCGGGTGGGTCCATCGCCGACCACGAGCAGGCGGCCGAGCCCGGGCGACATCGCGTCGATGAGCACGTCGACGCCCTTCTCGGGCACGAGCCGTCCGACGTACCCCACGACCGGGCGCGGGCGCGGTGACGCCACCGGGAACGGCGCGGCCACGCGGCCCGCGTCGCCCGCGGTGTAGCGCGCCGGGTCGACGCCGAACTGCGGCAGCACCGCGAGCCGGCGGTCCGGCACGCCGCGGCGCCGCATCCGCTCGCGCGCGCCGGCGTTGCCCGCGATGACGAAGGCCGCCCGGCGCAGGACGATCCGCTCGACGACGCGCGCCAGGCGGCGGAGCGGCCGCTCCAGGTTCTCCCACGTGAACACCACGAGAGGCGTGGCGGGCGCGACGAGCAGGCACTGCAGCGCGCCCAGGCTCCAGGGCTCCAGCTCCGCGTGCACGACGTCCTGTCCCGCGAGCGCGCGCAGGCCGCCCCGGAAGACGAAGCCGCCGATGTGGCCGGCGAAGACCACCGGGGCGGCGACGATGCGGTAGCCGTCGCCCCGAGCGGGAGGACGGAGCACGCCGAAGGCGGCCGGCCAGGACGACGGCACCAGCAGCGTCACCGCGACGTCGGCCAGACGCGCCAGGGCCTCGAGCTTGTCGTGGTTCACGGCCGTGACGTACGCGTGGGAGACGACCGCGACCTTCACCGGTAGAGCGCCTCGTACGCCTCGACCATCCGGCTCCAGGGATAGGTCTCGGCGTGGCCGCGGCAGCGCGCGAAGACCGAGGGGTCGCCCGCGACGGCCTCCAGCGCGGGGCCGATGGTGCGCGCCAGCGCCGCGGGTGAGGCGTCCGCCGCGATCCACGAGGGCTCGAGCGGCTCCAGCACGTCGACGACGCCGCAGTCGGCCGTCGCCACCATCGGCGTGCCGCACGCGAGCGCCTCCAGCGCGATCAGCCCGAAGCCCTCGAGGGCGACACTGGGCATGACCACGAGGTCCGCGGCCTGGTAGTAGAGGGGGAGGGCCTCCTCCGGGATGAAGCCGGCGAAGGTCACCCGATCCACGAGCCCGAGGTGCATGACCTGCGCCACGAGGCGCGGGCGGAGCCAGCCGTCGCCGCCGACCACGAGCCGCACGCCGGGCAGCGCCGCCATCGCCTCGATCAGGCCTTCCAGCCCCATGTCGGGCACGAGGCGGCGAGCGGTGAACACCAGGGGCCCCGAGGCCGCGAGGCCGAGGGCGTGGCGCGGCGCCCCGCGGCCGGCGGCCGGACGGAAGCGGTCGAGATCCACGCCCCCGGGCACGATGGTCGTGCGCGCCGCAGGGACGCCGTGGATGGTCTCGAGCTGACGCGCGCTGTAGCGCGAGAGCACCACGGGCCGGGCGCTCGCGCGCAGGGCCGCGCGCTCGATGCGTCGGGTGAGCGCCGTCTTCGACGGTGTCCACGCGCGCCGGGCCCAGCGCGTGACGGCGGGCCGGTCACGCCGCGTGGCGGACTCGGCCAGGAGCTGCAGGTGCCACGGACCGTAGAACGTATAGCAACGCGGCCCCAGGTGGGCCCGCGCGGCCCCGAGGCCGGAGATCCCGTGGTGGGCGTGGACGAGATCGGCGCTCCAGTCGCGCGCGGCGCGGCGAAGGGCGGCCCGCGCGAGCAGCACGCTGGGCAGGTACAGCGCGGCGAACGCGTGCCAGGGATCGTGATAGCGCCGGACGGTGATGCCCTGGTGGACCGACTCGGCGGGCCCGCCCGCCGTGCGCGGGACGACGATCATGGGCGCGTGTCCCCGGGCGACGAGACCGCGCGCCAGCTCCCAGACCACGCGCTGGCTGCCGCCCATGTGGTCCGGCAGCGTCGACGTCGCGGCGAGGAGAACGCGCATCACCCGCTCTCGGAGAGGCGGCGGGCGAGGGCGGGCGCGACGAGCCCGAGGGCCAGGCGCGCGTCGTCCGGCGCGACGGCGAGCAGGCCCAGCCCGTAGGCGGCCAGGCCGGCCGCGCCACCCGCGGCGAGCGCGGGGAGGCCTTCGGGGACGTGCGCGGCGACAAGCGCCGCGCACGCCCCGCCGGCCGCGGCCGCTGCGAGCGGACGCAGCGACCAGCCGAGCAGCGCGCCGGCCTGGAGCGCGGGCAGCCGCCGCTGGAGCACGAGGAGCATGAGCCCGAGCAGGGCCAGCGCGCTCACCGAGATCGACAGCGGCAGCCCGCGCAGGCCGAGCAGCGCCGTGAAGGTGGGCATCATGGCGAGATTGGCGGCGATGACGGCCAGCCCGGTCGCGACGAGGGCGCGGATGGCGTGCAGGGCCTGGTAGGCGCGGGTCAGGACCTGGACCCCTGCGATGCCGATCACGCTCGGCGCGTACCACGCCAGCGCGGTGGCCGTCAGCCGGGTGGAGTCGTGGGTGAAGGCGCCCCGCTCGAGGAGCACGCGGATGGCGGGCTCGGCGAGCGCCAGCGCGAGGGCGGCGAGCGGCGCGCTGAAGACGAGGGCGAGCCGGAGCGCCCGCCGCAGCAGGGACGCCAGCGCCGCCGTGTCGCGCTCGGCGGCGTGGAGGGCGAGCGGCGGGAAGAGCAGCGTGGTCGCGTTGAGCACCAGGAGCGTGACCGGGAAGTTGAGCAGCCGGAACGCGTACGTGAGCGCGGCCAGGCTGCCCTCGGGCAGGCGTGCCGCCAGCGAGCGCTCGTAGGCGATGTTGACGTAGTTGGCGGCCGAGGCGAGCGCCAGCGGCGGCAGCGCCACGGCCATGCGGCGAAACCACGGGCCGAGCGGCGCTTCCTCCGCTGGCCCGCGGGCCGCCCGGCGCCCGGCGGCCAGGAGCACGGCGCAGAAGAGCCCGAGCCCGGCGACCATGCCGAGCGGGACGGCTACCGGCCCGAGCGTCTGTGGCAGCACCACGACGGCGGCGAGCGCGGCGCCGTACCAGAAGAGCTGGCGCAGTCCCGCCGCCACGAAGCGCTCGCTCGCCTGGAGGACGGCCGCGAGCAGGGCCGCCACCGCCATGAGGACGATCAGCGGGCTGAAGAGCCGGAGCAGGCGCGCTCCGAGCGCGTCCGGCACGCCGGGCGCCAGCAGCGCGACCAGCGCGGGCGCCGCCGCGGCCACCACGACGGCCACGATCGCCGCGCCGATGGCGAGGCCCGCGAGCGCGCGGCGGGAGAAGCGCGCCGCCGCCGCGGCGCCCAGCCTGCTCCTCACCTCGACGAAGTTCGGGACGAGGAGCGTGGAGACCCAGCTCGTGAACTCGTTGCCGACCGCGATGGTGAGGATCAGGGCCAGCGCGAGGGCGTCCGCCTCCCGCCGGGTGCCGAAGCGGCCCGCGACGGTGATCTCGTAGGCGAGCGTCGCGAGCTGCCCGCCGAGCGCCACCGCGACGACGCCGGCGAACGCGCGCCGCCGCGAGCTCATCCCCGAACGCGCGGACCGTCGAGGAGCGCCTCGGCGAGACGGCGGGCCACGCGACGCACGCCGGCAGGCAGGCGCAGGCCGCGCGCGGCGTCGCCCGCCTGCTTGACGGCCAGAGCGTAGCGGTTCCGCAGGCGCTCGGCGGCGGTGGCCTGCGCCACCTTCTCCGCGTACGTGATCGACCCGACCAGCCCGACGCGCCGGAAGCGCGGCGAGCGGAAGAGCATCTCCTCCACCACCCGCCGGGGGCCCTCCCAGCCCACCGTCGTGTCGTGGAAGGCCATGATCCCCCCCTCGACGACCTTCGGGAACCACGCGAGGAAGTCCTGCTTGACGTCCTCGTACCCGTGGGCGCCGTCGATGAAGATCAGCTCGACGGGTTCCGCGAAGCCGCCGGCCGCCTCCACCGACGGCATGACCAGCGGCACGACCAGATCGCCGACGCCCGCGCGCGCGATGTTCCGGCGGAAGTCCTCGAAGGTCGCGACCACGGTGCCCGGGGCCTGGTGCTCCCAGGAGCCCGTGTGCGGGTCGATCGCGTAGACCCGGCCGCCCGCCCCCGCCCGCGAGCCGAGCGCGAGCCAGATGGTCGAGCGGCCCTTCCACGAGCCGATCTCCACGATCACGCCCCGCCCGGTGCAGCGACGCGCGAGGGCAAGGAGATGGCGCCCCTCGAACTCGGGCAGCCAGCCGTCGATGCCCTCGGTGAGGGCGACGGGATCGTCGTGGGCGCCAGCCGTCATCCGCGCTCGGCCTCGCGGCCAGCGGGCGACGCCAGCCGCACCCCCGCGGCCGCGACGATCCAGAAGATCGAGGCGACCTTGGAGTAATCGAACAAGGCCTCGGTGAAGGACTGCAGCACGAACGCGACGAGGCCGGCGGCCATCCCGAGGAGCAGCCACGGCGGGCTGTCCCCTCCGGGCCGGAGCACGCCCGCGATGGTCTTTCTCAGGATCGAGCCGAGCAGCCCGACGAAGGCGACGAGACCGATGAGGCCACGCTCGACGGCGACCTGCAGGAAGCTGTCGTGCGAGGAGATGCTCTCGTGGGCCTTGTGAAGGAACAGCATCCGCGAGCCGAAGCTCTTGATCTCCAGGCGGTTGGATTGTCGGGCGAAGCCCCGCTGGCCGAACCCCAGCCACGGGCGCTCCGCGATGGCGGCCACGCCGATGACGTGGACATAGGCTCGGACTCCGACCGAGGTCGATCCCGTGAAGCCCCTGGTCCGGACCGCGGCGACGCCGAGGACGAGCGCGATCCCGCACGCCGCCGCGATGACCGCCGTGCGCGCGCGCCCGGTGCGCGACGCGAGGAACGTGGACGACAGCACCGCCGCCCCCAGCCCGATCCCGGCCCCCAGGGACCGGACGGCAAGGAGCGCCACGGCGCCGGCCACGGTGGCCGCCGCCGCGAGGGCGGCCCGGGCCGGCCTCGACGCGACGCAGGCCAGGACCGCGGCCACGGGCAGGAGCAGGACCACGTAGGCGGCGAAGAAGTTCGGATGACCGATCGTCGAGCCGAAGTTGGTCGCGCCTCCGTAGAGCGCGTTCGTCAGCGTGCCCGCCTTGAAGTACAGGCGCAGGACGTGCCCCGATCGCCACACCGCCTGCTCGGCAACGCCGAGCACCGAGACGATGCCCGCCGTCACCACGGCGGCGCCGAGCGTGGACCGGAGCGCGCTGCGGTCACGGAACGTGTCGAGCGCGACCAGGAAGACGCCGGCATAGACGACCTGTCCCACGACACCCCAGAGCTGCAGCGGGGTGAGGCCATTCCGGATCGCGGACAGAACGACCACCCCGATCAGCACCCCCCACCAGCGCACCGGCGACAGGCGGCCGAGCTCGGCGAGCCGCGCGCGCGGCAGGCGCCAGAGCCAGGTCGCGACGAGCACCACGAGGACGACCTTGTCGCCGGACACCGTCCGCTCGACGTCGCCGAAGCCGACCTCGACGGAGACGAGCGGCAGGGCCACCACCAGGGCCACGAGCGCGACGGCGGCGTCGAGCCAGCCGAGGACGGCGAACCCGACGAGCAGGCTGGCGACGACGGCGAGGGCGAGCGGGACGGACTGCCAGACGATCGCTCCGATGGTCAGCAGCACGACGGCGAAGAGCCCCGCGAGCGCGAAGAACCCCAGGGGACGGGCGAGGCTCAGCAACGCTCCGGCGACGGGCGGCGGCTCGTGGGCTACCGCGTCACCGTCCACTCAGGGCCACGCGCCGGCGCCAGTACTCGAGGAGGTCGGACAGCGTCTGCTCGAACGGGATCTCCGGCCGCCATCCCGTCGCCTTCCGCATCCGGCTCGCGTCCCCGATGAGGACGGGCACGTCGGAGGGCCGGAGCCGGGAGGGATCCTCGCGGACCTCGATCGAGCGGACGGTCGCGCGGTTCAGCAGGAAGTCGAGAACCTCCTGGATGCTCCACGCGCGGCCGGAGCAGAGGTTGTAGACCTCGCCCGGCTCGCCCTTCTCGAGCAGCAGCGTGTAGCCGCGGACCATGTCGCGCACGTCGGTGTAGTCGCGGCGGGCCTTGAGGTTGCCGACGAGCATGACCGGCTCGCGCCGGCCGCTCTCGATCTCGGCGATCTGGCGGGCGAAGTTCGACGTGACGAACACGTCGCCGCGGCGCGGGCCCTCGTGGTTGAACGCCCGCGTGCGGATGATGGGCAGGCCGTAGCTCTTGAAGTACTGGTAGCCCATCAGGTCCTGGGTCACCTTGCTGACGGCGTACGGCGACAGCGGCCGCAGCGGGTTCGTCTCCGTGATCGGCAGCTCGTCCTCGTGCACGAGGCCGTACTCCTCGCTGGAGCCGATGACGAGGAAGCGGGGCGCCCCGGCTCGGCGCTCGCGGATCGCCTCGAGGAGGTTCACCTGGCTGATGGCGTTGGTGTTGAGCGTCTCGGCCGGCGTGTGCCAGGAGGCCTGCACGAAGCTCTGCGCGGCCAGGTGCACGATGTAGTCGGGCGCGGCCGTGCGCAGGAGATTCTGCACCGACGAGAGATCGCGCAGGTCGCTCTCGATCAGATGGATGCGATCCCGGAGGTGATCGATGTTCTCCGTCTTGCTCCGCCAGCGCGACGAGCCGAAGACCTCGAAGTCCCGGGCCAGGGCGACTTCGGCGAGATGGCTGCCCACGAAGCCGGTGATGCCGGTGATCAGAATCCGCATAACACGTGATTATCCGACCCGCTCGACGGCCGTGTCAAAGAGTTTCCAGCAGGTCCGCGACGGGACCCACGAGGCGCGCGGCGATCCGCTCGTTGCCCTGCACGGTGAGGTGCATGCCGTCGTAGGCGAGCGCCGGATCGTGCAGGTCCACCGCCCGCCCGAGGTCGACGCGGCGCACGCGCGGCTGCGCGCCGAAGCGGGCCGCGAGCATCGCCGCCAGCTCGGCCTGCTGCTGCACGTGCTCGTCCGAGATGTACGGCTCCGCCACCACGAGCACCCGCTGGCCTCTCGCCAGCGCGAGGTCCACGGCCGCGGCCACCTCGTCGCAGTACGTCCGCCAGCGCGACGTGCACTCCGTGGCCGTGCCCGGGCGAGGCGTCCGGGTCTCCGGCGAGAGGCGCCCGAGCTGGCGCTCGAGCGACTGGGTCACCGACATGGCCGATTCGTACGTCGAGGCGGTCAGGCGCTGCGCGAGGTTCGGGCGGAACGTGGTCTTCTCGCCACGGTAGGCCGCCTCGAGGTTGCCGTGACGCAGGAGGATGGCCTTCTCGCGGAGCACGAGGGGCAGGATCGGCATGTAGCCCGTCAGGCGGAAGATCGGCGAGTCGTGACGGAACACGTACGTGTTGGCGCCCGGGCGGCCGAGGTCGTTGTAGCCGGTGTAGATCAGGACGACGTCCGCGCGCAGGTACTGGTAGTCGTCGAGGGTGAAGCGGAACGAGTGGGCGCCCTCGTTGTTGTAGGCGAGGTTCACGACGCTGACGGCCCCGCCGCCACGCTCACGCCCCCGCGCGCGCAGGCTGCGCTCGAGGACCGCCGGGAACGCTTCGCCCGCCCGGACGCCGTACCCGAACGCGGTGCTGCCCCCCAGCACGATGACGCGGCGCTCGCCGGCCTGCTTGCGGCCGACGACGGGCCCACGATACCCCCACACGTTGAGGCCCGCGGCCTTCTCGAACTTCCGGTGGAGAAACAGGTCGGTGGCCAGCAGCGCCCCGCCGACGACGGCGAGACTCACGAGGACAGCGATCGCGGCGAAGAGGCTGTACTTCCAGACGGGGAACGACCGCCGCGGGCTCCGGGCAGGGGCCACGTTACGTGCGATAGAAGTCGATGACCCTCTGCAGCGAGGCGTGAAGCTCGATGCCGGCGGAATAGCCGATGACCGTCCGCAGCTTGGTGACGTCCGGCACCCGCTTCTGCGGGTCCTCGAAGCCGCTCTCGTAGGCCTGGGCGTACGGCACGTGCACGATCTCGGATCGGCTCGCCGTCATCTCCTTCACGATCGCGGCGAGCCGGTTGATGGTGATCTCGTGGCCGGAGCCGACGTTGAAGACCTCGCCGATGGCGGCGGGATGGCGGGACACCGCCAGGGTGGCGCCGACCGCGTCGACGACGTCGGTGAAGCTGCGCGTCTGGTTCCCGTCGCCGTAGACGGTGATCGGCCGGCCCGCGAGCGCCTGCTGCACGAAGCGCGGCACCACCATGCCGTAGCGCCCGGTCTGCCGTGGCCCGATGGTGTTGAAGTACCGCACGATGGCCACGGGCAGCCCGCGCGACTTGACGTAGGCCAGCCCGAGAAACTCGTCGATGGCCTTCGCGCAGGCGTAGCTCCAGCGGCTCTTGCTCGTCGGGCCCAGCACGCCGTCGTCGTCCTCCTTCAGCGGCGTGTTCTCGTTCTTGCCGTAGACCTCCGAGGTGGAGGCGATCAGGACCTTCTTCTGTCCCTTGGCGGCGCAGCGGAGCACGCGATCGGTGCCGACGATGTTGGTCTCGATGGTCTCGACGGGCTTCTCGAGGATCAGCCTGACCCCCACGGCGGCGGCGAGATGGTAGACGACGTCCACCTCGTCGATGAGGTCCTGGAGCCGGTCGTCCTCGAGGATCGAGGTCCAGTGGGTGGTCAATCGCGCCGAGGGCCCGGCCGCGGCGAGGTTCTCGACCCGGCCCGTCGAGAGATCGTCGATCACGCTGACGTGGTGGCCGTCGGCGAGCAGCGCCTCCGTGAGGTGCGAGCCGATGAACCCGGCCCCTCCGGTCACCAGCGCCTTCAACGCGCGCCTCTCTCGTCGGCAGGCAACATGTGCATCGCCCGATGATCGTCGAGGGGCCGTGGTCAAGTCAAGCGTTCTACTCGAGCTGGAACGAGGCGCGGCGGACGGCGACCTGGAGCTCCGCGCACGTGTCGCGCACCCGGGTCAGCGCCTCCCCGTCGATCTTCCGCGAGGAGACGATGATCTCGGTGATGCCCTGCTCGCGGACGAGGGGCTCGATCTGCTCGGCGCCGCCGAAGACCGGCAGCCCGTGGATCCGGGTCCGGTGCTTGCCCCGGTCGTCGTCGATGAAGCCCACGGCGACGCGCTGGAGCGTCGGGTTGTTGAAGATCTCGCGCACCAGGAGCGCTCCGCCGTCCCCCGCCCCGTAGATCACGACGCGCTGGAAGGACTCGGGCTCGCGCCGGAAGAGCTCGGCGAACAGCCGGAACGACACGCGGCTGCCCCCGATCATCACGATGAGCAGGATCCAGTCGAGCACGAACACCGTGCGCGAGTAGCCCTGGAAGCGGGAGATGTAGAGCAGGACGACCATCGACGTCATCGCGCCCACGGTGGCGGCCTTCACGATGCGCACCAGGTCCGTCACCCCCGTGTACTGCCACACGCCCCGGTAGAGCCCGAAGCCGCCCAGCGTCGCGAGCTGGATGACGAGGACGATGGGCAGCGAGCCGTACAGCTCGGTGGTGACGGAGGTGAAGGCGCCCTCGAAGCGGAGCACGTAGGCGGCGTAGTAGGCCACGGCGATCAGGCCCACGTCGAGGGTGAGCGTGAGCACCTGGCGCTTGTAGGGAAAGTCGGCGAGCAGCCGCAGCACGGCACCACTCGCCGTCGGGTCGGGCGCCTCCAGCACGCGGACGCGGCCGAGATAGGCGCCGAGCAGCACGAGGCCGATGGCGAGCGCCGCGAGCAGGAGCCCGGCCTGCGCGGGTCCCACCCGGTAGGAGAAGACGGCGGCGCCGCCGGTGGCCGCCGACACCGCGGCCAGCAGCAGCACCGCCTGGCGCTCGGTGAGCCCGATGGCCACGAGCCGGTGCGAGGTGTGATCGCGGCCACCCCGGGCCGGGCTGCGCCCCGAGAGCAGGCGCGTGGCCGTCACGAATGCCGTGTCGAAGATGGGCACGAGGAGCACGAGCACGGGGACGAGGAGCACGGCGACCACGCCGCGCGAGTACGGCAGCGGATCCACGAGGGAGAGTCCGGCCAGGAAGAAACCCATGAAGAGGCTGCCCGCGTCGCCCATGAAGACCTTGGCCGGCGCGAAGTTGCGGACGAGGAAGCCCGCGAGGGCGCCCATGAAGGTGGCGGCCACCTTCGCGCCCAGGACGTCGTCCGACCAGTGGAAGAAGAGCAGGCGGAAGCCCGTGGCCACGAGCGCGATGGTGGCGGAGAGCCCGTCCATGTTGTCGAGGAGGTTGAAGGCATTGGTGATGCCGACCAGCCAGAACAGCGTCACGAACACGTCGACGAGCCCGGACCCGGTGAGGCGGAGGACGAAGCCGAACTGGATGAGCACCGTGGCGAGCAGGATCTGGGCGAGGAGCTTCACCTGCGGGCTCAGCGCGCGCAGGTCGTCGACGAGACCGACCGTCGCCATGGCGAGGGCCGTCACCGCGAGCACGGTGAGCCGGCGGTCCCCCATCGCCTGCGCGAGCGTGGGCACGATCGTGGCCAGCACGATGGCCACCCCGCCCATCAGGGGCACCGTCTCGCGGTGCCAGCGGTCGGCGGCCGGGCGGGCGACGACCCCGGCGCGGCGGGCGACACGCTCGGCGCCGAGCGTGAGCAGCAGGCTCGCCACGAACGAGATCAGGAAGCCGGTGGTCAGCGAGGCGCTCATCGCCGGGACCGCGGAGCGGCGGCGGCGACCAGCTCCGTGTAGAGCCGGTCGACGTCGCTCACCAGGCGCTCGACGGAAAAGGCCGGGGACGCGCGCTTGCGTCCCGCCGCGCCCATGGCGGCGCGCCGCTCCGGCTCGGCCAGCAGCGCCACGATCGCGTCGGCCGCGATCACCGGATTGGCGGGCGGCACGAGCAGGCCGGTCATGCCGTCTTCCACGAGGTCCGGCACCCCGCCCACGCGGGTGGCCACCACCGCCCGCGCCGCCGCCATCGCCTCGATGAGCGAGACGGGCGAGCCCTCGTTGGCCGACATGAGCGCGACGACGTCGAGGTCGGCGTAGATCCGGTCCAGGTCCCGCCGCCAGCCGAGGAAGCGGACGCGCTCCCCCAACCCCCTCGCGCGCGCGATCGCCTCCAGCTCGTTCCGCCGCTCGCCGTCCCCCACGACGAGGAACACGCACCCGGGCACGCGCGCGGAGACGAGCCTCGCCGACTCCAGAAAATCCTCGTGCCGCTTGATCGGCACCAGCCGCGCGACGATCCCGACGAGCGGGGTGGCCGGCGCCAGTCCAAGCTCGGCGCGCAGCTCGCCGCGCCGGCGCTCGGCCTCGAGGAACCGCGCGAGGTCGAGCCCGAGCGGGAGCACCGCGGCCTGCCCGGGGCGGCCGATCCGGTAGCGCCGCAGCTCGTCGTGGACGGACTGGCTCACGGTGAGGAGCCGGTCGGTGACCCGCGCCAGGGCGCGCTCGATGCCGAGGAACACGCGCGTGGCGGCCGGAGAGAAGTAGCCGTGGAAGACGTGACCGTGGTAGGTGTGCACGATCACCGGGACGCGCGCCATCCACGCCGCGATCCTCCCCACCGTGCCCGCCTTCGCGGTGTGGGTGTGCACGAGGTGAGGCTGGAAGCGGCGGAAATACCGGAAGAGGAAGATCAGGCTGGCGAGATCGTTGCGCGGCGAGAGCGCGCGCCCGAGCCCGGGCACCATCACGGGCGTGACGCCGGCGGCCGCGGCCAGGTCCGCCATGCTGCCCTCCGTCGCGCTCTCGCGCCCCGTCAAGAGCACGGACTCGAAGCGGTCGCGGGGCAGGCCCGCGGTCAGATTCACGACGTGCTGGGCGGGGCCGCCGATGTTCAGGCGGGCGATGACGCGCGCGACGCGGATCGGCGCGCTCATGCTCCCGCCGGCGCCCGGCGCCGGCCGCCTGTGCCTTCGAGCCAGACCCCGGCCAGGATCCCCAGCGGGAGGACGAAGTCGAGGCGCAGGCGGAAGACGACCCCGATGGTGGGAATGGCCAGGCCGAGGAACGCGGCGAGCAGGAGCGCGTAGAGGCCGAGCAGCGTGGTCAGCTCGGGAGCCGCCGCGAAGGCACGCCGGGCGCCCAGGATCGCACAGATGAGCAGGAGGGCGACGAGCGGGATCTCCAGCATCGACGCGCCACGGAGCTCGCCCGTGGATCCCACCGCGGCGAATCGAAGGAAGGGGTTCGGGGTGAGCGTGGCATTGAGGATCGCCTTCGGAAGGTAGCGGACCACCGCCCACGGGCTCGTCAGCCGGACGTCGGTGTCGACCTGGGAGCCCGCCTTGTACGACAGGAAGCCCTTTCTCAGATTCTGCAGCGTCCGGAACCTGAGCAGGTTGCCCCAGAGGCCGGTCGGCTCTTCCAGCTGGATCATCGCGCGCCACGCGGAGCCCTCCACGCGGCGTTCCGTCTTCAACTTGAGCTTCAGCTGCGCCAGCTCGGCCTGGACCAGACGGTCGAGGTCCGCGTCCTCCATCGGCTTGTCGTGGTACTTCACACGCACGACGATCCGCAGCTGCTCGAGCGCGCCCGCATGGTCCCCCTGAGACAGCTTGAGCTCTGCGAGCTGGAGATACTCGTCGTACGAGAAGGGGTCAGCCGACGACGGCGGCTTGATGGCGACGCCCGCCACCATGGCCAGCGTGAGAATGACGATGAGCGCACCCTCGCCCAGCGCGCCGCCCCGCTCGCGCCGAGCCAGGTGCACCGTGGCCTTCACGATCCCGATCATGACCGCGGCCACGAACAGACACACGGCCACGAACAGCCGCAGCCGGTCGAGGAGCATGAGCGTCAGAGCGGTCAGCGCGATCGGGCCCACCAGGGCGACCCCCGAGCGCCGGTAGAAGCGCTCGACCGCCAGCAGGAACACGAAGATCAGGGCGAGGATGATGCAGTCCTTGAGGAGCTGCGTCGACCACAGCGCGAGGGAGGGCCAGAAGCCCACCAGGCCGGCCGCGACGTGGCCCGCGCGGGCACCGCCCAGCCCCCTCGCCAGCGCGAAAGCGAGCAGCATGGCGCACCCGACAATCCACGAGTTCACGAGCGCGCCGAAGAGCGGGTGGGGCCCGAACCAGCGGTAGATCACCGCGAGCAGGATCGGGTACTCCGAGCCCCCGGCAAAGTACGGCAGGCCGAGGCCCGCCCGCACCGCGATGGCGGCCTGGGTCGCGTAATGGTGATAGTAGGCCGAGTCCGGCGCGAACGCCCAGAAGCCGTCGCCCAGCTGCAGGCTCGGGAACAGACGCAGCCCGCGCGTCGAGATCTCGACCAGCAGGACGGCGAGGCCGGTCCGGACCACGTGGCTGGCCGTGACGATCCAGATCAGTGGTCGACCACCGCCGGCTCGCCAGGCGAGCGCCACGAGCGTGCCGGCGCCGCCGAGCCAGAACAGGATCAGGGAGACCCCCGGCGCCAGCGGGAGGAGCGCCACGACGAAGGCGGCGACGCCGGCCAGCCCCACCATGCTCACGGTGAGCGAGCGGCGCCGGGCGGGGAGCGCGCGCGTCGCGATCAGATCCATCCCCTCCACCAGTAGTAGGCGATCCCGACGTACTCGTGGCCGAGGGCGCGGAGCTGGTCCGCGTTCGCGCTCCAGCGATGACGGTAGAACTCGCTCGTGCCCGGGGTCGAGATCACCCGCAGGCCGGGATCGGTCTTCGCGAACGCCAGCACCGCCCGGCGCGTGTGATACGGCGCGGTCACGAGGAGGATCGAGCGCGAGCCGCGGGCGCGGAGGATCTGGTCGACGCGCTCCGCGTTGTCGTGGGTGCTCGCGGCCTTCGTCTCGAGCACGATCGCCTGGTCCGGCACGCCGAGCGACAGCGCGAGCACGCGCATGACGGTGGCCTCGGGGAACGTCCACGACCAGCCCGTCGAGAAGATCATGTACGGCGCCTTCCCGCCTCGATACAGCTCGACGGCGCCGAGCACACGCTCCTGGTACGACTCGCCGCCCTTCCCCGTCTCCCCCACCCCGCTGCCGAGCACGACGATGGCATCCGCCACGCTCGGCGGCGCCGAGACGAGGAGCGGCGAGGCCGCCCACCACGGCAGCGGCGAGTTGAAGAGCGCCACGTACGCCAGCGCGAGCCCCGAGACGGCGCGGAGCGTCCGGCGGCGCGTGGTCCGGTAGAGCGAGCGGAGCCGCTCCTCCCACTGGCCCGGCGCCGCCCGCCGGGCCGCCAGCCGCTCCTCGATGAGGGCCGACATGCGGGCGATCCGGTGGTCCCAGCTGTTCTCCCGCGCCACCTCGATCCGGCGCGCGATCGCCTCGTCCGACGCGGGCGCGAGCGCGAGCGCGCGCCGGATGCCGGCCACGAAATCCTCGGCGTCATGCGCCACCGTCACCACGTCGGCGTGCTCGGCGTTGAAGCGCACGATCTCGGCGAGATCGGTGGCGACCACCGGCCGGCCCATGGCCAGGTACTCGTTGAGCTTGGTGGGATAGACGTGGGCGGTGTAGTCGCTGTGGCGGTACGGGATCACGCCGACGTCGAAGGCCTTGATGTAGCGGGGCACGAGATCGTGGGCGCGGGCGCCCAGGAGGTGCACGTTGGGGCACGCCGCCAGCGCGGAGGTGTCGGTCTGCCGCGGGCCCACGAGCACGACGCTGACGTGAGGCAGGCTCCGGGCCACCGTGACCAGGAGATCCTGGTCCACCCACTGATGCACGCCGCCGAGGTAGCCCACGATCGGCCGGGGGATGGCGGCCAGATCGTCGGGCGCCGGCGCCTCCGACTTCCGCGCCGCCTCGAACTTCGGGTAGTCGACCGCGAAGGGAAAGAGGTGCACGCGGTTGGCGAAGCGGGAGGCCCGCTCCTGGAGCTTGACCGAGGTGGTGAAGACGAGGTCCACGTCGCGGAACGTGCGGATCTCGGCGTCGCGGATCCGTCGCGCGTCGCCGGAGCTGGACGCGAAGTCGTCGATGCAGTAGTAGACGGCCAGTTCGGGCTCGAGACCGCGCATGACGCCACGCGCGAGGCCCGTGGGCAGGAACGTCCAGACGATCGGGCGCGAGAAGCCGGTGGCGCGCATCCAGCGCCGGATCGCGCGCAAGAGGATGAAGCGGTTGACGGCCTGCGCAACGCGCAGATACGGGAACGGCAGGACGATGGGCGAGTAGACGTAGAGGTTGTCGCGCTCGCGACGGAACCCCTTGGTGCTCCGCCACCAGTTGGCGATGCGCTGGCGCAGCCGGGGCAGGTCGGCGAGCCGCGGCCGGCGCACCCCGGTGTTCTCGATGAAGAGGACGCGGTTGCCGCGCTCGGCCAGCGTCGACATGATCTGCTGGTGGCCCTGCCAGATGAAGTCCCAGTCGATGGACGAGATGCAGACGACGTCGTGATCCCTGAGCATGGGCTCTACCCGCGCCGCCGCCGCGGCCAGGCGCCGAGCCAGTCGTGGCGGCCCTCGAGCCGTCGCGCAAAGTCCGCGAGCGTGTCGCGGCCGTCCACGTCGGTCCGCCTGAGCCTCAGCACGTCGCACGGCGGCTCGTTGGTGCCGGCGAGCCCCGTGCACGCCAGGCGATAGCCGGCGTCCTCGACCGCCCGCACCGCCGCCTCATCGCACACGCCGTGCGGGTAGGCGAACGCCGTCACCGCGACACCGAGCCGGTCCTCGAGTGCCTTGCGCGAGTCGCGCACCTCGGCGGCGAGCTGCGCCGCCGGCAGGCCGGGCAGGGGGACGTGGCTCGCCGCGTGGGAGCCGATCGTGAAGCCCGCGCGCGCGAGGTCGCGGGCCTCACGCCACCCGAGGTGCGGCCAGTCGTCCCAGTACGCGCGCCGCGGGAGCGCGCCGTCGAGGAAGCCCGTGGTGAGGAAGACCGTCGCAGGAAAGCCGTACCCCGAGAGCACGGGCGCCGCCGCCTCGAGGGTGTCGCGGTAGCCGTCGTCGAAGGTGATCGCGACCCCGGGCGTGGCGCCGCCGGACGGCTCGAGGATCGCCTCCAGCGGGATCACTCGCCGGCCGCCCGCGCGCAGGCGCTCCATCTGCGCGGCGAAGAGGGCCGGGTCCAGGCGCAGCCCCAGGCGGTCGCCCGTCACGGGCGGAGCGACGGAGTGGTAGAGCAGGATCCGGAGCCCAGAGGCCGGTCTCGGCGGCACGACACGGGACAGCGACCGCTTGAGCAGTCTCTTCAGATCGTCAGCGTCCGGTGGTAAGAGGGGCAATCGACGCAGATGGGGGGCCGGCTCGCGGGATCGCGCAGGTCGCGCCGGAACTGCTGGTAGGCCGGCGAGTTCCAGATCTCGGCGTACGGCGTCTGGAAGACGTTGCCGAAGTTGATCTTGTCGGGATCGGACCCATTCTCGCAGCACGGCGTCACGAACCCGTCGGCCGTGATGTACGAGCCCTTCCACGGCCACTTGCACCCGCGCTCGGCGGTGACGTCGGGGAAGTTCAGCGCCTGGAACGCGATGCCGTTCGCGCGGGCTCGTGCGGCCACCTCGCGCAGTGTTTGCCGGAGCTCGGGGATGCTGTTCGCCTCCCGCGCCCGGCCGTGCCAGTCCTCGTGGCCCCAGTAGTGGACGCCCTGCGTGCAGAGCCGCGTGACCCCGAGCTCCTTGACGAGATCGACCATCATGGGCAGCTCGCCGATGTTCTGGCTCGTGGAGAGGAACCAGATGGCGATGGGTGGCCGCCCGCGCCGCCGGGCCTCCGTGACCACGCGCTCGATGTTGGCCAGCACGTCCTCGAAGACGGCGCCCGGCCGCATTTTTTCATAGGTGCCCTTGGTGGCCCCGTCGAGCGAGAAGTTCAGGAAGTCGAGGCCCGAGTCGAAGATCTCGTTGAAGATGCGGTCGGTGAGGATCGTGCCGTTGCTCGTGGTGCCGATCTCGATCCCCCGCGACTTGGCGTGCCGGACGATGGCCCACAGCTCCTTGTTCATCGTCGACTCGCCGATGCCCACCAGGCTGATCTTGGCCACGGAGGGCGCCTGGTCGAGGAGCTGCTGGAACTTTGCCAGCGTGAGACTGGTGCGCGTGCGCGGCAGGAAGGGGTTGATGCAGAACGCGCACTCCAGGTTGCAGAGGATGGTGGGCTCGACCTGCAGGAACAGCGGCGAGCCGGTGACCACGTCGGGCTCGCGATAGTAGTCCCACGCCGCCCGCGCCGCGCCGAGCACGCCGCGCACACCGGCGCGTCGATAGAGTCGTCCGACGAGGGCTAGGCGGCTGGAAATGGGCATCGCGACAGAAGTATCACGGCCTCGAGGGAAAGCCAACGGCCGCGCATCACGCCGGCGTGGCCTCGATCTCCATGGTCCCGGCGCGGCCGAAGAGCCCCGACACGCCGGAGAGCGCGAGGGCCACGACCAGGGTCGGCGGTGTGGCCGACAGGCTCAGCGCCCGGCACAGTCGGTAGCGCGCCGGCGACAGGCGCGCGCGGTAGTCCAGCCGCCGCTTCCAGGAGTTGTAGAGGAAGTTGCGCTCCGGAATGACGAGGTTCAGCAGCGTCTGGAAAGCCCCGAACGCATTGTAGATCCAGGAGAAGTGGTTGACGGCCCGGACCCGGAAGCCGGCCTCGCCGAGCAGGCGCGCGACCGTCGCCGGCTCGAACTGCATCACGTGGCGAGGCAGATCGAGATGGAACCAGCGATCGCGCCCGAGCCGCGATTCCCAGCTGGCGAAGTTCGGAACGGCGACGAGCAGCAGCCCGTCGCGCGCCACGAGCGGCCGGAGCCCCGCGAGGGTCTCGCGGGGCGCGGTGAGGTGCTCCAGCACGTGCCAGAGCGTGACGGCGTCGTAGGCGTCGGGGGGCACGGCGTCGATCGTCGCGTGTACCCGCTCCCGGAGGGCGGCGGGCAGCGCCGCGCGCGCCTCGGCGGCGGGCTCCACGCCGGTGACGTCCCAGCCCCGGCGCTGCATGGCGAGCAGGAACTCGCCGCTCCCGCATCCCACGTCGAGCAGCCGCCCGCGCCGCGCGCGCCGCTCCACCCGGCGGCACCGCCGGTCGAGGAACCAGCCGTTCCAGCGCGAGAGCGCGGAATCGTCCGGCGCGCCCGGCGGCCGGCCGTAGTAGTCGAGGAAGTAGAGCGACGCGAGCTGAGCCGCGGACGGAAACGGGTCCAGCCTGACGAGGCCGCAGCCGGCGCAGCGCTCCAGCCCGTAGCGGGCGCCCGCCGCGTCGTCGGGTGACGGCGCGCTGAAGAGCGGGCGCGTCGCGGCCGCGCCGCAGACCGGGCACACCGTCACGCGCGCTTCGGCAGGACGCTCGCGAGCCGGTAGCGCGCCACGAGCCACAGCATGCGCAGCCCGACGCCGAACGCCACGAGCTTGCTGCCGGTCACCGAGGACGTCCCCACCCGCGCGGTGAAGTTGACGGGCACCTCGATGAAGCGCACGCCGTGCAGCGCCGCCAGCACGACCATCTCGGGATTGAAGTGGGAGCCCCCGACGGTGAACTGCGGCTCGATGCGCTCGAGGGCGTCCTTGCGGATGAGCCGCATGGTGCAGCCCATGTCCGTGATGCTCGGCGTGTTGAAGACCAGCTCCAGCAGCTTGGCCACGACGTAGTTGCCCAGCCGCAGGAACCAGCCCATGTTGGCGCCGGTCCAGATCATCTCCTTGGTCGTCCGCGTCCCCAGCACCATCTCGAAATCGCCGGAGTAGGCGAGCAGCTTGACCGCATCGCGCGGGAAGAACGTCCCGTCCGGCTCGGAGAGGATGATCAGCTCGCCCTTGGCCTCGTGCAGCCCGCGCCGGACGCTGTAACCGAAGCCCTGCCGGCTCTCGTACACCAACCGCGCGGCGGTCCTCGCGACCGCTTCGTCGGTCCCCGCCACCGCGTTGTTGTTGACGACGACGACCTCGTCGACGTACCCCGTGTCGAAGAAGCCATCGATCACGCGGCCGATCGAGTCCTTCTCGTTGTAGGTGGGCAGGACGACGGAGACGCTCTTGCCGTGCCACGTCATACTAGATCTTCCCGCCCGCGAGCACGAAGCGCAGGAAGTAGTAGGCGTCGTAGGCGAACTCGCCGCTGCGGAGGCCGTGGCGCAACCGCCGGTAGTAGAAGGACGGGTTGGTGAGGATCATCCGGCGATACGCCAGCGTGTAGTACCGCTCGATCGTCTCCCACGACAGCGTGGGGTGCGTGTAGAGGCGCTGGGGATTGTAGACGTTGTACTTGTCCCAGTCGAAGTCCTTGAGCAGCCCCTTCGCCTTCAGCTCGTCGTACATCCGCGTGCCGGGGAACGGGATGCACACGCTGATCTTGAGGATGTCCGTTTCCAGGTGGCGGCCGAGGTCGATGGTCTTGGCCATCGTCTCCTCGGTGTCCTGGAGGAGGCCGACCATGAAGAAGCCGAAGACGTCGATGCCGGCCCGGCGCGCCATGGCCACCGTGCTCCGCGCCGCTTCCACGGTGGCCCGCCCGCCCTTGCCGAACTCCTTGAGCACGCGGTTGTCGCCCGACTCGAAGCCGAAGGCCACCTTGTAGCAGCCCGCGCGCGCCATCAGGTCGAACATCTCCTGGTCGCCCGCGTCCACCCGGATGCCGTTGGTGCAGCTCCAGGCGACGTCGAGGTCCTGCCGGATGATGGCCTCGCAGATCGCCTTGGCGCGCGGCACGTCGGTCGTGAAGATGTCATCGACGAGATAGAACTCGCGGAAGCCGTGGCGCCTGCCGTACTTGATCTCGTCGACCACCCGCTCCACGGACTTCTTGCGGAAGGTCCGGCCCACCGTATTCTTGGAGCCGCAGTAGTTGCAGGCGAAGACGCAGCCCCGGGTGGTCTCGAAGAACGTCACCGGCTTGCGGCGCGCGATGAGCCGCGACCAGTACTTCTCGTACTGCGCCAGGTCGAACTCCTCCCACGAGGGGAACGGCAGGTCGTCGAGGTTCTGCAGCCAGGGGTTGGGCGGGTTCCGGACGATCTTCGCCGCGCCGTCCCGGTACACGATCCCCGCGATCCCGGCCGGGTTCTTGCCGTCCACGATGTCGGCGAGCGAGAAATCGCCCTCGCCGTAGCAGACGTAGTCGAAGCCCGCCTCCTCCAGCGATTGCTCCGGGATGGCCGAGCAGTGCGCGCCGCCGCCCACGGTGACGATGGCCGGCTCGTGCGCCTTGACGGCCCGCGCGATGGTGCGGACCTGGGAGAACAGCGGCGTGGTGCCCGTGAGCCCGACCACGTCCGGCTTCCAGGCGCGCACGCGCTCCATGATCAGGGGCAGGTCGAAGCCCTCGTAGCAGAGGTCGATGACCTGGACCTGGTGGCCTGCCTCCTTGACCTTGGGAATGACGGTGGCGAGCGAGAGCACCGGATAGAACGGCACGCAGAGGCGTGCCATGGAGTTGGTGTACGTCTCCTTGTAGGACGGGTTGATCAGGAGGACTCTGGCCATCTAGGCATCTTCGGCGTGGTCGCCACGCACCCCGGCATCGTACCGTGCGCGCGCGGCCGAAGGCAACGTCGGCATCAGCGTGCGGGTCATCGCCGGCTCCCCCCGGGCGCGCGCAGGAGGACGACCACCTCGCCCGAGGGCAGCGTGATCTCTCGCTCCTTCTGGAAGCCGAGGAAGTCCTGGCGGCCGCTGACCACCCTCTCCCACTCGGGCGAGAAGTTGTAGAGGCCGGCCGCGGGCAGGGACCGGCTGAGCAGCGCGACGTTGAACGGCACGTAGTCCGCGCGGATCCGCGCCGCGGTGGCGAGGTCGAGCGGCATGCCGACGACGACGTTCCTCGTCTCCCACGCGACCAGGCCCACGTCGACCGAGAGCACGACGTCGTCCGGTCGGAGGCTCGCGCGCACGAAGCGCGCGAGCGCGCGCTTGTCGTCCCGGCGCCGGGCGAGCTCGGGCCGCCGCTTCACCGCCTGGTAGTAGAAGTCGATGGTCTCCACCGACACCAGCAGGGCCAGCGCGGCCGCGGCGGCCGCCCGGGCGCGCGGCGAGGTCACCGCGTGCGCCACCAGCGACCGCAACGCGTCGATCCCGAACAGCGCCACGAAGGGGATCACCGGGAGCAGGTACCGGTTGTCCCAGATGGCGAGCGAGTTCAGCGCCACCAGCCACCCGTAGAACACCAGCGTGAAGTTCCTCAGCAGGACGACGTCCGGGCGCGCCGGACGCAGCACGCCGAGCACGGCCCCCGCCACCACGAGCGGGCTCGTCATGGTGAAGAAGTACTTGTAGTGGACCCACACCTGGCCGACCCACTTGCGGAGGATCTCGCCGCCCCACTGCTGGAAGATCGCGAGCGCGCTCGGCGGCAGCAGGAGCCGGTTCGCCGCCATGCCCGGGAACGAGGAGGTCAGGAACAGCAGCAGGTACGTCGGCATGAACGTCGGCGAGCCCGTGACCCGCCAGTAATAGAGGACGAGGGGCACCTGGACGAGCGCGCAGGGAACGAAGAGCATCGCCGCGGCGCGGACGCGACGCCCGGGAAAGGCACTGGCCACGAGAAAGAGGATGGGCACGTACAGGGCCACCCCGGCCGAGCGCGCGTACTGCGCGACCCCGAGCGCGCAGCCGCCGGCGGCGACCCACCAGAGCGAGCCGCCCTGGCGCGCCACGAAGACCGCGAGCACGCAGCCGAGGAGCAACGCGAGCATGATCGGATCGGTGAAGTTCGCCTCCACGGCGGTGTCGATCAGGTTCGGCTGCATCATGAGCACCGCGGCGGCCAGCAGGGCGGTGGCCGGCGCGAACAGCCGGCGGCCCAGCGCCCAGAGCGCGAGCCCCGAGGCGAGATAGCCGAGCACCGGAACCACGAGCACCAGCCACGGCTTGACGCCGGCCACGAAGAAGAGTCCCGCCGTGACGAGCGGCATGAACGGATACCAGAGATACGGCGCGGGCAGCGTGAGGTGCCGGTACGCGGTCAGGAATCCCAGCGTGGCCCCGTGGCTGACGAAGCCCTGCCCCTCGTACAGGCACCGGGCGCCGTCGAGGATGATCCCGGTGAGCGACGCGGGTACGAGGGTCGTGAGGGCGGCGTCTGCGGCGAGGAGGACGACGCCGAGCGCGACGAGCGCGACGACGTGGACTCCCGGTCGTCGGATCATCCGCCGGCGCGCCGGTCGCCGGCGGCGAAGTGGATCGCCGGATGCGCGGTCGCGGGCACCCCGCGAACCGGTTTCGGCAGCAGGCAGTCGCGGCTCCAGGGTGACAGATAGGTGGCGTGCAGCAGCCGGCGGTCCTTCTCCGTCGCGAACCCGCCCTTGTGATAGCCCTTGGTCGCCGCCATGATGATCGTCCCCGCGCGGCCGGTCCCCGTGAACCACCGGTCGCGGGGCACCACCCGCTCCATCGTCCGATCATCCGCCCGGTTCGTGAGCCGGCGGGCGATCGCGTCGGGATCGGCCCAGCGCAGCTCGCCGGCGTGGGTGCCGAGAACGAAGCTGAACGGCCCCGCCGTCTCGTCCACGTCGCTCGTGTACAGGAAGACCTTCACGAGCGCGACGTCCTCGAAGTCGCGGTGCCAGAGCTGGCTCTGGCGCGGCGTCTGCTGCCGGTCGGCCAGCGTGTACCAGAACTCCAGCGCGCGCAGCTCGGCGTAGAGGCCGAGGAAGGCGTCGACCACGCCGAGGATCTGGCCGTGCAGCGCGAGGCAGACGCTCGGATCGTCGAACGTGAACCCCGAGGGCGAGCCGGGCACGAAGCGGAGCACGTACTCCTTGTGCCCCTCGCCACCCGCCCGCAGGCGCGCGCGCCCGCGCTCGATGGTGTCCGGCTCCTGCCCGAGGATCGCCGTTTCCTCGCGGCACACGGCGTCGAACAGGGCGGCGCCGCCCTCGAGTTCGCTCACGTGGAAGGTGGCGAGGCCGTCACGCCGCAGGGCCTCGAGCGCCCGGGTCGACAGCGCGTCGTGGGCGGGGAGCGGCGCGCGCCGCTGCCGCGCGGTGGCCGTCCGGTTCGCGATCTCGTGCCACATCGCCTGGCCGAGCCCGGTGTGCCGATCGGCGAGCGCGTGCAGCCGCTTGAAGATCTTCGTCGTCAGCGACATCTCAGCCCCCCGCGCACGCCCGGGACACGACCAGCCCCGCTCGGAGCGCGAGCTTGCTCGGCACGTCGTCGGTGGCGTGGACGGGCTCGAGCCCGACTCCGGGCAGCTCCGCGATGCGGCCCGCGAAGTAGTCGTTGGCGACGACGTAGTCCCGCGTCGCCCCCTCGCTGTTCCAGTCCCGGAACGGCTCGATCATCGCGACATGGCCCCGCGTCACCCGCGCGATCTCGGCCAGGGCCCGCGGCCGGATCTCCTCCATCTGCTCGAGCGCGAGGACGGTGAAGACGAGATCCATGGAGCGGTCGGCGATGGGCAGGTCGGCCGCGCTCCCCCGCACCACCGAGATCCGGTCGAACGGACGGTCGGCGACGACGCCGTCGGGGCAGAACCCGCCGAGCCCCGGCGGCAGCGCGGGCTGGCGGGCGAGGGCACGCGCGGCTGCCACGCCGCCCGCGGTCAGCTCCACGCCGAAGAACCGGACGTCAGGGAGACGCGCGGCCAGGACGAAGAGGTTCAGGCCATTGCCGGAGCCGACCTCGAGCACCGTCTTGGGCTGGAGCGCCTCGACCAGGCGCGTGAGCAGCAGCAGGTGCACCCGCTTGGCGCCGATGGCCCGCGCCATCATGCACCGCTCACCCCACACAAACGGCACGACGGGGCCCCGGGTGATCTGGTCCTCCACCGACCACTCCGACCAGGTGCGCGAGTACTCGTCACTGATGGTCTGCTGGGTCCGGCGGAACCGCGGCAGCCATCCGAGCCACTGCCGCCGCCGGCGCCGGGCGCGCTGGCGGCTCGCGTTGCGGCGCACGAGCGCGCGCCACTCCGGATCGGCCGGCTCGAAGCTGCGCGTGACGAACGGCGCGAACGTCCGCTCGATCTCGGCGCGGGAGACGCTCAGCACCGGACGGCTTCCACGATGAACATGCACGAAGCGCGCGTGCCGAAGCCCCGCCGCATCAACACGTCCAGCAGACGCCAGATGCCCGGGATGCGGGCCAGCACGCGGTTCGGCAGGAACCAGGGAAAGGGCGGGAACGGGTCGAATCCCCGGATGGGCGCGGCGAAGTGCGGCCGGAGGAGCGTCTGCAGCTCCTCGTACGTGACCGAGAGCATGCGGCGGTTGCCGCGATAGCGCAGGTGAGCGCGGTTCGGCGTCGTGATGTACGCCACGCCGCCGCGCCTGAGCACCCGCGCCAGCTCGGCCACGGCGGCGCTCTTCCGATCGTGGGGCGGGACCTCGAGCATGCCGCAGAAGATCACGGCGTCGAACGCGCCGTCGGCGAACGGCAGCGCCAGCATGTCGCCCTGCACGAGGGGGACCGACGGCACGAGCTTGCGCGCCAGCTCGAGCGCCTGGGCGGACAGGTCGAGCCCGATCGCGGCGCTGCCCGCGCCGAGCTCCGAGAGCATCACCCCGGCGTTGCACCCGACGTCCAGCACGCGCCGCCCCGTGAGGGCGGCGAGCCGGTCGGCGACGACGAACCTCGCGTCGAGGCGGTCGCCCCACCAGAGATGAGGCGCATGGTCCATCCATTTTCGCGTCAGGCGCCGGACGAAGGCGGGAGTCACGGCCACCGGCTCTATCCGAGACGCAGCGCGCGCAGGCTCCGTCGAGCGGAGCGCGCAGCCGTCACGAGGTTCCAGCGCGCGGGCGTGCGCACCCGGGTGAAGACGCGGTAGCGGACCTGCCGCCCGCCCCACTTGCCCTTGAACCGCCGGATGCCTTCTTCCTTCGTCGATCCCGGCGAGGCCGCGACGCCGGCGAGGTCGAGCACGCGACAGCCCTGGTCGTGGCACCAGCGCATCACCTCCCAGTGGAGGAAGTCGCCGGCGTAGATCTGCCGCGCGCGCGCGCGCCGCGAGGTCACCGGGGTGACGAGGTGGGCACGGCCGTTGAAGTCATAGACGCCCATGCCGGCCAGCGCCTCTCCCTGGAGGCGCACCAGGAAGAACGAGCAGTGCGGGGCCAGGTGCTCGAACATCCCGCCGTAACGCGCCAGCTCGTACGGCGGGAACCCCTCCTCCCGCCGCCACTCGGTGACGAGCTGGTGGAACTCCTGGAGCGCGGCCAGCGAATCGACGCGCGCCAGCTCCAGCCCCTGCCGCTGGGCCTTCCGCACGCGCGTGCGCGCGACGTCCTTCTTGAGGTTGGCCCACAGCGCGTCCACGCCGACGGTCAGGTCGACGAGGATCGTCGCGCGCCACTCCGGACGGTAGCCCGCGCTCCGGAACACGCCGAGGACGTCCGTCTCGTCGGCGCCGGGAAGCGGCAGCGAGGCCTCCTCGATGCCGCACAGCCGCCGCCGCGCCGCGAGCGCCTCGAGCCGGCTCAGGATCGCCTCCATGATCTCCGCGCGACGGTCGGGATCGTGGATCACCGGTCCCTGCCACCAGCGGAACACCTTGAGCAGCGGCCCCGCGAGACGGGCCAGCCTCGAGCCGCCGCTCGCGAGCAGCGATTCGTGGCCGCGCAGCATCTCGTGGAACAGGAGCTGACCGACGACGGTCCGGCCGTCGCGTACCACCAGCCAGCGGGGACGGGCGCCGAGGTAGGCCTGCCAGAACCGGCCCCATCCCTCGGTCTGGAAGATCGATCCGCCCGTGGAGGCACAGAGGCGCGCGTCCCAGTCCAGGCCGGCGACGTCGTCGCGAAGGTCGACGGTCAGCATCAGAGCCCGGAGGGAAAGTCCGCCGGCTTCAGGCCGTGTCGCTCGATGAACGAGAGCGTGCGCCGCAGGGCCGCTGCCCACCGATCGCCTCCGCGGCGCGGGAGCACCGCCCCGCCCTCGCCGTGACCGAAGTCGTGCCAGGACTGCACGTAGGCGGCGAGGAACCGGCGCCGCTCGTCGACCATCTGCTCGGGGCGCCAAGACTCGTCGGCCAGCGCGCCGAAGATCTCCTCGGGCGCGTCGAGGCAGCGCAACCCCCGGTAGACCGTATAGAACGGGCGGCCGAGCACGCCGACCCGCTTGCCGAGGAGAATGCCGTCGAGTCCGACCGAGCCCGTGACCGCGACGATCGCCTCCGCACGCGACAGCAGGGCGTGGTTGTCGACGAGCGGGTGGCACGCGACCACGTTCGGCAAGGCCAGCAGCGGCGCGAAGAACTCCCGGCCCCGCCGCCCGTACGTGCGCGGATGCTCCTTCACGACGATCGTGAGTCCGGCCGGAGCGTGAACCGCCAGCTGCTCCACGATCGCGTCCTGGTAGATCCAGCGCGGCGCCTGTGCGCACGTGCTCGCCTCGGGCAGGTGCTGGAGCCAGAACGCGATGTACGGCGGCGCGGGGAGGCTCTTCGCGAGGTGCCGCTCCAGCCAGGCGCGGTTCCGCGCCGCGCGGTAGTGCCAGCGGGTGTTCCGCAGCGCGGCGACGCCCCGCCGCCAGTCCGACGCCACGGCGCGCAGCCGCGCCGCCAGCATCCGGCGCCCGCCGGCGACCATCCGCCGATGGACGGTGGCGTAGGCGCTCTCCGTCATGTGCTCGCGCGCCCCGCCCACGAGCTCGTCGGCCCGGCCCCAGCTGGCCGGCTCGATGGCCTCGGGATGAGCGTAGAGATACTCCAGGACGACGTTGCGCTTCTGCACGCCGAAGCTGATGCTGATCTGCCCGTCGCTCAGCGGGGAGAAACGAAAATCGAGCGCAAAGATGCCGCGCCGGCACGCGAGCGCGAGTGCGACGTAGCAGGAGACGAGATCCACGGTTTCGTAGAACACGGCGGTCGGCGCGAACTCGTCGAAGATCCGGGACAGATGCCGATGGGCGGCCACGTACGCCGCCACGATCTCGGCCTCGGTGTCGAGATACCGCCAGCGGCCGCCGAAGCCGCGCACGATCCGACCGTAGAGCAGGTAGTTACTGGCGGCGCGATGGACGGGCAGACCGATCTCCCGCTCGATCCGCCGGGCTTCTTCCTGCACGCCCGGGTCGTTCCCGTCGACGCCGTCCACCACGCCGGGGATGTCGCGCGAGGCGTGGGGCCGGACGATGACCCCCGGGATCGTCGAGAACGAGGCCCTCTCCTCCGGCGCCCCGACCACGACCACCCGATGGTCGGTGGCGAGGTCGGCGGCCATTTCGCGGAAGAAGCGGTGCAGCCGCATCCCGCGGGACAGCAGCAGGACGGTCTTGCGCGCGCCCGTGGTCACTCCCGCCGCCACGGAGTCCTCGGCTGGATGGTGTCGAGCAGGATGTCCTGCTTGGCGTCCTTCACGCGCCGCAGCACGTCGTCGATGAGGACCTCGCTGAGCAGGTGGGGCTTCAGCCCGAGCGCGGCGAGCTTGGTGTGGGCGGGATTGTAGTAATGCCGCTCCGCCTCGATACGCGGGTTCTTGACGTGCTGGATCCCGACGTTGCCCAGGCCGATCGCCGCGGCCGCCGTCTGGACCTTCGTCGCGAGGTCGAGGACGGAGAAGGTCTCGGTGAACTGGTTGAACACCCGGAACTCGCCGGCGGCGGCCGGGTTCAGGACCGACAGCTCGACGCACTGCAGGGTGTCGACGAGGTTCAGGAAGCCGCGGGTCTGCCCGCCCTCGCCGTACACCGTGAGCGGGAGCCCCACCACGGCCTGCACGCAGAACCGGTTCAGCACCGTCCCGAACAGCTCGTCGTAGTGGAAGCTGGTCACCAGCCGGGGGTCCCGTCGGGTCTCGTCGGTGTCGATGCCGTACACCACGCCCTGGTTGAGGTCGGTCGCGCGGAGGCCCCACACCCGGCACGAGAACATGATGTTGTGGCTGTCGTGTACCTTCGACAGGTGGTAGAAGCTGCCCGGCAGTTTGGGAAACGGCAGCACGTCCGACCGGCCCTTGTGGGCGATCTCGATGAAGCCCTCCTCGATGTCGATGTTCGGCGTGCCGTACTCGCCCATCGTGCCGAGCTTCACCAGGTGGGCGGCCGGCGCGAAGCGCTTCATCGCGAAGAGGAGGTTGAGCGTGCCCACGACGTTGTTGTGCTGGGTGAACACCGCCTCGTCACGGCCGCGCATGGAGTACGGCGCCGACGGCTGCTCGGCGTAGTGGACGATCGCGTCGGGGACGAAGGACTCCATCACGTGATAGACGGCGCGGTGGTTGAGCAGGTCGCCGACGAACAGGGGGATGTCGAGGCGGGTGAGCGCGACCCACGTCTTCACCCGCTGCTGCAACAGCTGGACGGGGAACAGCGGCTGCACGCCGACGCGCGCCTCCAGCTGCCGCTTGCACAGGTTGTCGAAGATCGCGACCTCGTGACCGCGCGCCGAGAAATGCAGCGCGGTCGGCCAGCCGAGATAGCCGTCTCCGCCGAGCACCAGGACCTTCATCGGGTCGCTCCTCCTCCGGACACGATCACCCGGCCGGTCGCCAGCAGCCACTCGGCGAGCTCCAGGTCCTCCTGCGTGTCGACGTCGGTCGCGTAGCGAAAGGGAATCTCGACCGGCAGCGAGCGATCGCCGAACAGCGTGCGCTTCTCGACGATCGTCGAGCTCCGGGTCACCACCAGGTTGCCGAAGACATAGTGCTTGGGCTTCGTCTGCTTGGCGTAGAACCGCGCCCGCTCCTCGGGGAAGCGGAATCTCAGCAGGCCGTCCTCCACCACCCGCTGGTTGTAGGCGTGGTGGTTGTGGGGCAACGTCGCGATGGTCTGCGCCGAGTCCGCCCGCGGATCGCGCGCGAGGGCTTCGAGACAGGCGTCGATATGCCCGGGCAGCACGAAGGGCGACGTCGGCTGCAGGAGCGGGACGAGCTCGGCCACGCCGCCCTCCCGGGCGCCCAGATCCTCGAGCAGGTGGCACAGCACGTCGACCACCGGCGTCTCGTCCCTCGCCAGCGCGGCCGGCCGCCGGTGCACCTCGACGTCGCGCCCTGCGCACACCGCCGCGATCCCGTCGTGGTCCGTCGAGCAGATGATGCGGGAGATCCGGCGGCTGGCCAGGCCGGCGTCGATGACGTACTCGATGAGGGGCCGGCCGCCGAGCGGCGCCAGGTTCTTGAGCGGGATGGACTTCGAGCCGCCCCGCGCCGGGATGATCGCCCACGCCTCGCCGGCGAGGATCTTCATCGTGCCAGCCACGCGATCACTTGGCGGATGGTGTGCTCCTCGGTCAGCCGCCAGGCGTCGACGGTCGAGCCGCCGATGTGGGGCGTGAGGACGAGGTTGTCGTGCTGGCGCGCATAGCGGACGAGCGGGTGCTCGGCCACGCGGCCGCCGAACGCCGGGTCGAACTCGCCATCCAGCACGTCGAGCCCCGCCCCGGCGAGACGGCCGCTTCCCAGCGCGGCGAGCAGCGCCACCGGGTCTACCAGCTCACCGCGCGAGGTGTTGACGAGGTACGCGCCCGGCTTGAAGCGCGCGAGCAGGCGCCCGTCGATCATGCGCTCGGTGGTCGCGTCGAAGGGCACGTGCAGCGTGACGACGTCGCTCGCCTCCACCAGCGCCTCCAGCGAGGCCGCGCGCTCGAGCGCCAGGTCCGCCGGCGGCGGCTTGCGCGAATCGAAATAGCGCACGCGCATGCCGAAGGCCAGCCCCTGGCGGGCCACCATCGTGCCCAGGCGTCCGAGCCCGACGATCCCCAGACCGAGCCGCGAGAGCATCGCGGGGCCGCCGAACGGCCGGCGGTCCCACTGCCCGCCGCGCACGGCGTCGAAGGCCCAGGGGATCCGCCGCATGACCGCGAGCAGCAGGCCCCACGTCATCTCGGCCGTCGGCGTGATGGTGCGGAGGAACTCGCCCTCGTGCTTCAGCGAGATGACGCGCACGCCGCGCTGCTCCGCGTAGTCCACGTCGATGTGCGGCGTGCCGGTGGTGTTCGAGGCGATCACCTTGAGCCGCGACGCCCGGTCGATCCGCTCCTTGCCGAAGTGGTAGCCCAGGGGCGCGAAGGCGACGTCCACGGCGGCCAGGACGTCGTCCGTGTCGTGCTCGGGGCTGGGCAGCGCGACGACGTCGAAGTGCGCGCGCAGCAGCGCCAGGTTCTCGGGCTGGAACCGCAGCCCCTCGTAGTAGAGGACGCGCGGGCGCCCAGCCATCAGTACGTCATCCGCTTGTGGAGCAGGCGGGGCCCCAGAGGCACGGCCGCGAGCACGTCGGTGATGCGCTCGCACGTCCGCCCGTCGCCGAACGGCTGCCGGCACCCGGCGACGCGCGCGCGGAAGGCCCGGTCGTGCAGCGCCCGGTCGAGCGCCGCCGCGATCGCGTCCCGCTCGTACGGCACGTCGAGCACGTTCTCCGCGCGGAGCCGTCCCTCCTGTCGTGTGCCGACGTTCACGGCCGCGAGCGGCACGTAGGGCGCCTCGATGAGGCCGGAAGAGGAGTTGTCCACCATGACGTCCGCCACCGCGAGGAGCCCGAGGAAGTCGTGGTGCGGGATGTTCCGGTGCACGCTGACGAACGGGTGCGCTTGGGCCTCGCGAATGGCGCGGATGATGCCTTCGTACCCCGGATCGGAGCAGGGATAGACGACGATGGTGCGCCGGCCCAGCGGGCACACCGCCCCCAGCGTCGCGCGCATCTGCTCGCCGGAGGCGTCCACCTCCCCCGTCACGGCGTGCTGCAGGACCACGACGAGCCCGCCCTCCGGCGGCACGCGGTAGCGCTCGCGCACCACCGCCTCCGGCGTGTAGGCCTTCTGCACGAGGAGGTCGACGTGCGGGTCGCCCACCTCGAAGATGCGCCACGGCTCCTCGCCGAGGCCCCGCACACGCGCGGCGCTCGACGGCGAGGCGACGAGGTGGAGGTGGGACATCTTGGTGATGGCGTGGCGGAACAGCTCGTCGATGTTGCCGCTCACGTCACCGCCCTGGACGTGGGCGACGGGCACGTCCAGGTTGAGCGCGGCGATGGTCATGGCCAGCGCCTCGCCGCGATCGCCGATCACGAGCGCGAGATCCGGACGGGCGTCGGCGACGACGTCGACCATCTTCCTGACCGCGGTGCCGATCGCCGTCGCCCGGCCGGCGCGTGAATCGTCGCGCTGCTCCATGTCCACCCGGTAGGCGACCTTCACCCACTGCTCGACCTCCGAGACCGTCGCGCCGAACGCCTCGTAGAGGTGCATGTCGGTCACGACCGTGGCGAGCTCGAGGGCGGGGTGCGCCTCGATCCTCAAGAGCGTCGGCAGCATCGCGCCGAAGCCGCCGCGCTTGCCCGACAGGTAGAGGATCCGCCGCTTGTCGCTCACGCCGGCTCCAGATCCTCGAGCTGGACGAGATGATCGGCGGGGATCGTGCGCGCCGCGCGGCGGCCGACCACCTCGGCCATCCGGTTGGGCGGAATCCCGGTGCCCGGCCGCTTGCAGAGCAGCAGGCCCTCGGTGATCAGCGTGCCCGCGGGGATCTCGCGCGCCGCCACCACGCTCTTGCGCGCCCAGTCACGGCTGGCCAGCTCGGAGGGCCGCGGCCGCTTGACGCCGTCGCCGAGCGCGGCCTCGACCTCGCGGACGCCGCGGATCATCGCGATGAGATCCTCGCGATCGCACGCGACGTAGGAATCCTGCGACCCCGGACGGTTCTTGTCGAAGGTGATGTGCTTCTCGATGGCCGTGGCGCCGAGCGCGACCGCGGCGAGCGGGATGGTGTAGCCGACGGTGTGGTCCGAGTAGCCGACCGGCACGTCGAAGGCCTCCTGCAGCGTGGCCATGGCGCGCAGGTTCGCGTCGGCGGGCGGCGTCGGGTAGGCGGTGACGCAGTGGAGCAGCACCACTTCCTCGGCGCCCGCCTCGGCCAGCGTGGCCATCGCCTCGCGCACGTCGTCGAGCGTGTACATGCCGGTGGAGAGCACGATGGGCCGGCGCTTGCGCGCGACCCGGCGCAGGTACGGCGTGTTCGAGACCTCGCCCGAGCCGATCTTGTACGCGGGCACGTCGAGGGATTCGAGCAAGTCCACGCTCTCCTCGTCGTGCGCGGAGGCGAAGAACATGATGCCGGTGTCGCGGCAGTGGCGGGCCAGCGCGCGCACGGCATCGGGGCGCAGCTCCTTGGCGCCCATGCGCTGCCGCCAGTCCGGGGAGATCGCGCTGATCATCCGCTCGGCGCTGTACACCTGGAACTTCACGGCGTCCGCCCCCGCCTCCCGCGCCATGTCGGCCAGCCGGCACGCGGCGTCGAGATCCCCGAAGTGCGCCACGCCGGCCTCGGCGATGACGAACACGGGGTGGCCGGGGCCGATCGCGCGGCCGCCGATGGTCACGGTCTGCTTCACCGACTCTCCCCCTGTGCTTCCAGCGTAGTGTCTGCGCCGCCTGCGGCCCAAGCGAAACGAGCCCGCTTCACGTCGCACGAATCCGGCCGAGGAACCGCCAGTACCGGTATCCCTCCGCCACGAGCAGCGCGCCCATCGCCAGACCGGCAAGCGCGAGCGCCGGCGCGGGCGCCCGCAGGCCCAGAACCGTTGTCGCGAGGAGCAGGAGCAGCCAGGCCGCCTCCCGCGACGGGATCGCGATGAAGTTCCACGGGCGGGAGCCGAGCGCGAGCGCGACGGCCGCATAGCCGAGGACACCGGCCCAGGCGGCGCCCATCCCGCCGAACCGCGGGATGAGCAGCAGGTTGGCGGCGACGTTCACGACGACGCCGAGCACGCTCGCGGTCGCCATGGCGCCGCCCCGGCCCTGTGCGGTCGCCACGTTGTAGAAGAAGAGGTAAGGGATCTGGATGAGGCCGATGAGCACCACGATGGGAACCAACGACGCGCTGGCAGCGTACTGTCCCCCACCGATCACCTGGACGATCGGCCCGGAGAGGACGGCCATGAGGCTGCCGAAGATCACGCCGAGCCTCAGCGTCCGGACGGCCAGCGACTGGACCGTCGCGCGTCCTTGCCCGTCGACGGCGAGGCCGGCGACCAGCGGCCCCCACTCCTTGTTCAGCGTGATCACCGCGAACGTCAGCACCGCTCCGATCTGGTAGGCCACACCGAAGATTCCCAGCTCCGCGACGCCGCGCTCGCGGTTCAGGAGGAGCCGGTCGAACCCCGTCAGGACCCACGTCGAGACGCTCACCGGGAACCCGGCGAGCATGACCGGCGCCACGACGCGCAGCGCGGCGGCATTCCAGGGCTCCGCCAGCTTGGGCAGCACGGTCACCGCCACGAACGGCAGCGGGACGACGCTGCCCGCGAGGATGCCCACCACGATGCTGACCGCGCCCCAGCGGAGCCCGAGCAGCGCGATGAGGGTGGCGCCGATCACCACGAGCGCCTGCAGCGCCTGGATGATCGCGATCACGTCGGCGCGCCGGCGGGCCCGCCAGGCCGCCTGGTACGGCGCCGACACGGCGTCGGCCGCCACGGCGCCGAGCACGAGGTAGTAGAACGGCCAGGCCGGGATCCCCGGCATCACCGCGCCCGCGATTGCTGGGCCAAGCGCGAAGAGCACCCCGATGGCCACCGTCGTCAGCGCGTAGTGGGCGGCCAGCACCGTCCCCACGCCGCTCCACCGCTCGCGCTCGTCGCCCGGGCGATACGCATACCGGAGGTAGACGGCCTCGGCGCCCGGAGCCACCACGAGCGCCATGGCGCCGGAGATGGCGAGCGCCGCCAGCGCCGTGCCCAGCTCCGCCGGGGCGAGCACGCGCGTGTAGACCGGCAGCAGGAGCACCGACGACAGGCGTCCCAGCACGCGAGGCAATGCCCACCACGCCAGGTTCCGGCGAACACCCACACCGCCGGACGCGACTGCCTCGAACGGCTGGAGCAAGAGGCGGCTCACGCGCGCTTCCTCGCCGAGAAGATCAGGGAGTCCGCGGCCCAGTCGGCGCGCTGGCTCACGAGGTGCCCCAGCCTGAACGTGACGGGATTGGAGAGGAGCGCGATGTGGACGTAGTAGTGGGGGAACAGGAAACCGAACTTCGCGCAGCGGAGGTCGCCGAACCCCTGGGCGGCGAGCATCGCTCGCATCGTCCTGATCGTGTAGAAATTGACGTGCTCGCCCTCGGCGTAGAGCTTCCGGTGCAGGGTCCTCAAGATCCGCCCCACCACGCCCCCCTCCTGCGGCAGGCCGAGCAGGAGCAGGCCGTCCTTGGCGAGCACGCGGTGGATCTCCGCGAGCAGCCGGCGGTCGTCGCCCACGTGCTCGATGACGTGGTGACAGACGACCACGTCGAAGGCGTCCTCGCGAAACGGCAGCGCCGAGACGTCGGCGTGGTGGAACCGCACGCCCGGGCAGACGGCGAGCGCCCGGCGAAGGCGGACGTCGTCCGCGTCGACCGCCTCGACGTGGGCGGCCGGGAGTGCTTCGTGGATGCGCCGGGTGATGACGCCGTCGCCGCAGCCGACGTCCAGGACACGCAGCCCGTTCGCCCCGTCGGCGAAGGCGGCGATCTCGTCGAGGAGATGGCGCACTCGCACGGCGTGCAGGTGCCGGCAGACGCCGGTCTCCAGCACCGCATCGTGGCGCTTCTCCGTCCACTTCATCGCGGGGGCGCCCCGAGCAGCGAGGCGTAGAGGTCCCGCTCCCGGCGCTCCATCCGCGCGCCGTCCAGCGCGAGCGCCCGCTGGCGCGCCCGGGCTGCGAGGTCCGCGCGGAGGCGGCCGTCCCCGACGATCCGCGCGATCGCCTCGCGGAAGGCGTCGGGCCGGGTGGCGACCAGCAGTCCGGTGTCACCAAGGATCTCGCGGATCGGGGGCACGTCGCTGGCCACCACCGGCAGCCCGGCGGCCATCGCCTCCAGCACGGGGATGCAGAAGCCCTCGTAGTGCGTGGCCAGCGCGAAGACGTCGGCGGCGGCGTAGTGCTTGGCGATGTCGCGATGCGGCACCGCGGGCACGACGTCGACCCGCTCCTCCAGCCCGAGCGCCTGCACGAGCCCGGCGATCTCCGCAGCCCGCGGGCCGTCGCCGACCAGGACCAGCCGTGCGTCGAGACCATGGACGGCGCGGACGATGCAGTCGGGCGCCTTCTGCGCGACCATCCGCGCCACGGACAGCACGATCGGCCGGGAGGACGGCAGCCGCTCCGCGGGCGCGAACTGCGCGGTGTCGACGCGGTTGTAGATCACCTCGACCGCGCGCGCGCCGTAGCGGCGCGCGTACTGCCCGACGTACTCGGACACGCCGATCACCCGCGTGGAGCGCGGCAGCGTGAAGGCCTCGATTCGCCGGCGCAGCCGGTGCGCGGGCCGCCGCTCGAATGCGCGCTGGTCGTCGAGATCGGCGTGCGCGGAAACCACCGAGGGGACACCGAGCCGGCGGCCCCAGATCACGGCGAGCGCGCCGCGCAGGGCGGGATCGTAGGCGCGGATCACGGCGGGCCGGACGGCGCGAAGGACGCGGGCGAGGCGGCCGGTGGGGCTCACGCCGGCGAGCGGATAGCGGGGGCCCATCGCGTGAATCACGAGCCGCGCCTCGCCGACGAGGGTCTGAACACGGCGCGGATCGACCTCCTGGCGCGTCGGCGAGAAGAAGTGCACCTCGTCGAAGAAGCCGCCGGGGTTGTAGTAGCGGGGCTTGACCTCGCCCTTGGCCTCGAATGTCGCGAGCGCGTCGGTGAGGAAGACGGCGAGCGCCGGCATCTCAGGCGCCCCCCTCGTGAGACTTGAAGCCCCAGCTCACCCAGCCCCGGTACGGCCGCGTCTCCACGCGCTCGAAGCCGGCGGCCCGGTACAGCGCGATCACGCCCTGGCGGCTGTAGCGGTGCTCCATCCGCGGCGAGAACCGATCGAAGAGGTCGGAGGCCAGCACCGGCCAGCGCAGCGTGTGACGGAACGGGAGACGCGCGGCGACGCGGGGCAGGCGCCGGCGCAGGAGGCGGGCGGGCACGGAGAACGCCGTCCACACGAGCGGCACGCCCAGCCAGCACAGCGGCAGCAGCACCCCCGCCGGCAGCCGCGAGGTCACCGTGCGCGCGGCGCGCACGGCCGTCAGCGCCGCGCGCTCGGCGCGCGTGCGATCGGCAAAGTCATCGTAGAGATAGGTCACGAGCGGGGCGCCCGGCTTGAGGAGCCGCGCGAGCGCGCGCATGCCCTCGAGGGGCCGCGCGAGGTGATGGAGCACCCCGAAGCTGTAGGCGAAGTCGAACGTGCCCGGCGCGAAGGGCAGCCGGCGGATGTCGGCCTGCACGACGTGCACGTTCGGCAGGTGCGCCGTCGCCATCCGCGCCGACTCCACGCCGGCGCTCACGTCCACCCCGACGATCTCCGCCGCCGTCGCGCCCAGCCGGCGCAGGTCCGCCCCGCCACCGCAGCCCGCCTCGAGCCCCACCGCGCCCGGGCCGCCGAACAGATCGCGGGGAATGAGCGACAGGTACGCGATCGAGTCCTTCTCCCACGACTCCTGGATCTCCCGCGCCCCGAAGCGCCGCCAGGCGAAGTCGTAGCGGCGCCGCGTGCTGACGGTCACCTCCGCTTCGGGGTGACGGTCGGGGAGCAGACGCGGCACGCCGGCGACGATGGGATAGGCCCGACCGCAGCCGGCGCAGGCCAGGCCCTCCTCCGGCGGCGCGAGCGTCAACCGCTCGCCGCAGACCGGGCACACGAGGCGCTCGAGCAGCGTCGCCTTCATCACGCGAGCCCCGCGCGCGCGGAGCGCGCGAGCCCCACCCGCGCGCGGTCCAGCAGCCAGCGGCCGTCGGCGAGCAGGCACAGCGGGATGACGAAGGCCAGGCGCAGGCGCACGAGCAGGCCGACGGTGGGCACGATGAGCCCGATGCCGGCGGCGGCGACCGCGGCGTAGACGAGGACGAGGGTCATCAGCCCGGGGGCGGCCCTGAAGCCGCGCGGAACGCTTGGAATCGCCACGAGCAGCACACCCGCGAACATGGCGACCTCGAGCATCGCGAGCGGCCGCAGCGCGCCGAGCCGGCCCTCGGCGGGCATCGTCATCCACGGGTTCGGCGTGAAGGCCGCGTTGACCAGCGCCTTCGGCAGGAAGCGCAGCACCGAGGCCATGTCCGTGAGCCGGACGTCGGGGTCGAGGTTCGACGCCGCGCCATAGCCGAGGAAGCCCGCGCGCGCGCGCTGGAGGATACCGCGGCGGAAGAGCCTCTCGGCAGAAGGCTCGGTGTCGTCCCGGATCTGGAGCTGCGGCGGATTGCCGCGGCGCAGCCGGTCCAGGTACTCGTCGGTGAGCAGCGCCTCGTCCGCCGGCGCGCGCTGGCCGCTCCCGCTGAAGCTCACGATCGCGCGCACGAGCTCGCGCGCCCCCGGCTCGTCCCCCGTGGAGAGCATGTGGGCCGCGAGCCGCCAGTAGACGCCGAGCGGATCGCGCACCTTGCCCAGCCAGGCGGGATTGACGGCGGCCGCCAGCGCCACGGCGAGGACCAGGGCGGCGACCAGGCCCGTGGGCGCGAGCACATCGCGGCGCGTCCCCCGCACGACGGCGCGCACGGACGTCACCACCCACAGCAGGGCCGCCGCGGCGAGAAGCGCGATCGCGACGTAGAACCTCAGCCGGAACAGGACGAAGAGCACCGCGCCCAGCGCCACGGCCCAGCCCAGGCGGCGGGGCCAGGAGCCCGCACGCTGGAAGGCCAGGTGGCCGGCGAAGAACAGCAGGGTCAGGAAGATCGCCAGCGCGTCCTTCAGGATCTGCGTCGACCACACGAGCAGCGACGGCCAGAACGCCACGAGCAGCACGGGCAGCCGCACGCCGCGCTCACCCCACAGCCGGCGCGCGAGCAGCGCGGTGACGATCACCGCGCCGCCCATCGCCCAGACGTTGAGGAAGACGGGGTAGAGCGGGTGCGGCCCGAGCCACCGGTAGAGCAGCGCGATCGTCACCGGATAGTCGGGCGTGCCCGACGCGAAGGGCAGGCCGAGCCCGGCGCGGAGCGCGATCGCCGCCCAGCGGCCGTACTGGTCGAGGTACGCGGAGTCCGGCGAGAAGATCCAGAAGCCGGGCCCGGCTTGCAGGCCGGTGAAGATCGGGAGCGAGCGCGCGGAGATCTCGTAGAGCACGACGGCGAGGGCCGAGCGCACGAGGGTACTGGCGGCGACGACCGCCGTGACGAGCGGCTGGCGCGCCAGCGACGCCGCCCAGAGCAGCAGGCCCGAGCCGACGATCCAGAACAGCAGGAGCGTGAGATCCACGCTCACGCCGGATCCTTCGCCCGCCACGAGGGCAGCTGCCCGAGCCACGTCTCGAGGGTCAGGAGCGACCAGAGGAGCGCGCCGTGGTCGGCGCGCCCCTCGAGGTGCGCGGTGGCGAGAGCCCGCACGCCCGCGGCATCGAGGTAGTCGGCCAGCCGCGGGCGCGGCTGCAGGAGCACGTCGTGCACGACCTTCTTGAGATTGGTCCTGAGCCACGCGGCCATCGGGACGCCGAAGCCCATCTTGCCTCGCCGCTCGATCCCGGGCGGCAGCAAGTCGCCAAAGGCCGCCTTCAGCACGACCTTGCTCGTGCGCCCGTGGAGCTTCAGCGCGTCGGGCAGGCCGGCCACGTACTCGGTGAGCGCCCGATCGAGGAACGGCGAGCGCGCTTCCAGGCCGTGGGCCATCGTGCACCGGTCCGCCTTCACGAGCAGGTCGTCGAGCAGGTAGCTCTTGAAGTTCACGTACAGCAGCCGGGAGAGCGGGCCGAGACCCCGCGCGCGCTCGACGTGCGGCGCGAGGTAGCGCAGACGCGTGTAGGGGCCGGCGGCCTCGAACACCTCCGGGCGCAGGAGCGCGAGCGGAACGTCGGCAGCCGCGAACCCTTCCGTGAATCGCTCCCACAGCGGCCGCGCGCCCCCGTGCACGAAGCGCCGGAGCCGGCCGAAGGCTCCGCGGCCGTCGGTGGACGACGAGGCCCGCGCCAGCAGCGCGTCGGCGGCCCGGAACGCGGCACGCGGCAGCCGCTCGGCGAGGAGCGCCGCCCGGAAGCGCGTGTAGCCGGCGAAGAGCTCGTCGCCGCCGTCCCCGTTGAGCACCACCGTCACGTGCTCGCGCGCCAGGCGCGACAGGATGAAGGTCGGGATCGCCGAGGAGTCGCGGAACGGCCCGTCGTGGTGCCAGACCAGCGGCTCGACGAGGTCGGCCGCCTCCTGCTCGACGAGGAACTCGGTGTGCTCCGTCCCGAAGCGCTCGGCCACGGCCCGCGCATGACGGGTCTCGTCGTACGCGGGGGCGCCGCGAAAGCCGATGCTGAAGGTCTTCACGCGCTCCGACGACAGGCGGCTCATCAGCCCGACGACGATGCTCGAGTCGATACCGCCGCTGAGGAAGGCGCCGAGCGGCACGTCGGAGATCAGGCGCTTGCGCACCGCCTCGGTGACCAGCTCGCGCACCGTGGCGCGAGCTTCTGCCGGCGCCACGGGCGCGGGCGAGGCCGGGAAGCGCAGGTCCCAGTAGGACCGGATGCGCGGCGCCGTCCCGCCCTCCACCGTCAGCGTGCAGCCGGCGGGCACGGACTTCACGTCGCGATAGAAGGTGTCGGGCGCCGGAACGTACCCGAAGAGCAGGTAGGGCGGCAGGGCCGCGGGATCGACCTCGCCCGAGACGCCGGGGTGCCGCAGCAGCGCCTTGATCTCGGAGGCGAAGCAGAGCGTGCGGCCGGCGGTCGTGTAGAAGAGCGGCTTCTTGCCCGCGCGGTCGCGCGCCAGCAGCAGCCGCCCCCGGGCCCGATCCCAGAGGGCGAAGGCGAACATGCCGTCGAGGGCCTCGACGCACGCCTCGCCGCGCTCCTCGTAGAGATGGAGGACGACCTCGGTGTCGCTCTCGCTCTTGAAGCGATGGCCGCGCGCCCGCAGCTCCGCGGCCAGCGTGGGGTAGTTGTAGATCTCCCCGTTGAAGACGATCCAGACGCTGTCGTCCTCGTTGGACAGCGGCTGGCGCGCGCGCTCGCTGAGGTCGATGATCTTGAGGCGCGTGCTCGCGATCCCCACCGCCATCCGGCCCGGCGCGCCGGCGTCGTCGACGTGGATGCCCTGGCTGTCCGGCCCCCGGTGACGGATCGTCGCCGCCATGCCGTCGAGGCTCAGGCGCGGGATCGGCGCGCCGTCGAGGTTCGCCAGGCCGCAGATGCCGCACATCGCTAGATCCTCACCTCACGCCCCGACCACGCCGGCCAGCGCGGCCACCAGGCGGGGGCCGACGACCTGGAGCGAGTACCGCTCCTCGATGGTCTTGCGGGCGGCGTCGCCCATCTGCTGGCGGAGCCACGGGTCGCGCGCGAGCAGCTCCAGCTTCTCGACCCACTCGTCCGCGGACCCGGCGAGAAAGCCGTTGACGCCGTCCTGGATCAGCTCGGGATTGGCGCCCACCCGCGAGGCCACCACCGGCACCCCGACGGCCATGAACTGGATGGCCTTGAACGCGCACTTGCCGCGGCCCCATTCGGTGTCCTCGAGCGGGTAGGCGCCGATGTCAGCGCCCTGGAAGTAGCCGATCTCCTCCTCGAGCCGCCACGGCAGGCTCCGCACCGGAACACCCTCCCAGTCGAGCCCGGTGCCGGCGCCCACGACGTCGAAGCGGATCCGGTGGCGCGCGGCGAGGCGGCGCAGCGGCTCCCTGAGGAGGCCGAGGTAGAGCACCGCGGAGGAGTGGGTGCCGACCCAGCCGATGACGGTGCCCTCGCCGGTCGCGGCGTGGCGCCCGCGCGACGCGAAGGCGTCGACGTCGACACAGGTGGGCAGCGTGGCCACGCGGGCGTTGAACGGCCGGCAGCGGTTGGCGAGGTACTCGCTGCCGCAGGTCACCAGCCGGCTCATCTCGAGGATGCGCCACACCCGCTCGGGCCGCTTGAGCCGCCAGACGAGTGGGTTCATGGTGACCTCGTCGCGCAGGTACACGGCATCGTCGAGGTCGTAGACGATCGGCACGCCGCGCGCGCGCGCCCAGCCCTCGAAGAGGGCGCCGCCGATGGGAAACGCCTCGCGATAGATCACGAGCGCATCGTAGCGGGAAACGGCCAGCGCCTCGGCGATCCGGCGCAGGGAGGCGAGGGTGAAGCGCACGGCCTTCTGCGCAGTATGCCCGCGCTGGTAGACGATGCGAAAGAAGGCCGGGTCGAGAAAGGGCCGGACGTCGCAGTGGATGCCGGCCGCCGCGAGCGCGGGCAGGAACTGGTAGATGCGGAAGCGGCTGCCCGCGCCTTCGAGCGGCACGGGCGTGAGCCACAGCACGCGCTTCACCGCGGGCTCCCCTCGAGCGTCGCGGCGGGCTCGAGCAGCCGCTCGTACACGCGCCGGTACCGCGCCACCCCCTGCTCGAGCCCGAGCGCGCGCCGCGCCGTCTCCCGGCACCGGGGGCGCAGCCCTGGATCCGCGGCGATCGCCCGCGTGAGCGCGTCCCACGCCGCCACGTAGGCGTCCGGGGCGAAGCGATCGACGACGACGCCGACGCGGGCGTCGGTCACGACCTCGTCGGCATCCCCCACCCCGGCGTTGACGATGACGGGCAGGCCCGCTGCCAGGTACTCGCCGAGCTTGGTCGGCGAGGCGCCCGTCTTGGAGAAGACGGGCTTGATGAAGTAGAGCCCGGCGAAGGCGCGCCCGAGGTACGCGGGCATCTCGGCCGGGCTCGCCGCCCGCACCTCGACGCCGTCGAGATCGCGCGCCCCGGCGGCGCGGCGGATGGCGTCGTGCTCGCCGCGGTTGAGGAGCAGGAAGCGCAGGCCGGGATCGCGGCTCCGCACGGCCGCGAAGAAGTCGAGCATCTCCTCGAGCATGTACCAGGTCCCGACCGAGCCCGCGTAGACGATCGTGCGCTCCGGTCCCGGCGCGCCGTCGTGGCAATTGGCGCCGGCGAAGCGCTCGACCTCCACGCAGCACGGGATGACCTCGATGGGCGTGCCGGGCCGCAGCGACGCCTGGTAGCGCCCTGTGGCGAGCGTGCGGCGGGCGCGCTCGGTGAGGACGATCACGGCGTCGCTGGCCCGCAGGAGCCATCGCTCCACGCGCTTGGCGGCCCGGAACAACCCGCCCGCCGCCGGCCACACGCCGCCCTCCACCCGCTCCTCGGGCCAGAAGCCCCGCATGTCGAAGATGAAGCGCGGACCGGCCACGGCGTGGACGGCGAGCCCGATCACGGCGGCCACGTAGCTGCGGCAGTGGACGACGCGCGGCCGCCGCGAGCACGCCAGCCAGAGGGCGAGCGCCACGCCCCGGGCGACGTCCCACGCCGTCGCCGGCACCGAGGGACGGCGGTGATAGCGGAGCGGCCACCACTGGATGCCGAGGGCGGCGAGCTCGGCGCGGAGCCGATCGACGTCCGCGCGGCGGCGCAGGTCCGCCGGCTTCTCGAAGGTCAGGAGCAGGAACGCGAGACCCTCGCGGGCGAGTCCGCGCAGGTAGGGGAGGATCTGGCTCTGGCCCAGCGGCTCCAGCACGCCGTCGTACGACACGTACATCGCGAGCGGGCCCGATCGCGTCATCACGCGGCGACCGACGCCAGCCGGCGCAGGATCTCGCGCTGCCTCTCGGCGTACCCGTCATAGGAGAACCGGCGCTGCGCGAACTCCCGCGCCCGCCCGGCGCGCGCCTGCGCGGCGCCCGGATCGGCGACGGCGGCGGCGATGGCCTCGCCGAAGGCGCGCGTGTCGCGGAAGGGCACGAGGAGGCCGCGCTCGTCGTCGCCGACGAGATCGGGATGCCAGTCGTGCCGGTACGCGACGACGGGGGTACCGGCCAGCGCCCCCTCGACCAGCGTGCTGCCTCCGTGGGTGTAGATGACGACGTCGGCCATGCGATACCAGCGGGCCAGCGACTCCTGCGACTGCATGGGGACCATGGTCACCCGCCCCGTCAGTCCCCGGCCGACGAGCTCGCGCTCGAGCCACGGGCGCTGCACGCCCTCGCCGATGACGACGAGGTGCGCGTCCACGCCGGCCTCCAGGGCGGACTGGAGGATTCCCGGGAGGTCCTGGGTGAACTTCACGGGGTGCAGGCGCCCGACGTAGAGCAGCCACGTGCGCTTCTCGGCGTCGGGGATCAGCGCGGGACGCTCGACCCGCACCTCGGGCCACTCTCGATAGTGGCAGTCGTCGACGACCGTGCCGGCGAACACCACCCGTTCCGCGGGGGTGCCCTGCGCGATGGCCCAGTCGCCGTAGTGGGGAAAGTAGCTCATGACGAGCGGCGCGCGGCGCAGGACGAAGCGCTCCACGGCCCGCTCCACCGCCGGGAAGAGAAACGGCTTGAAGGCGACGCGCTGGGCCTGACGGCCGGAGTTGTCGTAGTCCTGCACGACCTCGATGGCCCAGGGCAGGCGGAAGCGCCGGGCGAGCAGGTAGGCGGTGAGGCCGAGCAGGTGGGGGTCGAGGGCGACGATCGCCTCCACGCGCTCCTCCCGCACGAGATCGCGGGCACCGCGCACGAAGCGCGCGACGGCACGCGCGAAGGCGGCGTAGCGGAGGGGCCCGCGCACGGAGCCGACGTGCTGGGGAAACTCGGCGATCCTGATCGTCGGCGTGAGGTCGTAGCGGTCCTCGGCCTCCGCCAGGGGGCTGAAGAACACGAGCAGGGAGCGCTCGAGCGTGCCTCCTCCGTCGCGCAGGCGGTACATCGCGCCGGACGGCCCCTTGGCGAGGGCCAGCCGTCCCGGCGAGAAGGTCAGCAGGCGCCTGATCACGCGGCGCCCTTGGCGAGGACGAGCAGATGACTCTCCCCCAGGTGGGTCACCAGGCGGCGCAGCGGCCCGGACTGCACCAGGATCTGCAGCCGTCGGAGCGCGCGGTGGGCACGCCACGGGCTCACGACCCACTCCGTCACCGCTCGCAGCGTCACGCTGGTCGTGCCCGCGAGCTCGACGGCGAAGCCGGCGCGCCGGGCCCGCCGGCGCCAGGCCGCCAGCCGCGAGTCGAGCAACTCGCGGAGGTAGCTCCGGTGCGCGCTGTCGGGATTCGGAAGCGGGAAATCGGGGAACCGCCGGCGCAGCTGGCTCCAGAGGCCTCCGCCCGTCACCGGAGGGCTCCCGTCGGCCGGCGCGGGGCGGGGCGGGCGCGCGCGGCGGCAGAGCACGCGCGACAGGCCCTCGCGGGCGATCTCGCGCCACATCGACGAGAACGCGCCGACGCGCTGCCCCGCGCTCGGCACCACGAGCACCGCCGTGCCGCCGGGCTTGAGCACGCGGAAGATCTCGCGCAAGCCCCGATCGATGTCGGCGAGGTACTGGATCGCGTACGAGCTGAAGACGCCGTCGAAGGTCTCGCCCCGGAAGGGCAGATCGGTGGCCGTGCCCCAGACGACCGGTACGCGGCGGCCGACGCCCTTCCACACGGCCGCGTGGAGCTCCGCCCCGTACGTGTGCGTGGCGAGGTCGCGCGCGGGCAGGTCGAGCCCGACGGTCCAGTAGCCCTCGGCGGAGAGCAGGAGCGTCGAGGCGCTGTTGCCGGAGCCGACGTCGAGCCAGCGGCCGGGGCGCATCGCGGGCCCGGCCAGGCGCAGCACGATCTCCCACTCGGAGAGCCTGAGGTCGAAGAAGTGCGGCCAGGGCTCGGCCTCCCGCAGGCCCGCGAGCGCCGGCGCCAGGCGCTGGTGCTGCTCGAGCAGGGCCGCGGGCGGCGAGCCGCTCACCGGGCCCCCGGAAGATCGGGCGCGTCGAAGGCGGCCCATCGCGCGCCGGGCACGCCGCAGAGGGCGCGGATGGTGCGCCGGAACGCGCCGCGATAGCTGAGGACGTCGTAGTCGTGGAAGGACAGCCCGACGAAGCGGCGCCCCGTCTCGGCGGGGCGGTGCGCACGCCAGCGGGAGGTGTCGGCCGGATACCGCCAGAGGCTGCCGCAGGAGCCGAGCTCCCAGAGCCCCGCGGCGAGCGGGAACGGCCGCCCGTCGAGGGCCGGCAGGTCGAGATCGTAGGGCTCGCCGAAGCTGTTCCGGCCATGGGGACGGAGCGTGAAGTCCCCGGCGATGCCGGCGGCGTCCAGCGCCTCGACGATGGCGCGGGTGAGGACCCACCACCCCCCGGTGTAGAGCCGCGGGACGATGCCGAGGCCGGCGAACCAGGCCAGATCGGCGCAGAGCTGGACGCGGAACCGCGCCGCGTCGAAGCCCGCGTGGCGCATCGGCCGCGGACGCCCGTCCGGCGCGGGCGGATGGAAGTAGTGCCCGTGATACCCGATCACCGCCTCGGCCGCGAGGGCGCGCACCCTGTCGTCGAAGGCGCCGGCCGACATCGCGTGCGCCGCCAGCAGCCCGCGGACCATCGGGTTCGGCGCCGGAATCACGCACACGACCATCGGCGTGCCCGTGGCCTCGCGGAAGAAGCGGAGGAGCTCGACGAGGGGAGCGAACACGTCCGGGTGGGCGATCGCCTCGGTGTGCACGATCGCGCCGAGCTCGATGGCCGCTCCGGCGCCGGCGAGACGAAGCCGATCCAGCCGGGCACGCGCAGCATCGAGGAGCGCGTGGCCCCACGCTCGCCACCGCGGATAGGGGACCCGGTAGTCGGGCGGCGGGAGGGGGGGAGCCTCGAGCGCCGGCGTGCTCACGCCAGGAACACCAGCTTCTCCGGCGAGATTCCCCGCCGCTCCAGCGCCTCGCGCCCCACGCTCGGCGGCCGGAAGAGGGCGACGACCACGCGGTCCACGCCGCCGTCCTCGAGCTCCGTGAGCGGGCGGATCTTGTGGCCGCACACGCTGCCGCCGCCGCCGTTGCTGTAGACGGCGGCGAGCTCGATGCCGAGCTCCATCAGGGTCAGACAGGCGAGCTCGGCGGCCTCGCCCTCGCCGTAGACCGCCACCCGCTCGCCCCCGTTCCCCTCCATGCGGCGAAGGGCATCGCGCAGGCGCCCGCGGGTCTCCCGGTAGAGGTGCAGCGAGAAGCGCATGTACTCGTACGTCAATCGCGTCTTCTGCGCGACCCCCTTCGGCGTGAGGAGATACTTGACGCGGTTCGAGGGGATGGTGGTGATCTTGATGTAGCCCTTGCGCCCCAGGCGCTTGAGGTAGAGGTTCGTCAGGCCGAGCGCGATCCCCAGCTTCTTCGACAGGCTGCGCTGGGTGACGTGCTGCCGCTCGGCGATCTCGCTCAGGATCCGCAGATCGCGCAGGGAGGTCGGGTCCACGTCAGGCGGAGGCGGCCGCGCGGCGACGGGTGATGGTCATGTTCATTTATTGAACACCGGGATTCTACCACAGCGGGATGCTAGGATGGGGCGATGCCCAAGCGGGCGCTGCGCGACCGCGTCATCTACGGCGGCAAGCTCGTCCGGGCCTGCCGGCCCGGCCGCCCGGCCGAGACCGCGGAGATGATCTGGACGTTCCGCACCGTGGCGCCCTTCACGGGCGTGGACGTCCCCCGCCTGCGCGATCTGTGGCGCCTCAGCCGGAAGGCCGACGAGCGCGGGCTGCCCGGCGCGCTCGTGCAGTGCGGGACCTGGAACGGCGGCTCCGCGGGCGTCATCGCGCGGGCCTCACGCCGCTCCGCTCGGCCCCTCTGGCTCTTCGATTCCTTCGAGGGCTTCCCGGCCCCCACGCCGGGCGACAAGGGAGGCAGCGGCCTGCACGCCGGTGACTGGCGCGGAACGCCGTCCGCCGTCGCCGAGGTGATGCGCCGGCTCGGCGTGGACGCCCGCCGCCTGCGCGTGCGGCCCGGGTGGTTCAAGGACACGCTGCCGGCGGCCCGCGAGGAGATCGGCCCCATCGCGCTCCTGTCCATCGACGCGGATCTCTACCAGTCGGTGAAGGAGTCGCTGCAGTACCTCTACGACCTGGTGGTGCCCGGCGGCTACGTCGTCCTCGACGACTACGGCTTCTGGCCCGGCTGCCGGCGCGCCGTCTACGAGTTCTTCGTCGAGCGCGACATCACGCCGGCGCTCGTGCAGTCCGACGTGACCGGCGCCTGGTTCGAGAAACCAGCGGAGCCGACCCCCTGACGCGGTCAGGCGCCGGTGGCTCCGCTGCGGCATCCGCGCTACCCTGATGCCGCCTATGTCGACCGTGCTCATCACGGGCGGCTCCGGGTTCCTCGGCCGGCGCCTGGCCGTCGCCCTGCGTGGCCGTCACCGCGTCGTCCTGGCGGCGCGGAATCACAAGCTCAACCACGCGGCCGAGCACTTCACGGGCTGCCCGGTCATCCCGATGGACGTCGCGCACATCGAGGCGGTCCGGGACGTCTTCGGCGAGATTCGACCCGAGATCGTCGTTCACGCCGCCGCCACCAAGTTCGTGGACCTCGCCGAGCGGCAACCGCTGGAGTGCATCGACGTCAACGTGGTGGGCTCGGAGAACGTGGCGCGGGTGGCCATCGAGAAGGGCGTGGCCGCCGTGGTCGGGATCTCCACGGACAAGGCGGCGCCGCCCGTGCGCAACACCTACGGGCTGACGAAGGCGCTCATGGAGCGGATGTTCTGCGCGCTCGACGGCAAGACCGCCACGCGCTTCGCCTGCGTGCGCTACGGCAACGTCGCCTGGTCCACGGGCTCCGTTCTCCCCATCTGGAAACGGATGCACGAGAGCACGGGCGTGATCGGCACCACCGGGCCCGACATGACCCGCTTCTTCTTCACCGTCGACAGCGCGGTCGCGCTGGTCCTCACCGCCCTCGACCACATGGAGGACGTCCGCGGCCGGGTCCTCGGCCGCGAGATGAAGTCGGCGAGGATCCGCGACATCCTCGACCTGTGGATCAAGACCCGCGGCGGCCGCTGGGAGCCCATCGCGGGGCGGCCGGGAGAGCGCACCGACGAGTACCTCCTCGGCGACGCGGAGCTCCCCTTCACCGTCGAGCGGCGCTTCGACGGGATCCGCCACTTCGTGATCTCGTTCAACCAGCGGGCGGCCGAGCCCGTCGCCGCCGGCCTGTCCTCGGCCACGGCCGTGCGGCTGTCCGAGGCCGAGATCCTGGACATCATCGGCTCGCCGCCGGTCGAGGAGCTGAAGTGATCCGGCACGCGGTCATCCTCGGGGCGGGCCGCGGGATGCGGATGATGCCGCTGACGGCGACGCTGCCGAAGGCGATGGCGCCCTACAAGGGCTCGACCCTCATCGCGCAGGGCATCGCGAAGATGGCGAAGCGCATCGCCAACATCCACGTCACCGTCGGCTACAAGGGCCCCGTGCTCGCGCAGCACGTGATCGAGCAGGGCGCCAGCTCGGTGTTCACCACGGAGGGCCGCTCGAACGCGTGGTGGATCTACCACACGCTGCTCAGGCACCTGGACGAGCCGATCTACGTGCTCACCTGCGACAACGTCGTCGAGCTGGACTTCGACCTCCTCGAGACCAATTACCGGAAGCTGGACTCCCCGGCCTGCATGCTGGTGCCCGTGCGACCGGTGGCCGGCCTCGAGGGCGACTACATCTTCCACGAGAACCAGCGCGTCACCGAGGTCGACCGGCACAAGCCCTCGGACATCTACTGCTCCGGCATCCAGATCCTGAACCCCTCCCGCCTCAACGCCGCCACCCGGGACGACGGCGACTTCTACGCCGTGTGGTCACAGCTGATCGCGCAGGGGCAGCTCTTCGTCTCCTCCGTGTACCCGAAGGAGTGGTGCGTCGTCGACACCCTGGAGCAGCTCGTCAGGCTCAACGAGGAGTGACGCCGGCGGCGGCTGCGGAAGGGCGTGACGTCCGCTGGATGCGTCGCTGCTTCGCGTGGTGGCCCTTCCCGCGCGGCAAGGGCCTGCTCCTCCGCCTGTTCCGGCCGCGCCTGCGCCGGGGCTTCCTCGTCGAGACCGAGCCGGGCATCGTCGTCCGCGGCGCGCTGGACGACTACATGCCGTTGACGTTCCTGCTCGCCACCGTCGAGAACGAGCCCGCGCTGCTCCTCTCCCGGGAGCTGATCCGCGCGGGCGACACCGTCTTCGACGTGGGCGCCCACGTCGGTCTCTGGGTGCTGGGGGCGGCCCGCCGGGCGGGCGCCTCGGGCCGGGTGCACGCCTTCGATCCGGTGGGCGCCAGCCGCGAGCGCCTGCTGGACAACCTCGCCCTCAACGACCTGCGCGGCGTGGTCGTGCAGCCCTTCGCGCTCGGCGACCGCGCCGGCCGGGTGACGGCCTACGCCGCCTCCCACGGCAACAGCGCGGCGGCGGCGCTGGTGAGGCGGGAGGGCGTCGATCGTCCCTTCGAGACCACGCTCGTGACCCTCGACGACTACTGCGCCGAGCAGGGCATCGACCGCGTCGACTTCCTCAAGGTGGACGTGGAAGGCGCCGAGCTGCTGGTGTTCCGCGGCGGCGCGCGGGTCCTCGCCTCCGCGGACGCGCCCGTGGTGATGTTCGAGGTGGACGACGGCCTCGCCTCCTCGTTCGGCTCGTCACCGGCGGCGGTGAAGCGCCTGCTCGGCGCCTGCGGCTACGGCATCTTCCGCGTCGACGGGCGCCGGCTCAGGCCGGTGAGCGCGGACGCCGGCCACCGGTGTGAGGATCTCTTCGCGCTGACCCCGACCCACTTCACGCGCCACCCCGCGCTCCGCGCGCGGCTCGCCCGGTGAGACGGCTCGTCCGGGTCGCCGTCGTCATGGGCGGCTTCTCGGTCGTCAACATGACCGTCGGCTTCCTGCGCTCCAAGTACGGCGCGGTCGTGCTGGGTCCCGCGGGCATCGGGGTGCTCGCGCAGGCCACCACCTTCGTGCTCCTCACCATCACCGTGTGCACCCTGAGCGCGGGGACCGGCATCACGAAGCTGGTGGCGGAGGCGCTGGCCGGCCGCGACGGCGAGAAGCTCCGCGCCGTGCTGGACACCGTGTTCTGGTTCCTCCTCGCCGCCGCCGCCGTCACCGTCGGCGTCCTCGCTCCCCTGACCGGCCCTCTGAGCGGGTGGCTCCTCGGCGAGCCCGCGCTCTCGACGTGGCTGCTCGGGGTGGTGGTCTCGATCCCGCTGGCCGTGCTGGCCATCTTCTGCGAGGCGGTCATACTCGGCGCCGCGCGCCACGACGCGTACACCCGCGCCTCCATCGCGGCCACCCTGCTCGGGGTGGTGGCGTTCGTGGCCCTGACCCACGTCCTGGGGCTCCGCGGAGCCCTCGCCTCGCTCGCCGTGGCCGCGCTGCTCCGGCTCGCCTGCTTCGCGTACGTCGTTCGAGAGGTCGTGCCCTGGCGGCCCCGGCTGGGGGGGCGTCTGTCGCGGCCGATCCTCGGCGTCCTGCTGGGCTACGCGGCGGCCCTGCTCGCCACCGGCGCGTTCCTCGAGCTCTCGAACCTCGGGGTCCGCACCATGATCCTGGGCCGGCTGGGCGCCGGCGCCAACGGCATCTACCAGGTCCCGGTGGCGCTGAGCTCGTACTACAGCGTGTTCTTCACCAATGGTCTCTGGGGCCACCTCTATCCACGGATGAGCGGCTCCCTGACGCCGGCGGAGCAGTCGAGCGAGGTCGAGGCGGCGCTGCGGCTGACGGCGCTCGGCATGGCCGGCGCGGCGGCCGTGCTCGTCGCGGCTCGCGAGGCGCTCGTGGTCGTCCTGTACTCGCGCCAGTTCGCGGAGGCCGCGGCGCTGATCCCGCTCTACGCGGTCGGCGACCTGCTGTTCCTGCTCTCGCTCGTGCACGTCGTCGCGATGCTCGCGCTCGGACGCCTGCGCGCGTGCGTGGCCCTGTGGGGGGGGTTCTGCCTGCTCCGGCTCGCGCTCGCTGCCCTCTTCTTGAGCCCGCTCGGCCTCCGCGGCCCCGTGGTGGCCTACGTGCTTTCCGCGGGCCTTTTCCTCGTTACCCTGCTCGTCTATCATCGCCGTCACATGCATCTTCAGCTCACGGCGCCGACCCGACGCCTGCTCCTCGGGGCCGCCCTCCTCAGCGCGATCCCCTCACTGCTGCCGGTTCCGGCGGCAGCCTCCGCGCTCCTGCAGGTGCTCGTGACGGCGCTGTGGCTCCTGCGCGCGCTCAGCGCCGAAGAGCGCGGCCTCGTGGTCCACTACCTCACGCGCCTGGCGGCGCGAGGTCTCCCCTCGTGACCCGTCCGCTCGTGACCGTCGTCATCCCCAACTACAACTACGCGCGGTACCTCGGGCAGGCCGTCGACAGCGCGCTGGCGCAGACGTACGACAACCGCGAGGTCGTGGTGGTGGACAACAGCTCCACCGACGGCTCGCTCGACGTGCTCCGGGGCTACGGCGATCGGGTCCGGTGGTTCCAGCAGGAGAATCTCGGGCAGTCGGGAAGCCGCAACCGCGGCATCCAGGAGAGCCGCGGCGAGCTCGTGGCCTTTCTCGACGCCGACGACGTCTGGCTCCCCGACAAGCTGGTGCGACAGGTGGCCCTGTTCTCGGATCCCGACACCGGCCTGGTGTACTCGGGCTACACCATCACCGACGGGGCCCTCAATCCCGTCGAGGAAGTCGCGGCCTCGAAGCGGGGCCGACTCCTGCGGGCCATGGCCCTCTCGGCCGGCTGGGCGACCGTCATCGCAGGCGAGAGCACCGCGGTCGTGCGCCGCGAGGTGTTCGATCGGGTCGGCCTCTTCGATCTCGATCTCTCGTTCTCCTCGGGCTGGGACATGTGGCGCCGGATCGCCTGCCATTTCGCCATCGAGGTCGTCGAGGACCCGCTCACCCTCTACCGCCAGCACAGCAGCAATCTCCACCGCAACATCGAGCTGCTCGAGCGCGACAAGCTGAAGGCCATCGAGAAGATGTTCGCCGACCCCGACGCCGCCCCGGTGCACGGGCTCTGGCGCCGCTCCTACGGCGCGGCGCATCTCATGCTGTCGGGCTCGTACCTCCAGGTGGGACGATGGCCGAAGGCGTTCTCCCACGCCACCCGGGCCGCCCTCATCTGGCCGCCCTCCGTGGCCTACGTGGCGGCCTATCCGCTGCGTCACCTGCGTCGGCGGCGCGGGGAGCTCGGGGCAACCCGGTGAGGGCGCGGACGTGACCCACCCGGGACGGCCGAGCTGGATCGCCCCCGACCCCGCCGTCCTCGACGGGCTCGCCAAGAGCCTCGACGCGTCGTTCCCGCACTACGACGCGAACGTCAGGGAATGGCTGCCCGCCCACCGGCAGGCGGCGATCCTCGACTACGGCTGCGGCCCCGGAGGATTCCTGCGCTATGTCGGCCTGGCCGGCTACGCGAACGTGACGGGGTTCGACGTCGATGCCCGGTACGCGGCGTTCTGCCGGACCCACAGCCGCGCGCGCATCGCGCAGGCCGACGACGGCACCGCGTTCCTGCGCTCCGCGGCGGGCGGGTACGACTTCATCCTCGCGCGCGAGGTCGCCTACTACGTGCCGCGCCCGGAGCTCGCCGGCTGGTTCACCGCGCTCGCCGGCGCGCTCCGCCCCGGGGGGCGGCTCGTGATCGAGGTGTTCAACGGCGCGCCCCTCTCCGGCCTCTGGCCCTGGATGAACGATCCGTACATCACGACCGTCTTCAGCGAGCACTCGCTGCGCGCGCTCGCCGAGGGCGCGGGGCTCACGATCATCGTGCTCCGGAGCGAGCGCTACCCGCGCAAGGGGCTGCGCCAGCTGGCGTGGCTCGCCGGCCGCAAGCTCCTGGGTCGGCTCTGGAGCCTCGTCTACCTGCTCGAGCGGGGCCGTGACCCCCGGAACCCCACGCTGTTCGGCAAATCGCTCGTCCTGGTGGCGGAGCGCCATGCCTGAGACGCCCCTCGTCTCCGTGGTCATCAGCAACTACAACTACGCCCGCTTCCTGGGCGAGGCGGTCGAGAGCGTGCTCAAGCAGACGTACCGCCACCGGGAGATCATCGTCGTCGACGACGGATCGACGGATGACTCGCCGGCGGTCGTTCGCCGCTTCGGCGATGCGATCCAGTACCACCGGCAACCCAACCAGGGCGTGTCCACGGCGAGGAATTTCGGCGCGCGCGCGAGCCATGGCGAGCTGATCGCCTTCCTCGACTCCGATGACGCGTGGCTCCCCGAGAAGCTGAAGCGCCAGATCCCCCTGTTCGCCAAGCGGGACGTGGGCATGGTCTATGCCGGGCTGCGCTACGTCGACGCGAGCGGCCGGCCCCTGGGCATGAGGACCTCGGGCCGCACCGGCCGGGTGCTTCGCGAGATCGCGCTCTTGAGGGGACCCGGCGTGCCGGCCTCGGGCAGCTCGGCCGTGGTACGGCGCCGATGCTTCGAGCAGCTGGGGGGCTTCGATCCCGACCTGTCCACCGGCGCCGACTGGGATCTCTGGCGCCGCATCGCCTGTCACTGGGAGATCGACCTGATCCGCGAGCCCCTCGTGCTCTACCGGCTGCACGGCCGGGGGATGCACCGAAACCTCGACGTGTTCGAGTACGACAAGATGGTGGCGTTCGCCAAGATGTTCGCGGACCCGGCCGCGACCGAGGTCCATCGCCTGCGCCGTCGCTGCTACGGCAACCTCTACATGACGCTGAGCGGCTCGCATTACCAGGCGGGAAACGTCCGCCAGGCCGTCCGCTTCGCCCTGCGCGCGATCAGCACCTGGCCGCCGGCCGGCGGGTACCTGCTGGCCTTCCCGCTGCGTCACCTGCGGCGCCGCCTGAGCGGCGAGGAGAGCCAGGAGGTCCCGGAGTAGCGATGCCGGCGGACGGATACCGCGCAGCGTTCGCGGGGCGCAGGGTGCTCATCACCGGGGGCCTCGGCTTCATCGGCTCCAACCTGGCGCGCCGGCTCCTCGACTGCGGCGCCGAGCTGACGCTCGTCGACAGCCTCATCCCCGAGTACGGGGGCAACCTCTTCAACCTCGACGGCATCCGCGACCGCGTCACCGTCAACGTCTCCGACGTGCGCGATGAGCACAGCATGCGCGCCCTGATCCAGGACTGCGCCTACCTGTTCAACCTCGCCGGGCAGACCAGCCACCTCGACTCCATGACCGCGCCGGAGACGGACCTCGAGATCAACTGCCGGGCGCAGCTGTCCATCCTCGAGGCCGCCCGCAAGCACAACCCGGCGGTGCGGATCGTCTTCGCGAGCACGCGCCAGGTCTACGGCAAGCCCAAGTACCTGCCCGTCGACGAGGAGCACCTGCTCAGCCCGGTCGACGTGAACGGCATCAACAAGATGGCGGGCGAGTGGTACCACATCCTCTACAACAACGTGTACGGCATCCGGGCCTGCGCGCTCAGGCTGACCAACACCTACGGGCCGCGCATGCGGGTGAAGGACGCGCGCCAGACGTTCCTCGGCATCTGGATCCGTCTCGTCCTGCAGGGGCGGCCCTTCGAGGTCTGGGAAGGCGAGCAGCTCCGCGACTTCACCTACGTGGACGACGCCGTGGAGGCCTTCCTCCTCGCGGCCACGCGCGAGAGCGCGACCGGCCGCGTCTTCAACCTCGGCGGGGAGAGCCCCATCTCGCTGCGCGAGCTGGCCGGGCTGCTCGTCGAGCTCAACGGCGGCGGCCGCTACGTCCAGCGCGCGTTCCCGCCCGAGCGCAAGCGCATCGACATCGGCGACTACTACTCCGACCATCGCCTGATCCGCGGCGAGCTCGGCTGGGGGCCGACGGTGCCGCTGCGCGAAGGCCTGCGCCGCACGCTCGACTTCTACCGCGCCCACCTCGGCCACTACGTGTGAGCGCCGGGCCGCCGATCCTCCAGAAGGACCCGCGCGCGTCGTACCTCGCGCACCGGGCCGAGATCGATGCCGCGATCCGCGGCGTGCTGGAGGGCGGCCGGTACATCCTCGGCGAGCAGGTGGCCGCCTTCGAGCGTGAGCTCGCCGCCTTCGTGGGCGTGGCCGAGGGCGTCGGCGTGGCCAGCGGCACCGACGCCCTGGAGCTGTCGCTGCGCGCGCTGGGCATCGGCGCGGGCGACGCCGTGTTCACGGTCTCGCACACCGCGGTGGCCACGGCCGCGGCCATCGAGCGGAGCGGCGCCGTTCCGGTGCTCGTCGACATCGACGAGGCGACGCTCACCATGGACCCCCAGAGCCTCGAGGACGCCGTGAAGAAGGTGGCCGGCGACCGCGCGGTGGCCCGGCCGCGCGCCGTCGTCCCCGTGCACCTCTACGGGCATCCCGCCGACATGCCCGCGATCCTCGACGTCGCCCGCCGCCACGACCTGCGCGTGGTGGAGGACTGCGCGCAGTCCCACGGCGCGCGTCTGGACGGCCGCGCCACCGGGGGCTGGGGCGACACGGCGGCGTTCAGCTTCTACCCGACGAAGAACCTCGGCGCCGTCGGCGATGGCGGCATGCTCCTCACCGCCGACCCGACGGTGGCCGGGCGCGCGCGGGCGCTGCGCGAGTACGGCTGGCGGGAGCGGTACGTCAGCGACGTGCCCGGGCTCAACAGCCGCCTCGACGAGCTGCAGGCGGCCATCCTGCGCGTGAAGCTGCGGCACCTCGAGGCCGACAACGCCAGGCTGCGCGCGCTGGCCGGCGCCTACGATCGCGCGCTGGCCGACGCGCCGGTGCAGCGGCCCGCGCGGCGGCCCGGGGTCGAGCACGCGTATCACCAGTACGTGGTCCGCACCCCGCAGCGTGACGGCCTGCAGCGGTGGCTGCGCGATCGGGGGATCGGCACCGCCGTCCACTATCCGCAACCCGTGCACCGGCAGCCCGCCTACGCGGGGCGGACGCCGCTCGTGGTGTCGCTCCCGCGCACGGAGACGGCGGTGCGCGAGATCCTGAGCCTGCCGCTGTATCCGGAGCTGGCCGAGGCCGCGGTGGCGCGCGTGGCCGAGGCCGTCCGGTCGTGGACGCCCGACGGTGGGTAATCCGCTGGGCCGCGCCCTCACGCGGTGGTACCGGCGCGCGATCTTCTCGCCGTTGCGCTACTCGAAGTACTTCCTCGCCGCGCAGGGCGTGTTCAGCTACTGGCCCAACGAGGAGATGCTGAAGATCGCCATGAAGTTCGCCGCGGTGTCCAAGCTCGAGGGCGACTACCTGGAGTTCGGGGTCTACGAGGGCGCCAACGTCGTGGCCGCCTGGCATCTGGCCCGGCACCACGGCCTGCACGGCATGCGCCTGTACGCCTTCGACTCCTTCCAGGGGCTGCCGCCCGTCGCGAGCGTCGACCACGGGGGCGACGTGGCGTTCTTCGAGCGCGGCGAGTTCTCCTGCGACCTCGAGACGTTCCGCCGCAACACGAGGCGCAAGGGCGTCGACCCCGAGCGGCTCACGATCGTGCCGGGCTGGTACGGCGAGGTGCTGACGGCGGAGACCCGGCAGCGGCTGCCGCTGCAGAAGGCGGCCATCGTGTGGGTCGACTGCGATCTCTACGAGTCCACCGTCCCCGTCCTCGACTTCGTCACCGACTACGTGCAGGACGGCACCGTGCTCGTCTTCGACGACTGGTTCTGCTTCCGGGGCGACCCCGACCGGGGCGAGCAGCGGGCGTTCCGGGAGTGGCTCCAGCGTCACCCCTCCCTCCGCGCGACCCCGTTCCACCGCTTCGGCTGGCACGGGCAGTCCTTCCTCCTGCACCCGGGAAACCGCGAGGCGACGAACAGGCGGGGCGACGGGCGCGATTGATTGCACATGGGGGGCTCCGGGCGCCCCCCAAGCCCCCGGGCCCCCAGCGCTCGGGTTTCAGGGCGTGCGAGTGGCTACCACGACCAGGCTGCCGCGTCGGTGGTCGCGGCGGGTCGGCGTCCAGCCGCCGCGTCGCAGGTGGCGCTCGAGCAGGGGGGCGGTGTACTCGCGGACGTGATCGGCATCGGAGTAGAACGGACAGCCGAGGGCCCGGCGCGCCAGGTTCAGCGGATCGGCCTCGACGTCGGGGACCTCGACGACGAGGGTGCCGGCCACGCCGGCCAGCGCTCTCAGCAGCGCCTCGGCGTCGTCCACGTGCTCGAGAACGTGGACCAGGAGCGCCACGTCGAACCGCTGGCCGCCGAGGTCGCGCGTGACGTCCCCGATGACGTAGTCGACGTTGGGCTCGGCGGTGGCCGCCCGGGCCTCGGCGACGAGGGCCGGGCTGGAGTCGATGCCCACGACGCGGGCGGCGTGGCGGGCGGCCAGCCGGCACCACCGGCCCGATCCGCAGCCCACGTCGATGACCGTGCCGCCCGCCGGGATGCACTCGCGCAGCAGGTCCTCGGTGAGGCCGAGGCTCGCGCAGTGGAAGGCCTCGCCGAAGACGCGGCCGCTCAGCTCGAAGGCGAGCCGGTGCAGGAGCCAGGCGCCGTCGAGGCACCAGCGCAGGAGCCGGGTCGGCCCGAGCAGGGGCCGGGCGTACCGCACCAGGCGGTACGCGGCCCCGATGCGGAGCGAGCGCGGCTTGACGCGCGGGAAGGCGAGGTCGTCCGTCGCATCGGGCGACGAGCCCGCGCCGAACGCACGCTCCGGGACGCTCATCGCCGCCGCCGCATCGCGAGAGGCTATATTAGCGTCGTGAAGGAGTACGGGCGCGAGTTTTACGCCAACCGCGACGACGGCGCGCGCCGCTCCGCCGAGCTCGTCGTCCCCATCGTGATGGAGCTGGTGAGGCCGCGCCGCGTGGTGGACGTCGGGTGCGGCGAGGGGGCCTGGCTGGCCGTCTTCCGCGAGCACGGGGCGGAGGTGCGCGGCGTCGACGGCGACTGGGTCGACCGCGCGCGGCTGAAGATCCCCGCCGACCGCTTCACCGTCGCCGATCTCGGCGCGCCGCTGCGTCTCGACGAGCGCTTCGACCTCGCGGTGTCGCTCGAGGTCGCCGAGCATCTCGATCCGTCCAGCGCCGAGACCTTCGTCGAGTCGCTGGCGCGGCTGGCGCCCGTCGTCCTCTTCTCCGCCGCGATCCCGGGCCAGGGAGGGCGCCATCACGTGAACGAGCAGTGGCCGGCGTACTGGGCGCGCCTGTTCGAGGGCCGCGGACTCGTGCCCGTCGACGCGATCCGGTCCCGGATCTGGGGCGCCACGCAGATCGAATGGTGGTACGCGCAGAACGCCGTGCTGTTCGCGTCGCCGGCGGCGCTCGAGGCGGGACCTGCGCTGCGTGCGGCTCACGCGGCATCGCCGCGCGTGCCCCCGGCGCTGGTCCATCCCCGACACTACGCCGAGAAGGCCGACCCGGGCCGGCTCACCCTGAGCCAGCTCCTCCGGCTGGTGCCCGCGGCGATCCGGCGCGCGGCCGTCCACCGATGGCGCCCCCGCCGATAGCGCCGACCCTCGCCGCCGTCACGACGCCGCCTGCCACCCCAGGCGCCGCGCGATGAACGCGGTCATCATCGCGCGCTCCTCCCGGGTGACGGTCAGGAGGAGCCACGTCCCGGCGAGCAGGAGCTGCGCGATGCCCCGGACGAGCTCGGTCGCCGGCAACGCCGACGGGAGCACGAGCACGCCCACCGCGCCGACGAGCAGCCGGAGCATGCCCCGCGAGGGCCGGAGCGACAACCGGGTGGCGTGATAGGCGGCGCACGCGAGCAGGATCACGGCCGACGCCGCGAGATAGGCGGCGGCCGCGCCCACCAGCCCCCAGGTGACGATCGCCGCCAGCGACAGCGCCGCGCGCACGGCGCAGAATCCCACCCAGGCGACGACGTAGAATCCGAGCCGTGGCAGCGACAGCAGGGAGACCGTGTAGACCATGGCGAGCAGGAAGAGGAGATCGCCGACGACGTAGGGCAGCAGCAGCGGCGCGGCGGCGCCGAACTGCGACGAGTAGAGCGCGACGATCAATGGCGCCTTCACCGCGAGCAGCACGGCGGCCATCAGCGTGAACCCGAGCGTCACGAACCGCAGGGCGGCCTCCACCTCGCTCCGCCGCTCCTCGGGACTGACGCTGCGGCTCGTGCGCGGATAGAAGTGACCCCAGAGGGCGTTGGTGAAGAACACGCTGTAGTAGGAGCTGAGGGCCACCGGCACCTGGAACACGCCGTTGGCGCCCGGGCCGAGCCGGCGCAGGATCGTCGTGCGGATGACCACCGCCGTCGCTTCCAGGAGGGCCGCCACCAGCAGCATCGCCGCCCCATAGCCGATCACCGAGCGCAGCGCCGCCGCCGACACCGAGAGCCTCGGCCGCCATTCGAGAGCGCGGCGGGAGTAGGCGAAGAACACCACGAAGCGCACGGCGGCGCCGGCGCCGATCGATACCATCGCGCCAGGCAGGCCCCACTGCCACGTGAGCACGAGGAAGGGCACCACCGCGAGCACGGTCGCGACGATCGAGGCCCGCGTGTAGAGATCGTAGCGGTCGCACCCCAGGATGATCGGCTGGAAGAGCCCGGCCGCGAGCACGTCGAGCGGCGTGGCCGCCGCCACGCCGAGGAGCGGCACGGCGTACCGCGCGTCGCCGAACAGGAGACGCGCCGCCGGCGCCGCCCACGCCGCCAGCACCAGCCCGGCGCCGCCCCCGGCCAGGCACAGCACGCCGAACATCGTGTGGACCAGCGAGAGCGCGCGAGGACGATCGTGGGCGTCGAGCGCCTCGGCGAGGCGCTTCACGATCCCCGTCCCCGAGTTGATCGTGCACACCGTGATCGCGAGCAGCAGGAAGCCGGAGGCCTGGGAGAGAAACCCCACGCCGTCGGGACCCAGCGCGAGCGCGCTGTACTTGGAGCGTACGAACCCGATGACGACGTTCACCACCGAGAAGGTCCCCATGGCCAGGGCCACCTGGACCAGGCGCTTCACGCCACCGCCCGATAGATCCCGAGCATCGCCTCCACCTGCCCGGTGTAGTCGAACCCGCTCCGCACCAGCGCGCTCCCGGCGGCGCCCAGCCGGTTCCCCAGCGCCGGCCGGTCCGCGAGGTACGCGATGCGCTCGGCGAGCGAGGCGGCGTCGTCCTGCCGGCAGAAGAGCCCGGTCTCCCCGTCGATCACGGTGCGGGCCGCCCCCACGAACGGGGTGCAGATCACCGGGAGGCCGGCGGCTTGCGCGAGCACGAGGGAGAGGGCCGGACCGCCCTCGTCGTCGCCGGAGCGCGCCGTGGTGGACGGCAGCACGAAGATGTCGTGCTCCTGGAGGATCCCGCTGTAGAAGCCGTCGAAGTCCTTCATGCCCGCGGTGTCGACGAGACGGAAGCGCCCGGCGAGACCGAGGCGCTCGGCCTCCGCCGCGATCTCGCGGCGCAGCGGACCGTAGCCGACCGCGGTGAGGGTGACGCTCCGCGTGCGCGCGACCTCGGCGCACGCGCGCAGCAGGAAGGGGTAGCCCTTCTTCTCCACGAAGCGCGCGGCCACGATGAGTCGCGTCGTCGGCCCCGGCGCCCGCGAGCGGTGCTCGTAGGCGGCGAGATCGACGGGGTTGTTCCACACGTGCAGCTTCGCGTCCGGACAGCCGAGGGCGCTCAGGCGGTCGCGTGCCTCCTCGCAGAGCACCACCAGCGCGGAGGCCCGCCGGAAGAGCGTGGCGTAGCGCCGGCGCCAGCGCGGGTGGCGGATCGTCTCGCTGACGTCCACGCCATAGAAGCTGGCGACGAGCGGGATGCGATGCCGGGCCGCCACGGCGCTCACCGCCCAGGCGGTCGTGCCGAAGTGCCCGTGCAGCACGTCGGGCCGGCGCGCGCGGATCTGGCGGTCGAGGAACGCGCGAAAGCGCATCCCCGAGACCACGCTCGCCATCCGGGACCTCAGGCGGCTCGCCCGGCCCGGCGCGGCGGCCTCCGCGGCCACCGTGACGAGCGGCAGCGTCCCGGCGGGCATCGGCGCGCCCGTCATCTGCAGGCGATGCACGAGCTGGCGCGATCGCACGTCAGGATGGCGGCGCATCTCCGAGTGCAGGTCCTTGCGCTCCATCGCCACGTACTCGTCCCACACGTGGAGCACGTCGAGCATCACTCGGCCTTGCGGGCGACCACGCCGAGGAACCGCCCGAGCGGCGCCAGCGCGCGGCGGTCCGCCAGCCACTGATCGACGCCGAAGAGCCGCTCGTAGAGGCGAAAGCCGGCCTCGCCGAGCAGCATGTGCATGAGGCAGAGGGGCAGCACCATGATCGGCCGGCAGGCGAGGACCTCGAAGCCGTGGCGCTCGAACAGCCGCCGCCAGCGGCCGCGCGAGTAGGCGCCGACCTCCTCGAGGTAGCTCCGGTAGGCGCCGTGGGGCGGCGGCAGCGGGAACCGCGGGTAGTGGGCGCGGAAACGCCGCCAGAGCCCCGCCCCCGCGGCCGGCGCGCCGACCGTGGGCGCGCCGCCGGGCTCGCTCCAGCGCGGGCCGCGCCCGCCCCCGAGGTGCGCGATCAACCGGGCCCCCAGGTACAGGGACAGACGCAGCGGCGCGTCCAGCGCCCACAGGCGCCCGGGGACCGCGTGGACGGCGAGCCCGCCGCGATCGAGCACCCGGTGCATCTCGGCCACGGCGGCCTCGCGATCGGGCACGTGCTCGAGCACGAAGAGCGAGATCACGAGATCGAAGGCGCCCTCACGGAACGGGAGCCGCTCGCCGCTGGCCGCCGCGATCCCGTAGCGCTCGACCCGGAGCCCGTCGAGCAGCGCCCGGGCCTTGCCCAGGCCGATCGAGTGGGTCGCGGGGTCCGCCGAGGGCAGATCGGTGGCGACGACGAGCTCGCGGCCGGCCGAGAGCAGCGCCGAGGCGAACGCGTTGCCGCACCCGATCTCGAGGACGCGCCGGGCCCCGGCCAGGTCGTGCAGACGCCGGAGCGCGCGGAACTCGAGGGCGCGGCGGCGGAACTGCTCGCTCCACGGCTGGGTGTGAGCGAGGTCACGCACCGCGGCCGCCGTGATGTCGGCGATCCGGTCGTGGGGCTCGACGGTCCTCACCGGGGCCGGCTTCCGCTCGTGTTCATTCTTTGAACATGGGGATTCTAGCAGGCGGGCGGCGCCGGGGGCACGCGATTCGGGGCGCGGGCGGGGGCCTCCGGTCAGGCGCGGGGCGCGGGGCGGCGCCGCGGGAGCGAGGACGCGGGCGCGGACAGAGGAGGGCGGGCGCGCCCCGCCCTCACTCCCCGATGACCTGGACCGTGATCTCCCGTTTTCGGGGGCCGTCGAGCTCCGCGAAGATGATGGACTGGAACCGGCCCAGCGTCATCTCGCCGTCGTTGACGCCCACGGCGATGCTGCGGCCCAGCAGGGCCGCCCGCAGGTGCGCGTGGGCGTTGCCGCGCTCGCAGTCCGAGTAGCGGGGGTCGTCGTGACGGTAGCCGCCGCGCTCGGGCACCAGCCGCTCGATGAGGGCCTTGAGGTCGCCGATCAGCGCGCTCTGGTACTCGTTGATGAAGAGCGCGCAGGTCGTGTGCAGGGTATTGATGAGCGCGATGCCCCTGGTGACCGGCGATTGCTGCAAGGTGTCTCTGACCAGCTTGGTGATGTCCGAGATCTCGGTGGGCTCCTCACTCGTCAGCGTGAACGAGGTATTGAAGACCTTCATTTCCGTGGGCTCTCCCCGAGGCGCATGGATGTATGTATGAGTGCGATCGGCCGGCATCAGGGCCGGCGTGGCTGCGCCGAGGCCAGCCGTTACGGTACCGTCACCCGTGGCCGGATGTCAACGTAGGCGAGCCCACGAGAGGCCCGCGCGCTCATGGCGCCGTCTTGGGGTCGAGGAGGTCGCGCAGCCCGTCACCGAGCAGGTTCAGCCCGAGCACGGTCACCGCGATCGCCCCCCCGGGAAAGAGGGCGTACGACGGGCTCAGCGACAGGAAGTTCTGCGCGTCCTTCAGCATGAGCCCCCACGCCGGATGGGGCGGCTGGGTGCCGAGGCCGAGATAGGCCAGGGCCGCCTCGGCCAGGATCGCCACCGGGAAGCTCGTGGTGGCCTGCACGATCAGGGGCGCCAGGGTGTTGGGCAGGACGTGGCGCCCGACCAGGCGCGGCTCCGAGACGCCGAGCGCGGCCGCGGCGATGACGAAGTCGCGTGCGCGCAGCTCGAGGAAGCTCGCGCGGGTGAGCCGGGCGAAGGCCGGCACGAACGCGATCCCGATGGCCACCATGCTGATGGCGATGCCCGGGCTGAAGACCGCGGTGAACAGCAGCGCGGCGAGGATCGCGGGAAAGCCCTGCACCGCGTCGACGAGCCGCATCAGGGCCTCGTCGAGCCAGCCGCCGACCCAGCCGCTGGCGATGCCGATGACGATCCCGACGCCGGCGCCGATGCCGACCGCGATCACCCCCACGGCGATCGAGGTGACCGCGCCCGCCATCACGCGCGACAGGATGTCGCGCCCGAACTGGTCGGTGCCGAAGGGGTGCGTCGCCGAGGGCCCTTGCAGCCGGCCCCCGATCGACATGGCGAGCGGGTCCCACGGCGTCCACACGAAGCTGAGGGCCGCGGTGGATATCAAGATGAGGGTGACGGCGGCCCCGAGCGCGAACGTCGCGTGGCGCAGGGGGCGCCGGAGCCTCACTGGCGGATCCGCGGGTCGAGGACCCCGTAGGCGAGGTCGACGGCGAAATTGATGAGGACGATGCAGGAGGCGACGAACAGCGTCACGCCCTGCACCACCGGCAGGTCGCGCGCGGTGATGGCGCCGAGGGCCAGGCGCCCGAGGCCGGGCAGCGCGAACACGCTCTCGAGGATGATGCTGCCGGCCATGAGCTGCCCGAGCTGCAGCCCGGCGACGGTGGCGATGGGGATCATGGCGTTCCGGAGCGTGTGCTTGCCGATGACCGCCGCCTCGCGGACTCCCTTGGCCCGTGCGGTGCGCACGTAGTCCTCGCGCAGCACCTCCAGGACGGCCGAGCGTGTCGCGCGGATGAGGACCGCGGCCTGGAAGAAACCGAGCGCGAAGGCCGGCAGGAGCAGCGAGCGCACGGCGGGCCACGGGCCGGCCGACCAGCCGTCGAACCCGCCCGACCGCACCCAGCCGAGGCGGACCGAGAAGAGCAGGATGAGCAGCAGGCCGAGCCAGAACGCGGGCACCGCGATGCCGGCCTGCGACACCACCATCGTCAGGTAGTCGCCGAGCCGCCGGTGGCGCGTCGCCGCGTAGAGCCCGGACGGAATCGCCACCGCGATCATGAAGCCGGCCGCCATCAGCGTGAGCGGCAGGGTGACGGGCAGCCGGGTCGCGATGAGGCGGGCCACGGGCACGTCGTACTGGATCGAGGTCCCGAGATCACCGCGCGCGGCGTGCCCGAGCCAGTCGGCGTACTGCACGGCCAGCGGGCGGTTCAGCCCCATCGACTCCCGCAGGCGCGCGAGCACTTGCGGGTTGCCCTCGGTGCCCATGATCAGGAGGGCGGGATCGCCGGGCAGCACGCGCACGACCACGAACACGAGCGCCGAGACGAACAGGAGCGTCGCCGTGACGGCGACGCTCCGGCGCGCGATGTAGCCTCTCACGGTGGCGACGCTACGAGGGAACCGGCGCCACGCCGGGACCCGGGCTCACGGCCGCCCGGCTCAGGAACGGCCGCTCGAAGACCTGGAAGAACGCCCGGGCCACGGCCACGCTGAGCGCCGAGAAGATCACCGCGCCGACCACGAACGGCAGCCCGGGACGGATCCAGGCGACGGCGTGCGCGAGGACGAGCTCGTGCGTCAGATACAGGGAGTAGGAGAAGAAGCCCACCGCGGCGAGGAGGCCGACCAGGCCGGGCGCTCGCCCGAGGGTCCAGCGGCGCTCCAGGCCCACGGCCGCGTTCACCACGACGAAGAACGCGATCCCCCAGAGGGGATCGCCCACGAGCCACAGCAGCTTCGCGAGGCCGCCGGCGGGGTCGGCGACCCGCAGCGCGTAGCTCACGGCGCCCGCGGCACCGACGCCGCCCACCGCGAGCCAGCCGCTTCGCGTCCACGGCGGAAGCCGCACCAGGCCGAGGGCGGCCTCGACGCTGAGCGCCCCGAGCGCCCAGATGAACCACTGCGGCGCGGCGGCTTCCGTCACGAGGATCTTGGCGCCGAAGACTCGATGGACGACCAGGGCGAGCGCGAACCATGCCGCGCGCGCCGCCAGACAGCACCCGATCGTCGCCGGCCATCCCCAGCGGGCGCGAAGGCGGAGGAGCAGGAAATAGGCGAGGTAGAGCTGCTCCTCGATGGCGAGGGTCCAGAACACGCCGTTGAGCGTGAAGACGGTGCGCCCGTCGAGGTTGTGGAGCATCAGGAGATGCATCCCGACGTCGAAGGCGGAGAACGGGCTCGGGGCGAGCCGGCCTTCGACGGCGAGCACGGCGACGTAGGCGGCCAGGGCCACGAGGTAGGGCGGATAGAGGCGCCGGATCCGCCGCCGCCAGAACTCGAGAAAGTCGACGCGGGCGGCCTGCCCGGACGCCCGCGCCTTCGCCCAGCGCAGGTGGATGCAGAAGCCGGAGATCACGAAGAACAGCCACACGCCGGCCCCGCCGAACGACGCCACGAACGCAAGCACGCGGCCGCCGAGGCCCGGAGCCCCGAAATACGCGCCGGCGAGCCCGGCGTGGAACGCGACCACGCCGAGGGCGGCGAGGCCGCGCAGCGCGTCGATGCTGACGAGCCGTCCCGAGGGCGCGCCTGGGCCTACTTCGTCCACGCCACCTCGGACAGGTCGAAGGCGGGCAGCGGCAGGTCCTTCCAGAGCCCGGTCACGCCCTTCTTCGTCACGGCCAGGCGCGGGTGGATGAAGAGCCAGACCACGGGCGCGTCCTCCACGAGCATCTTCTGCATCAGCGCGTACTGCTCCCGCCGCGCCCGGTCGTCGAGCGTCTCCTCGGATTTCCGGAACAGCTCCTGGAACTTCGGGCTGTCGTAGCGGAAGTAGTATTTGGGATTGGCGTAGTTGCCGATGTCCCAGGCCTCCGCGTGGCCGATGATCGTCAGGTCGTAGTCCGCCTCGCGGTAGACGCGCGAGAGCCACTGGCCCCACTCGATCTGCTCGATCTTCACCTTGACACCGATCTTCCCGAGCTGGCTGGCGATCACCTCGCCCGAGCGCACGGTGTAGTAGTACTGCGGCGCCACCTTGAGCACGGTGTCGAAGCCGTTCGGGTAGCCGGCCTCGGCGAGAAGCTTCTTCGCCTTCGCGGGGTCGTGGGGCATGGCGCCGGCCATGTCGACGAAGTAGGGGTTGAGCGGGTCGACGTTGGTGCCGAGCACGCGGCCGAGGCCGAACATCGCGCCCTTGACCACCTCGGGCTTGTTGATGCCGTACGTCACGGCGCGCCGCACGCGGACGTCGGCGTACGGCTTCCGCGCGTTGTTCATGGCCAGGATCACGTCGTTCGTCGTCTCGCCGATCACCACCTGGAAGCGCGGGTCCTTCTGGAGCTCGGGGACCTGCTCCGGCCCGATGCCGAACATGGCGGCGTCCACGTCGCCGGCCTTCAGCGCGGCCACGGCGGCATTCGGGTCGGGGATGAACCGGTAGGTCACCCGGTCGAGCTTCGGCAGGCCCTTGACGTGGTAGTCGGGGCTCTTCTTGAGCACGATGCGGTCGCCCCGCACCCAGTCCGCGACCGTGAACGGCCCGGTGCCCACGGGCTGGGACTTCAGCGAGTCCACGGCCTCGCGCGGGTAGATCACCGAGCCCGCGCGCGACAGGTTGTAGAGGAACATCGCCTCCTGCTTCTTGAGCGTGATGGTGACGGTGTAGTCGTCCTTCACGATGATGTCGGCGATGCTGGCGTAGTACTGCGGGGTCGGGTGCTTGGTCTCCGGATTCATCGCGCGGTCGATGACGAACTTCACGTCGGCCGCCCGGACCTCCCGGCCGTTGTGGAAGCGCACGCCCTTCTTGAGGAAGAAGGTGTAGTTGCGGTTGTCGGTGGTGTGCCAGCGCTCGGCCAGCCACGGCGCGAGCTTGCCGTGACGGTCCACCTTCACCAGGCACTCCTGGACGTTGTAGAAGACCACCGCGGCGATCGCCGAGGCCGGGCTGGCGGTGAGGTCGAGCCCCGGCGGCTCGGTGGCGACCTGGACGACGAGGGCGTTGGGCGCCTGGGCCCGCGCGCCGGACGTTGCGCCGGCGAGGGCGACACCGAGGACGAGCAGCACGGTGAGCAGGGTTCGGCGTGTCACGATGGACCTCCCTTGAAGAACTCGACGGTGCGGCGAAAGCCCTCGTCGAAGCCCACGCGGGGGACGTACTCGAGCATCCGCTTGGCCTTGGTCACGTCGGCGAGCGTGTGGGGCACGTCGCCGGCGCGCAGGGGCGTGTGCCGGCGGGCCAGCGGCCGCCCGAGGATCGCCTCGAGCCGGGCCACGATGTCGAGCAGGCTGACGCGGTCGCCGCAGCCCACGTTGAACACCTCGCCGGCGACCCCGTCGGCGACGGCCGCCTGCCAGTTGGCGTCGACGACGTTGTCGATGTAGGTGAAGTCGCGGCTCTGGGCCCCGTCGCCGTGGATCTCCAGCGGCTCGCCGCGGAGGCCCCAGGTGATGAAGCGCGGGATGACGGCGGCGTAGTCGGAGGCCGGGTCCTGCCGCGGCCCGAAGACGTTGAAGTACCGCAGCCCGACCGCCTCCAGGCCGAACAGGCGGCTCCACACCGACGCGTAGAGCTCGCCCGCGACCTTCGACGCCGCGTACGGCGAGATGGGCGCGGGCGTCTGGTCCTCCCGCTTGGGCAGCTCCGGTCCCGCGCCGTACACCGAGGACGACGAGGCGTAGACCACGCGGCGGACGCCGGCCGCGCGGGCGGCCTGCAGCACGTTCAGCGTGCCGGTGACGTTGTTCTCGTGGGCGCCCAGGGGATCCTCCACCGAGCGCGGCACCGACCGCATGGCCGCCTGGTGGAAGATCGCGCGGGCGCCCTCGGCCAGCCGGGCCAGGAGCGCGCCGTCGCGGATGTCGCCCGGCACGACCTCGAGGTCGGGATGGCCGGCGGCGGCCGCGAGGTTCGTGGTGGTCCCGGTGGAGAAGTTGTCGAGGACCCTGACCCGATGACCGTCCGCGAGGAGCCGCTGCACCAGGTGCGAGCCGATGAACCCGGCCCCGCCGGTGACGAGGAACAGCGATTTCACGCGGGGAATTGTATCAGAAGGGTCCTTCCGGTTACTGTGTTCCGATGGACGGTGACGAGCTTCTGGCGCGCGCGCGCGAGGTCCTCGATCTCGAAGCGCGCGGCATCGCCCGCGTGGCGGCTCAGCTCGGCGAGGGCTTCGTGCGCGCCGTCGAGATCGTCGAGGGCTGCCGCGGCAAGGTCGTGGTCACCGGGCTCGGCAAGTCCGGTCTGGTGGCGCGCAAGATCGCCGCGACGCTCGCGGGCACCGGCACGCCGGCCGTGTTCCTCCATGCCGCCGACGGCCTGCACGGCGACCTCGGCATGGTGACCCGCGAGGACGTGGTGCTGGCGGTGTCGAACAGCGGCGAGACGGCCGAGCTGCGCCAGTTCCTGCCGGCGCTCAAGCGCCTCGACCTCGCGCTGATCGTGATCACGGGCAACGTGCGCTCCACCCTCTCGCGCGTGGCCGACGTCGTGCTCGACGCCGGCGTGGAGCGCGAGGCCTGTCCGCTCGACCTGACCCCGACGGCGAGCACCACGGCCGCGCTGGCGCTCGGCGACGCGCTCGCCGTGGTGCTCCTCCAGAAGCGCGGGTTCCGCGAGGAGGACTTCGCGCTCCGCCATCCCGGGGGCAGCCTGGGCCGGCGCCTGCGGACGGTCGGCGAGCTCATGCACCGGGGCGCCGCCCTGCCGCTCGTGCAGGAGACGACGGCGATGAAGGACGTGCTGCTCGAGATCACCTCGAAGCGGCTCGGCGTCACCGCGGTGGTGGACCCGCGCGGGGCGCTCACCGGCATCATCACCGACGGCGACCTGCGGCGGGCGCTGGAGCGGACGGGACAGCTGCTCCAGCTCACGGCCGCCGACGTCATGACGCGCCACCCGAAGGTCATCTCGCCGGACGCGCTGGCGGCCCGCGCGCTGGCGCTCATGGAGCAGCACTCCATCACGTCGCTCGTCGTGCTCCCGGACGGCGCCACCGCCCCCGAGGGGGTGATCCACATGCACGATCTGCTCGAGGCCGGTGTCGCCTAGGGTCACGGGCGACCCGGCGTCGACCGCCGCCGTCCCCCTGGGCCCCGTGGATCCCACCAGCGCCCCGGGGGTGCTCCGGCGGGCCTGGCGGGCCTGGAAGCGCTTCGGCAAGCGCCTCGCCGACATCCAGGCGCGAATCTTGTTGACCGTCTTCTACTACGTCATCGCGGCGCCGTTCGGGATCGTCATGCGCTTCACCGACCCGCTCGGCCTGCGGCCCGGCATCCGCCACGGCTGGCGGGCGCGGCCGCCGCTGGCGGGCAGCGCCATGGACCGCGCCCGGAGGCAGTTCTGATGTACGTGCTGGGCCTCTCCTGCTACTTCCACGACGCTTCCGCCGCGCTGTTGCGCGACGGCGTGCTCGTCGCCGCCGCGGAAGAGGAGCGCTTCACGCGCAAGAAGCACGACTACGACTTCCCGCAGCACGCCATCGACTTCTGCCTGGCCGAGGCCGGCATCACCGCGGCGGATCTCGACTGGGTGGTGTTCTTCGAGAAGCCCTTCGTGAAGTTCGAGCGCCTGCTCGTCACCAGCCTGGGCACCTTCCCCCGCTCGGCCAAGGTCTTCCGGGAGGCCATGGTGGGCTGGCTCGGCGACAAGCTGTGGGTGCGCGCGCTGATCCAGAAGCGGCTGCGCGTCCCCCGCGCGCGCATCCTGTTCAACGAGCACCACCTCTCCCACGCCGCCAGCGCGTTCTTCTGCTCGCCCTTCGAGGAGGCGGCGGTGCTCACCGTCGACGGCGTGGGCGAGTGGACGACGGCGAGCCTGGGCGTGGGCCGGGGCACCGACCTCACGCTGACCCACGAGATCCGCTTCCCGCACTCGATGGGCCTGCTCTACAGCGCCTTCACCGCCTTCCTCGGCTTCGAGGTCAACGAGGGCGAGTACAAGGTGATGGGCATGGCGCCCTTCGGCGAGCCGCGCTACGTCGACCGGGTGTGGAAGCTCGTCCGGCTCGGGTCCGACGGGGGCTTCGAGCTCGACATGGATTACTTCACGTTCCACCACTCGGCGGAGCAGACGTACAGCCCGAAGTTCGAGGCGCTGTTCGGTCCGGCCCGCGACCCGAAGGCGAACTTCTTCACGGCGTCGTCCGGCTATCCGTCCTACTTCAGCGCGCCGCCGGCCGACCTGTCGGCGGCGGCGCGGGAGAACCAGCGCTACGCCGACATCGCGGCGAGCATCCAGGTCGTGACCGAGGAGGTCCTGCTCGCCATGGCCCGCCACCTCCATCGCGAGACCGGGCTCACCCGGCTCTGCATGGCGGGCGGCGTCGCCCTCAACAGCGTGGCCAACGGGCGCATCCTGCGCGAGACGCCCTTCGAGGAGATCTACGTCCAGCCCGCCGCCGGTGACGGCGGCGCCGCCGTCGGCGCGGCGCTCTATGCCTACCACGTCATCCTCGGCAAGCCCCGCGGCTTCGTGATGGAGCACGCGTCGTGGGGCCAGGAGCACGGGCCCGACCGCGTGGAGGGCTTCCTGCGCGCCCGCGGCATCCCGTACACGCGGTACGAGCACGAGGACAAGCTCATCGCGCGGACGGTGGACGAGCTGAGCAGCGGCAAGGTGGTGGGATGGTCCCAGGGCCGCTTCGAGTGGGGACCGCGCGCGCTCGGCCACCGCAGCATCCTGGCCGACCCGCGGCGCGCCGACATGAAGGACACCGTGAACGTGAAGATCAAGTTCCGCGAGCCGTTCCGGCCGTTCGCGCCGTCGGTGCTCGTGGACCGCGCCTGGGAGTACTTCGTGCTGCCCGACGCCGCGCGGCACTACCCCGCGCGCTTCATGCTCTACGTGGTCGACGTCAAGGAGGACAAGCGCGCGATCATCCCGGCGGTGACCCACGTCGACGGCACCGGCCGGGTGCAGACGGTGCGGCCCGACGTGAACGGGCGCTACTACCGGCTCATCCACGCCTTCGGGCAGGCCACCGGCGTCCCCGTGGTCCTCAACACCTCGTTCAACCTGCGCGGGGAGCCGATCGTCAACACGCCGGCGGAGGCCTTCCGCACCTTCATGGCGAGCGGCATGGACACCCTCGTGCTCGGCGAGTGCGTCATCGGGAAGGACGCGGGCACGCCAGGCACGGTATAGTCCGGGGCATGCGCTTCCTCGAAGGGCTGATCAACCGGATGGGCATCGCCGGCGACCTCCTCGCGTTCTTCATCCAGAACAAGTGGTGGTGGCTGACCCCGATGATCCTGGCGTTGCTGGTCGTGGGCGCCCTGATCATCTTCGCCCAGAGCTCCGCGATCGCGCCGTTCATCTATACGCTGTTCTGATCGGGGGGGAGCGCTGCGACGCTCCCCCCGACGACTACGGAGCGCCCTCGCCGAGATTGTGGACGCACGAATGGGTCATGCGCGGGTCCTCCGACTTGTCATAGACTAGGCCCCGCTGTTCGACCGGTCGCAGGATCCCGCGCCAGGAGGAATCGTGCGGTTCTTCATCGCGATGGTCTCACACGAGACCAACACGTTCAGCACCATCGCCACCGACCACCGCCAGTTCGAGGCCCGCGAGCTGCGCTACGGCGGCGAGCTCCTCGAGGCCTATCGAGCCACCGGCACCTGCCTCGGCGGCATGATCGACGAGGCCACGGCGCGCGGCATCGCGCTGGCGCCCTCGCTGGCCGCGGCCGCCTCGCCCGCCGGCCGGGTGACCAAGGCCTTCCACGAGGAGGCGAAGGCGCGGCTCGTCGCGGATCTGAAGTCGGCGGGGCCGCTCGACGGCGTGCTCCTCGACCTGCACGGCGCGATGGTGCCCGAAGGCCTCGACGACGGCGAGGGCGACCTGCTGCGCGCCGTGCGCGGCGTGGTGGGCGACCGGATGCCCATCGCGGTCACCCTCGACTTCCACGCCAACCTCAGCGACGACATGGTCCGGCTGGCCACCCTGCTGCACGGCTACAAGACCTATCCGCACGTGGACATGGCCGAGCGGGGCCGGGAGGCCACCGTGCGGCTCGCCGACGTGGTCGCCGGCCGCATCCGGCCCACCGTCGCCTTCCGGCGCCCGGCCATGCTGCCGCCGATCGCCGGTCAGCTGACCACGCGCGGGCCGATGCGACGGCTCTACGACATGGCGGACACGATGGAGCGCGATCCACGCGTGGTGACGGTGTCGGTGTTCGCCGGCTTCCCGCTGGCCGACATCCGCGACGCCGGGCTCAGCATCTACGTGGTGACCGACGGCGATCCCGATCTCGCCGAGCGCCTGGCCGACGACCTCGAGCGCACCGCCTGGGAGCACCGGCGCGAGTTCCTCCACCAGGCGCCGCCGGTGGCGGATGCGGTGGCGCGGGCGCTCGCCGTCGACGGCCGGCCCGTGATCCTCGCCGACATCGCCGACAACACCGGAGGCGGCGCGGCGGGCGACGGCACCGAGATCCTGCGCGAGCTGCTGCGGCTGCGAGCGCGCGAGACCACCGTCGCCTGCCTGTGGGACCCGACCGCCGCCCAGGCGTGCGCGCGCGCCGGCGTCGGCGCGACGCTCACGCTCGACGTCGGCGGCAAGGTCGACGACCGCCACGGCGCGCCGGTGCGGGTGACGGGGCGCGTGCGCACGCTCTCGGACGGGCGGTTCGTGCACAAGGGGCCGATGATGCGCGGGCTCGAGGGGCGGCTCGGCGCCACCGCGGTCCTCGAGGTCGACGGCGTCAAGATCATCCTGATCTCCCATCGCTGGCAGACCCTCGACCCGGAGATGATCCGGTTCGTGGGCATCGAGCCCGAGCGCGAGCGCATCCTCGTGATCAAGTCGTCGGTCCACTACCGCGCGGCCTTCGAGCCGATCGTTCACACCATCATCGAGGTGGACGCGCCCGGCCTGTCCTCGTCGAACCTCGCCCGCTTCACGTTCGTGAACGTCCGGCGTCCCATCTTCCCCCTGGACGATTTATGAGGCAGCGGCAGTGCGAGATGAGCAGCGCCGGAGCGGCGCAGCCGCGATCGCTGCGAGTCGAGCGGTGTGCGAGGTGGGCGCGCGCAGCGCGCCCGGCCGAGCGGTGAAATCCTGATACGCACATGACCAAGCCCCAGTTCGACGTCGTGGTCATGAAGAACGTGATGGTGCCGGTGCGCGACGGCGTGCGGCTGGCCGCCGACGTGTACCTGCCGGCGCGCCACGGGCGGCCCGCCCGGCCCGGCGGCCTCGTCGACGCGCCCGTGCCCGCGCTCGTCGAGCGCACCCCGTACTCCAAGGACAACGGAGATCGCGTCGAGCTGAACGGGCTCTGGTACGCCGAGCGCGGCTACGCCGTCGTGCTGCAGGACGTCCGCGGCCGGTACCGCTCCGAGGGCACCTTCGGCTTCCTGCGCCAGGAGGCCGAGGACGGCTACGACAGCATCGAGTGGATCGCCGCGCAGCCGTGGTGCAACGGCACGGTGGGCACGTTCGGGCTCTCGTACGGCGGCTGGACGCAGTCGACGGCGGCCGCGCTGAACCCGCCCCACCTCGCCGCCATGTGGGTCGACGAGGCCGGGGCGAACGCCTGGACCTCCTGCCTGCGCCACAACGGGGCCTTCGAGATGCGCTGGCTCTGCTGGGCGCTCTGGCAGGGCGCCAAGTCGCACGAGGCCAAGGCCGACCCGGTGCTCGAGCGCGCGCTGGCGTCGGTGAACGTGCGCGAGTGGCTCGGGCGCATGCCGCTCAAGCGCGGGGCCTCGCCGCTGGCCCTCATCCCCGCCTACGAGGCCTGGGCCTTCGACATCGCGACCCGCGGCGACGGCGACGACGAGCTCTGGCAGCCGCCCGGCTTCAACATCGAGCGCCACTGGGACGGCTTCCGCGACTGCCCGCAAGTGCACCTGAGCGGCTGGTACGACTCCTACACGCGCGCGACCCTCGAGAACTTCACCGGCCTCGGCGCGCGCAAGCGGGGCCCCGTGCGCTGCGTGATGGGCCCCTGGATCCACAGCGTCAAGCCGCTCGGCCAGACCTTCTCGGGCGACGTCGACTTCGGCGCCGCCGCGGCCATCGACCACAACGAGGAGCGGCTGGCCTTCTTCGACGCCGCGCTCCGGGAGATGGAGACCGCGTGGACCGCGGGGCCGCCGCTGCGGCTCTTCGTCATGGGCGGCGGCTCGGGGCGCCGGAACGCCGCGGGCCGGCTGGAGCACGGCGGGGGCTGGCGCGACGAGCGCCAGTGGCCGCTGCCGCGCACCCGGTTCACCGACTTCCACCTGCACCCGGGCGGCGGGCTCCGCCCGGAGCGCCCGCGCGCGGCCGAGGCCTCCAGCGCCTGGCCCTTCGACCCGCGACATCCCGTCCCCACCATCGGCGGCAACATGTCGTCACTGGTCGGCCTGTTGCCGCGGCCCGCCGGCGCCGGCGAGATCCCCGTCGAGGAGCGCGAGCGCGACGTGATCGGCATCGCCGGCGCGTTCGACCAGCGGGAGGACCCACGCTTCTTCGGCTGCGCACCGCCGTGGCTGCCCCTGGCCTCGCGGCCCGACGTGCTCGTGTTCCAGACCGAGCCGCTCGGACGCGACCAGGAGGTGACCGGGCCGGTGACGGTGCGGCTGTGGGTGTCGTCCGACGCGCCCGACACCGACGTCACCGTCAAGCTCGTCGATGTCTACCCGCCGAGCGCCGACTATCCGAATGGGTTCGCCATGAACGTCACGGACTCGATCCTCCGGCTGCGCTGGCGCCACGGCCCCCGCGCGGAGCTGCTCGCGCCGGGGACGATCCACGAGGTCGCCTTCCCGCTCTACCCGACGTCGAACGTCTTCGGCGCCGGCCACCGCATCCGGCTGGACGTGTCGTCGTCGAACTACCCGCGCTTCGACGTCAACCCGAACACGGGCGAGCCGCTGTGGGCGAGCCCCCTCACCCGGGTGGCGACCAACCGCATCCACCACGACGCCGCGCATCCGTCCCACCTGACCCTGCCCGTGATCGAGGGGTGAGCCATGGCCTCTGCCTTCGGGACCGCGGACTTCAAGGTCTTCGACGTGAAGGGCTTCCAGCCGCGCATGGGCGCGATCCGGGCGCGCCTCCGCCCCAAGCTCGAGGCCATCGGCCACGGGCTGGCGCCCGGCATCAGGCGCGCGACGGGCGAGGAGATCTTCCCCCACGTGGCCAAGCACGCGCGCCGCACCGTGAACCCGCCCGACGACACCTGGGTGGCCTTCGGGCCCGACGCGCGCGGCTACAAGAAGCACAGCCACTTCAAGGTGGCCGTCTCGCGCAACTGCGTGCGCTTCCTCTTCGAGGTCGGGCCCGAGCACGCCGACAAGAAGCGGTGGGCCGCCGCGTGGAAGACGAGCGCGCCGAGGGTCGCGCCGGTGCTCGGGCGCGTCAAGGGGCTCGCGTGGTTCCGGAACGAGCACGACGAGGCCCCGTCGGCGGCGCTCTCGGATCTCACGCCCGACGACCTCGCCGCGCTCGCGGACGAGGCGCTGCGCCGCCGCGACGGGCAGGTCGTCCTCGGCCGCGCCGTGCCGGCGGCCGAGGCGGCGCGCTGGACGGACGCGCAGTACCGCGCCGCCGCGCTCGACACCTTCCGCGCGCTGGCGCCGCTCTATCGTCTGAGCTGAGCCGGTGTCCACGACCGCTCCCGCCGGCGTCGTCTTCGACATGGACGGCGTCCTCGTCGACTCCGGCGCGCACCATCGCGAGGCGTGGCAGGCCATGCTCCGCGACGTGGGCGCGCCCGAAGCGCCGCCGGACTTCTGGCGCCTGACGGTGGGACGGCCGTCGCACGAAGCGGTCCCGCTCGTCCTCGGGCGCGCGCTCGAGGCCGACGAGGCACGGCGGCTGGCGCGGATCAAGCAGGAGCACTACGCGCGGCTCGCGCGACGCGGGTCCGTGGCGCTGGCCGGCATCGGGCAATTCCTGGCGCTCCTCGCCGCGGCGGGTGTCCCGCGCGCGGTCGCGACGTCCGCCACCCGCGCCGACGCGGAGCGGGTCCTCGCGGACGCCGGGCTCGCCGCCTGGTTCGAGGTCGTCGTCACCGTCGAGGACGTCCGTCGCGGCAAGCCCGATCCCGAGGTGTACGTGAAGGCGGCGGCCGGCATCGGGCTGGCGCCGGCCGCCTGCCTGGTGTTCGAGGACGCGCCGGTCGGGGTGGCCGCCGCGCGTGGCGCGGGCATGCGGGTGATCGGGGTGGCGAGCGCGCACAGCGTCGAGGAGCTGTGCGCCGCCGGGGCCGAGCGCGCGATCGCCGATTTCGAGGGGTTGACATGGCCACCGTGAGCTCGCCCGAGTTCTGGAACACCCTGTACGCCCACCACGGCGACGGCTGGGAGCTCGGACAGCCCACCCCGGCGCTGGTCGACTTCGTCGAGAGCACGCCGCCGCCGCGCGGCCGGGTGGCCGTGCCGGGCTGTGGCCGCGCCCACGACGTCCGGTACCTCGCGCGGCGCGGCTACGACGCGGTCGGCTTCGACTTCTCCGACGCCGCGGTGGTCGAGGCGCGCGCGCTGGCCCGCGCGGAGGGCTCGACGGCGCCGATCGAGCAGCGCGACATCTTCACGCTGGCGCGCGATCACGCCAACGCCTTCGAGGGGCTCTGGGAGTACACGTGCTTCTGCGCCATCGATCCGGCGCGGCGCGCCGAGTACGTGCGGGTCGTGGACGCCATCCTGAAGCCGGGCGGCTGGCTGCTCGCCTGCTTCTACCCGGTGCGCGCCTACGGCGCCGGTCCGCCGTTTCCCGTCCGGCGCGAGGAGGTGGCGCGGCTGTTCACGCCGCCCTTCCGGATCGAGCGCGCCTTCGTGCCCCTCCGCTCGGTGAGCCGGCGCCAGGGCCAGGAGTGGATGGTCCTGGCCCGCAAGGTCGCCGCGCCGGCCTGACGCGCGGCGCGGCGCCTGGACCGTCGTCCGCGCGCCGTGCTACTGTGACGCGCGTTTCTCGCGCCCAACGCCTCGACACGTCATTCCGATGAGGGGCTGACCACATGACACGTGGGAAGGTCACGCTCGCGCCGCCACGCCGGCGCCTCGGCCGCCGCCGCCGCGTGAGGCGACAGCCATGACCACCTGGGTCACGTACCCCGAGAAGACCCCGTCGAAGGAGGCCGTCGCGCTGGCCGAGCAGGTCGAGCGCGACGGCGGGCATCCCCTGGCCCTGTACCAGGACCCCGTCGGCGAGCACTGGCAGATCTTCTGCCTCCTGCCGCGCGACCGCGTGGAGGCGAGCCCGTACCAGCGCGATCTCTCGCCCACCCACGTCAAGCGCCTGACCGAGGCGATCAAGAAGCTGGACCGCTTCATCGACCCGCTGGTGGCCATCTCACCGCGGCCCGGCGTCTACTGGACGCCCAACGGCAACCACCGGCGCACGGCGCTCGAGAAGCTCAAGGGCGCCTACGTGCCCGTCATCCTGGTCGTCGAGCCCGAGGTCGGCTACCAGATCCTGCCCCTGAACACGGAGAAGGCGCACAACCTCAAGGAAAAGTCGCTCGAGGTGATCCGGATGTACCGCGGACTGGCCGAAGAGCAGCCGTCGAGCACCGAGGAGACGTGGGCCTTCCAGCTCGAGTCGCCGCACTTCATCACCCTCGGCCTGCTCTACGAGCAGAACAAGCGCTTCGCCGGCGGCGCCTTCGCGCCGATCCTGCGCCGCGTGGACAAATTCCTCAAGGCCACGCTGCGAAAGGGCGTCGGGGAGCGCGAGGAGCGGGCGGCGCTGGTGCGCGCGACCGACGAGGCGCTGGGGTCGGTCGTGGCCAAGGTGAAGAAGCGCGGCATCAACCATCCCTACGTGAAGACCTACCTGCTCGCGCGCACCACGCCGCTGACGCGCGCGCGCAAGACCCTGCCCTCGTTCGAGCAGACGTTCAAGAAGCTCCGCGAGAACCTGGAAGAGTTCGACGTGTCCAGGGTCCGCTACGACGACATCCAGCGCTCGGCCATCATGGGCGCGCCGGCTTCGGCGGAATGAGCGGCGCGCTCGAGGGGCGGGTCGCCGTCGTCACCGGCGGCACGGGAGCGCTGGGCCAGGCGATCACGCGCCGGCTCGTCGCCGACGGCGCGGCGGTGGCCGTGCCCTACGCGGTGGCCCACGAGGCCGAGCGCCTGACCGCCGCGCTGAGCGCCGCCGAACGCGAGCGCGTGATGCTCGATCCCGTCGACGTACTCGACGACGCGGCGCTCGCCCGCTTCGTCGACGGGGTGCGCGCCCGCTTCGGCCGGATCGACGTCCTCGTCGCGGGCGTGGGGGGCTTCGCCGGCGGCGCCCTCGTGGAGACCGCCCGCGAGACCTGGGAGCAGATGCTGCGGCTCAACCTGACCAGCGTGTACACGGCCACCCGCGCGGTCGTACCGCACATGCTGGCCTCGGGCTTCGGGCGTGTCGTCGTCATCGCCTCGCGCGCGGTCGTCACGCCCGGTCCCGGCTTCATCGCCTACACCGCCGCGAAGGCCGGGGTCATCGCCTTCACGCTGGCGCTCGCGGCGGAGACGCGTCTGGGCGGCGTCACCGCGAACGCCGTGCTGCCGAGCACGATGGACACGCCCGCCAACCGCGTCGCCATGCCGGACGCGGATGTCACCCAGTGGGTCCCCGTCGCGAGTGTGGCCGACGCCGTCGCGTTCCTGGTCCGGCCGGAGGCCGGTCACGTGACGGGCACGCTGCTCGCGATCTGAGCGCGTGTACCCGCACCAGTCCGAGCGCCTGACGGAGGCCCTGGACGCGGCGGGCGTGGACGCGCTCGTGGCCACCGCCGCGGCCAACGTGCGTTACGTCACCGGCTTCGAGAGCGTCGTGCCCGGCCGCGCCGGCGGCGAGATCCTCGCCGTCTTCGCCCGCGGCGCCGCCACCGCGCTGGTGGTGCCCGCCGCCGAGGCGCCCGGGATCGTCATCGACGGCCCGTCGGCCGACGTCGTCCGCTGCCACGGTGAGCTCCCCCTGGCGAAGGGCGACGGCGAGGACGCCCACCGCGTGGCGGCGCTCGTCGATGCCACCGCGCCGGCCCCGGCCGGGGCGCTCGCCGCGGCGCTCGCGCAGCTCGGCGTCTCGGGCAGGATCGGCCTCGACGAGAGCGGGCTCACCGCACGCGCGTGGCGCGCGCTCGTGGCCGGGCTCGAGGGCCGCGAGCCGATCGAGGCGTCCACGGCCCTGCGGCGCGCCCGTGCCGTCAAGGGCCCGTGGGAGATCGAAGCCGCGCAGCGCGCGCTGCGCGCGGCGGAAGAAAGCCTGAACGCGGTCATCCAGATGCTCGCGCCCGGGGTCAGCGAGCGCGAGGCCGTCACGCTCTGGCGGCGCGAGGTCGACGCGCGCGGGGCCCGACCCGTCGCGGCCGTGATCGCGACGGGCGCGCGCGCCGCGCTGCCGGCCGCGGCTCCGTCGGACCGCGCGCTGCGTGCCGGTGAGGTCGTCCGGTTCGACGTCTGCTGCTCCTGGCAGGGCTATCACGCGACTCTGGGGCGGACGGCGGTGATGGGCGCGCCCACCTCGCGCATCGAAGCCGCGCACGCGGCGGCGCAGGCCGGGCTCGAGGCGGCCATCGACTCGATCCGGCCGGGTGTGGCGGCCGGCGGCCTGGTCGCTGCCGCCCTCGAGCGCGCGCCGGCGGCGGGCTCCGATGGAGTCCGCCTCGCCGCATCGGGCCACGGCGTCGGGCTGAGCCCGAGCGAGGCGCCGACGCTGGCGCGGGGCGGCGACGAGCGGCTGGAGGCCGGGATGGTTCTGGCCCTCGAGACGGCCTGGTACGACATCGGCCTCGCGGGCGTCCAGGTCAAGGACACCGTGCTCGTCACCCGGGTGGGAGCCACGGTGCTGAACGGCTCGGTCCGCGGCCTGGTGATTCTGGATTGACCGGCCCGTAAACGCTGCGATTACTCCTTCCGTCATATCGGCAAGCAGTCAACGTTGCAGGCGGGAGGACGCGATGAACCGAGCGACTGCAGTGATGTTCTCCGGGGCGCTGGCCACGGCGCTGATGGGCGGGCCGGCGTGGGCCCAGGACGTCGGGCGCGATCGGCAGGACCTCCGCCAGGACCGGCAGGACGTGCGTCAGGACAACCGCGACATCCGCCAGGACAGCCGCGACATCCGCGGCGACCGGCGTGACATCCGCGAGGACCGGCAGGAGCTCAAGACCGACAAGCAGGCGGGCGATCAGAACGCCGTGAAGAAGGACGCGCGCGATCTCCGCCAGGATCGCCGCGACGTCAACCGGGACAAGCGGGACCGCCGCCAGGACGTCCGGGACCGCGGCCAGGACAAGCGCGACGTGCGCCAGGAACGGCCCAACCGCTGACGCTGACGCCGCGCCCGCTCCGACGGGCGCGGCTTTCCTTGCTTCGAGCGAACACGGTCTGGGACCATTGACGGTCAGGGGACTGAGCGGGCGTGGAGCCGAGCGATGAAGCACTGTGCCAGCGCGTGGCGGAGCGGGACGAGGCGGCCTTCGACCTCCTCGTCGCGCGCTACCAGGAGCGCGCCTATCGCATCGCGTGGTCCGTGCTGCGCGACGGCGAGGAGGCGCGCGACGTGTCGCAGGAAGCCTTCATCCGACTCTACCAGGCCGCGGGCGGCTTCGGCGGACGCGCCAGGTTCTCGACGTGGTTCTACCGGATCCTCGTCAACCTGTGCCTGGATCACCGGCGCAAGCACGCGTGGTGGAAGCGCGTCCTCGGCGGCGGCCGGCCGGACGAGCCCGACGGCCGCGAGGCCGTCATCGAGCGACAGCCGGCCGAGCCCGTGGACCCGCTCGCAGGCCTGGGCCGGGAGCAGGTGATGACACAGCTGTGGGCGGCCGTGGCGACGCTCTCGCCCCAGCAGCGCGCCGTGGTGACGCTGCACGTGCAGGACGAGCTGCCCACGCGCGAGATCGCTGGCGTGCTCTCGTGCTCCGAGGCCACCGTGCGCGTCCACCTGCACCGCGCGCTCATCTCGTTGCGTGCGACACTGGGGAAGGCCTGACATGGCGCTGACGCATCCCGAGACCGAGCTCATCCCGTACGCCAAGGGCGAGCTCGCGGCCGCCGAGCACGAGCGGGTGGCCGGCCACCTCGCAACCTGCGCGGCCTGCCGCGAGAGTCTCGCGGCCTTCGGCGGGATCCTCGAGAGCCTGGCGCGCACCGCGCCCGAGCCGCCGGCCGTGCCCTGGGGCCGTTACCGCACCGAGCTTCGCGAGAAGCTCGAGGCGCGCCGGCATCGCGCGTGGACCGCGTGGTGGCGGCGCCCCGTGCCCCTCGCGCTGTCGGCGAGCCTCGCCGCCGCGCTCGTCTTCATCGCCGTGCGGGGCGGGCAGCAGCCGGCGACCGTCGACGTCGCCTCCGTGGAGCAGGCGGTCCTCGGCGCGCGGCTCGATCTCCTGCGGCAGTACGGCATCGTGGAGAACCTGGACCTGCTCGAGAACCTCGACGTGATCCACAACCTGGATGGCCTCGAGACTTCCCGGAAAGGCTGATGGGGCACGCCGGCCGATGGGCGGCGGCCGTGACGCTCGCGGTGACAACGCTGGCCTCCCGGGCCTGGGCCACGGGACCCGTGGAGCCGGCGCCGGATGCGGAGCTGCTGTTGAACTTCGATCTCCTGAAGGAGACGGACCTGGCCCGGGATCGCGACCTCTACCGCCGGCTGAGTCTCTTCGAGCGGATGCGCATGCTGGAGCAGCTGCGCGTCCTGGACTCGCCGACGGTCAGCGGCGCCTCGCCGGGCCAGGCGCCGCCGGCGCCGCGCCCGCCGGCCTCGCCGGGAGGCAAGCAACCGTGACCGCGCGGATGCTGCTGGGCCTCCTGCTCCTGCTCGCGCTGCTCGTGCTGGGGGCGCTGGAAGTCGCGTGGGGTCAGACGCCCGGCGCGACGCCGGGCCCGGCGCCGATCCAGGGGCTCGATCGGCTGTCGCCCGAGGAGCGCGCGGTGGCCGAGAAGAACCTCGAGCGGTGGCGCAGCCTGCCCGCCGAGGAGCGCCAGCGCATCCAGAACAACTATCAGCAGTGGAACCGGATGTCGCCGGACGAGCGGAAGAGCGCGCGCCAGAGCTTCCAGCGCTTCCAGAACCTCAAGCCGGAGGAGAAGCAGCGCATCCTGCAGGACTTCAAGCGCTGGAACGAGCTGCCCGAGGCGCGGCGCCAGGAGCTGCAGCAGGCGTACGACCGCTTCCAGAGCCTGCCCGCGGACCGCCGCGAGCGCATCATGCAGCGCTTCCAGCGCCTGCAGAGCATGTCTCCGGCCGAGCGGGAGCGCGTGATGCAGAACTACCAGCGGTGGCAGCAGATGACGCCCGAGGAGCGGCAGACGCTGCGCGAGCGGTGGCAGCACCTGACGCCGGAGCAGCGGCAAAAGCTCCGCCCGCCGCAGGGTCTCCGGCGTCCTGGCCTCAACCGTCCGAACGGCCCCCCGGCGCCGTCGCCATGAGACGGTTCGCGCTCGTCGTCGGGCTCATCGCCGTCGCCGTCGGGGCAGGGCGGATGGCCCGACCCGACCTCGTGGGCGCCGAGGTCGCCGCGCCAGCCCCCGCGACGACGGAGGAGACGCGGAAGATCCTCCACCTGCTGAGCCGCGCCACGTATGGCCCGCGCCCCGGGGACGTCGCGCGCGTGCAGGCGATCGGGGTGCGGGCCTGGCTGGAGCAGCAGCTGGATCCACGACGCCTGGACGACCCGGTCGTCGCCAAGGAGGTCGCGACCCTCACGTCGCTGACCCTGCCGATCGACGCGATGCTGAAGGAGTACCCGCGGCCGGCCCGGGACGTCCGGGAGAAGGTCGCGAGCGGGCAGATGACGCGCCAGCAGGCCATGGAGGCTTACCCGCCCCAGAAGCGGCCGTACCGCATCGTGGCCGAGCTCCAGGCCGCCAAGGCCGTGCGCGCCGTGTCGAGCGAGCGTCAGCTCGAGGAGGTCATGGTCGACTTCTGGTTCAACCACTTCAACGTCAACGCTCCCAAGGGCGTGGTGAAGTGGTACCTCACAGCCTACGAGCGCGACGCCATCCGGCCCCACGCGCTCGGCCGGTTCCGCGACCTGGTGCGCGCCACCTCGCGCCACCCGGCCATGCTCTTCTACCTGGACAACTATCTGAGCGTGCGGCCCGACTTCACGATGCCGTTCGGCCCCCAGCGCGGCAAGAAGATGGGGCTCAACGAGAACTACGCCCGCGAGCTGATGGAGCTCCACACGCTCGGGGTCGACGGCGGCTACACCCAGCAGGACGTCACCGAGGTCGCGCGAGCGTTCACGGGCTGGGGCATCGAGCGGCCGCAGGCCGACGGGCGCTTCGTCTTCCGCGGGCAGGTCCACGACCGGGGCGAGAAGCTCGTGCTCGGCCAGCGCATCCCGGCCGGCGGCGGCCAGGATGACGGCGAGCGCGTGATGGACATCCTCGTGCGCCACCCCTCGACCGCGCGCTTCGTCGCCGCCAAGCTGGTGCGGCGCTTCGTCGCCGACGACGCGCCCGCGAGCCTGGTGGACCGCGTCGCCACGACGTACCTCCGCACCGACGGCGACGTCAAGGCCATGCTGCGCACGATCCTCACCGCGGAGGAGTTCTACGCGAACGCCGCCTACCGGGCGAAGATCAAGCGGCCCTTCGAGTTCGTGGTCTCCGCGGTGCGCGCGCTCGACGGCACCGTGGACGCGCGCGGCGGCGTCGCGCTGGCGCGGGCCGCCGGGGCCATCGGCGAGAAGCTCTACGAGTGCGAGCCGCCGACGGGCTATCCCGACCGCGCGGAGGCGTGGGTCAATCCCGGCGCGCTCCTGGCGCGGATGAACTTCGGGCTCGCGCTGGCGAGCCGTCGCCTCGACGGCGTGCGCGTGGACGTGGGGGCGCTGGTGCCGCCCGGCGACCGCGAGCAACCCGCGATGGTGATGGACCGCCTGCTCGCGCGCGTGCTGCCGGGGGAGCCGGCCGCGGCCACGCGGCAGGTGCTGCTCGCCCAGCTCGACGATCCGCAGATCGTGCGCAAGACCCCGGACGACCGGGGCCCGGCGGACACGGATGTGGCGACGCTGCTCGCGCTGGTCATCGGCTCGCCGGACTTCCAGCGACGATAATTCGAAGGGGCCTCGACGGCGAGGAGAAGACAACTGTGGTGACGCGAAGGACGTTCGTGAAGGGCGGGGCGTGCGCGCTGGTGGCGCTGGGGTCGGCGCCGCGGTTCCTGCTGCGGGCGGCGGCGGCGGCCGAGGGACAGCGCAAGGTGCTGGTCGCGATCTTCCAGCGCGGGGCGGTCGACGGGCTCAGCATGGTGGCGCCGTACGGCGATCGGTCGTATGCGACGGGGCGGCCCGGCATCGCCATCCAGGCGCCGCGCCGTGGCGAGAGTGAGCGCTCCGTGGACCTCGACGGATTCTTCGCCCTGCATCCCGCGCTGGCGCCGCTGATGCCCCTCTGGGAGAACCGCTCGCTCGCCGTCGTCCACGCCTGCGGCTCGCCCGACACCACCCGCTCGCATTTCGACGCGCAGGACTACATGGAGACGGGCACGCCGGGCGTCAAGAGCACGCCGGACGGCTGGCTCGCCCGCGCCGTGAAGGCCTTGCCGGCCCGGGGCTCGGCGTTCCGCGCCGTCGCGCTGGGCCCCTCGCTGCCGCGGTGCCTGCGCGGCGAGATCGGAGCCGTCGCCATGCAGAACGTCGCCGACTTCGACGTCCGCCCGGGCCCGAACGCGGCGGCACGTCAGGGCTTCGAGTCGATGTACGAGCAGGGCGTGCGCGACCTGCTCTACGGCACCGGGCGCGAGACCTTCGAGGCGGTGAAGCTCCTGAAGAGCGCGGGTGTCGCGCGGATCGCCCCGCAGAACGGCGCCGAGTACCCCAACGGGCGGCTCGGCCAGTCCCTCCGGCAGATCGCGCAGCTGATCCGTGGCGACGTCGGCGTCGAGGTCGCCTTCGCGGACGTTGGCGGCTGGGACACCCACGTCGGCCAGGGCAACGAGAAGGGGCAACTCGCCAACAGGCTGACGGATCTCGGCGCCGCCATCGCGGCTTTCTCGCGAGACCTCGGCGACAGGATGGCGGATGTCGTGGTGCTCACGATGTCGGAGTTCGGCCGCACCGTCGCCGAGAACGGCAATCGCGGCACCGATCACGGTCACGCCACGGCCATGCTCGTCCTGGGCGGCAACGTCCACGGCGGCAAGGTCTACGGCCGCTGGCCCGGACTGGCCCGCGAGCAGCTGTTCGAGGGCCGCGACGTCGCGGTGACGACCGACTTCCGCGCGCTGTTCGGCGAGGTCGCGAGCCGCCACCTCGGCGTCGCCTCCGCCGCGTCTCTGTTCCCCGGCTGGCGCGGGCCGCAGGCGCCGCTCGGGCTCTTCGCATAAGAGGCGATGAGCGAGCCGACGGACAGCGCGCACGAGGCCGCGAGCCGGCTGCCCGCGGCGCGGCGGCTCGACGCCGACATGGCGGCCCGCACCGTCGCCGGCAGCGCGTCACTGGTCGCGGTGCTCTACTCGGAGAGCCTCGGCATCGACGACGCGGGCCACTTGCCCGGGTTCATGCGTCTGGAACTGGGCGTGCCGACGGTGGAGACGTCCGGCGGTGTGACCTATGCGACGGGACGCTACTCGCTGGCAACGACGCCGGCCACGGGGCTGACGACGGAGGACCGCGGCGAATACGTCGTGGTCCATCGGCCCGGCGCCGACGGCGAGCGCGTGTCCTGGCCGGCGGCGGTGAGCGCGATCAGGCTTCCTTCAAGCCGAGCACGTTGAAGGTCGGCACGGGACGGGTGATCCCCTTCAGGCTCAGCTCGCCGATGGGCTCCGCGCTGACGAGGTCTTCGATCGTGGTCAGCAGTCTGCGGGTGATGAGAATCTGATCGGCCTTGGCCTCGCCGCAGAGCCGAGCGGCGAGGTTCGTCACCGTGCCGATCGCCCCGTAGTCGAGCCGCCCCTCGAAGCCGATCGCCCCGATGGTGGCGTAGCCGTGGGCGATCCCGATCCCGAACGCGAGGTCGTACTCCCGCTTGCGCCAGCCCTCGCCGAGCGCCTGGACGCGTGCGCGCATCTCGAGGGCCATGCGCACCGCGCGCTCCGCGGGGTTCGGCACGGGCTGGGGATCGTTGAAGAAGATCATCATGCCGTCGCCGGTGAAGCGCTCGAGGGTGCCCTCGTGGGCGAGGATCAGCCCGCCCATCTCCGCGTGGTACTCGCGGAGCACGCCCATGACCTCCTCCGGCTCGGCGCGCTCGGCGAAGGCCGTGAACCCGCGCAGGTCGAGGAAGACGACGGTGATCTCGCGCCGGTGGCTGCGCAGCGGATCCTCGGCGTCGCCGCTCACGATGAGCTCGGCGAGCTGGGGCGAGAAGAAGCGCTTCAGGCGCGAGAGGCGATCGAGCTGGCCCACCTGCTCGGCCACGCGCGCTTCCAGCGAGCGGTTCAGGTCGGCCAGCTCGTCGTGCAGGCTCTTGATGCGGAGCAGCGAGCGCACGCGCGCCAGCAGCTCCGCCTGGTTGATGGGCTTGGTGAGGAAATCGTCGGCGCCCGCCTCGATGCCCTTCACGCGCTCCGTCGCCGGATCGAGGGCCGTGACCATCACCACGGGCAGCGTGAGCCCGTGGCGCTCGCGGATGGCGCGACAGACCTCGTAGCCGCTCATCTCGGGCATGACGACGTCGAGCAGCACGAGGTCGACCGCTTCCTTCGCCAGGACCTCGAGCGCCTCCTTCCCGGAGGCCGCGGTCAGGGGCCGGAAGCCCCTGGCCTCCAGTACGTCGCGGAGGAGCTTGACGTTCTGGGGCGTGTCGTCGACGACGAGGATGCGAGCGCCGTCGGTCATCGGCGGTCCAGGAGCGCCCGCACGGCGGCCACGAACTCCTTGATCGCCAGCGGCTTCGACTGGTAGCCGTCGAAGCCCGCCGCCATGATCTTCTGCCGGTCCTGCGCCATCGCGGAGGCGGTCACCGCTATCACCGGGATCGCGCGCGTCGCCGGGTCCTCGCGGAGCTGACGGAGCGCGGTGATGCCGTCGATGCCAGGCAGCTGGATGTCCATGAGGACGAGGTCCGGATGCTGCTCGCGCGCCAGCCGCACGGCGTCCTCGCCCGTCTCCGCCTCCAGCAGGCGGTAGCCGTTGAAGGCGAGCACGTCGCGCGCGAGCTTGCGGTTCTTCTCGTTGTCCTCGACGATCAGGATCAGCTCGTTGGCCATGGCCTCACCGGCAGCGTGAAGGTGAACGTCGATCCCTTGCCCAGCTCGCTCTCCACCCCGATGCGCCCGCCGTGCAGCTCCACGATCTTGCGGGCCAGGGTGAGCCCGAGCCCCGTGCCCTCGCGCTTGCGCGCGTAATCGCTGCCCACCTGGCGGAACTCCTCGAAGATCGCCTCGTGGTCCTCGACGGCGATGCCGATGCCCGTGTCCGCCACCGCGACCTCGACGGCGCCGTCGACGGGCCGCGCGCTCACGCGCACCTGGCCCCCCTCGGGCGTGAACTTGACGGCGTTGGACAGGAGGTTCAGCACCACCTGCTTGAGCTTGCGCTCGTCGCCCACCACCTCGCCCACCCGCGCGTCGACGTCGCGCTTGAGGGCGATGCCGTGGCGGGTGGCCCGCTCGCGCACCAGCGTGAGCGCGTTGTCGAGGGCCGCGGGAAGGTCGAAGCGCGTCAGCTCCAGATCCATGCGGCCGGCCTCGATCTTGGACAGGTCGAGGATGTCGTTGATCAGCGAGAGCAGGTGCTTGCCGGAGTCGAGGATGTCCCCGAGATACTCCTCCTGCTTGGCGTTGACGTCGCCGAACATCCGGTCGAGCAGGACCTCCGAGAAGCCGATGACCGCGTTGAGGGGGGTGCGCAGCTCGTGCGACATGTTGGCGAGGAACTCCGACTTGTGCTGGTCGGCGATCTCGAGCTGCCGGCCCTTGTCCTCGATCTCGCGGAACAGGCGCGCGTTCTGGATGGCCAGCGCGGACTGGGTGGCGAAGGTCCTGAGGAGGTCGACCGTCTCCGCGGGGAACTCGCCCGGGCGCTTTCGGAGCACGACGAGGCCGCCGATGACGTGCTCCTCGCGCACCAGCGGCACCGCGAGGAGGGCGTGGAAGCCCTGGCGCAGGAGCGCGTCGCGCAGCGGGCTCTCGTACGCCCCCGGCGGCGTGATGTCGGCGATCTGCACCGGCTCGCGCGTCAGCGCCGCGCGTCCCACCGCCCCCTCGCCGATGTGCATCGGCAGCACGCGGGAGGCCTCGTCCAGCGCCGTGTCGGCGACGCCTTCCCAGTTCCGCGCCCGCACCCGGAAGACCTCGGCCTCCTCGTCGTACTCGTAGATCGTGCACCCGTCGCACGCGGCCAGCTGGCCGGCGCGCGCCACGATGGTGTCGAGGACGGTGTCGAGGTCGAGGGTCGAGCTCACGGCCTGCCCGACCTCGCCGAGAGCCTGCAGCTCGCCGACGGAACGCCCGAGCTCCGCCGTGCGCGCCTCCAGCTCGTTGAAGAGGCGCACGTTCTCGATGGCGATCACGGCCTGGTCGGTGAAGGTCTTCAGGAGCTCCAGTTCCGTGTCCGAGAACCGGCCCGCCTCCCGCCGCGCCACCAGGATGGCGCCGACGGCCTCGCCCTCGCGCAGCATCGGCACCCCGACCACGCTCCGGAACCCGAGGAGGTGGCCGACCTGCCTCACGAACTCGGCCACCGAGGGCTCGTCGATGTCCGGGATGTGGACGACCGACCGCGTCAGGATCGTCATTCCCGATATCGTGTCCATCTCAACGGGTCGGGGATACCGCGCGCGCACGCCGGCGCGCGCTTCGGGAGAGCTGCCGTAGTTTGCCGGGTGATACACCATCCCGCCTTCGACGCGGAACACCGCGGCGTTGGCCGCGTGGCAGAGCCGGGCCGCGCTCTGCACGATCGTGTCGAACACGGGCTGCGCGTCCCGCTGCGCGCCGCTGATGACGCTGAGGATCTCGCTGGTCGCCGTCTGTTGCTCCAGCGTCTCGGTCAGCTCGCGGGTGCGCTCCTCGACCTTCTGCTCCAGCGTCGCGTACGACTCCTGGAGCTGCAACGTCATCGCGTTGAACTGGTCGGCGAGCGTCTCGAGCTCGTCGCCGGTGCGCAGCTCCAGACGGTGGCCGAGGTCGCCGCTGCCGATGCGCGCGGCCCCCTCCTGCAGCGCCCGGATGGGCCGGACCATCCGGCGCGCGAGCACCAGGCTCGCCACCATCGAGAGCACCACGCCGAGCAGGATCAGGAGCCCGGTCCGCCAGGCGGAGGCGACGAGCGGGGCGAAGGCCTCCTCCAGCGGCTGCTCGGTGAACACCGTCCAGCCGAGCGGCGCGATGGCCGCGTACGCGGTGAGGACGGTCTTGCCGTGGAGGTCCCTGGCGATCGTCACGGACTCGGGCGCGGCGCCGGGGGCGGCCGGCGCGACGGCCGTCTTCACCTGCGGCAGCGAGGCCATCGACGTCTTCTGGAGCACCAGGCTGATGTCGGGATGCGCGATGAGGGTACCCTGGCGGTCGACCACGTAGGCGCGGCCGGCCTTGCCGATGCGGATCTGCGAGACCACGTCCCAGATGAACTTGAGGTTCACCTCGACGGCCGTCACCCCCGAGCCGCCGCTCTCGGGCAGCGCGATCACCATGTACGGCTCGGACTCCTTCCGGAAGTACACAGGACCGAAGTAGGCCCGGCCGCGCCTCGCCTCGAGGAACTTCGGCTCCTGGGAGAGGTCGAGGCCGCTGCCCATGACGTCCATGGCCAGCCGCGAGACGCGCACCTGCTCGCGGCCCTCGGGATCGATGTGGATCAGCTCGGTGATGGCGGGCACCTGCTTCTGCAGCCGCAGGTAGTCGAATCGCCGCTGCTCCAGCGCGGCCGACGGCGCCACCAGCTGGGGCTGGGTGGCCCAGCCGATCTGACGCTCGATCTCCTTGACGTAGACCTCGATCCGCGCCGCGGCGCCGGCGGCCTTCTCGCGCTGGACGGCGACGAGGGCGGCCTTGTGCTCCTGGTAGGAGAAGTACAGCTCGACGAGGCCGTTGGCGAGCAGGGCGATACCGACCAGGCTGGCGAAGACCAGCGCGTACTTGGCGAAGAGACGACCGCGGCGCGCCATCACGTCATCCTAGCAGGGACCCGCGCCTCGACAGGACGCGGAAAAACGGCCAGAGGCAAGGCGGCGAAGAGCGACGACCGAGGCGTACGCCCCGAACGCGGCGTGGCCGTGCGAGGTGAGCGCGGGTCGACGGCGAGCGTTTTCACCGCCCGGCCTACCGCTGGAGGTCGGGGAGGTCGGCGAAGAGCGCCAGCGCCTCGGGATTCGCGAGCGCCTCCTGGTTCTTCACCGGGCGGCCGTGGACGACGTCGCGCACGGCGAGCTCGACGATCTTGCCGCTCTTGGTGCGCGGGATGTCGGCCACCTGGATCACCCGGGCGGGCACGTGGTGGGGGGTCGCGTTGTCGCGGATCTGCTTCTTGATCTTCGCGATGAGCGCGCGGTCGAGCGTGAGCCCCTCGCGCAGGCGGACGAAGAGCACGACGCGCACGTCGTTCTGCCAGTCCTGCCCGATGGCGAGCGCCTCCACCACCTCGTCGAGCTGCTCGACCTGGCGGTAGATCTCCGCGGTGCCGATGCGCACCCCGCCCGGGTTCAGCACGGCATCCGAGCGGCCGTAGATGATCATCCCGCCGTGCTCCGTCAGCTCGACCCAGTCGCCGTGGCGCCACACGCCGGGGAAGCGCTCGAAGTAGGCGGCCCGGTAGCGCGTGCCGTCGGGGTCGTTCCAGAAGCCGACGGGCATCGAGGGGAACGGCGCGGTGCACACCAGCTCGCCCTTCGCGCCGACCACCGGGCGGCCGTCCTCGTCGAACACCTCGACCTTCATCCCGAGCCCGCGCGCCTGGATCTCGCCGCGCCACACGGGGCCGATCGGGTTCCCGAGCACGAAGCAGGACACGATATCGGTGCCCCCCGAGATCGACGACAGGCAGACGTCGCGCTTGACCTTCTCGTACACGTAGTCGAAGGCCTCGGGCGCCAGCGGCGAGCCCGTGGAGCAGATGGTCCGCAGCGCGTCGAGGCGATGCGTGCGGGCGGGCTCGAGCCCGGCCTTCGCGGCGGCGTCGATGAACTTCGCCGAGGTGCCGAACACGGTCGCGCGCTCGGCGTCGAGGAAATCGAAGAGCGCGCGCGCGATCGGATAGAAGGGCGAGCCGTCGTAGAGCAGCAGCTTCGCCTCGGAGGCGAGCCCCGAGGCCAGCCAGTTCCACATCATCCAGCCGCAGGTGGTGAAGTAGAAGAGCCGGTCGCCGGGCTTGAGGTCGGTGTGCAGCCGGTGCTCCTTGAGGTGCTGCAGCAGGGTGCCGCCGGCGCCGTGGACGATGCACTTCGGCACCCCGGTCGTCCCCGAGGAGTAGAGGATGTAGAGCGGATGATCGAACGGCAGCCGCGGGAACGTGATCTCACCCGCCGGGGCGCCCCGCGTGAAGTCCTCCAGGGTCACCGCGCGGTCCAGGCCGGCCAGCGCGGGCGAGTCCTCGAGGTAGGGGACCACGACGAGCCGTCTGACGGAGGGCAGCCGCGGCATCAGCTCGCGCAGGCGCTGCAGGGAATCGTTGGCCTTGCCGGTGTAGCGATAGCCGTCGGCAGAGATCAGGATCTTCGGCTCGATCTGGCCGAAGCGGTCGAGCACGCCCTGCACGCCGAAGTCCGGCGAGCACGAGGACCAGATGGCGCCCAGGCTGGCCGTCGCCAGCATGCCCACGATGGCCTCGGGCATGTTGGGCAGGTAGCCGGCCACGCGATCGCCGGGCCCGACGCCCGCGGCGCGCAGGGCTGCGGCCAGCCGCGCGGTGGCCTCCCACAGCTCGCGCCACGTCATCCGCCGGCGTACCTGGCTCTCGCCCCAGAACACGAGCGCCGGCGTGTCGTCGCGCCGGCGCAGCAGGTTCTCGGCGAAGTTGAGCCGCGCCTCGGGGAACCAGCGCGCGCCGGGCATCCGGTCGCCGTGCTCGAGCACCCGCCCGCCCGGACCGTCCCCGATCACCCCGCAGAAGGTCCACACGGAGCGCCAGAACTGCTCCGGGCGCTCGACCGACCAGCGCCAGAGGGCGTCGTGGTCGGGGAGGTCGACCCGCCACTCCGCGGCGACCGTCTTCGTGAACGCGGTCACCTGCGCCGCCGCCACGCGCTCGGGCGACGGGCGCCAGAGCGGGGCCGCGTCGCCCCGGACGGCCGCCTGGGGCATCAGCGCCCCGTGAAGACGGGCGCCCGCTTCTCGAAGAACGCGCGGCGCGCTTCGCCGGCGTCCTCGCTCGCGAACGCGCTGCGGATGTTCGCGAGCTCGTAGCGGACCTGGGCCTCGAGATCGATCGCCACCGCCCGCCCGACCCCGCGCTTGGTCAGGCGTGCGGCGATCGGCGAGCGGTCGGCCAGGAAGGCGCAGTACTCGGCCAGGCGCTCCGCGAACCGCTCGTCGGCCACCACCTCGCCCACGAAGCCCAGGCGCAGCGCCTCCTCGGCCTCGACCGTGCGGTTCTCGAGCAGGAACCGCATGGCCTGCTCGTAGCCGATCGCCTGCGGCAGGGTCCAGGTCAGCCCGCCGTCCGGCGAGGCGCCGATGCGCGGATAACCCGCCACCAGCCGGGCGCTGCGCGCCATCAGGCGCATATCGGCGGCCATGGCCAGCGAGAGCCCGGCGCCCGCCGCCACCCCGTTGAGGCCGGCGACCACCGGCTTGTCGCACACCTCGCGCAAGACGAGCGCGAAGCGGCCGACCCAGGAGACGTCGTCGAGCTGGCGATCCTGGGCGGACAGCGGCGAGGCGTCCTCCCCCGGCCCGCCGAGGTCGAGGCCGGCGCAGAAGGCGTCGCCGGTGCCGGTGATCGCGATCACCCAGATGCCGTCCGCGCGGGCGGCCTGCTCGACGGCCGTGACCACGCCCCACGCCAGCTCGTGCGACAGCGCGTTCTTCTTTCCCGGCCGGTTGAGCACGATCGTCCGCACCCGGTCCTTGTCGTGGATGCCGATGACGTCGCTCATCTCACACACCCTCGACGAGCAGGAGGCGGGTCGCCGCGCTCTTCATCCTGAGCGCCCTGGGCCCGCGGTACTCCTCGCTGTCGTACCAGCGCCGCGCCTGCTCGAGGCTCGGGAACTCGAGGACGATCAAGCGCTTGGGGTCCCAGCCGCCCTCCAGCGGCACCGCCTGGCCGCCGCGCACGCGGTAGCGCCCGCCGTACTTCTCGATCGTCGCGGGCACCTGCTTGCGGTACTCCTCGAAGGTGGCGGCGTCCTTCACCTCGACCTCGGCGATGAGATAGGCAGGCATGGCGCTCCCTCCAGTCAGACGAGGATACCCGAACCGAGCATCAGGGTTCTTCGAGGGGCGCCCCGGGTTCCCCGGGGCGCTCCGAGCGTTGGGGGTCTGGGGGCCATGTCGGGGCCCCCAGGGAGATTGTCGGGTCAGCCCTTGACGGCGCCGGCGGTGAGGCCGGACACGTAGTAGTCAAGGAAGAACACGTAGACGATGACGGTCGGCACGCTGGCGAGGATGGCCCCCGCCATCAGCGACCCCCAGTAATAGATGTCGCCCCGGATGAGGTCCGCGGTCACGCCCACCACCGCCGTCTTCTGGCTGCTCTGCGACACGAAGGTGAGCGCGTAGATGAACTCGTTCCAGCAGAGCGTGAAGCCGAACAGCGCGGCGCACACGATCCCGGGCACCGCCATGGGCAGGACGATCTTGACCAGGGTCTGCATCCGGCTGGCGCCGTCCACGAGCGCGCACTCCTCGACCTCGCGCGGCACCGTCCGGAAGTAGCCCATGAGCAGCCAGGTCGAGAACGGCACCAGGAACGTCGGGTACGTCACGATGAGCGCCCAGATGGAGTCGGAGAGCCCGAGCCGCACGACCACCTGGGAGAGCGGCAGGAACAGGAGCGTCGGGGGTACGAGGTACGTGATGAAGACCGCGGTGCCGAAGGAGGCCACCCCGCGGTAACGCAGCCGGGCCAGGCTGTAGCCGGCGAGGATGGCGATGACGAGCGAGGCGGAGGTCGCCACCACGCTGATGATCACGCTGTTCTTGATCCAGGTGAAGAACTCGGTGCGCTGGAACAGGTAACCGTAATGGTCGGTGATGGCGCCCGTCTGGATCCAGAACGGGACCGACTTGAGGTTGTAGAGCTCGGCGTTCGACTTGAACGACGTCACGAGCATGAAATAGAAGGGGAACAGCGCGAAGAACAGGAAGGGCGCGAGGTTGCCGTAGCTCCGCGCCGCCGCCCACCGCTTCGCCCGCGCGCTCGCCGCCGTCGCCACCGCTACTCCTTGCGGATGTACCGCAGCTGGAGGAACACCACCGCGAACAGCATGGGGAAGAGGAAGAGCGAGATCGCCGCTCCCTGCCCCAGGTTGCCGCCCTGCAGGCCGATCTGGTAGGCATAGGTGGCGAAGAGGTGGGTGGTGTTGACCGGCCCCCCGCGCGTGAGCACGTAGACGATGTTGAAGTCGCCGAACGTGAAGATCGTCGAGAACAGGATGACGACCGCCAGCACGGGCTTGAGCAAGGGCAGGGTCACGGTCCAGAAGCGCTGCCACGACGACGCGCCGTCGACCTCGGCCGCCTCGTAGAACTCGCGCGGGATGGAGACGAGCCCGGCGAGCACGGTGATGGCGAAGAAGGGCAGCCCGCGCCAGACGTTGACGACGATGACGGCGGTCATGGCGTAGGCGGTCTGGCCGAGCCAGTTCGGCCCGGGCGCAGTGATCAGGTGCAGCCGGATGGCCGTCCAGTTCACCACGCTGTAGAGGGAGTCGAACATCCACCACCAGCCAAGGACCGAGAGCGCGGTGGGGATGACCCAGGGCAGCAGGATCGCGCCCCGGAGCAGCCGCTTGAAGCGCAGGTTGCGCGCGAGGAGCAGGGCGAGCCAGATGCCGAGCACCGTCTTGAACCCGAGCGCGATGGCGGTGAACACGAACGAGTTCTGCACGGTCTGCCGGAACACGTCGTTCGAGAGGATCTCGCGGTAGTTGTTGAGCCCGACGAAGGCGCCCGGCGAGCCCACCCAGTAGTCCGACAGGCTGAAGTAGATGGCCATCCCGAACGGATAGGCCACGAGGCAGACGAGGAGCACCAGGGCGGGCGTGATGAGGCCGTAGCCGAAGACGTGCTCCTGCTCCCACCACGCCCGGAGGCGCGTGAGGCGGCCGGGCTCCTGGCGGAACCCGGCCGACTCGAGCACGCGCTGGCCGACGGCCATCCTAGCTGACCTTCAGCTGACCCTTGACGGCCCGGGCCACCTGCTCCTCGGCCCACTCCATGGCGCGCTTGGCCGGCATGCCGTTCACGGCCTTCGCCACCATGTCGGCCATGATGTAGTTGTCGTCGATCCGCTGTACCGCGTCGTTCGGGTGCGCCGGCCAGCCCCGCGGATGCGCGAACTCCGCCTCCTTGGGCAACATCGCGAACTTCGGATTGCGCGCCCAGATCGGATGATCCGCGAAGTGCTTGAGCGGCGGGTGGTTGAAGGCGTTCGACGCCACGATCCAGGCGTCGAAGTTCTCCTTCCGGAACAGGTACGTGATGAACTCCTTGGCCAGCTCGACGTTCTTCGAGAACTTCCAGATGCCCAGGCCCAGGATCGGCGGCGCCGAGTGCTGGCCCGCCGGGCCGCCCGGGCTGTTGTGGTGGTTGATGTCGTCGGCGATCGGCTGCTTGTTGGCGAGCGCGGAGTTGTACGGGCTGATGGGGTTGTGGATCCACGAGCCCTTGCCCGAGAGGATGAAGCGGTTGTTCCCGGCGTCGTCCCACGACAGCACTTCGGGCTCCATGGCGTCCCGGTAGAGCTCCTTGTACCACTCGATCACCCGCTCGGTCTTCTCGGACTTGATCCCCGGCGTCTTGCCGTCCGGCTCGAGCACCTTGGCGCCCATCGACCACGCCACCGACCAGTACGTCGAGTGCGCGTCCGAGCAGTGGCTGATGGGGATGCCGACGGGGTTGCCCTGCTTCTTGAGCACCTTGCCCTGCTTGAGCAGCTCGTCCCACGTCTTGGGCGGCTCGAAGCCGGCCTTCTTGTAGTGCGCCATGTTGTACGTTCCGGGGAACGACACCCAGAACCACGGCACGCCCTTCCAGCCCGACTTCGTCTGGTTCATCTCGGCCGCGAACGGATACCAGCCGCCGGCGGCCTTGCCGAGCTTGTCCACGAGGTCGTCCAAGGTGACGAGCAGGTTCTCGTAGAGGAACGTGTCGGCGCTGGCCGTGCGGAGCATGTCGTGACCCGACTGCGACTGGGCCTCGGCGGCGATCTTGGCCGGCATCTGCAGATGGGCGACGGTGTCCACCCGGACCGTGCAGTTGTTCGCCTTGCCGAAGGCCTCGGCCTGCTTGCGCAGCTCGTCGTCGGAGGCGGGCACGAAGTGGTTCCACGAGAAGAACGTCAGCTCGCGCTTCTGGGCGAGCGCGGGGGCCTGGGCCAGCGCGAGACCCGCGCCGGCGCCGGCGGTGACACGGAAGAACTGACGGCGTGTCTGCATGGGGCGACTCCTTCGGTGGTCGCGGTCAGGAGAAGGTCGTCAGGAACGCCGGAGAACGTCTCACCTCCCAGGGACGCACGATTGGACGCTTCTATCACTCCCGCCCGGGGGGCGTCAAGCCAGCTCGGGCCGGCACACCGCGCGGAAGTTGCACCAGCGGCAGAGGCGCAGGTCTTCCGTCAGCTCGAAGTTGCTCTCCATCGCGACGTTCGCCTCGGGATCGGCGAGATAGGCCTTCATGGCGCGGATGGACAGGCGCAGCTGCTCGCGGATCTCCTCGAGGCGGTCGTCGTCCCAGGTGATCGCGGTGACGACGGGCTCGCGCAGGTTGACCTCGAGCAGGTCCACCTGCTTCGGGGGGACCTTGAGCAGGTCGGCCGCGTAGAGCGCGTAGCAGCCGAGCTGGAACGAGGCGCCGCCCGGCGCGCCGCCGCCGGTCTTCCAGTCCACCAGCGCCAGCCGCCCGTCCTCGGTCCAGAAGCCGAAGTCCGGCGCGATCCATACCTGGGTGCCCTCGAAATCGAACATCTTGGACCAGTGCTCGATCGACCAGTGCTCGGGCGCCGTACGGCGGATGGTCGCCAGCAAGGGCAGGCGGAAGAAGTTCCTGAGACACGCGGCGACGTTGTTGCTGATCGCCTGCCAGGCTTCCTTCTTGATGTCGACGTTGTACTCGTGCTCGAAGAGCGCCGCCGTCTTGGGGAGCTCGCGGTAGCGCCCGGCCTTCGAGGACCGCCAGTCGCCCCGCATGCCCTCGATGACGTCGCGGATGAACGGCTCCACCGGGATGGCCCGGCCGTCGCGGAGCCCGTGGAGCGCCAGCTCGATGGCGTCGTGCACCACGCGGCCGGCCCACTGCTGGCGCGAGGACAGCTGCTTGAGGATGTAGAGCCGGCGCACGGCGGGGTCGGCCTCCGCGCTCCAGCCGCCCCACGAGCCGTAGTAGCGATAGTAGTACTGGCGGCGGCACTCCTGGAACGTGCTGTCCCGGCTGCGCGACCAGGAGAACTCGTTCGTCAGCTCGGCCATCGCCAGCATTCTACGGCTTGTCGCCTCCGGACGGGCGTGGTATCCGGATCTCGACCTCGGCCTATCGGACCCGGCGAGAGCCGGCCGCCCGGCTCGAGGGCGGCGGGCTCGCCATCGTCACGCGCCTCGATCAACCCGTCAGCACCATCTGGGTCTGCGTCACCAGCGCGATCAGCCGCCCGGCCTGATCCGTGACGCGCCGAGGGTGTCGGCGAACGCCATGATCGCGCCGCCGTGCAGGCGCCCGCCGCCCGTGTTGAGCTCGGGGCGGACCGCCATCTCGGCGACGACCCGGTCGCGGCTCGCGTGGACGAACCGCATCCCGAGCACGTCCGGGAACTGGCCGCGATGCTGCGCCCGCCCCGGCGGGCCGGCGGCGCGGGCGGCGGACGAGCTCGCCTCCGCAGTTCGGGCAGACGCTCGCCAGCGCGCCCGCGCAGGCCGGACAGAACGTGCACTCGTGGCTGCAGACGTAGGCCTCGGCCTCGAGGCCCAGCGCCGCCCCGCACTTCTCACATGCCTCCCTCATCGTCATCGCGTGCCGCCTCCTCGCCCCTGGTGATGCGGCCGAGTCTAGCAGCCGCTCCGCGGCCCGGGAAAACGTGGTAGCCTCAGCCGCGATGGCCACGACGTTCCGCGTCGAGTGCCCGTGTTGCCAGGCGAAGCTCACCATCGACGCCGATCTCGCGGCCGTGGTGGCGCACGAGGCGCCGCCGCCCAGGCGCACCGTCGGCGACCTCGGGGGCGCCTTCGACATCCTCAAGTCGAAGTCGGCCGAGCGCGAGGAGCGCTTCCGCCGGCAGATGGCCGCGGAGGGGCAGAAGTCGAAGCTCCTGGACCGGAAGTTCCAGGAAGGTCTCAAGAAGGCCAAGGACTCGCCGGACCCGCCGCCGAGGATCTTCGACCGCGACTAGGCCGGGACACCCCCGCCAGGCGTTCGCGCTGCTCGGCGACCTCCTGCGCGAGGTCAGCCGCAGCTTCTACCTCTCGATCCGCGTGCTCCCGGCCGACGTCCGCGAGCCGGTCACCCTCGCCTACCTGCTCGCGCGTGCCGCAGACACCGTCGCCGACACGCGGCTGGTCCCGCGCGAGGAGCGGCTGCGCCACCTCGAGACCCTCCGGCGCGTCTTCGACGGCGCGCCCGCCGACGTGAGCGGCGTGCTGCGAGCCTGCGTGCACCATCAGCCGAACGGCGTCGAGCGGCGGCTCCTCGAGCGCGTGAGCGACGCGGTGGGCCTGCTGGCGAGCCTGCCCGACCGCGATCGCGCCGAGGTGCAGCGCGTGCTCGCGACGCTCACGTCGGGCATGGCGCTCGACCTGACCCGGTTTCCGGGCGACGGCGTCGCCGACCTGGCGGCGCTCGAGACCCTCGAGGAGCTGGACGAGTACACCTACCTCGTCGCCGGCTGCGTCGGGCCGTTCTGGACGGCGATCCACTGCGCGCACCGGCCGCGCCTGCGCCCGTGGCCGCGCCGCGAGATGAGCGCGCTGGGCGCGCGCTTCGGCAAGGCCCTGCAGATGACCAACGTGCTCCGCGACGTGCCCGGGGATCTGCGCCGCGGCCGCTGCTACCTGCCGGCCAAGGAGCTCGCGGCGCTGGGCCTGGCCCCGGCCGACGTCCTCACCGCCGACGGCGCGCGGCGGGCGCGGCCGCTCCTCGCCCGGTTGATCGGCGTCACGCTCGACCACTACGACGCCGGCTGGCGCTACACCTACGCGATCCCGCGCGCCGAGTGGCGCATGCGGCTGGCCTGCGCGTGGCCACTGCTCATCGGGCTGGCCACGCTCGTCGCCCTCGGCGAGCACCCCAACCCGCTCGTCGCGGCGGCGCCCGTCAAGATCCCGCGCGAGGCCGTGCGCGCGATCCTGGTCCGCTCGGCGCTCACCGTGTGGTCGAACGCCGCGCTGGCCCGCGACGCCGGCCGGCTGCGCGCGAGCGTCCGCGTCTGACCACCAATCTTCCCTCTTGCGCGCCGTCGCTTTGGCGCGCACCTTAGCGCGGGCGTCCGCGCACGCGACGGCCCGGGGAGGCCACCATGGAGCGTCTGAACGGCGACGAACAGGTTCCGATGCACACCCCCCACACGCCGCCGGCCTGGGAGACGCCGGCTCCGGCTCCACCTGCACCCGCCGCGCCGCCAGCCGCCGCGCCACGGCGCCCCGCCGCCAGGCCGGCGGCGCCCAAGCCGGCCGCCGCCAAGCCGGCAGCACCCAAGCCAGCCGCCGCCAAGCCGGCAGCCCGCAAGCCGGCGGCGAAGAAGCCGGCGGCCCGGAAGCCGACGAAGAAGAAGGCGACCGCCCGCCGACGTCCGGCCAAGAAGGCGGCCAAGCCCCGGGCGAAGGCCCGCAAGCCCGCGCGCAAGCGCCGACGCTAGAGCCCGCGCGCAGGAAGCCCGCGCGGAGGAAACAGCACGGCTCGGGCGCCGGCACGGCAGGCGTCCAGCATTTCACGCGAAAGCCGTCGCGCGATGGGGGGCCATCGGGGGGAGCAGCGCAGCGCTCCCCCCGATCTTGAATCAATCCCGGACGTCGAGGCTCAGCAGGCTCGCCGGGTCGACCCGGGCGGGACCGACCTGGACGCCGAAGTGCAGGTTCGGTCCCGTCACACGGCCGGTGGCCCCGACGGTCCCCAGCGGCTGTCCGCGGTCCACGCGGTCGCCGGCGGCCACGGCCACCTGGTCGAGGTGAAAGTAGAGGGTGTAGAGGCCCAGGCCGTGGTCGACGATGACGAGACGACCCGGGAAGAAGTGCTCGCCGACGGCGGCGACGCGGCCGGCATTGGCGACCACGACCGGCGTCCCGACGGGCGCGGGGTAGTCGGTGCCGCCATGGGGAGAGCGCGGCTTGCCGTTGATCACGCGGCGGGCCCCGAAGCCCGTGCCCGGCTCCTTCCCGGCCATCGGCAGCACGAACCGGCCGCGCCAGAGGCGCTCCGCCGTCGTCATGCGAAAGAGGGTCTGCAGCCGCTCGCTCTCGGCGACGGCCCGCCGCTCGGTCTCCGGATCGAGATCCACCATGCCCGGGGCCACGGTCAGCCGCTGGACGGGGAACTCGCGCCGGTGCAGGCGGAGCGAGCCCGTGAGCGTGCGCGGGTCGCGCCCGGGCTCCAGCACCGCGATCCGCCACGCCTGCGGCCCTGGCTTCGTCTCGAGGTCGAAGCCCACCACCGCCGCCTGCCCGCCGGCATAGGGAAACAGCCGGAGTGGGCGGCCACCGATCGCGCCCTCGACCGTGGCGTCCTCGCGCACCCCGCGGAGGTGGAGCCAGACCGCCTGACCCTGGTACACGCGTGGCGGGTGCCAGATCACGGCGATCCGCTCGGTGGCGGCGGACGGGGGCGTCGCGGGCGGAGCGAGCAGGACGAGGGCGGCGCCGGCGAGGGCGCGCGCGAGGCGGCGGGCTACTCGGGGCGTTGCTGGCGCAGGAACTGCTCGATCTCCGCGACCAGCTCGGACGCTGGCGGCAGATCGCTCGCGGGGCGCGTCGGCTGCTCTTCCTCGTCCTCGCTGGCCCGGGCCTCCAGCTTCTTGACGTAGCCGGCGATCTTCGCGTTCTGGCTGACGATCTCCTTGAGGTTCTGGTCGAACTGGCGCCCGGCGTCCTCGAGGTCGCTGGTGTCGGTGTCGGCGCCGACCAGGGGCAGCACGCGGCGCACGAGCGCCAGGGTCGCCTTCGGGTTCTCGATGCCCGAGATGTAGTGCGGGACGTTGGCCCAGAGGGTGGCCGTCGCCAGCCCGCGCTCGCGGCTGGCGGTGCCGAGCACCCCGACGATGCCGGTGGGGCCCTCGTACCGCGACGGCCGCGTGCCCAGCCGGGCCGCCATCTCGGGATCCGAGGCGTTGCCGGAGAGCCGGATGGGGCGGGTGTGGGGCACCTCGGCGAGCAGCGCGCCGAGGGTGAGCACGAGGGTGATCCGGCACTGCTCGGCGAGCGTCATCACGTCCTCGCAGTAGGTGCGCCAGCGCAGGTGTGGCTCGGGGGCCACCCCGACGACGAAATCACGCGAGAGCTCGGGCGCCTGGCACACCGAGAACTCGGTGAACGGCCAGATGATCTCGCGCTCGGTCTCGGAGCCGCTCTTGTAGCGCACGTAGGGCCGCGACAGGCTGAAGTTGTAGAACTCCTCGGGATCGATCTCGGCGAACTTCTCGCCGTGGAACGAGGCCGACAGGTAGCGCGCGGCGGTGGTGGCCGATTCGGCCGCGTCGTTCCACCCCGTGAAGGCCATGATGAGGATCGGTCGCCGGAGGGCCGGCGGCACGGAGAGGATCTTCAGTCGGTCCATGGGCTGTGAGCCGAGTCTATCACGTCGTCGCTGCGCGCGCCGGTGGTTGACCGCCCCGGTTCCACCCAGTAGCATTGGGCTGCTGCGGCAGTGATTCTTCCCGGAGGGAACGTCATGTCGAGCCATCGTCTGTCGGTCCTGTTGCTCGGTGGTGTGCTCCTCGCTGCGACCGGCTGCGCCACCGGTGAAGAGTGGGCGACGTGGAAGTCGCATGGAGCGCACTTCGCGTCGGCCAAGCACATGGGCTTCTCCTTGCGCAACACGGAGGGCGGCACACCGAGGGTGACGCGCACCGACGTCGCGCTCGCCCGCGACGAGGCGTGGTGGGGCAAGCCGATCACCGTCGGTCAAGAGCAGATCCTTGAGCGGTAGGAGACGCCGCGCCGTCGCCGCGCTCGCCGCGCTCGCCGTGCTGGGTGCGACGGGCGCGACGCTGGCTCAGCCCGCCGACGACCGTCTCCTCCCCGCCGACCAGCACACCTCCGACAAGGCCCGCACCCTCGCCCAGCGGCACGTCCGCGGTCTGCGGGCGCTGAACGCGGGCATCTATCACTGCATCCCGTGGGTGGAGGTGCGGCAGCACAGCATCGGCTTCTTCCGTCCCCGGGGCGTCACCCAGGACGACCGCTTCCTGGCCATCCGGCTGTACATCGAGCAGGACACCTCGCCGGAGTTCGGCAAGCTCTCCCTCGAGGACCGGGCCTCGGCGATGTTCTCGCGCTACGTGGGCGCCATGCTCAGGCGGATGAACGCGGCCGACGCCACGCTCATCTCGGATCCGCTCCTCGACGGGTACAGCGTGGTGCTCGAGTGGCGGAAGCAAGGGGCCCGGGGATCGTCGGGGGACCGGCCGATCCACGAGACGATCGCGGCATTCATGCCGAAGTCGCTGGTGGCGGACTTCCTGGCGGGCCGGCTGCCGGTCGGCACGCTGGCGGATACCGCCCGGGTCCTGGCCTGGGACGGCGAGCGCGCGATCGGTCAGCTGCGGGTGACGGCCTGGGACGACAACTTCGTCAGCACGTTCAAGGTGGCGAACTACCAGCTGGACCCCGGCATCAGCTGCGGGTAGCGGTCGCGCGCGCGAGGGCGCGCAGCGCCCGGCGGATCGAGGGGAAGCCGACCCTCGAGAGCGGGATCGCCTGGATCGGGAACCAGCGGGCGTCCGCGACGTCGTCGGCGGGGCGGATCGGCCCCGGAGCCAGGGTCACCCGGTAGACGAAGGCCAGAACGGGAAACCCGCCGCGGCCGTACCGGTCGACGACCACGCCCGTCAGCCGCGCGCGGCCGAGGCCCACCCCGAGCTCCTCGCGCAGCTCCCTCTTCAGCCCGACCATGGGGTGCTCGCCCGCTTCGAGGAACCCTCCCGGCAGATCCCACGTCCCCGCGTGGGGCGGACGCGCGCGGAGCACCAGGAGCACGCGGTGCCGGCGGAGGATCACCGCGGCGCAGGCAGGCACGGGATTGTCGTAGAACGTCCACCCGCACCGACGGCACCGCCGCCGCAGGTGGCGGCCCTCGCGGGCATCGACGAGCCGGCCGCCGCAGGCCAGGCAGAACCGCGCGCGCATCAATCGACAGCGGGGGGAGCGAGCGGCAGATCGCTCGAGCGAAGGGCGAGGGCGGCGCGGACGGCGGCGGCGGCGGCGAGCATGGCCCGTGCGGCGGCGCTGTCGGGAGCGCGCTCGATGAACGACTCGCCCCGATCCGCGGCCTCCGCCATCGCCCGGTCGAAGGGCACGCTGCCGAGCAGCGGGATCCCGGCCTCGCACGCCAGGCGGGCGCCGTCGGGGCCGGAGAAGAGACCGGCCATGTTCTCGACGAGACCCAGCACGCGGGCACGAGCCTGGCGCGCCGCGGTGATCGACTTCTTCACGATCAGGTGGGCGACCTCCGAGGCAATGGTCACCACGATCGTGCCCGCGAGGACGGGAACCACCGAGGCGACGGTGGCCAGGCGGTCCGTGCCCGGTGGCAGGTCGACCAGCAGCACGTCGAGCGCGCCCCAGCGCGTGTCGGCCAGGAACTCGCGCAGCGCGTTCGCCTCCATGGTCCCGCGCCACGTGTAGGCCTCGTCCTGGGTGGCGGCCTCCCAGGTCAGCGGGGCGTCGTCGGACGGCAGCAGCAGGTCCATCGACATGACCTTCACGCCGAGGCGGGAGGCCGGCGGCTCGATGGCGCCGCCCGCGACGACGAGCGAGCGGCCGCGGACCCCCATCATCTTCGCCATGCTCGGACCGTTGAGATCGGCGTCGAGCACGCCCACGCGCAGCCCGTCGCGCGCGAAGCACGCGGCCAGGTTGGCGGTGACGGTGGACTTCCCCACCCCGCCCTTGCCCGAGACCACGGCCACCACCGAGCGGATCGCGGCCATGCGCTCGCGCAGGCGCGCCTGCTGCGCGGTGACCTGCCCGACGACGTCGGAGCCGCCGTCGCCGGTGATGTCTCGATAGCGCTTGTGCGCCGGGCTCATGCCCGAGGCCCCGCGCGCTCGTCGCGCGACCACGCCGCGCGCGCGAGGACGCCGGCGGTGATGGCGGCCGCGGCGGCCATGATCCACGCGCCGCCCTGGCTCGCCGGCACGCCGGCCCCCATGCTCGGCATCCGCATCGACAGCGGGCCGTGCACGGCGATCGAGGCGACGATCAGGGCGCGCGCGGCGACGAGGACGGTCAGCAGCCGCGCGAAGTCCCGCCGCGACAGGACCCAGCGCTCGAACCCCGGCCGCCGGCGCGCCAGCAGCCACGGGACGCCGACGGCCACCGCGGCGCCGACGCCGAACCAGAAGAGCAGGCCGCCGCGCACCGGCAAGACCGTGAGCTGCAGGTAGAGGGCGACGCTCCAGTAGAGCACGCCGTAGACGAAGTACGTCCAGGCCGCCGTGCGGAAGCGGGCGTCGATGTCCACCGGAGGCGGGGAGATCATGGCTGCGGCCGGAAGCGTCCGCCCCAGCGGCGCCGCACGTCGGCGAGCAGGTCCGTCGTCACCACCGTGTCGCCCCGCCCGCGCGCGTAGGCCTCCACGGCCTTCACGACCATCCCGCGCGCGAACGACGGGATGGCGGCGAGCCGCTCGCGGGCCGCCACGTCCCACGTCAGCGCGCAGTCGACGGGCAACCCGAAGGTGACCGAGGCGGGCAGGTCGATGACGGCGCCGCCGTGAGCGCCGGGCTGGTAGCCGCACGCGGGGTCCTCGGCCAGGTAGTCGCCGTAGGTCGCGTAGGCGCGGCACCGGCACCCGCCGCAGATCTTCGAGAACTCGCAGGCGCCGCAGCGCCCGCCGAGCCGGGGCTCGCGCAGGTCGTCGAACACGGGGGCGCCGCGCCAGAGATCGGTGAACGACGAGGCGCGCAGGTTGCCGGCGGCCACGGGCATGTACGGGCACGGGGTGACGTCGCCCTCGGGCGTGATGCGGCAGTAGTACTTGCCCGCCGGGCAGGAGCCGTGGGCGTAGTTCTTCAGCAGGGGCGACGACGGGTTGAGCTGCCAGAGGATGCGCCGGAAGTGCGGCGCGCACTTCGCCCGGATGAGGAGGCCGTCGGCGCGCCCCACCGGCGTCGACCAGGGATCCTCGAACCGGGAGCCCCCGGCGGGGGCCGTCTCCGACGGTCCCTGCCCCACGCCCTGGACGTTGGCGAGATACGTCAGGATCCGCTCGTAGGCGGCGGCGTCGATGTCGGTCAGGTCGCGCCCGCGGCCGGTGCGCACGAGGAAGAAGAAGTTGAGGACCTTCGCCCCGAGCTCGCGCGCGAGGTCGATCATCGCGGGGACCTCGGCCACGTTCCAGTCGGTGACCGACATGTGGAGCGAGAAGTCCAGCCCCTCGTCGGCGAGGACGCGCGTGGCGCGCACCGCGGCGTCCCAGGCGTTGGGCAGGTGGCGGAAGGCGTCGTGCTTGGCCCGGTCGGTCGAGTCGAGGCTGATCGACGCGCCGAGCACCCGGTGCTCGCGCATCAGCTTCGCCTCCTTCTCGCGCAGGAGCACGCCGTTGGTGCCGAAGACGGTGGTGAACTTCTTGTCCGCCGCGTGGGCGGCGAGGTCCCAGATGTCGCGCCGGAGCAGCGGCTCGCCCCCGGTGAGGATCAGGAAGACGTCGGGGTTGACCTGGGCGATCTCGTCCATGACCCGGCGGCACTCGTCCGTGGAGAGCTCGCCCCGGGTGTCCGCCCCCGCGAACGCCGACATGTAGCAGTGCGCGCACTCGAGGTTGCACCGCTGCGTGAGGTTCCACGAGACGGAGTAGGCGGTGTAGGGGGTGGTCACCGCCCCGTACCGCCTACCGTGGCTTCTTGGCCGACACGTACCCGGCAATGACCTCGTTCATCGTCTCGCGCGCGTGGCCGATGCCTTCCTCGCAGAGCGCGAGGTCGATCGCGGTGACGCCCTTGGCCGTCGCGACCTTCTCGACCTCCTCGCGCGTCATGTCGCGCATGAAGCCGGCGGGCACGCGGTCGAGGCGCGCCGTCGCGTCCTCGGTCCAGGTGAACGCCGAGCCGTTGGCGGCGGTCGTGGCCACGGGCGCCTCGGCCGGCTCGAACTTCGTCTTCGCGAGCAGGGTGTCCCAGCCTGCGCCCAGCTTCTCGCGCCCCACCGTCTCCTCGATCATGGGCAGGGCAAGCGGGCAGGTGATGACGGCGATCTTGCGGGAGCGCGCGTACTTCTCGATGCGCGCCTTGGCCCGGCGGCGCAGGTAGGCGTCGGTCACCTCGCGGAGCGCGTCACGGGCGTCGGCCGACCACTTGACGGTGACGCCGGGCATCGACTCTTCCTCCTCGATGCCGCCCTCCTGCCTGGCGATGGCCTCGACGACGTCCCTGGAGATGATCTGGAACCGGTCGGCCTCGGCGCGGCAGACGGGGCACGTCACCACGGGGTTCGGGCCCCTGACGGTGTAGCCGCACACCGAGCAAATGGCGGTCGCGGCCTGGCTCTCGGCGCGCAGCTTGGCCACCGCGAGGTCCTCGGCCATGATCTGCATCTTCTCGGCCATGCGGGTGGGCATGAAGATGGCCATGGCCTCGTCGATGACCTTGTTGGTGATGACGGTGTGACCCTGCTCGATGGCGTAGCGCAGCAGCGCGGTGCGCGCGACCCCCTTGACCTGGGGCGGCACGCGCTCCATCCGCGCCTCGGCCTCCTCCGTCCACGAGATGATCTCCTCGGCCTTGACGTCGAGCGGCGGGTAGAAGGCGCCGCCGGTGAGGAGCACGTTGCACGGCGCCAGCCGCATGAGGTTCTCGGTGTTGGAGCCGAGGTCGACCTCGCCCTCCTCGGAGTGCACGCCGATGCGCCCGAGGATCAGGAGCCACGGCTGCTCCTTGCGGGCGAAGGTGAGGATCTTCTCGAAGCACTTGCCGTCCAGCAGGGTGATCGCGAGGTCCACGCCGTCCTCGGCGGCGAGCTTGCGGCCGATCTCGAGGTGCGACTGGTAGATCTTGGCCAGGCCGGTATCGATGATCTCCTCGTGCAGCTGCTCCTGTTCTTTGAACCGAAATATCTTGGATGCTTTTTCATTCAGCACGCCCACGATGCCGTTGAACATCGCGTAGTGCAGATAGGGGTCGTACACGGCGACGGCGTGCACGGGCCGGTGCAGCGCCCTGGAGAGCGCGATGCCCAGCTTGAGGCCATTGAAGGACTGCGGCGAGCCGTCCAGGCACACCACGATGGCGCCCTGCTGGTCCTTCAACCCGTCGCTGTTGCGCACGATCAGGGTGTCGCGCGCCACCTTGCGCACGAAGCGCTCGGTGACGGAGCCGAGCTGGCTGTCCTTGACCGCCCCCATCCCGAGCGCGCCCATGACCACGAGGTCGGCGTCGGAGGCGAGCACGTCGTCGATGAGGGCCTTGTAGTGCTTGCCGTCCATCATCCGGCGCTCGAAGGGCAGTCCCGCCTCCGCCGCCTTCTTCTCCATGACGTCGAGGTAGGAGTCGGAGATGAGCTGCAGGCCCATGGCGATGAGGGAGTCGTGGATCTTCCGTTGCCGCTCAAGCTCGTTCTCGTCCTTGTACTCCTCGGGCAGCGTGTACTCCATCTGCTTGAACCGGTAGTCGTGCAGCCGCGCGGCGTACACGTGACAGCCCGTGAGCCTGGCGCCCCCGGCCCGGCCCAGCTCGACGGCGAGGTCGATGGCCCGGTTCGAGTAGTCCGAGTTGTCGACCGGCACGTAGATGTGCTTGAACATGCGCTCCCCCCTCCGCTACCTCAACTCGAAATCGAGCCGCGCGCTGCCGTGGGGCGCGATGGTGACCGCGCGCGTGACCGTGCGCGGCTCCTCCCAGCGCGGGCGGCCTTCCCGGTCGGCGCCGCGCGCGCGGTAACCCTCGTGCCAGAGGGTGACGCGGTAGCGGCCCGGCGGGATGCCGTCGATGGTGTACGCGCCACGCTCGTCGGTGACCGCGACGTAGGGGCTGTCGTGCACGACGAGCCAGGCGCTCATGTGCGGATGAGCCCCGCAGAGCACCCGCACCACCCCCGGCCGGGTGAGTCGCCGGCCGACGTCGATGGTGTCGTGGCGGTGAGGCAGGGCGAGGTCGAAGACGGTCGTCCGACCGGCCAGGCCGCGCGGGTGGTGGAGCACAGCGTCGCCGTTCTTGACCAGCATCCGGGCGCCCGCCGTCGTCGCCGTCACGTGGGCGACGAAGACGCAGCGCTGGGCGTCGAGGACCGCCTCCCCGCCCGGCTTCTTGCCGCGCGCCACGCCCTCGACGAGGACCACGCCGCCGCGCACGCCGCCCCCGGGGCCCAGCACCAGCGCCTCGGCCTGCCTCGCCTCGTCGCACGCCTCGACACCGCGCGCCGCCGGCATCTGGGGCAGGCGCGGGGGCGGCGCGGCGAACCGCACCACCCCGCTCAGGCTGCCGCCGTCGGCGACGCTCGCGACCTCGTAGGCGCCCGCCCCGGCCGGCAGCGCCACGACGGAGAGCAGGGCGCCCACGAGCCGCCTCAGGGCTCGGGATTGACGAAGTACTCGACGGCCAGCCAGAGGCTCCGGCTGTAGCGGAAGAACCAGAGGGGGAACACGATCACGAATGGCACCCACACGGCCAGCTGCGCGGCCGTCGACGGCGAGGCGAGCCGCCAGAGCGTGAAGTAACCCCCGATCGCGATCACCGTGGTGACCCCGTAGTTCACGTAGATCGCCCCGATCCAGTACCCCGGCGCACGCTCGAACACCAGCCCGCACAGCGCGCAGGACGGATGCATCCGGAACCAGCTCGAGAACCATGTCACCGCTCGCCGCGGAGCGCTCGTGCCTGCGGCCGCTCCGTCGTTCGTCGGCTCGTACTGCCGGAAGAGCGGGGTGGCCCCGCAGCGCGGACAGCGCAGGGACAGCGCCCGGCCCGCGATCCGCGCCGCGCGTCCGCGCGCCGGCTCCAGCGGCATGGCGGAGGGTCACTTAGTGCTTGGCCGGCGCCGGCGCCGTCACCGCTCCCGCGTCCCGCTGCGTCTTGTGGGCGACGGCGAAGCCGTCCGGGAGCAGGATGAACACGAGCAGCGTCGCGATGGCCAGCGGCGTGAGCGCCACGAGCCCGAGGGTGCGCGCCTCGAACTTCAGGTGCATGAAGTACATGGCAACCAGCGCCGCCTTGGCGATCGCGAAGCCGCACAGCAGCACCCCCACCGTCATCTTGCCGATGCCGGGAACGTAGTGCGGGAGGAACACGACCCCGATCTCCAGGACGGTGAGGACCGCCAGGTACCAGAAGATCGCCATGTAGTTGGGATGCTTGTGCTCGGAGCCCGCCATCGCCCCCTCCTACAGCAGGTACATGAAGGTGAACACCATGATCCACACCAGGTCGACGAAGTGCCAGTACAGCCCCGTGATCTCGACGGCGTTGTAGCTCGCCATCGGGTCGGGCCGGTTCAGCACGTACTTGACCATGGACAGGAGGTAGATCACGCCGCCGGTGACGTGCAGGCCATGGAAGCCGGTGACGATGAAGAACGACGTGCCGAAGAGCGAGGCGCCCCACGGGTTGCCATTGATGTGCAGGCCGCGCTCGATCAGGTGCGTCCACTCGTAGGCCTGCAGGCTCACGAAGATCGCCCCGCCGAGCGCCGTGAAGAGCAGGAAGCGGATGGCCCGGGCGCGGTCGCCGCGGCTCAGCCACTCCAGCGCCTTGACCATCGTCACGCTCGAGCAGATGAGCAGGAACGTCATGAGGGCGGTGAGGTTGATGCCGAGCACGCTGAAGGGGTTGGGCCAGTCGGCGCTGGTGGCGCGCATGGCCCCGTAGCCCGCGAGCAGCGTGCCGAAGCCCACCGCGTCGCCGGCGAGGAAGATCCACATCCCGAACTTGCCCCAGCTCTCGGGGGTCAGCGGTGTCTCGGCGGGCTCGATCGCCGAATGGACGGACGCGGTGTGACTCATGCGCTCTCCTCGATTGAGACGGATTGGACCCCATGGTGGCGGGCGCGGCGCTGCCGCGTCCACAGGACGCCGGCGAGCACGCCGCCCACCGCGAACGGCATCAGGATCAGCCCGATCATGGCCCAGTTGAACGTGCGGTCTCCGTACGCCGACGCGATACAGGTGGCGCACGCCCACGCCGTGCCGTGACCGCCGGCGAGCAGGACCGAGACCACCGAGGCGGCGAGCGGGCTCAGCATCCGAGCGATCAGGTGGCTCTTCATCACACCAGGCTCCTTCACACCAGGTACACGGAAACCCAGATCACGGGCCAGAGGGCGACGACGAAGTGCCAGTACATCGCGCACGCCTTGAGCGCGGCGGGCTGCCGCGCATCCACCCGCCCGCGCGCCGCGAGGATCCACGCCACCGCCAGCCAGGTCAGGGCGAAGCCCACGTGGGCCGCGTGCGCGCCGATCAGCGTGTAGAAGGTGGCGCCGTAGGCCCCCGACGACACCGTCAGCCCGAAGCGGATCAGGCGCGCCCACTCGAAGCCCTGGACGGTGAGGAACAGCGCCCCCAGACCCGCCGCACCGCCCAGCCGTGCGAGCACCGCCGCGCGATCGCCGGCGCCGAGGGCCCGGACGGCCCGGACCATGACGGCGCTGGAGGCGAGGAGCACCAGGGTGTTGACCGCGGTCATCCCGAGCGGCAGCCGGGGCTGCAGCGGCGGCGGCCACACCGCGGCTCCCACGCGCAGGATGAGGAACGAGAAGATCAGGCCCGCGAAGAACATCGTCTCCGCCGCGATCACGAACATCGTCGCCAGCTGCGCGTTGGCCATCACCGGGCGCCGCGGCCCCGGCTCGCCCTCGTGGTCGTCGCCGCCGCCGGTCGGCCGGGCCGGTGGCGGCGTGCGGCCGTTGGCGCGGACCCCGGCCGGCGGCGCCTCGAGCAGGGTCGGGCTCACCAGCGGATCCCCACGAGGAAGCCCGCCACCAGGAGCGTGGCGATCACGCCGAGCAGCACGAGCAGCGTCCGACGCTTGCTCTCGGGGGAGTCGTCCGGCACGGCCCGTCCTTCCATCATCCCCGGACCTTGTCGAGCGCGAGGAGCGCGAGGAGCGCCGGCAGGTAGAGGAGCGAGGCGAACATGAGGCGCCGGGCGGTCGCCCCCGAGGGCGCGACGGCCTGACGGGCGCCCAGGGCAAGGAGCCCGATCCCGAGCACGAGCGCGCCCACGAAGTAGACCGGGCCCGCGAGCCCGATCAGCGTCGGCAGCAGGCTGACCGCGAGCAGGGCTGCGCAGGCGCCGACGATCTGGCGCTCGGTGCTCCGGCCGTCCTCGCCATCGAGGACCGGCAGCACGCGCACGCCGGCCCGCGCGTAGTCGTCGCGATAGAGCCGCGCGATGGCGAGCGTGTGCGGCAGCTGCCACAGGAACATGATGCCGAAGAGCACCCAGGCGCCCACGCCGACGTCCTCGCGCCCCGCGACCCAGCCGGCCACGGGCGGCAGCGCGCCCGGCACCGCGCCCACGATCGTGCACAGCGGCGTGCGCACCTTGAGCGGCGTGTAGGCGAAGAGGTAGAGCGCCGCGATGACGCCGGTGACCGCGGCGGAGCCCAGGGTGACGAAGGCCGCGAGGTAGGCCACGCCGGCGAGCGCGAGGGTCGCGCCGAAGAGCAGCGCCTCGAGCGGCTGCAGCCGTCCGTCGGGCAGCGGCCGCGTCCGCGTGCGCTCCATCAGGCCGTCGACCTCGCGCTCCAAGTACTGATTGAGCGCCAGCGTGCCGGCGGCGGCCAGGAGCGTGCCGAGCACGAGGTGCACCACGCGCACCCAGTCCGCCGGGCCCGTGAGCCCCGCGTGGTAGCCCACCAGGGTCGTGACCAGCACCATCACCACGACCCGCGGCTTGGTGAGCGCGACCAGATCGACGAGCACCTGGCGGCGCTCCCGCTCGACGGCGGCGACGAGGACCTGGCCGGGACGGCTCACCGGCCCGCTCCGGCGAGGACGGGTGCGACGGGGCGCGGCGTGGGGGCCGCCGCCGTCCGGAGGGCGAGCACGGTCGCGGCCCCGAGGATCAGGCTCGCCGTGAGCCGGTGCGCGACCGGCAGCGCGAGCCCGGTGACCTGCTCGCCCGGCAGGGCGACCGGCGTGAAGCGGGCGAGGTAGGCGCCGGCGCCGAGGAGCAGCTGCACGCCGAGGAGGACGAGCAGCGCGCGGGCGGCCGGCGCCGCCACCGGGTCCCCGCCGCGGCGCAGGCGCGCGGTGACCACCGGCAGCACCGCGAAGACGGCCAGCGCGCCGCCGAGGTGCAGCCAGAGCCAGCCTGCGTGGGTCAGCAGCGCACCGAGGACGATCTGGGCGTACACGAGGGCGACGGCGGCCAGCGCCATCGCCCGCGTGGCCGGAGCCACGGCCGCGGCCGGACGCGCCGCCGCGCGCGAGGTCGAGAGCGCGATGACGACGAGGAGCGCGAAGAAGGCCTGGGCCAGGCAGCCGTGGACGATGGCCACCGTGTCCTTCTGGAGCACGACGCGCAGGCCGCCCAGGAGCCCCTGCACGGCCACGGCGGCCACCGCGACGACGCCGAGCCCGCGCAGCCGGCCGCCCGCGCGCCAGAGGCTCGCGGCGAGCGTCACCGTCAGCACGCCCACCACGGCGCCGACCAGCCGGTGGCTGTGCTCGTAGAAGATCCCGCCGATCATCCGCGACCACGGATAGAGGAACATGTTGTAGCCGTACGTCGTCGGCCAGTCGGGGACGGCCAGGGCCGCCCCCGTGTTCGTCACCAGCCCGCCGAGCAGGATGAGCGCGAACGTGGCCGCCAGGGTCACGAGCGCGAGCGCCTGGGCCAGGATTAGCACTCACCGCCCTTCGGGGAGGAGCGGCGATCGCTCCCCCCGACGTTGATCGGTTGCCGGTTGCTGAAAGACGCGCGCATGTTCACCCGTTCAGTGGCGCGGGGCTCCGGCCCGGACGGGGGCCTGCCACTGGGGCAGGAAGTCCTCTCGCGACTCGGGCGCGTTGTACTCGTAGGGGCCGCGGTACACCGTGGGCAGCGTCGCGCCCCAGTTGAGGTGCGGGGGCGGCGAGGGCGCGCTCCACTCGAGGGTGTTGGCGTTCCACGGATTCAGGGGCGCCTTCTGGCCCGCGAACAGGCTCCAGAAGAAGTTGATCACGAACGGGATCTGCGCGACGCCCAGGCAGAGGGCGCTGACGGTGATGAACACGTTCCAGTGCTGCTGGTGCTGCAGGAACTCGTACTGCATGGGGTTGTAGATGCGGCGCATCTGACCGCCGACGCCGATGATGTGCATGGGGAAGAACGTGAGGTTGAAGAACACGAACGTGGGCCAGAAGTGCAGGTGGCCGAGGAGCGGGTTCGTCATGCGGCCGAACATCTTCGGGAACCAGTAATAGATGGCCGCGAAGGCCCCGAAGATCGAGCCGCCGAAGACCACGTAGTGGATGTGGGCGACGATGAAGTACGTGTCCTGGATGAAGATGTCGACCGGCGTGGAGGCCATGAAGATGCCCGAGAGCCCGCCGATGACGAACATCGACACGAAGGCGAGCGCGTTCAGCATCGGCACCGTGAAGCGGATGCTCCCGCCCCACAGCGTGCCCAGCCAGTTGAAGGTCTTGATGGCCGACGGGACCGCGATGATCATCGTGGTCACCGTGAAGGCCATGCCGAGGGCGGGGTTCATGCCGCTCACGAACATGTGATGGCCGTACACGATCCACGACAGGAACGCGATGCCGATCATGGAGAACGCCATCGCGTGGTAGCCGAAGATCGGCTTGCGCGCGAAGACGGGCAGGATCTCGGAGGCGATGCCCATGGCGGGCAGGATCAGGATGTAGACCTCGGGGTGCCCGAAGTACCAGAACAGGTGCTGCCAGAGCAGCGGCTCGCCGCCGCCCGAGGGTCGGAACCAGCTCGTGCCCAGCGTCCGGTCGAAGAGCAGCATGGCCACGCCAGAGGTGAGCACGGGCATGGCGAGCAGGAGCAGGATGGCGGTGATGAAGAGCGACCACACCACCAGCGGCATGCGGAACAGCTTCATGCCCGGCGCGCGCATGTTGATGACGGTCGTGACGTAGTTGATCGAGCCCATCATCGAGCCGATGCCCATGATGAAGAGCGAGATGCACCAGATGTTCTGGCCCCAGTTCGTGCCGGTGTAGGAGGGCACCGCCGACAGCGGCGCGTACGACGTCCAGCCCGCCGCCGCGTGGCCGCCGGGGACGAAGAAGCCGACGAGCATGATGACCCCCGCCGAGGCGGTCGTCCAGATCGACAGCATGTTCAGGACCGGGAAGGCCATGTCGCGGGCCCCGAGCATGAGCGGGATGCAGAAGTTGCCGAAGCAGCCGGCCAGGATCGGCATGATCACGAAGAAGATCATGATGGTGGCGTGCATGGTGAAGGCCATGTTGTAGGTCGACGGCTCGAGGATGCCGCTCGTCTCCTTCAGGATGCCGCCCAGCCCGGGGACGGCCGTCTCCGGCCACGCCAGCTGCCACCGCACGACGAGCGCGAGCAGGCCGCCGAGGATCATCATGAACAGCCCGAGGAAGAGGAACTGCCGGGCGATCATCTTGTGGTCACGCGAGAAGATGTACGTCTGGACGAAGCCGAGCTCGTGGTGCCCGGCGTGCGTCGCGTGCCCGTGAGCCGTCGCGGTGGTCGAGCTCATGGCTTGGCTTTCTCCTTCTCGTTCTTCTTCGGCTCGTCCTTCTTCTCCTCCGCCGGCGCGCCGGCGGCCGCGAGATTCTCGGCCACCCACTTCTTGTAGTCGTCGGCGGTGTGCACGTGGACCCAGCCGCGCATGCCCGAGTGGCCGAACCCGCACAGCTCCGCGCACGGCCACTCGTACCGGCCGGGCTTGACGACCTCGAACCACTGGAGGATCTCGCGCCCGGGCACGGCGTCCTGCTTCATGCGGAACTGGGGCACGAAGAAGCTGTGGATCACGTCCTGGGACTTGAGCCGGACCCGCACGATCTTGTTCACGGGCACGTGCATCTCGTCGAGGAAGACCTTGTCCGAGCCGGGGTAGGTCACCTGCCAGTTGAACTGCTTGGCGGTGACGAGGATCTCGAGGTCGCTGGCCGGGATGTTCATCTTGATGCGGGACCACGCGGGCGCGCTGAGGAAGGTGAGCACCACGAGGATCAGCGCGGGCACCACGGTCCACACGATCTCCAGCGTGGTGTTGCCGTGGGTGTACTTCACCGGCCGCCCCGCCCCGGCGCGGTACTTCACCAGGAAGAACGCCATGGTCACGAACACGAGGATCGCGGTGATCCCGGTGATCGCGTAGATCAGGTGGAACAGCCAGTCGATGTCGTTGCCGTACGTGGAGACGTTCTCCGGCAGCCACCAGTTCAGCATGCGGTGTCGATCCTCCCCGGTTCCCCGGACTTTACTTCTTCATCTCGAAGGCGACCTTGGCGGTCTGGCCGGCCTTGACCTCGACCTCTTTCTCCTGCTTGCCGAGGGTCTCGTGCCAGGCCTCGACCTTGTACTTGCCGGGCGGCACGTTCTCGATCTTGGCCACGCCGTTGCCGTCGGTCACGCCGAAGTAGGGGTTGGGCATGACGGCGATCCAGCCGAGCATCCAGCTGTGCACGTCGCAGGTGATCTTGATGATCTCGGGCTTCTCGAACTTCTCCGTCATCGTCTTCTTGAACTTCGGCTGCGCCTTGTTGATGGAGGCGTTCGCCGTCGAGTAGGTGTGCAGGTTGTGCAGGATGTCGTCGGAGTTCTTGAACTCGACCTCGCCCGGGGTGGTCGCGGCCACGTGCGGGTGGAACTCGCAGCCCTTCTGGTCGACGGAGATCTTCTTGGCCGTGGGCGCGCCCTTGGCGCCGGGCACGGAGACCACCGTGTTGGCCAGGCCCTTGCCAGCCCCGACCGCGACCTTCTCGATCTTCGCCTCCGTCCCGCACTTCTCCGTGTCCTTGTTGATCTTGATCTTCTCGACGACGGGAGCGCCGGTGTACTTCACCTCGGCCTCGATGGTGCCGCCGCCCTGGGCCCCGGCCCACTGGGGACGGGCGACGAACAGCGCGGTGCCCGCGACGAGGGCGACTGCCATGAATGCTCCGAGTCCCTTACGCATCAGTGCCTCTCCTTGTCAGAGGTCAGCCCCGGCTCCGCGCCGCGCGCACCACCACGAACATCACCGCGAACGTGAGGATCGCCACGACGGGAGGAATGACGAAACGACGGCTCGACTGCGGCTCCTCCAGGCGCAGATAGTACCACGAGGTCAGCGACATCTTCGGGGGCGCCTCCCCGGCGCCGCCGTCCCACGCCTGGACGGCGACGGGCATGAAGGCCGCCGGGGTGAAGGGCGGCCGGCTCGCGTCCTTCGACGCCAGCGCGCGCTTGATCACGAGCCGGTACTGGCCGTTCGCGAAGGCCACCTTCGCCGTCGCCTCGCCCCCGGCGATCGGCGCGACCTTCCCCGGCCCGTTCGCGGTCACCTCGGCCACGCCCCGGCCGTGCTCCCAGCGCAGCTGGTAGACGCCGTCGGAGGCGTCGCCCATCAGGAAGTACGGCCGCTCGGGCCCGGTGGGCGGCTGCGGCGGGAACTGCAGCGCGACGCCGTCGCTCTTGCCCGCGTCCTTCGACTCCGTGGGGTCGTCCCACGTCAGGTGGAAGGCGATCTCCCTGTCGTTCCACGCCGCGCGCACGGAGATCAGATCGATGGAGGGGTTGAAGTTGCGCGGGTCGACGATGACCTGGCCCATCAGCGGGATGGCGCCGGGCGCGATCTTCCTCCAGAAGTCTGCGTTCGGATCGTCGGGGATCGCGTCGGTGACGGCCGTCACCGTCACCAGCGTGGCCAGGCGCGGCGACTCGGGGCCGAGCGAGGCGATGTAGTTCGCCAGGTGCCAGACGTCCTCGGGCTTCTCCACGGCATCGCCGAAGGCGGGCATGGGCGTGCCGAGCACGCCGTTGGCGATGCGGGTCGCGACCGCGGTGCGATCGGCGCCCCCGCGGAAGGTCCAGCGCTTGGTCAGGTTGGCCGGCCGGATGGGATGGCTCCAGTCGTCCTTGAGCTCGGGATGTGACGGCCCGTCCGCGCGGCCTTCCGTGCCGTGACACTTGTTGCATTCGATGGCCTCGAACATCTCCTTGCCACGCTTGATCGACGCCTCGGAGGGGGCGACCTCCTTGGGCAGGTCGAGCTTCTTGGGCGCCTCCTTGAGCTTCTCGGCCGCGAAGCTCTTGACGTAGGCGACCAGGTGCCAGCGGTCCTTCTCGGGCAGCACGTCCCACGCCGGCATCGACGTGCCCGGCATGCCCTTGGAGATCACGCGGAAGATGTCCTGGTCCGTCGGGACCTTGTTCACCGTCGTCCGGACCTTGTACACCCCCGACGTGAAGTCCCGCGGCCGTGGATCCAGATTCTCCGCCCCCGGCCCCTTCCCATCCCCCTTCTCCCCATGACACAGCACACACTTCCGCTCGTACACCGCCTTCCCCGCATTCGCGTCCCCCGCCTGCGCCAAGACCACGCGCGGGGAAATCAGCGGTACCGGGACGAACAGAAGTAGGGCGATCAAAATGTCCCAGATGCTGGGCGCCGAGGAGCGAGCGGTGAAATGGCTTTTGGATCGAGCGACGAGCCGCCACATGCTAGTGAGACGACTCCCATCGACGCGGCTGCTGGTTGGTCGCCGCGTACAGGTACATGATCACCTGCCAGATCTGTTCCTCCGTCAGACGATCCTCCCACGCCGGCATCACCGAGTTCCACGGCGTCGACTCCTTCGGCAACCCCGGCCCCCCCTTGACGATGCGCCAGAACAGGAAGGCCTCCTGCAGCATCGCGATCGTGCCCGGGTCCTCGAAGTTCGCCGGCGGCGGGTTGAAGCCGTAGGCGAACATCCCCTTGCCGTCGAGATTGTCGCCGTGGCAGTAGACGCAGTTCTTGATGTAGATCTCGCCCCCCGCCGCGACGTGCTTGCCGAGGCTCGCCGTATCTTTTCTCAACGGATTCTCGACGCCCGCGATGGTGATCTCCTTGCCCCGGAACTGGATCGACGCGGGCGGCGCGGGGTGCACCGCGCGCAGCTCGGGCGGCGCCTGGGGCTTGGCCGCGGCCTGGGTGTAGGCGTAGTAGCCCAGCAGCACGGGGATCACGATCCCCAGCGCGATGCGCAGCGGGCGCTTGCCCGGATCCATGACCGTCGTGCGCAGCGGGCCCAGGAACTCGCGCCAGGAGTCCGAGTCCGACGAGACGTAGACGATCGTGGCGAGGAACACGATGGCCATGTAGAGCGTGAGCACGCTCCACGGTGCCGGCGGCCGGATGCCGAACTTGAAGATCGCGAAGGCGAGCACGAGCAGGAGGACCGCCTGCGTGAAGCGCGAGCGGAGGACGTTCATCGTTATTTCAGCGTGAGGAGGAACGCCACGAGGTCGGTGTACTCCTTCGCCGAGAGCGTCTGGCCGAACGTCTGCGGCATGACACCCTTGGGGTAGCCGGCCACCGTGCCCCTGCCCGCGGGATTCAGGATCTTGGCCATGATGTAGTCCGGCGTCTGGATCCTGGCGATCTGCGACAGGTCGGGGCCCACCTTGCCGGCGCCGACCTTGCCCGCGATGTGACACGCCAGGCAGGTGCCCTTGCCCATGAAGACCGCCTCGCCCGCCTTCGGATCGCCCGGGATCTTGACCTCCGCCGCCGCCGCGCCGCCGCCGCCCGCGCCCACGGTCGCGGGGATGTCGTCGAGCGTGACGTCGACGGTCCCTCCGAGGGATTCCAGGAACGCGACGACGGCCCACACCTCGGAACGATTGAGCGCGATCGGCGGCTTGTCCACCGCAGGCATGATGGGCGGATAGCCTTCGACGATGAAGGCGGCCGGCTGGAGCAGTGACTCGACGAGGTACTGCTTGGCGCCCATGCCGGGCTTGGTCTTGCCCGCGCGCGCGCCGATGCCGGCGAGATCGGGCGCCCGCGTGCCCTTCTGGCCGACGCGATGACAGATCTCGCACGTTCCCTTCGTGTGGAAGATCTCCTCGCCCGCCTTGACGAGCTGGGCCGGCGTGACGTGGCCGCCCTCGAGCGACAGCTCCTGCGGTGGCTTCGATTGCACCTGGGGGATGTAGTTCGCGTACCCGGAGTAGGCGCCCATGACGACCAGGGACACCAGCCCGACCTTCACCCCGACGGGCACGCGCACGTCAGGCCTGCTCGTCGCTGCCGCCCGCGATCAGGGGGGCGGGCGCGTGCCCGTGGGCGCCCGCCTGGCCGCGGTCGCTGAGGCCCCCGAGCCAGAAGATGAACATCACCAGCGCGAAGAACACGATCGTCACCACGGTGATGACGTTGGCGGCGTAGCCGATGGCCGGGGTCGCCGCATCGACCGACTTGTCCACCATCACGCCGTAGACGTGCCAGTGCTGGCGGATGCCCGAGCGCGCGAAGCCCATGAGCCCCATCAGCCAGGTGAACGTCACCGCCAGGATGATGAGCACGTACTGCGACCGCGGCGCGATGGTGCCCCAGCGGATGGCGCCCGTGGAGCGCGCGCCGCGGAACATCGGGATGTCGATGGCCATGACCACCACGATGGCGCCGAGCACGGCCATGACCTGGTAGACGGAGAAGCCGATGCGGACGAGCGACTCCACGAAGTAGCCGTACACGCCGTAGAAGATCACCACGACGGCGGCGGCCACGAGCGCCGCCCACTGGATCAGCATGCCCGCGCCCGCCCAGGACCTGGTGGAGATGCGGTTGGCGCGGCGGTAGAGCACGAAGGACAGGAAGGTGGTCAGGATCATCATGTTCACGGCCGTGTTCTTGGCCGACATGACGCCGAGGAAGCCGAGGACCGGGTGGTGGGTGCCGCCCATGGCGCGCGCCTCGTCGAGGGTGATCACCATGCTGCGCGGCGTGGCCCACACCATGAAGCCGAAGGCGAGGATGCCGATCATCATCGGCACGTAGCGGCGGTAGCGCTCGGAGCCGGGGATGCGCTCCATCCCCAGCCAGAGGTAGTAGTTCGAGCCGAGGAAGAGCACGCCGATCAGGATGGCCTGGATGATCCACAGCCAGGACATGAAGCCGCCCATCATGGTGATGCCCATGGTCTGGTTGAAGGCGTAGATCTCGCGGCCGAGGTAGTAGCCCGCGAAGGGCAGCACGATGAAGGCGGACAGCGCGACGAAGTTGCCGATGTAGCCCATCCAGTCGTAGCGGGCCCGCTCCTCGTCGCTGGTGGCGCCGAGGAAGCGGAAGGCCGCGTAGGCGGCCGCGATGGTGCCACCGAAGACGATATTGGCGATGAGTCGGTGGATGTTGATGGGCATCCACGTATAGTTGTTGATGGCGGCCCACACGCTGCCCTTGAGGGCGCCCGACTCCGTGATCCCCGCGGGCGAGATCATGAACGTCACCCACGAGTTGGCCACGAGCAGGATGGCCGTGCCGAACAGGTTGCTGAGGACGCCGAGCGCGACGTGGATGCCCTTGCGCGGCCCGGACAGCCAGTCCCAGCCGTAGTACCAGAGGTAGACGGTGAAGGTCTCGGCGAAGAAGAGGGCGGCATAGATCCCGTAGGTGGGGAAGAAGATGGACGACATGTACGTCCAGAATTTCGGATAGTAGCCGGCGAAGAGGAACAGCAGGAGCGCGCCGAGGAGCGCCGTCGTGGAGAAGGCGGCGAACGTGAGCTTGACGAACTCGTGGGACAGCCAGTCGTAGCGGGCGTCGCGCGTGCGCCAGCCGATGATCTCGATGATCACGGCGAAGATCGGCACGCCCAGGATGAAGGCGGCGAAATTGAGGTGCAGCTGCGCGATGGCCCACACCGCCAGGCGGGAGCCGAGGAGGGGGAAGGCCCGGTACGCCGGCTCCTTGGCCGCGTCCTGGGCGGCGGCAGGGAGCGTGAGGGCGAGGACGGCCAGGCCGAGCAGGACGAGCAGCGCACCCGCACGGCGGCGCGCGGACACGCGGTCGAGGGCAGACCTTGTTCCGGAAGTCACATCGTTGTCCGGGCCGGTTTTAGGGCAAACGCCCCGGAAGTGTCAAGGGAAAAGAGGCCGCGCGAGTTTGACACTCCAGGTCACGGGCGCTAGATTTCGGAGGAAGGGCCTTCATGACGCCGCGACTACCCCAGCGCCTGCAATTCTCCCTCGTGTACGTGCTGGTCGGGGCCGCGGTGCTCCTCGCGCTGCAGTCGGTTCTGCTCGCGCCGCGCACGGTCGAGATCCCCATGTCCAGGTTCCTCGACCTCCTGCACGACGACAAGATCGAGAAGGTGGCCCTGACGGAGCGCGAGATCCGCGGCGTGGCCAAGCCGGACGCGCTGCCCCCCACCCCGCCCGCGCCCGGCGACCAGCTGCGCCACCTGCTCGGCTCCGACGAGCCCGTGCGCATGTTCACGGTCACCCGCATCAGCGGCGTCGACGACCGCTGGCTCATCGAGGACCTCCAGGCGCACCGCGTGGAGTTCGCCGGCCGCATCGAGACGACGTTCTGGCGCGATCTCTTCCTCGGCTGGGTCATCCCCCTCGGCGTGATGTTCGGCATCTGGATGCTGCTCATGCGCCGGGTCGGCGGCGGCCCCACGCAGGCGCTGTCCTTCGGGCGCTCCAAGCACAAGATCTATGACCGCAAGGAGCTGAAGACGACTTTCGCCGACGTGGCCGGCGTGGACGAGGCCAAGGCCGAGCTGGTCGAGATCGTCGACTTCCTCAAGAACCCCAAGAAGTACCAGCGCCTGGGCGGCCGCATCCCGAAGGGCGCGCTCCTGATCGGGCCGCCGGGCACCGGCAAGACCCTGCTCGCGCGCGCGGTGGCCGGCGAGGCCGACGTGCCGTTCTTCACGCTCTCCGGCTCCGAGTTCGTCGAGATGTTCGTGGGCGTCGGCGCCTCGCGCGTGCGCGACCTCTTCGAGCAGGCCAAGGGCAAGGCGCCCTGCATCGTGTTCATCGACGAGCTCGACGCCATCGGCAAGTCGCGCGCGGGCAGCACGGGCTTCGTCGGCGGCCACGACGAGCGCGAGCAGACCCTCAACCAGCTGCTGGCCGAGATGGACGGCTTCGACTCGTCCAACGGCGTGATCATCATGGCCGCCACCAACCGCCCGGAGGTCCTCGACGCGGCCCTGCTCCGGCCGGGCCGCTTCGACCGCCAGGTGGTGGTGGACAAGCCGGACATCCGCGGCCGCGAGGCCATCCTGCGACTGCACGCGCGCGCGGTCGTCCTCGGCCCCGACCTCGACCTCGGCGTGATCGCCCAGCGCACGCCGGGCTTCGCCGGGGCCGACCTCGCCAACATCGTCAACGAGGCGGCGCTGCTCGCCGCGCGCAAGGACAAGAACGCGGTCGAGATGAGCGACTTCGAGGAGGCCATCGACCGCGTGGTCGCCGGCCTGGAGAAGAAGAGCCGCGTGCTGTCGGACAAGGAGCGCGACATCGTGGCCCATCACGAGATGGGCCACGCCCTGGTCGCCGCCTCGGTCGCGCACGCCGACCCCGTGCACAAGGTGACGATCATCCCGCGGGGAGTCGCCGCGCTCGGCATGACGTACCAGCTGCCCACGGAGGACCGCTTCCTGCTCACGCGCAGCGAGCTGGAGGACCGCATCGCGGTGCTGCTCGGGGGCCGCGTCGCCGAGGAGCTCGTCTACGGCGAGATCTCCACGGGCGCCCACAACGATCTCGAGCGCGCCACGGAGCTCGCCCGCCTCATGGTGATGAAGTACGGGATGTCGGACCGGGTCGGGCTCGCGACGTACGGCGAGCGCGCGCCGCTCTTCCTGCGCGGCGGCCAGCCGTGGGGGGGCGAGCGCGATTTCAGCGAGGAAACGGCCCGCACCATCGACGCCGAGGTCCGCGACATCCTCGACCGCACCCACGACCGCGTGCGCGGGGTCCTGACGACGAAGAAGGCCGTCCTGGTGGCGGCGGCCGCCGAGCTCAAGCGCGTCGAGACGCTCGACGGCGAGCGGCTGCGACGGGCCCTGGCGGGTGAAATCCTGGGAGAGCAGCCATGATCTACCTCAAGCGCAGCACCTTCGTCGCCGTGCTCGCGGTCGCCCTCGCGGCCGGCCTCGGCCTCGGCGCCTTCGCCGCCGGCCGCGCCCACAGCGGGCGCCGGGTCGCCGAGGTCCCGATGGTCCAGGCGCCGGTGATCCCGGTGCAGATGCCGCTGACCACCAACACCACCTTCGCCAGGGTGGCCGAGGCCATCAAGCCCGCCGTGATCAACATCAACACCTTCAGCCGCGGCGGCGGCCGCGGGCCGCTGGAGGAGTTCTTCGGCGACGAGTTCTTCCGTCGGTTCTTCGGCGACACCCCGGAGCGCATCCCGCAGCGCAGCCTCGGCTCGGGGGTCATCGTCGACGCCTCCGGCATCGCGCTCACCAACGCCCACGTCGTGGAGAAGGCCACCGAGATCGAGATCACCACCCTCGACGGCAGCAAGCACAAGGCGAAGGTGCTCGGCGTCGACAAGAAGACCGACCTCGCCGTGCTCCGGCTCGACGACGGCAAGGGCAAGTTCACCGCGGCCCGGCTGGGGGACTCCGACAAGATGCAGGTCGGCGACTGGGTGATCGCGGTCGGCTCGCCCTTCGGGCTGCAGTCCACGGTCACCGCGGGCATCATCAGCGCCAAGGCGCGGCAGATCGGCAGCGCCTTCGACGATTTCCTGCAGACCGACGCCGCCATCAACCCGGGCAACTCCGGCGGGCCGCTCGTCAACATGGCGGGCGAGGTCATCGGCATCAACACCGCCATCGTCGCCAGCGGTCAGGGCCTCGGCTTCGCCATCCCGTCGAACATGGCGAAGAAGATCTACACCGAGCTCCACGCCAAGGGACGCGTCACGCGCGGCTGGCTCGGCGTGTCCATCCAGGCGCTCAGCCCCGATCTCGCCAAGTCCTTCGGCGCCAAGGACGTCAAGGGCGTGGTGATCAACGACGTGATGGCCGAGAGCCCCGCCGCCAAGGCCGGGCTGCAGCGCGGCGACATCCTGCTCGAGTTCGACGGCAAGAAGACGGAGACGATGGGGGATCTCCACAAGGCGGTCGCCCAGACCAGCCCCGGACAGTCGGCGAAGCTCAAGGTGTGGCGCGATCAGGCCGAGAAGACCGTCGAAATCAAGATCGGCGAGACGCCGGACGACCGCGATGCGCGCGGCCCTGCCGGCCGCCGCTCGCTGCTCGGCCTGGAGGTCCGGCCGATCACGCCCGACGTGGCCCGGCAGCTCAACCTCCGCTCCACGGAGGGCGTGGTGGTCACACGCATCGACGACGGCAGCGCCGCCGAGGACGCCGGCGTTCAGCGCGGCGACGTCATCCGGGAGATCAACCGCCAGCGCGTCCGCTCGATGATCGACTTCGACCGGCTGACCAAGGACGTCAAGGAGGGCGACCGGCTGACCCTGCTGCTCCAGCGCGGGCCGATGTCCCTCTACGTCGCTTTCAGCGTGGGCCGCGGTTGAGCCACGCCTTCCCGTAAGTCCTTGAGCCGACAGGCCTAAAGGCGTCTGCTACACTTCTAGCAGATGGCCGTCGAGTTCAAGGACTACTACAAGACCCTCGGCGTCGACCGCAAGGCCGACGGAAAGACGATCAAGTCCGCCTTCCGCCGGCTGGCGCGCAAGTACCACCCGGACGTCGCCAAGGGCAAGGACTCGACCGACCGCTTCAAGGAGATCAACGAGGCCTACGAGGTCCTGTCCGATCCCGAGAAGCGGCAGCGCTACGACACCCTCGGCCCGGACTGGCAGCGCTACGCCCAGGCGGGCCCGGGCGCGCGGCCCGGCGCGGGGGGGCCCGGCGGCTTCCACGTCGAGTACGGCGATGCCGGAGACTTCTCCGATTTCTTCCGCACCATCTTCGGCGACCTCGGCGCGCGGATGGGCGGCCGGGGCGGCCGCGGCGGCATCGAGGATCTCTTCGGCCGCGAGACCCGCGGTGGGCGCATGCGCGGCCAGGACGTGCAGGGCCACGTCGAGATCTCGCTCGAGGACGCCTTCACCGGCGCGCGCAAGAGCCTTAACCTACAAAGCGACGAGCCCTGCGCCACGTGCCAGGGCGCCGGCAACGTCAAGGGCAAGCCCTGCGCGACCTGCGGCGGCACCGGCTGGCAGCGCGCGACGCGGACGGTCGACGTGAAGATCCCGGCCGGCGTGAAGACCGGGCAGCGCGTGCGCGTGGGCGGCGAGGGTGGCGGCGCCGCCGGCGCGCGCGGCGACCTCTACCTGGCGGTCACCGTCTCGTCCCACCCGCTCTTCGAGCGCAAGGGCGACGACCTGCACCTCGAGCTGCCCATCACCGCCCCCGAGGCGGCGCTCGGCGCCAGCGTCGAGGTCCCGACCCTGCGCGGGAAGGTGTCGATGAAGGTGCCGCCGGGAACCTCGAGCGGCCGGACGTTCCGTCTGCCCGGCTACGGCACGCCCCGCCTGAAGGGCGGCGGCGCGGGCGACGAGCTGGTGCGGGTGAAGATCGTCATGCCGTCGGATCTGCAGGCGACGGAGCAGGACCTCTACGCGAAATTGAAGGCGGCGCGCGCGGACAACCCGCGCGCCTATCTGGGGTAAGGGAGCCATGGCGCCGAGATTCGACAAGTTCACCGTGAAGGCCCGCGAGGCCGTGCAGTCGGCGCAGTCGATCGCCGACCAGCAGGACCACCAGGCGATCGAGCCCGAGCACCTGCTGCTCGCCCTCGTGCAGCAGCAGGAGGGCGTGGTGGGGCCGCTCCTCGCCCGGCTCGGCGCGCCCGCCGACGGGATCCGCCGGCAGATCGAGGCGGAGCTCGCCAAGGGGGCCAAGGTCCGCGGCGGCGCGGGACAGTACATGGGCCAGCGCCTGGCCGCGGTGTTCGACACCGCGCAGGCGGAGGCGGAGCGGCTCAAGGACGAGTACGTCTCGACCGAGCACCTGCTGATCGGCATCGCCCAGGACAAGGGCGGGGCGGCCGGCCGCATCCTCGGCGGCGCCGGCGTGACGGCCGAGGCCATCTACCGCGCCCTCGTCGACGTGCGCGGCACCCAGCGCGTCACCGACGAGAACCCCGAGGGCAAGTACGAGGCGCTCAAGCGCTACTCGCGCGATCTCACCGAGGCCGCGCGCAAGGGCAAGCTCGACCCCGTCATCGGGCGCGACGAGGAGATCCGCCGGGTCATCCAGGTCCTCTCCCGGCGGACCAAGAACAACCCGGTGCTCATCGGCGAGCCCGGGGTCGGCAAGACCGCGATCGTGGATGGCCTGGCCAAGCGCATCGTGGACGGCGACGTCCCCGAGGGGTTGAAGAACAAGCGGCTGGTGGCCATCGACATCGGCGCCATGGTGGCGGGCTCGAAGTACCGCGGCGAGTTCGAGGACCGCCTCAAGGCCGTGCTCAAGGAGATCACCGAGTCCGAGGGCGAGATCGTCTGCTTCATCGACGAGCTGCACACGCTGGTCGGCGCGGGCGCCGCCGAGGGCGCGGTGGACGCGGCCAACATGCTCAAGCCCGCGCTCGCCCGCGGCGAGCTGCGCTGCATCGGGGCCACTACCCTGGACGAGTACCGCAAGCACATCGAGAAGGACCCCGCGCTGGAGCGCCGCTTCCAGCCGGTGCTGGTCCGCGAGCCGTCGGTGGAGGACACGATCTCCATCCTGCGGGGCCTCAAGGCGCGCTACGAGCAGCACCACCACATCAAGATCAAGGATTCCGCGCTGGTGGCGGCGGCCGTGCTGTCGCACCGCTACATCACCGATCGGTTCCTGCCCGACAAGGCCATCGACCTCGTCGACGAGTCCGCCGCGCGCATCCGCATGCAGATGGAGTCCAAGCCCCAGGTCCTCGACGACGTCGAGCGGCGCATCATGCAGCTCGAGATCGACCGCGTCTCGGTCGCGCGCGACACGGACGATCCGGCGGCCCGCGACCGGCTGAGCCGCATCGACGCCGAGCTCGCCTCGCTCAAGGAGCGGGCCGACGCGCTGCGCGCGCGGTGGCAGGCCGAGAAGGGCGGCATGGACCGCCTCGGCAAGGTCAAGGCCGAGATCGACGCCACGCAGACCGCGCTGGCCGAGGCCCAGCGCCAGGCCGACTGGAGCCGCGCCGCAGAGATCCAGCACAGCGTGCTGCCCCGGCTCGAGCGGGAGCGCGCCGCCCTCGAAGCGCAAGCGACCACGACCCACGACGGCGGGCCGATGGTCCGCAACGAGGTGGACGAGGAGGACATCGCGGCCACCGTGGCCAAGTGGACGGGCATCCCCGTCACGCGGCTGCTCGAGGCCGAGGTGCAGAAGCTGGTGAAGATGGAGGAGCGCCTCGGCCAGCGCGTGGTCGGCCAGGACGAGGCGATCCACGCGGTGGCCAACGCCGTGCGGCGCGCCCGCTCCGGCCTCAGCGATCCCAACCGGCCGATCGGCTCCTTCCTCTTCCTCGGGCCCACCGGCGTGGGCAAGACGGAGCTGGCCCGCGCGCTCGCGGAGTTCCTCTTCGACGACGAGCGGGCCATGATCCGGATCGACATGTCCGAGTACATGGAGAAGCACACCGTGGCGCGCCTCATCGGCGCGCCGCCGGGATATGTCGGCTACGAGGAAGGCGGCCAGCTCACCGAGGCGGTCCGGCGCCGCCTGTACTGCGTGATCCTGTTCGATGAGATCGAAAAGGCGCACCCTGACGTGTTCAACGTGCTCCTGCAATTGCTCGACGACGGCCGGCTGACCGACGGCCACGGCCGGACGGTGGACTTCCGCAACACCGTGGTCATCATGACCTCGAACCTCGGCAGCCACATCTTCCGGGACTACGAGAAGCCCGACAAGGTGCGCCCGCTGATCATGCAGGAGCTGCGGAACACGCTGCGGCCCGAGTTCCTGAACCGGATCGACGAAGTGGTGATCTTCCACCCGCTCGAGCGCGAGCAGCTGGCGCGGATCGTGGACATCCAGCTCGAGTACCTCCGCACGCGCCTGGCCGCCCGCCGCATCGAGCTCCAGATCACCGACGCCGCCAAGGACGTGATCGCCCAGGAGGGCTACGACCCGACCTTCGGCGCGCGCCCGCTGAAACGGACCATCCAGCGGCTCATCCAGGACCCGCTCGCGCTCAAGCTCCTGGAGGGTGAGGTCAAGGAAGGTGATACGGTGGTCGTCGATGCGCACGCCACCGAGCTCGTCTTCCGCCGCGAGGATTGAGCGGCTGACCGGCTCTCGGCGGCCGCATCCGGCGTGGATCGTGCTGGCGGCGGTCGCGCTCGCCATGATCGCCGCCTCCGGCCTGCGCTCGGTCTTCGGCGTCTACATCAAGCCCATGGAGGCCGAGTTCGGCTGGAGCCGGAGCATGCTCTCCAGCGTGGCCGCCGTCTCGCTGCTCCTGCTCGGCGCCACCGGCCCGATCGTCGGGCGTCTGGCCGACCGCTGGGGCCCACGCCGGGTGATCCTGATCGCGCTGCTCGTCGCCGGCGTCGGCGCCATCGCGACGGCGTTCGTCCACACGCTGTGGCAGGTCTACCTCACCGTCGCGGTGCTCATGACGCTCGGCGCGGGCAGCGTGTCCATGATGACCGCCGCCGCCCTCATCGTCCGCTGGTTCGAGACCCACCGGGGGCTCGTCATGGGCGTCGTGGGCGGCGCGATGTCGGCCGGCCAGCTGGTGATCTTTCCCCTCGCCACCGCGCTGACGGTCTGGTGGAGCTGGCGCGCCAGCTTCGCCTGCTTCGGCGTGGTGGTGCTCGTGGTCTTCCTGCCCCTCGCCGTGGCCTTCATCCGCAACGGTCCCGAGGAGCGCGGCCTGCGCGCGGTGGGGGCGCGCGGCCCGGCCACGAGCGCGGCCCAGCGCGCCGACGCCGCCCTCGCCGGGCGGGTGTCGGTGTTCGAGGCGGCGCGCTCGCCGCAGTTCTGGCTGCTCACCGCGTCGTACTCCGTCTGCGGCTACACCGCCAACGGGATCGTGCTGACCCATTTCATGCCGCACGCCGTCGAGCACCACTTCACGCCGTTCCAGGCCTCGAGCGCGCTCGGGGTGATGGGCGCCATGAACATCGTGGGCACGGTCCTCTCGGGCTGGCTCTGCGACCGCATCGGCCGCCGCGGGCCGCTGGCGACGTACTACTTCGTCCGCGGGCTGTCGCTGCTCCTGCTGCTCTACGTCTGGGACAGCCGGTCGCTGCACGTGTGGGCGGCGCTCTTCGGCCTCAACTACATCTCGACGGTGCCGGCCACCACCGCCATGACGGCGAACATCTTCGGCACGTACTCGGTGGGCGAGCTCTCGGGATGGATCACCTTCGGCCATCAGGTGGGCGCGGCCCTGGGGGCCGTGGCGGCGGGGTGGATCTACGAGTCGACGGGGAGCTACTCGAGCGCCTTCGTCTCGGCAGCGCTCCTGGCGTTCCTGGCGGCCGGCCTCACCCTGCTGATCCGCGACGAGCCGCTCGGGAGCACCCCCACGCCGTCGCCCGCTCCGGCCTGACCCCGCGCGTGCCCCGCTACTGGGAGGACTTCGCGCCCGGCCAGGTGCTCGAGCTCGGCCAGCACACGATCACGAAGGACGAGATCGTGGCCTTCGCCCGCCAGTTCGACCCCCAGGCGTTCCACCTCGACGAGGATGCGGCGAAGGCCACCGTCTTCGGCGGGCTGATCGCGAGCGGCTGGCACACCGGCTCGCTCTGCATGCGCCTGCTCCACGACGGCCTCGTCAGCCAGTGTGTGAGCCTGGGCTCTCCCGGCGTCGACGAGCTCCGCTGGCTCAAGCCCGTCCGCCCCGGCGACACGTTGTCGCTCCGCCTCACCGTCCTCGAGTGCGTGCCGTCGCGCAGCAAGCCCGACCGCGGCATCATCCGCTCCCTCATGGAGCTGAGAAACCAGCACGACGACATCGTGGTCACCGTAAAGGGCCTCAGCCTCCTCGGCCGCCGGCCTGCGTAACGGGACTCCCTCACCTCACCCGCGCTCGGCCCGCCCGCGGACACTCGCGCCAAGCTGATCGACCCGGCCCTGCACTCGCGCGGCTGGACGGAAGACCTGATCCGCCGCGAGGAAACGGCCGGCGCCATCGAGGTCGTGGACGGTCGCCCGCGCCGGCGGGCTCGCGGACGCATCGACTACGTCCTGCGCGTGCGGGTCAATGCCACGAGCCAGGCCGTCGCGGTGGCGCTGATCGAAGCAAAAGCCGAGGCCTTGCCGCCGACGCACGGGCTCGAGCAGGCCAAGGCGTATGCCGCGTGCAAGCGGCTCAACGTCCCGCTCGTCTTGTGCTCCAACGGTCATCTCTTCGTCGAGCATGACCGTGCCTCCGGCCTCACGAGCAGCCCACGGCCGCTGTCGGAGTTCCCGACCCCCGCCGATCTCCGCGCTCGGTACGAGAAGACGCTCGGCTTCGGGCTCGAATCACCCCTGGCCCGCCCTCTGCTCATGCGCTACCACGGCGGGGAGGGGACGCGGCGCTATTACCAGGATGCGACCATCCGGGCCGTGCTGGAGAAGCTCTCGGGAGGCGAGAAGCGGGCGCTCCTCTCGCTCGCGACCGGAGCGGGGAAAACCTACATCGCAGTGCAGCTCCTGCGGAAGATCGCGGACGCGGGCCAGCTTCGCCGGGCGCTGTTCGTTTGCGACCGCGACGAACTCAGAAGCCAGGCCCTCGGCGCTTTTCAGAACGAGTTCGGGGCCGATGCGGCTGCCGTGGCCAGCGGGAATCCTCAGAAGAACGCCCGCATCCTGATCGCCACCTACCAGACCCTGGACGTCGACACCGAGGACGGCACCGCGACGTTCCTGGCCGCGAACTACCCCGAGAACTACTTCAGCCACATCGTGATCGACGAATGTCACCGCTCGGCGTGGGGCAAGTGGTCGGAGGTCTTGACGCGGAACCCGGACGCCGTCCAGATCGGGCTCACCGCCACGCCGCGGCAGCTCGAAGTCAACGAGCGAAGCCGCGAAGCCGACACCGATCGCGAGATCAACGCCGACAACCTCCGCCACTTCGGCGAGCCCGCCTACGAGTACGGCATGGGCCAGGGCATCGAGGACGGCTATCTCGCGGCGTGCGAGATCGTCAGGCGTGACATCTTCCTCGACGACAGCCCAATGAACGAGCGCGAGACCGGCGTCGACCAGCAGAGCCTCCGGGACAAGGTGCTCGGGGACGCGGACACCGGCGAGGTCGTCGGCTGGGCGGAGGCGCGAGCGCGGTACGAAGCGACGGCCTTCGAGGATCGCCTGCTTCTCCCCGAGCGGGTGGCGGTCATGGCTCCCGACCTTTTCGACCATCTCGTCGCCATCGGCGGGCCCGAGCAGAAGACGATCATCTTCTGCGCCCGCGATCGCCACGCCGACGACATAGCCTCGGCGTTGAACAACCTCTACGCAGCATGGTGCGCCAAGAACGAGCGACCACGCCTCGAACCCTACGCGTTCAAATGCACGGCGGCATCGGGCGGGCAGGACTATCTCGCTGATCTGCGCGGAGCCTCACGGCACCACTTCATCGCGACCACCGTCGATCTCCTCACGACGGGGGTCGACGTCCCCTGTGTTCGCAACGTGGTCTTCTTCAAGTACGTGAGGTCGCCGATCGCCGCCGATCGCCTTTCACCAGATGATCGGGCGAGGCACGCGGCTCGACCCCACCACCGGCAAGCTGATGTTTCGCGTCTACGACTACACGGATGCCACCCGGCTCTTCGGCCAGGGCTTCGTCACCCGGCCCCCGATCACGGGGCGCGGGCCGAAGCCCGAGCCGGCGCCGCCGGCACCTCCAGAGCGCACGCTCCAGGTCGAGGGCTTCGACGTGCACGTCACGGATGCCGGTCAGTACATCGTCACCTCCGTGGATGGGCAGGCACAGATGGTCACCGTCGAGGAGTACCGAGCGCGGCTCTCACGACGCCTCGTCGAAGACGTGCCCACGCTCGACGAATTCCGCGCCCGCTGGATCGTGCCGCCGGAGCGCCGGGCGATGCTCGGTCGCTTGCCCGATGCGGGCCGATCAGCTCTGCTGGTGCGGGCGCTCGCCGAAATGACCGAGTTCGATCTCTACGATGTCCTGGCCGAGCTGGGTTACGGGCTCGCGCCGCGCACCCGGCCGGACCGCGCCCAGGCGTTCGGGTACAAGCACGCCGACTGGCTCGCAGCCCTTCCGTCGGAGACCGCAGCCGCGCTCCGAGCGCTCACCGCGCAGTTCGCTCACGCCGGGACCGATGGACTGGAGAACCCCGAAGTGTTCCGACTTCCGGACGTCGCGCGGGCTGGCGGCCTGGGGGCGCTCAAGAGCCTCGGCCAGCCGGCACAGATCCTTCGCGAGACGAAGGCGCGACTCTTTGCGGCGTGACCGACGTGTGAAGGCTCCCCGTCGCCCGCGGATGCAGGACGTCGATCGCCCAGCCGACATCCAGAGGCTCGCCAAGCCAGCCGGCACACGCCGTCCGCGCGTGAAGCCGAAGGCCGCGCGCGTCATGATCCGCTCGGAGCGCACCGGTCGGATCACGTGGGACCACGGCGGGCGATGGGAGCTCGGGCAAGCGCCGTCCATCAGGACGCCAGAACCGGAGCGTACCGCCGGGCCCCCGCTCGACCCGGTAGCCCTCCTCGTGGACCGCCCGGTGGTGCCGGCGGCAGAGCAGGGCAAGGTTCGAGAGCGTCGTGGGCCCGCCTTCGGCCCAATGACGCAGATGATGCCCCTGGGTGAAGCGCAGGCCGCAGCCCGGAAAGCGACAGCCGACGTCGCGATGCTGGAGCGCCCGCCGCAAGGCCGGTGGAATCGCCCTGGTCCGCGCCCCGACCTCGGTGATCTGCCCATCGTCATCGTGCCGTATAACCACGCGGGTCGCGTCGCACGCCAGGCGGCGGGACGTTTCCGCGGAACCGCCCATGTGGCGAGCGCCACTCCCCGTCGTCATGAAACTGAGTACGATCACACGAGGAGGGCCCAGAGGTCGGTCACGTTACTGGTGCCGGCCAAGCCCGACGCGGAACCTGACCCGGGGCGTTTCGAGGTACCCCGTCGTGTCGCCGCCGCGCTCGCGCGGCGAGCACGCATCAGGAAATTCTCTACATTAAACGCCCTGGCCCTTCCAGAAAGGCGGCGAGCATGGAGCTCATGTATGCCCGGTGTGCGGGCCTCGACGTGCACAAGGTGACCGTGGTGGCGTCCGTGCGAGTGCCGGGTCTGCAGCCCGGCGAGCGCCGGACCGAGACCAAGACCTTCGCGACCACGCTGCGGGGGTTGCGGGACCTGCTCGCGTGGCTGATCGTCCACGCAGTCACTCACGTGGTGATGGAATCGACCGGGGTCTACTGGCGGCCGGTGTTCGCCGTCCTCGAAGGCTCGGTGCAGGTCCGGCTGGTGAATGCGCGGCACGTGAAGATGCTGCCGGGCCGCAAGACCGATGTCCACGATGCGGAGTGGCTGGCGCAGCTGCTGGAATGTGGCCTGCTGCGGGGCAGCTTCGTGCCGCCCGCCGCGGTGCGGGATTTGCGCGACTTGACCCGCTTGCGTAAGACGGTCATCCGCGAGCGGGGCCACCACGTCAACCGCATCGCGAAGATCCTGGAACTGGCCAACATCAAGCTCGGCAGTGTGGTCACCGACATCATGGGCAAGACCGGGCGCGCGATCCTCCAGGCGCTGAGTGCCGGCCTCGATGACCCGGAGCAGCTCGCCGCGTGCGCGCAGGGATCGATCCGCCAGAAGCAGGACGCCCTCCGCGAGGCCGTCGAGGGCCGCCTGACGCCCCACTACGCCTTCCTGCTCCAGCAGCACCTGGCCTTGATCGACACGCTGGAGGTCCACATCACCACCCTCGACGCCCGGATCGAGGCGGCGATCGCGCCCTTTGTCGAGATCGTCACGTTGGTGCACACCATGCCGGGCGTGGCCGCGCGGGCCGCGCCGGCGATCCTCGCCGAGATCGGCATGGACATGGCCCCGTTCCCGACGGCCGCTCACCTCGCGTCCTGGGCCCGCCTGTGTCCCGGCACCCACGAGAGCGCGGGGAAGCGACGGCCCACGACCACCGGCAAGGGCGCCACCTGGCTGCGCGCGACCCTGCAAGAGGCCGCCTGGGCCGCCGTGCGGACCAAGAAGAGCTACTACCGCGCGCTCTACCATCGCCTGAAAGCGCGGCGCGGCCCCAAGAAGGCCATCGTCGCCGTGCAGCACGCGATGCTCGTGGCCCTGTGGCACATGCTCAAGCACCGCGTGCCCCATCAGGATCTCGGGGCGGACTACTTCGATCGGCGCAACACGGCACGTCTCCGCCGCCACCACGTCCGCCGCCTCGAAAAGCTCGGCTACGACGTCGTGCTGGTGGAGAAGGTCGCGGCCTGACGCGGGGCACGTTTCATAGGAAACGCTCGCACCGTCTTCAATCACCGACACTCCCGGCTGACCGGGATCAGCCAGTACCCCGGCGTCAATGTGGACCACGACCTGGTAACGCTCGCTCGATGCCGCCGGGGCAAGTTCGTTTTGGAGCGCCGTCTCCGCGAGCAAAGCGAGCGCATCGGCGTTCTGCTGCGCCATGCTGGGCGGGTCGAGCGCTGGGTCAATCGGCATCGGCGCGTGTTCGGCATGAGCACGCTGGTAAAGGACGTCGCGGGCGGCGTCCAGTGCCTGCATGAACAGCGCGCCGAGTTCCGGCTCGAGCCGTCCCCGCAGGATCACCATACCGTCATCATCCTGATACACGTGAAGCGCACGGCTCTTGTGCCGCTGCGCCGCCTCCCGCGCCTCGGCGATCTGATCCACCCGTCGCCAGCCGCGCACGATCCGCTCGACGTGAGCCGCCGTCCCGGCCCGCCCGACCGCCAGCAGTCGAGCTTCCGTCTCGGGCGTGGCCACCCGCGTCAGCGCGCGCACCTTGGCATAAGACAGCTCGCCGTGAGCCAGAGCGTCGGCCAGCAGCGGCAGCGTCCCGAGCGCCCGCGCGACGCGCACGCGCTCGCGGGCCGCGCCCATGTCGAGCCCCACCCGCCAGCTCAGCCAGGCGGCGCACGAGCGAAAGCCGTTGTTCCAGCCTTCCCGTGCGTCGAAGTCGCGGATCAGGTCGAGAAGTCGCGCTGTGGCAGCGTCGAGGTGCGCGGACAGCTCGGCGATCTCGTCGCCGAGCCGGTCCAGGTCCGCGGCGTCGGGGTGCTCAGCAACGACAACGGGCGCGTGGATTTCCATGGTGCGCTCCTCCCATCGGCTGAGGCGACTCTACACCGTGATTTTCGACGCGCCTGCGAGGGCCAGCGTGGGGCGGTTCGAGGGCCGGGAATGATTTCTCGTCGCTCCCTGCACTACCTCGTAACCGTGAACCTCTATGGACCGCCAGAAGCGGAATTCACCGTACGGAGCCAACCTCTGATCGCTGCCCGTAGACCAACCTGTCAAGCGAAAACTACTGTCACGTCGTTACCGACTAGCTTCAGCGCATGAAAGAGAAGCCCCGGCGTGCGCGGAAGAGCGTGGCGTCCGCTTCGCCGATCTACCGAGTGAAGATCACGCTCGCGGAGGTGGAGCCGCCGATCTGGCGACGCATCAGAATCCGCGGCGACGTGTCTCTCGAACGTCTGCACGACGTCTTCCAGTGCATCATGGGCTGGCAAGACGCGCATCTCCACGAATGGACCGTGGGCGGTCGACGTTACGGCCAGCCCGAGCCGGACGAGCCCGATTACGAGGTCGAGGACGAAGCGAACCTGACATTGCGCGAGGCCGCGCCGGTCGAGGGTGCTCACTTCCAATATCTGTATGACCTCGGCGACAGCTGGGCGCACGAGGTCATCGTCGAGAGGATCGAGCCGCCCGACCCGGAATTTCGCTCGCTCGAGTGCTTGGCCGCGGAGCGTGCCTGTCCGCCCGAGGACTGCGGCGGCCCGCCCGGTTACGAGGAATTCCTGAAGGCGATCCGCGATCCGCGTCATCCCGAGCACAAGGAGCAACTGGCCTGGGTAGGCGGCCGGTTCGACCCGGAGGCGTTCGACTTCGCTGGGGTGAATCGAAGACTTAGGATGTTGAAGTGAGCAGTGTTTCCATCACGCGCCTTCGGCTTGGAGAGTGTCTCGAGGAAGTGACCAGAGGGGTCGGCCCCTCGTGGTCCAACTATCGGCTACTCGGCGCGACTCGCGACGGATTGGCAGCCGCGAAGGAGCCGGTCGGACAGAATCCCGAGCGCTACAAGCTGGTTGAGCCGGGCACGATTTTCTATAACCCGATGAGGATCCTGTTGGGATCCATCGCGTACGTTGACGAGGGCCAAGACCCTGGCCTCACCCGCCCAGACTACGTCGTGTTCAAAACCAAGCCAGACGTCTTGCATCCACGCTGGTTCTACTACTGGCTACGCTCGGAAGACGGGGCGACCTTCATTCGAACGCTCGCGCGGGGCGCTGTTCGCGAGCGAATGAGGATACAGAAGAGTGTGTGACAGAGACAGCGGTCAGAGAGTGCCGATTGCGGCTTCTCCAGACCTGGACGGTTCTGGTCGCAATGTACGGGCAAGGCAGCACTCGAGGCCGAACGGCCATCCTTGGTCGTGAGGCCACAACGAATCAGGCCTGCTTCGCGATTTTGCCGAATCTGGACACATTCAGCCCTGAATTCATACTGTGATTTTTCAGGAGCATTCCCCCACTGAGCCCTGAGTTTTTCAGGGGCATTCCCCCACTGTTTCAGGAGGATTCCCCCACCCCCCGGCGCGTCCTGACGACCGGCGTGCTCTCCTCCTTCAGCAAGGAGGTGCGCATG
>JACQFL010000012.1 GCA_016200085.1 Candidatus Rokuibacteriota bacterium | reverse complement strand
GGGATCGCCCTGGCGCGAGCCAAGGCTCCGTCATAGACTCCTCGTTGTGCTGCTGGCGTGAACAGGCCCCCGGAATCATGCTGCTGCCTGAGGGCTCGCGCCTCAACGGCCAACCGATTTTTGCGCCGGAAAGTAGCTAGAGCGAACCGCTTCTAGAACCGGCGGCGGCCGACGAGGGCGCGCTTGGGCAGGCGCAGCGACTTGGGCGTGACCTCCAGCAATTCGTCCTCGCGGATCCACTCCAGCGACTGTCGAGAACCTTTACGCTGTGTTCCGGCGGGATCCGCGTCCACCGTTGGTGAATTTCGAGACGACCGCGCCCGAGTGTCAGGAGATTTGCCAGTCGCACGGTCGGGCGACCTCCGTCCTGCGGGCGACCGCTCTATCTGCGGCAGACGCAAGGAGTTTCGGGCACGACCGTCGACCGGCCACCCATGGCATGGCGGTTGCGGGAAGAACCGACTAGGTGCTGGAGGCGCCGACCCTGAAAAGACTCCTGTCTACCGCTGTCACCGTCGTCCTGATGGCCTTGCTCGCGATGGCACCCGCCGTCCAGGCGGGACCGGCCACCGTCGTCCAGAACTTCTCTGGCATCAGCCTGAATGACGAGATCGCCCTGGGTGGCGGCGCCTTCATTCCGCCGGACCAGGGCAGCGCGGTCGGCCCGAATCATTACATGGAAATGGTCAACCTCCGCTACGCGATCTACAACAAGAACGGCACCGTGGCGGTGCCCATCACCTCGCTCAACACGTTCTTCGCCAACGCCGGCGTGACCGTCGCGACCAACGCGCTGTCAGATCCCCGCCTGGTGTACGACCAGTCCGCCGGGCGCTGGGTCGCGGTGGCCATCACCACGAACAGCGACTCGAACAGCTTCGTCCTGGCCGTCTCGCAGACCTCCGACCCCACCGGCGCCTGGAAAGCGGTGGCCTTTCAGGCCAACACGACGGCGAACAACTTCGCCGACTATCCCACGATCGCCGTCGACAAGAACGGCTTCTACGTCGCCACCAACAACTTCCAGAATGGCACCACCTTCAGCGGCGTCGGGTTGACCACCATTCCGAAGGCGGACGTGCTCAATGCCGCGGGCCCGGTCGTCACCAACCGCACGCACACCGACACGGTCCTGAGTGGCGGCACCGCCGGCACCACGCCGTTCACCCTGGCGCCGGTGTCGGACTTCGCCAACCGCGATCACGGCGTGATCATCGCCACCGACGGGTTCACTCCGGCGACCGTGCTGCACCGCTACAGCGTGCTCGACCCCGGCTCGAACGCGTCCACCCTCACGGCGGACAGCCCGATCGCGGTGTTGTCGTACGCCAATAACCAGAATGCCCACCAGCCCGACGGAACCAGGGACCTGAACGGGGTCGACTTCCGCATCGGCGCCAACAACGTCTACCAGGTCGGCAACGTCCTCTGGGCGGCGCAGTCGGTGCTCCTTGGCCCATCCGGGAATAGTGGCTTTGACGCGATCCGCTGGTACGAGATCGACGAGACCACGAATCTGTTGCTGCAGACAGGGCTGATCAGCGACCTGCACCACGATTACATCGACCCGGCGATCGCGGCCAACGCCGCGGGGGACGTGATCATCGGGTTCACAGCCTCGGGTGACTCGACGACGACCGACTTCCCCGGCTCCTGGTTCGCGGCCGGCACGACCTCGGGCGGCGTCACGACGTTCGGCGCCCCCCAGATGCTGCTGAATGGCGCGGGCAGCTACCACATCGTCGGCGGTGGCCGGAACCGCTGGGGCGACTACAGCGCCATCAGCATCGATCCGAACGATTCGAACACGTTCTGGATCGCGGACGAAGCGTCGATCGCGGGCAACCCCGCGGTCACGGCCCGCCCCTTCGTCTGGGGAACGCAGATCAGCGCGATCAACTTCCCCTCGGCCGTTCCCGAACCAGGCACCCTCGTCCTGCTCACGTCAGGCCTGATCGTGCTTTCCGTGCGCCGCCGCGGGCGGCGGAAGAGCCGGGACACACCCACGAGCCTCTAACCGGCGTCATCGCTCTGCCTCAGCACCGTGTCGGGGCGCGGGCAAGGCGAGCCCGCTGACCGAGTCCTGCCGGATCGCCCGGCACCTCGCGGCAGGGTCTCAGAACCGGCGCCGGCCGCCCAGCGCCCGCTTGCGCAGGCGCAGCGACTTGGGCGTGACCTCCAGCAATTCGTCCTCGCGGATCCACTCCAGCGACTGCTCGAGGTTCATGATGCGGGGCGGGGTGAGCTTGACGCCCTCGTCCGAGGTGGACGCGCGCATGTTGGTGAGCTTCTTCTCCTTGGCGATGTTGACGTCCATGTCGGTGTCGCGGGAGTTCTCGCCCACGATCTGGCCCTCGTAGACGGTCTCGCCCGGGCTCACGAACATGAGGCCGCGCTCCTGCAGGTGGTCGATGGCGTAGGCGGTGGTGCGGCCGCCGCGATCGGCCACCAGCGCGCCGCTCTGGCGGTGGGCGATGTCGCCCTGCCACTCGTCCCAGCCGTCGAACAGGTGGTTGAGCAGCCCGGTGCCGCGGGTGTCGGTGAGGAACTCCGTGCGATAGCCGATGAGCCCGCGCGAGGGGATCCGGTACTCCAGGCGCACCCGGCCGGTGCCGTGGTTCACCATCTTGGTCATCAGGCCGCGGCGCGGGCCGACCTTCTGCGTGACCGAGCCGATGTGCTCCTCGGGGATGTCGACCACGAGGTGCTCCATCGGCTCCAGCGTGCGGCCCTGCTCCTCGTGGGTGATGATCTCGGGCTTGCCCACCTCCATCTCGAAGCCCTCGCGCCGCATCATCTCGATGAGGATCGCCAGCTGCAGCTCGCCGCGTCCGGAGACGCGGAAGGTGTCGGGCGAGTCGGTCTCCTCGACCCGGATGCCCACGTTGATGCGCCGCTCCTTCCAGAGCCGCTCGCGCAGCTGGGTGGAGGTGACGAAGCGGCCTTCCTTGCCGGCGAAGGGCGAGATGTTGGAGGAGAAGAGCATCGAGACGGTCGGCTCGTCGATCTGGATCAGCGGCAGCGCCACGGGGCTCTCGAGGTCGGCCACGGTCTCGCCGATCTCGATGGCGTCGATCCCCGCGATGGCGACGAGGTCGCCCGCCGAGGCCTCCTCGATCTCGGTCCGCTTGAGGCCCTCGTAGCCGTAGAGCACGGTGACCTTGGCCGGCTCCACGGTGCCGTCCCGGTGGACGACCGCGACCCGGTCGGCCTGACGCACCCGGCCGTTCACGATGCGGCCGATGATCAGCCGCCCGACGTAGTCGTCCCAGTCCAGCATGGCCGCCCGGAACTGCAGGCCCATGGCGGGGTCGAAGGCGGGCGCGGGCACCGTGGTCAGGATGGTCTCGAAGAGCGGCTCCAGCGTCTGCGCCGCGTCCTTCAGGTCGAGCGTGGCCGCGCCCGTCCGGGCGTTGGTATAGAGGACGGGGAAGTCGAGCTGGTCCTCGCTGGCGTCCAGGTCGATGAAGAGGTCGTAGACCTCGTCCAGGACCTCGACCGGCCGCGCGTCGCTCCGGTCGATCTTGTTGATGACCACGATCGGCGGCAGCCCCGCCTCGAGGGCCTTCTTGAGCACGAAGCGCGTCTGGGGCAGGGGGCCCTCGGCGGCGTCGACCAGGAGGAGGACCCCGTCGACGAGGGTGAGCGTGCGCTCGACCTCCGAGCCGAAGTCGGCGTGGCCGGGCGTGTCGACGATGTTGATGCGGACGTCGCGATAGTTCACGGCCGTGTTCTTGGCCATGATGGTGATGCCCTTCTCCCGCTCGAGGTCCATGGAGTCCATCATCCGCTCGGCCACGGACTGGTTCTCGCGGAAGAGGCCCGACTGCCAGAGCATGGCGTCGACGAGGGTGGTCTTGCCGTGGTCGACGTGGGCGATGATCGCAATGTTCCGGATGTTCTCGCGCCGCCGCATCACCTCATCGTACCATTACTTGGCGCGGTATCGGGGCGAGGACACGTATAATCCGGCAACCGGCCCCTCCCAGCCGTCCAGGAGTGAGGAGCGATCAGTGGCATTCCGCGTTTACATCAGTCATAGCGTCTCTCCCCAAGAGCTCGGCGCTATCTATGGGGTCGCCGAGCTGGCGGCGACAAAGGGCATGGAACCGATCGTTTCGGATCGGAGATGGACGCCAGATGATCCTCCGGCGCGCATCCGGCAACTGCTGAAAGGCCTCGATGCTTTCGTTGTCGTCGCGACCGCATCGGGGAACCAACTGCCCTGGGTGAACGCAGAACTAGGAGAGGCGACCCGCGCAGGCCTGCTACCCACCGCTATTGTGACGGTCGTCGACGCGGGTATCGAGGTGCCCCAGGCCAAGCAGAAGGTCGTCATTGACCGCGATCGGTTTCCGGAAACGATGGCGAAGACCGTTGGGATCCTGGAGGGGCTTGAACTCGAACAGAAGCACCGGAACCTCCTCGCGGGTCTGGTGGTCGCGGGTATCGCGGCGCTGCTATTGGCGTCACGGGAGTAAGTCATGGTCGCGTCGTTGCTCGCCCCCCCTCACGACCTGTATGACCGGGATGCGGATCGTATGGCATTCGAGCTCGCGCGCCATCCTGCTTCCCACGCCCATCTCGCCGGGGTGATCACGAGCGCCTTTGTCCTGCGCGATGCGGACTTGCTCCATTTGTTTGGATACGTGGACGCCCATCCCCGCCTTGCGGAGGTCCTCTTGGAGGCTCCGTCGAGGATCGTCGACACATTTGGTCCGGTGAGGGCGTTCATCGATTTCGTCAATGACCCGGAGGATGGTTGGGAACAACTCTTCATCGTTGTCCCGACTGGCCGGCCCGTCGTCGAAGCGCTTCGCGATTTGGATCGCATCGATCGAACGTGGGCTCGAGATGCTGCTCGTCGAGCGGGATTCTCTCTCAGCATCGACGTCGAGTGACGGGCTTCGATTGGTCGGATTTCCTGCTCCTGGCCAGGGATATCGTTGCGAGGTCTTCGTCGCCGAGCGAAGCGGCCTGCCGAACGGCAGCCAGCCGGGCATACTACGCCGCCTTTCACGTGATCCGGGAAACTGTCGAGACGCGGACGGGACAGCAATTGGGTCAGGTCAACGTGCACAGGGAGTTGCTTCGCTGCCTGCGTGAGCAGTTGGCGCGGGACGACTTGGCGGTCTTGTTGGAACGCCTCCTCCGGCGTCGGGGGCACGCCGACTACAATGGCGAGCGCCCCTTTGCAGTCGGGACGGCTGTCGCGGCGCTCGAGCTTGCCGATCGGGCCCTGGCTGAGGCCAGGGCCTGGTCGCGCGATCGGTGAGGAGGACGCCCGCGGACGCGTCGTATAATGACGGCCTATTTCCTTGGCTCTTGGAGGCGTCCCGCATGACACGGATCACGCTCGCGCTCCTCGCCGTCCTCGCCCTCGCCGTGCCCGCGCTCGCGCAGCCCGCGAAGACCGCGACCATCACCATGGAGAAGGGCGGGGAGATCAAGATCGAGTTCTTCCCCGCCGACGCGCCCAGGACCGTCGAGAACTTCGCCGCGCTCGCCCGCAAGGGCTTCTACGACGGCACCACCTTCCACCGCGTGGAGCCCGGCTTCGTGGTCCAGGGCGGCGATCCGCTGTCCAGGACGCTCAAGCCGGGGGATCCGAAGCTCGGCACCGGCGGACCCGGCCACACGGTCAAGGCGGAGTTCAACAAGAACAAGCACGACCGCGGGGTGATCGCCATGGCGCGCACCGACGATCCGGACTCCGCGGGCAGCCAGTTCTACATCACGCTCGGCCCCGCCAACTTCCTCGACGGCAAGTACACGGTGTTCGGCAAGGTCACGAGCGGCATGGACGTCGTCGACAAGATCAAGGTCGGCGATCGCCTCAAGACGGTGAAGGTGGGCCCATGACCGGTATCATCACTCTCGAGAGTGATCGACGAACAGCCGGATCGGTGACCGCATGGCGCGGTCGAAGGTCGAGGAGATCCCCGTGAGCCCGACGGCCATCATCACTCTCCAGAGTGATCGACGAACAGCCGGATCGGTGACGGCATGGCGCGGTCGAAGGTCGAGGAGATCCCTGTGAGCCCGACTGCCATCATCACTCTCCAGAGTGATCGACGAACAGCCGGATCGGTGACGGCATGGCGCGGTCGAAGGTCGAGGAGATCCCTGTGAGCCCGACTGCCATCATCACGCTCCAGAGCGGCGGCGAGATCCGGATCGAGTTCTATCCCCAGGACGCGCCGAAGACCGTCGAGAACTTCGTCACGCTGGCCAGGAAGGGCTTCTACGATGGCCTCACCTTCCACCGTGTGGTGCCGGACTTCGTGGTCCAGGGCGGCGACCCCAAGGGCAACGGCACCGGCGGCCCCGGCTACACCATCCCCGCGGAGTTCAACAAGCAGAAGCACCTGCGCGGCTCCCTGGCCATGGCGCGCAGCCAGCACCCCGACTCCGCGGGGAGCCAGTTCTACATCTGCTATGGCCCCACGCCCCACCTCGACGGCCAGTACACGGTCTTCGGCACGGTGACGAGCGGCATGGAGCACGTGGACCGCATCAAGCAGGGCGACCGCATGACCACGGTCGCCATCGTCGCGGAGTAGGGCGATGGCGTGGTCGCTCCTGCTCCGCGGCGGCTCGGTGATCGACGGCTCCGGGTCGCCCGCCCGCCGGGCCGACGTCGCCGTGGAGGGGGATCGGATCGCGGCGATCGGCCCCGACCTGCGCGGCGAGGCCGGGCGCACGCTCGACGTCACCGGGCACGTGGTCGCCCCCGGCTTCATCGACATGCACTCCCACTCCGACCTCTTCTACTTCGCCTGTCCGTCCGCGGAGTCGAAGGTGCGGCAGGGCGTGACCACGGAAGTCGTGGGCATGTGCTCCTTCTCCCAGGCCCCGCTCCGTGCCGATCAGCTGGAGATCGTGCGGGGCTGGGCCGGCGGCATCGGGGCCAGCCTCGACCTGCCCTGGGAGACGTTCGCCCAGTACCTCGACGCGCTGCGGGCGATCCGGCCGTCCGTCAACGTCGCCCACTTCGTCGGTCACGGCGCGCTCCGCATCGCGGCCATGGGGTTCGAGGCCCGGCCGGCGGGCGCCGACGACGTCAGGGTCATGCAGCGCCTGCTCGGCGAGGCCATGGACGCGGGCGCCTTCGGCTTCTCGACCGGCCTCGTCTACGCGCCCAGCGCCTATTCGAACACCGAGGAGCTGATCGCGCTGGCCCGCGAGATGGCGCCGCGGGGCGGCTACTACTTCTCCCACATCCGCGGCGAGTCCTCGATGCTGCTCGACTCGATCAGCGAGGCGATCCGCATCGGCGAGGAAGCCGGCGTCGCCGTGCAGGTCTCGCACGTCAAGGCCTCCGGCCGGGAGAACTGGCCGAAGATCGACGCCGCGTTGCGGCTGTTCGACACGGCGCGCGCCCGCGGCGTCGACGTGGCCGGCGACGTCTATCCCTACAACGCGGGCAGCACCAAGCTCGACAACATGATGCCGGCCTGGGCCCACGAGGGGGGCATCGGCCGGCTGCTCGAGCGGCTGGCCGATCGCGCGATGCGGCGGCGCATCATCGAGGAGTGCCTGATCGACGGCGAGCGCTGGGGCACGGTCTCGCAGGGGGGCATCGGCTTCGATCAGGTGTTCATCGCGAGCTGCCGGCGCCGTGAGCTGGAGGGGCTCAGCCTCGCCCAGATCGCCTCGCAGTCGGGCCGGCCCCCCGCCGAGGCGCTCCTGAACCTGCTGCTCGAGGAGAAGTGCACCGTCGGCATGGTGAGCTTCTCGCAGAGCATCGAGATCGTCGCCAAGGTCTTGGCGCACCCGGCGCTGATGATCGGCTCCGACTCGATCCCTCTCTACGAGGGCCAGGGCGAGCGGCCGGGCAAGCCGCATCCGCGCACGTACGGCACCTTCCCGCGGGTGCTCGGCGAGTACGCGCGCGAGCGGCGGCTGTTCTCGCTGGAGACTGCCGTGCACAAGATGACCGGCATGGCGGCGGCGCGCATCGGCCTGCGCGACCGCGGCCTCGTCCACCCCGGTTACGTCGCCGACCTCGCCGTGTTCGACCCCGCCACGGTCAAGGACGAGGCGACCTACCCCGATCCCCACCGCTATCCCACGGGGATCCCGTACGTCGTGATCAACGGCGCGCTCGTCGTCGACGGCGCCCGCTTCAACGCGGCGGGAACGGGCCGGGTGCTGACGCCCGCGTGAGGATCATCTGACTGGGGCCCTGACATAGCCCCCAGCCCCGCAGCGCTCGGGGCGGGCGCCCCGCGATGGCCGGCGAGGCTTCGGCTCGTCGGGCTGGCCGTGGCGGCGGTCGTCATGCTCGGTGTGGATCTGGGCGGGCGCGTCTTCGTCGGCAACGACGAGGCGCGCTTCGCCGTGCTGGCCCAGGACGTCCTCGCCCACGGGCACTGGTGGTTCCCGCGCGTCAACGTCGAGACCGTCTACCAGAACAAGCCGTTGCTCCTGGCCTGGCTGATCGCGCTCGTCTCCTGGCCGGCCGGCCACGTCACCCAGCTCACCGCGGTCGTTCCCTCGGCGCTCGCCGCGCTGGCCACCGCCCTCGTCGTGGGAGCCCTGGCCGGCGCCGCGCTGGGCGCGACCGCCGGCCTCGTCGACGCCCTGGTGACGCTCACCTCGCACGGGCTCGTCTTTCACGCGCGCGTGCCGCTGCCCGACATGCTGATGACCGCGGGCATGACGGCGAGCGTCTGGATGCTCTGGCGGCTGCGCGTCGGGCGGCCGCACGCGTGGATCGGATTCTACGGGTTCGCGGTGGCGGCGTTCTGGGCGAAGGGCACGGCCGGCCTGCTGCCGCTCGTCGTCGCCGTCGCGTGGTGGATCGTCGATCGCCCCGAAGGGGGCTGGTCGATGCTGCGCCTGCCCGCGGGCGCGCTCGGCGTGCTGGCGCTCATCGCGCCGTGGTGGGTGGTGACGCTGACGGGTCCGCGCACGAGCGTCGGGGGCGGCGTGATGGTCGACCAGGTGCTCTGGTATCTGCCGCGGCTCACCAGCGTGGACACGCTCGTCGAGCCGCTGAAGAACCTCAGCGGCGTGCTCTTCCCGTGGGCCCTGCTCGTGCCGCTCGTCCTCGCCCACGCCGCGCGCACGCTGCGCGCGCGCGACGCCGAGGGGGAGGCGCTGCGCTTCATCGGCGTCTGGGCGGCGGTCCTCTTCGTCCTCGTCGCGCTCTCGCGCCAGCAGCGCTACCGCTACTACCTGCCGCTCGTGCCGCCGCTCGCGCTGCTGATCGGCTGGTGGTGGGCCGCGCTGTTCGAGGGCGCCCCCGTGCGCCGGGTGCCGTGGAAGACCTACGGCGCCATCGTGGCCGTGCTCTTCGTCTCCGCGATCGGCTCGCTGGTGGCGCCTGCCTCCTGGCCGAGGAGCCTGCGCGTGACGGGCAGCGCGCCGCTCGCGGAGATCGCGCTCGCGGTGATGGGCCTCGCGGCGGTCGGCTGGGCGCTCGCGCTGGTGGCCCGGAGCGGGCGGATGCGCGCCGTCTTCGCCGTGGCCTGCGCGGCCGCCGGCGCCGGACTGCTCGTGGCCAACCACGCCGAGACGGTGCGCCGCAATCACGCGTGGGACTATCCCGGCCTGGCCCGGCGCCTCGGGCCCGCCCTGCCGGCCGGCGCGCTCGTGGTGGCGCCGGAGTCCCAGGACCTTGCCGTGGGGTTCTACCTGGATCGGCCGACGATCGCCGTCGTCGACCCGCGCCTGGGGCAGGCGATCGCCGGACGATCCGCGCTCGCGGCGATCCTCACCGACGAGGAGCGCGAGCGGTACGGCGCGAGCCTCCCGGGCGAGCCCTACGCCACCGAGTCCCTCGGCCGGGGCCGCGTGACGGTGACGATCCATCCGCGCCCGGCCGGGGGCTGAGCCGTGAGCCTGCTCCTCGAGGGCCTGCGGCAGGCGCTGCTCCTGCTCGTCTCCGGTGACCGCGAGGTGTGGGGGATCCTCGCGCTGTCGCTCGCCGTGTCGGGCGTGGCCACCCTGCTCTCGCTGCTGATCGGGATCCCGCTGGGCGCGGTGCTCGCGCTCACCCGCTTTCCCGGCCGGCGCCTGGCCGTGAGCCTCGTCAACACGGGCATGGGGCTGCCGCCGGTGGTGGTCGGGCTCTTCGTGTCCATCCTGCTCTGGCGCAGCGGGCTCTTCGGCGGCCTCGAGCTGCTCTACACCCCCGCCGCGATCGTGATCGCCCAGGCGGTGATCGCTTCGCCGATCGTCACGGGCATCACGCTGGCCGCCGTGCAGAACGTGCCTGCCGCCTTCCGGCTGCAGCTCTACGCCCTCGGCGCCTCGCACGTGCAGATGGTGCAGGTCGTGCTGCGCGAGGCGCGGCTGCCCATGCTGGCCGCGGTGATGGCGGGCTTCGGCGGGGTGATCTCGGAGATCGGCGCCTCCCTCATGGTGGGCGGCAACATCAAGGGTCAGACCCGCACCCTCACCACGGCCATGGTGCTGGAGACGGGCCGCGGCAACTTCGAGATCGCCATCGCGCTCTCGCTCCTGCTGCTGGCCCTGGTGTTCCTCGTCAACTGGGCGCTGACGGTGATCCAGCAGCGCCGCTCGCCGTGAGAGGACGTCCAGAGCCCCGGGGGGGGCAACAACGCCCACCTGCCCAGAAAGTCGCCGCCTTGCCCAGAACCCGGGGGCAGTGCATAGTGCGGCTCGCCAGAGCCCATCGAAGATCGAGAAAGGATCTGTGCCCATGGCCGACATTCCGGAGTTTTACATTGACCAGTTTCGCGTAGGTGTCTCCCCTTGGGGTGCGGCCATGACATGTGGACTGAGTGATCCGCACCCCAATCCCGGGCAGGCGGTTCCTGTGCAAGACTTGGTCAGGCTGCGCATGAGCCTTGAACACTTAAAGGTTATGGCCATGATCCTGAGGCGTCAACTCAAAGCCTACGAAGACGGCACAGGCGTACCGATAAACATCCCGCGACAGGTCTACAACCAACTGGGGTTGTCCTCCGAGGATTGGTGAGCGTCCTGCGCGCGTGGCTGTGGCCGACCTCGACGCCATCCGGAGGGCATTCTGTCAGCAGACCTATTTGTTCAGGAACACCGGTTTCGCGAAGATGCTGAAGCGCGGCCTCGTGGCCGCGGACTTGGTTGAGGCGATATGCCGTGACACGCCCGAGATCATCGACGACTACGCCGCCGACGACAGGGGCCCCGCCTGCCTCGTACTCGGGTGGGCGGATCTGGCTCGGCCGTTGCATGTCGTGGTAGGCTACGGCGACTCGCCGGACGTGCCGATTGAAGTGGTGACCGTATACGAGCCTGATGCTCGTCAATGGTATAACCACAGAGTGAGGCGGAAATGACGACCCAGCAAGAACATCGGTGCGGTGGGACGCTTCGGCCGGGGCGGGCGACGATCCGGGTCGAACTCGACAACGGATTCGAGGCGATCTACAACGTGCCCGGGTTCATCTGCGACAAGTGCCACGACGAATTGATCAACCACGACACGGCGATGGCAATCCAGAAAGACCAACTGCCCGGTATTACTTGGACCCCACCGGAGACTGCCAGGCCGGGCTCCCGGCTCAACGAGCAGGTTTTCGTTGAGCCTGCGGGTACTGCGGTCGTCTAGTCGGCACCGTCTGCCGCTACCCGGCAGATTCTTCCTAGACGCCTTCCGGCCCTGAGCCGGCGGCGCGCTACTAACCGTCCCGCCTGGGCTTGTCCCAGCGCGACGACTTGCACTTGGAACGAGCCCGTGTCGTTGGTGGATCGCCACCACGTCGTCGAGCCTCCACGTCACGAGCGCGTGCCAGACCTCGGACTCGAGATCACCGCTCCACTCCCATTCGAGCGCCTCGGCGCGTGTGGCGCTCTCCTCCCGCCGGAGTGAGGGGGCATTGGGGGCGCCCGGAGCCCCCCATGGCATAGTATCGCCATGCGTCCGCCGTCGCTGCTCGCCCTCGCCGTGGCCGCCGCCCTCGTCCTCGCGACCCAGGCCGCCGCCGGCGACCTCACCCTCTCGGTCGCCGTCAGCATGAAGGACGCCGTCGAGGAGATCGGGCGCGGCTTCGCAGCCGCGCGGCCCGGCGTGTCCCTGCGCTACAACCTCGGCGCCTCGGGCGAGCTGCAGAAGCAGATCGAGGCCGGCGCGCCCGTGGACGTGTTCGTCTCCGCCGCGCAGCGCCAGATGGACGAGCTCGAGCGCGCCGGCCTCGTCCTCGCCGGCACGCGCCGGGCGATCGCCCGCAACGTGCTGGTGGTGGTCAAGGCCGCCGACGCCACGATCGATCTCGCCCGGCCCGACGATCTCGCGGGGCGGCGCGTCGGCCGGCTCGTGATCGGCAACCCGAAGACCGTGCCGGCGGGCCAGTACGCCGAGGAAAGCCTGAAGGTGCTCGGGCTCTGGCCGGCGCTCCAGCCGCGCCTGGTCTTCGCCGAGAACGTCCGCCAGGCGCTCGAGTACGTCGCGCGCGGCGAGGTCGACGCCGGCATCGTCTACGCGACGGACGTCGCCACCCGGCCGGGCCGCGTGCGCGAGGCCTTCCGGCTGCCCGAAGACACGTACCGGCCGGTGGTGTATCCGGCGGCCGTGGTGACGGCGTCGCGGCAGCGTGACCTCGCGCTCGCCTTCGTGGCCGCGCTGGCCAGCCCCGGGGGGCGGGCGGCGCTGGCGCGCTTCGGATTCCTCGCCGCGCCCGCCGGAGCACGGTGAGCGCGGAGGCGCTGAGCGCGCTCGGGCTGTCGCTGCGCGTTGCCCTGCTGGCGACCGCGCTCAACGCGATCATCGGCGTCCCGCTCGCCTACCTGCTGGCCCGGCGCCGGTTTCCCGGCCGGGCGCTGGTGGACCTGCTCGTCACCCTGCCCCTCGTGCTGCCGCCGACGGTGACGGGCTACTACCTCATCGTGCTGCTCGGCCGCCGGGGCTGGCTCGGCGCGCCCCTGTACGCCGCGACGGGCTGGACGATCGCGTTCACCTGGTACGCAGCCGTGGTGGCCGCCACCATCATGGCGCTGCCGCTCCTCGTCAGGACCGCCCACGCCGCCATCCAGTCCGTGGACCGCGATCTCGAGAAGGCCGCGTACACCCTCGGGCGTCCGGAGTGGCGCACCGCGCTCGAGGTCACGCTGCCGCTCGCCCGCAACGGCATCCTCGCGGGCCTGGTCCTCGCCTTCGCGCGCGCCCTCGGCGAGTTCGGCGCGACGCTGATGCTCGCCGGCAACATCCCCGGCCGGACCCAGACCGTGCCGCTGGCGATCTACACGGCGGTGCAGACGGGCGAGTCGGGTGAGGTGCTGGCCCTGATCGCGGCGCTGACCGCGCTGTCTGGCGCGGTGCTCGTGGTGGCCGGCCGGCTCGGGGCGAGAGCGGCGTGAGCGAGCATCTCTCGGTCCGGCTCGTCAAGTATCTGCCGGCCTTCACCCTCGACGTCGCGTGGACCGCGGGCGACGGCATCGCCGTGCTCTTCGGGCCCTCGGGAGCGGGCAAGACCCTGACCCTGCAGTGCCTGGCCGGCCTCCTCCGGCCGGACGACGGCCGCATCGTCGTCGGCGAGCGCATCTTCTTCGATGCCGAGGCCGGGGTCGACCTGTCGCCCCAGCAGCGGCGCATCGGCTACGTGTTCCAGGGGTACGCGCTGTTTCCCCACCTGAGCGTCGAGGCCAACGTCGGGTTCGGCCTGCGCGGTCGACCGGCGGTGGATGCGCGCCGCCGGGTGGGGGAGGTGCTCGAGCGGCTGGGGCTCGGCGCGCTCGCCCGCCGCAAGCCCGCGGAGATCTCCGGCGGCCAGCGCCAGCGCGTCGCCCTCGGCCGCGCGCTCGCCATCGACCCCGCGTTCCTGCTCCTCGACGAGCCCCTCTCCGCCCTCGACGCCCCCACGCGCGCGGCTCTCCGCGAGGAACTACGCGGGATCCTGGCCGAGTGGGGAATCCCCGCGGTGCTCGTCACCCACGATTTCGCCGAGGCCTACCGTCTCGGCGACCGCATCGTGGTCTACGAGCACGGGCGCGTGATCCAGTCGGCGCCCCGCTCGGAGCTGCTCTGGCAGCCGGCCTCCGAGGTGGTCGCGCGCATCATGGGGATCCGCAACGTACTGTCCGGCACGGTGGTGAAGGCCACGGCCGATCGCATCCAGATCCGCTGGCGCGGGCTCCTGCTCGAGGCCGTGAACTCGCCGACGCGCTCGTACCTGCCGCCGCCCGAGAGCCCGATCGCGTTCTTCATCCGCCCGGAGTACGTCCGCCTCATCCGCAAGGACCGCGGCGCCCCGGACGCCGCGCACCACATGAACCTCATGGCCGGCCGCGTCGTCGCCGAGGCGGACTTCGGCACGGTCTGGACCCTGCGCCTGCGTCTCGACGCGCCCGGGCCGCCCGCCCAGGGCGACTTCGACCTCGAGGTCGAGGTGCCGCGGCTCGTCTACGAGATCCTCGAGATCGAGCGCGACCGGCACTGGCAGCTCTCCGTGCACCGTGGCTCCATCCACGTGTTGCCGGCATGAGCGTCCCGCCGCTGCTCGCGCTGCGCCAGGTGCGCGTGGTCTACGGCGGGCGTGACGCGCTCGTCGTCGACGCGCTGGAGGCGCGCGCGCGCGAGGTGCTGGCGATCATCGGGCCGAACGGCAGCGGCAAGTCGACGCTCCTGCGCGTGATGGGGCTGCTGGAGGCGCCGGCCGCCGGCGAGGTCCTCTTCCACGGCCGGGCCGTGTCCCCGGCCGGCGCGCTCGCCGAGCGCCGGCGGATGACGATGGTCTTCCAGCAGCCGCTGCTCGCGGACATGACCGTCGCCGCCAACGTGGCCCTCGGCCTGCGCTTCCGCGGCGTCGATGGCGCCGAGATCGAGCGGCGCACGGCGCGCTGGCTGGAGCGCTTCAACGTCGCGCCGCTGGCCGACCGGCAAGCGCGCACGCTCTCGGGCGGCGAGGCCCAGCGCGTGGCCCTCGCCCGCGCGCTCGTGCTCGAGCCCGAGGTGCTGCTGCTCGACGAGCCGTTCTCGTCGCTGGACGAGCCGACGCGGGCCGCCCTGCTCGGTGACCTGGGCGCGATCCTGCGCGACGAGCGCGTGGCCACCATCCTCGTCACCCACGATCGCGGCGAGGCGCAGGCCCTCGCCGATCGCGTGGCGGTCCTGATCGCCGGCATGCTGCGCCAGGTCGGCCCGACCACGGCCGTGTTCCAGGCGCCCGTGGCCGAGGACGTCGCGCGCTTCGTGGGCGTGGAGACGATCGTGAGCGGCGAGGTCGTCGGCGTCGAGGAGGGCATCAGCGTGGTGGACGTGGCGGGCTGCAAGCTCGAGGTCGCGGGGCGCGCCCGCCTGCACGAGCAGGTGCGCATCTGCGTGCGCCCCGAGGACGTCACCCTGGTGCCGGCGGACGGCACGCTCGCCGCGTCCAGCGCGCGCAACCGCCTCCCCGGTGTGGTCCGGCGCGTGCGCCGGTCGACCCAGCACCTGCACCTCGTGATCGACTGCGGCTTCCCGCTGGTGGCGGCGGTGACCCCGCGCTCGGTGGAAGAGCTCGGGCTCGGGGAGGGCGCCGCGGTGGTGGCGGTCTTCAAGGCGAGCGCCGCTCACCTCATCCCGCGCGCGGGGGCATTGCTTGACACCCGGCCGGGCGCGGGGCTATAAGGAAGGCACCCGCAACCAGGAGCTCGGGGACGGGGGTCGGTATTGAACGTCGCATCGGGGCGATCCACGAGGCCAGCGACCACCCATGGCGCTGGCCTTGTTTGTTTTACAGACCTGATCGCTCCCCGGAGGCCAGGCATGACCCAGGAGAGCCTCATCGAACGACTCATGGCCGAGAACGAGGAGTTCCGGCGTCTGCGCGGCGAGCACCAGGCTCACGACCGTGAGCTCGAGACGCTCAAGCAGACCCCCTCGCTCTCGGCGGAGCAACAGTGGCGCATCACCGAGCTCAAGAAGCTCAAGCTGATGACGAAGGACCGGATGGAAACGATCATCCGGACCCAGGCACGGGTCACGGCCTGACGCCGGGCCCGCCCTGACCCGCGATGCCGCGGAACGCCGCCCGGTCGCCGTTCCGCGGTCTGACCCACCTCACTCCTCGCGGCGCGGCGCGCATGGTCGACGTGTCCGCCAAGCCCGAGACCGCGCGCCAGGCCATCGCGCGCGCCACCCTCCGCATGGCGCCCGCGACCGTCCGCATCATCCGGCGCGGTGACGCGCCCAAGGGCGACGTGCTCGGCTCCGCCCGCATCGCGGGGATCCTCGCCGCCAAGCGCACCCACGATCTCATCCCGCTCTGCCATCCTCTGCGCCTGACCGGCGTCGACGTCGACTTCCGCCTGGACGAGCGGCGCGGCGAGGTCACGATCGAGACCAGGGTGCGCACGGTGGACAAGACCGGCGTCGAGATGGAAGCGCTGACGGCGGCCAGCGTGGCCGCGCTCACCGTCTACGACATGGTGAAGGCCGTGGAGAAGGGCGTCACCATCCGCGACGTGCGCCTGCTCGAGAAGACCGGCGGCAAGTCGGGCCCGTGGCGGCGGCGATGAAGACCGCGCTCATCCATTCCGAGGAGTGGGCCCGCTTCGACTACGGACCGGAGCATCCGCTCCGCATGGAGCGTCTCACCCTGACGTGGCGGCTCATGCAGGCCTACGGCCTGACCACGCTGCCCCAGGCGCGGCTCGTCGCGCCGGAGCCGGCCGAGGAGTCCGCGCTGCTCAAGTTTCATGTGCGCGAGTACCTCGAGATCTTGAAAGCGGCGGATTGCGGCACCGCGCCCGCCGCCGCCGCGGCGCGCTACGGGCTCGGCCCGGGCGACAATCCAACGTTCGCGGGGCTGTGGGAGGCCGCGCGCCTGGCCGCGGGCGGCTCGCTGTGCGCGGCCCGGCTGGTGGCCTCGGGCGAGGTCACCCGCGCGTTCCACTTCGCGGGCGGCCTGCACCACGCCATGCGCGACCGCGCGTCGGGCTTCTGCTACGTCAACGACGCGGTGCTTGCCATCCTCCACCTGCGCGCGGCCGGGCTGCGCGTGCTCTACGTCGACATCGACGCCCACCACGGCGACGGCGTGCAGTGGGCCTTCTATCGCGACCCGAACGTGCTGACGATCTCCCTGCACGAGCGCGGTGACCGCCTGTTCCCGGGCACGGGCTTCGTCGAGGAGGTCGGCGAGGGGGAGGGCGCCGGCTACTCGGTGAACGTGCCGCTGGACATGCTGACGGACTCGACGGTCTACCTGCCGGCGTTCGAGGCGGTGGTGCCGCCGCTCGCCCGCGCCTTCGCCCCCGACGTGATCGTCGCGCAGCTCGGCATCGACTCGCACCGCACCGACCCCCTCACGCACCTGGCCCTCGACATCCAGGGCTTCGGCTGCGCGGTGACGCGGATCGCGGAGATGGCCCCGCGCCTGGTGGCGCTCGGCGGGGGTGGCTACGACCTCGAGAACGTCGCGCGGGCCTGGACGCTGGCCTGGGCGCTGATGAACGGCGTGGAGCTGCCGGCGGAGCTGCCGGCGGCCTTCCACGAGATGGCGCGCGGGTACCGCTTCCGCTGCTCGTCGCTCTGGGATCCGCCCCACGAGATGGATCCGGACCGCCGCGGCCGCGCCCGCGAGTACGCCGAGCGCCAGGTCGACGCCATCCGCCGCGTGATCTTCCCGGCGCATCGACTGTAGCCGCGAGGTCGGGCGTGCGATCACCCGCGTGCCGGGCCGCCGGGTGCGCGTGGCAGGGGTCGCGGGGACCACGCCGCACGCGTTCGCTGCTCGGTGGCGGCTGGGCTCCATCCCACCGGCGGGGCGGCCATTGCTCGTTGGAGGGGTACGGGTCCCGTCGACCCCTGTCACGCGCACCCGGCGTGCCGGCCCGCGTGGTCGGGTGTCGACAGCACTCGGGCCTCACGTCGCGGATCGGAGACTGATGCTGTACACGCTGGCGTATCCCGCGATGTCCGAGGCCTCGGCGCGGTTCGTGCGGGAGCTGCGGGGGATGTGGGATGTCCGGTTTCGCGACGTCGTCGAGTGTCATTTCACGCTCGTGTTCGGCATCGACGGCGTCGAGGAGGCCGCGTACCGCGCCCACGTGCGCGCCGTCGTCGGCGGTGAGCGCGCGATCCCGTTCACGTGCCGCCGCGCGCTGATCCACCCAAGCGATCGTGGCGACTACCATGCCTTCCTCGTGCCGGACGAGGGCCGCGCCGCGATCGCGAGACTCCACGACCGGCTCTACACGGGTCCGCTCGCGCCCTGCTTGAGGCGGGACCTGCCGTACGTGCCGCACATCACCGTGGCGGCCATGCCCGATGCGCCGCGGGTGAAGGCGCTCTGCGACGAGCTCAACGCGAAGGGGCTGGAGATCTCCGGCGTAATCGACAGCGTGTCGATCGGCGCGCTCGACGCCGGCCGGATCCGGAACGTCGAGCGCATCGGGCTGGAGAGCTGAGCGCCGCCCGTTCAGACGCGAGCGGCTACCAGCTCCAGTGGCCCGGGACCAGCGCCCACTGCCAGCCGGTCCAGACCCACTGCGGCGGGATCCACACGGGCTGGTAGAACGGCGAGACGAAGACGCCCGGGAATGCCCGGCCGGGCACCGGCACGAAGCGCCCATCGTGATGGGCGAAGCCGTGGTGGGGTACGGGACGACCCCACGACGCCCACGGATCAACGGGCTGAGGGAACACGCTGACCCGTGGCTGGGTGGCCCAGTCGGCCCGTGCGACCGCCGGGAGCGCTGCGAGGGAGAGGGTCGCGAGCAGGAGGGCGATCACTCGTTTCATGGCGTCAACCTCTACCCGGGAGACGTGAGCCGCACTTCATCTTATTCCCGCCCGCCGCGTTGGTCGACCCCGGACGCCATGCTACAGTGACGAGACGCGTCACGGAGGGCGGGCGTGCGGGGAGTGCTGATCACGTTCGAGGGCGTCGAGGGGTCGGGCAAGACGACCCAGATGACGCGGCTCGGGCGCTGGCTGCGCGGGCAGGGCTACCGGGTGGAGCGGACGAGCGAGCCGGACGGCACGCCGCTCGGGGCGGGCGTGCGCCGGCTCTTCGAGCGCAAGCCCCGGCCGCTCACCGAGGTCTTCCTCTTCCTGGCCGCGCGCCACCAGCACGTCGCCGAGCGGATCCGCCCATGGCTCGTCGCGGGCCGGATCGTGCTCTGCGACCGCTACACCGACGCCACGCTCGCGTATCAGGGCTACGGCCACGGGATCGACCGCGATCTCATCCGCGAGCTGAACCTGCGCGCCACCGGCGGCATCCAGCCCGATCTCACGCTGCTGTTCGACCTCGCGCCGGGCGAGGGCTTCCGCCGCATCGGGCGGCGCCGGCTGGATCACTTCGAGCGCCAGGCGCTCGCCTTCCACGGCCGCGTGCGGCGCGGGTACCTCGAGATCCAGCGGGCGGAGCCCAAGAGGATACGCCTGGTCCGGGCCGGCCGTGACCCTGCGGCCGTCGCCGCCGAGGTCCAGCGCCTCGTCGGGGAGCACCTCCATGCCGCGTGAGCCGATGGACCAGTTGCGGCGCGCCCTCGCGGCCGACCGGCTCGCGCACGCCTACGCCTTCATCGGCCCGGCGGGGAGCGGGCGCACCACGACGGCGCTGGCCCTCGCGCGGGCCCTCCTCTGCGAGCGCGCGGGCCCGGCGGCCCCCGACGCCTGCGGCCAGTGCCGGGGCTGCGCGATGGCCGCCGGGCGGCAGCACCCGGACCTGCATGTGATCGAGCCCACCCCGCCGGAGTCGAATCCCAAGGGGGCGCGTGCGCTGCGCATCGGCGCGATCCGCGAGCTCGAGCGCCAGGCCTCCCTGCGCCCGGCGATGGCGCGCCACAATGTGTTCGTCCTCGAGGACGCCGAGCGCATGACGGGCGACGCGCCGCAGGCCTTCCTGAAGACCCTGGAGGAGCCGCCGGCGCGGACGGTGATGATCCTCATCCTGCCGCGCGCCCGCGCGCTGCCCGCGACGGTGCTCTCGCGCTGCCACATCGTGCGGTTCCCCGCGCGCGAGGATCCCCGGCGCGCCGCCGATCGCGCGGAGGCGCTCGACCTCCTGGCCGAGGTGCGGGCCAAGGGCGTGGAGACGATGTTCCGCCGCACGGGCGCGGTGGATCGCGACCGCGAGCGCGCCGAGCGGCTGGTCGACGCCTACTGGCTCTACGGCCGCGACCTCCTCGTCGCGCGCAGCGGCGGCCCCGCCGCGCTGCTCGGCGACCCCGAGCGCGCCGGCGACCTGGCGCGGGAGGCGGAGGCGTGGAGCGCCGAGGCGATCCTCGGCGTCATCGAGACCTGCCGGCGCGCGCGCGAAGGCCTGCTGGTGAACGTCAGCCCCCGGCTGACCCTCGAGATCATCCTGAGCCGCCTCGCGCTGAGAGCGGCATGAGGTCCCCGTGACCATCGACGATCCCGAAGCCGCCGTACCCGAGGAGTTCCTGATCGGCATCCGCCTGCGCGAGGGCAGCCCCGCCGAGGACTACAGGGTCGCCGGCGACCTGGCCCTGCACGTGGGAGACTTCGTGGTGGTCGAGTCCCGGCCGGGGGCGGGCGCCAGCCCCATCCTGATCGGCGAGGTGCGCCGCCCGCGGCGTCCGCTGCCGGACTTCAAGCGCGACCGCGCGTTTCCCGCCGTCGTGTGCCCGGCCACCGAGGCCGAGGCCCGCGAGCACCGCGCGAGACGCGAGCGCGAGAAGGCCGCGGTCGAGACCTGCCGCCGCATGGCGCGCGAGCACGGCCTCGCCTTGAAGGTGATCGACGTCGAGATGCATCCCCACGCCCGCCGCGTGCTGGTCTCGTTCAGCGCGGAGGACCGGGTGGACTTCCGCCTGCTCGTGGGCGCGCTCGCGCGCGAGTTCCGCTCCCGCATCGAGATGCGGCAGATCGGCGCGCGCGACACGACCAAGGTCATGGACGGCATCGGGCCGTGCGGGCGCCAGCTCTGCTGCTCGTCGCACCTGAGGAAGTTCGACCCCATCTCGGTGAAGATGGCCAAGGCCCAGGACATGCCGCTCACCGACAGCCGGCTGCTCGGCAACTGCGGCCGGCTCAAGTGCTGCCTGCTCTACGAGTTCTCGACGTACGAGGAGCTGCGCGCGCGGCTGCCCCGCGTGAACACGCCCTGCCAGGCCTCCTGCGGCGGCGGCGGGTGCATGGCCGGCAAGGTGCGGTCCATCCGCATCCTCAAGCAGACCGTCGTGGTCGGCTTCCCCGACGGGACCGAGGCCGAGGTGTCGCTCGACGACCTCACGTGGGAGGGCCGGCCGCACATCCAGGCCCAGCTCGAGCAGTCGTGAGCGACGTCGTCTACCTGACCACCCCGATCTACTACCCGAACGGGCCCCCGCACCTCGGGCACGCGTACACCACCATCGTGGCGGACGCCATGGCGCGATATCGCCGCCTGCGCGGCGACCGCGTGTTCTTCCTCACCGGCACCGACGAGCACGGCGACAAGATCGCGCAGGCGGCGGCCAAGGCCGGCGTGACGCCGCAGGCCATGGCCGACCAGAACTCGGCCGCGTTCCGGGAGGCGTGGCGGCGCCTCGGCATCAGCAACGACGACTTCATCCGGACGACCGAGGAGCGGCACCAGACGATCGTCCGACGCATCTTGCAAACGCTGTGGGACAAGGGCGAGATCTACTTCGGCAAGTACGGGGGACAGTACTGCTTCGGCTGCGAGCGGTACTACACGGAGACGGAGCTCAAGGACACCGGCGGCACGTGCCCCGACCACGAGACCCCGCTCACCCACATCGAGGAGGAGAACTACTTCTTCAAGATGTCGAGGTACCAGGACTGGCTGATCCGGTACATCCAGGACCGGCCGGACCTGATCCGTCCCGAGCGCTACCGCAACGAGATCCTCGGCTTCCTGCGCGAGCCGTTGCAGGACCTCTCGATCAGCCGGCCGCGCACGCGCCTGCAATGGGGCATCCCGCTGCCCTTCGACGACCGGTTCGTGACGTACGTCTGGTTCGACGCGCTCATCAACTACGTCTCGGCGCTGGGGCCGCTCGACGGTGAGAAGCACCTCACGTTCTGGCCCGTCGTGCAGCACCTGATCGGCAAGGACATCCTCAAGGCCCACGGCGTGTACTGGCCCTGCATGCTCAAGGCGGCGGACCTGCCGATCTACACCCACCTCGAGGTCCACGGCTTCTGGCGCATCGGCGGCGGCAAGATGTCGAAGTCCGTCGGCAACGTGGTCGAGGCCCTCGCCCTGAGCGACACCTACGGAAACGACGCCTTCCGCTACTTCCTGATGCGCGAGATGGTCTTCGGGCTCGACGCCGACTTCTCCGAGGAGGCCTTCGTCGGCCGGCTCAACGCCGACCTCGCCAATGACCTCGGTAACCTCGTCTCGCGCGCGACCACGCTGATGGCAACTCATGGCGGTGGTGTCGCTCGGCCGCTCGTGGATCTTGGTGACGCCGAACTCGGGCTGAAGGCGTCGTTTGCGACGACCGTCGAGAGCGTGGAGGGCGCGATGGAGAAGTTCGCCTTCCATGCAGCCCTCGCGGCGATCTGGGAATTCATCGCGAAGGTCAATCGTTACGTTGACGCGTCGGCGCCCTGGGCTCTGGCAAAGAGCGGCGATACAGGAAGCCGGGAGCGTCTCGAGGTCGTGCTCTCGGTTCTTGGCGAGTCGCTACGATGTCTGAGTATCGTGCTCAGCCCCTTCCTTCCGCGTGCCGCGATGAAGATGCGCGAAGCGTTGGGCGAGAGCGGCGATCTCCGACTTGCCGACGCCGCCTTCGGGGGCGGGACGAAGCCTGTCCGCCTGACCGCATCCAAGCTCTCCGGCTTGTTCCCGCGCGTCGAGGACAAGAAGCCGGGCGCGCGGGCGAGCGCGCGCTCCGCCGACGACCGCCCGGGCACGGGCCTGATCTCCATCGACGACTTCGGCCGGGTCGAGCTCCGCGTGGCCGAGGTGGTGGCCGCGGAGGCGGTGCCCAAGTCGAAGAAGCTCCTGAAGCTCACGCTCTCGCTGGGCGCCGAGACGCGCACGGTGGCGGCGGGGATCGCCGAGCACTACGCGCCGGCCGATCTCGTGGGCAAGAAGATCGTGGTGGTGACCAACCTCCAGCCCGTCACGCTCATGGGCGTCCAGTCGCAGGGCATGCTGCTGGCCGGCTCCGCGGAGGGGCGGCTCGCGGTGATCACGCTCGACCGGGACTTGCCCCCCGGGGCGAAGGTAGAGTAGAGCCATGCTGATCCAGACCGACGACGCGCTGGTCGGCCTGATCCTCCAGGTCGCGGCGCGCGATGCGTCCATCGCCCGCGTGCTGCGCGACATCTGCGCGCTCGAGCCGCGCGTGAGGCGGAGCGCGCTGGGGCTGGTCGGGGTCCACGCCGCGGGGCGGCGCGTCGCGCCCGACTTCGCCGAGTGTCTGGGCGCCCTCGGCCGCGACGAGGTGGCCCGGCGCATCGCCGAAGCGCTCGCGCCGAGGTGAGCCGGGCGCTCGTCTGGGCCCGCCGGTGGGGCGTCTCGCTGGCGTCCCTGGTCGGCGGCCTTGTCACGCTCTTCGTCTTCCGCCGGGGCCTGCCGAACGTCGGGTGGATCGTCGGCTACCTGCTGCTGCTCTGGCTGCTGGTCGCCCTCGTCGCCCAGCTGCGTGAGGCGCTGGAAGCGCGCGGCCATCGCTTCGTCCTCACCGCCGCGGACTACACGATCCAGTCTCTCTACCACGGGATCTTGCTGTTCCTGCTGCCGCCGTACTACGCGGCGACGACGCTGGGCTCGGGTAACGTCGTGTTCCTGCTCGTACTCGTCGCCCTCGCGCTGCTCGTGACGTTCGACCCCTGGTACCGGCTGATCGTCCATCCGCGCCGCTGGCTCCGCTACGCGTTCTTCCTGGTGTCGATCTTCGCCGCCCTGAACGTCGCGCTGCCGCTCGTCGGGGTGCCGCCGTATCCCTCGCTCGTCGCCAGCGCGTTCGTGGCCATGCTGGCGCTGGCTCCCGCGGTGCGCCACACGCGGCAACTGCCGTGGCGGGGCGCGCTGGAGGCGACGGCGACGGCCGGGCTGGTCGCGGCGGTGCTGGTCGCCCTGGCGCCCGGGGTGATCCCGCCGGCGCCGCTGACGATGGCCCGCGCGACCCTCGCCCGCGGCGTGGCGGGCTCCGAGCCCATCGATCCGCTCGGCCGGACGCTGAGGGCGGCGGAGGTCCGCAACGGGCTGGTCGCGTTCACCGCGGTGTACGCGCCGGCGGGGCTCCGCCAGCCGATCGAGCACGTGTGGCGCCGCAACGGCCAGGTCATGCAGACCGTCCGGCTCTCGCCCGTGCTCGGCGGCCGCCGGGAGGGCTTCCGGACGTACTCCCGCAAGACGTCGTTTCCCGCCGATCCGGTGGGCGACTGGTGCGTGGACGTCATGACGTCGTCGGGCCAGCTCATCGGCCGGCTGTGCTTCGCGGTGACGGCATGAGCGCCCGGCGCGCCGCCCTCCTCCTCGCCATCGTGGCCGTCCTGTACGCCTGCGCCGCCGTGAAGCCGGCGCCGCCGCCGTCCCAGCGTCACGTCGTGCTGATCTCCGTCGACGCCCTCCGCCCCGAGTTCTACCTCGACGGGATGTTCGAGGCGCCCGCGCTGCGCGCGCTGGTGGCCGGCGGCAGCGCGGCGCGAGCGGCGGAAGGCGTCTTTCCGACCGTGACGTACCCCAACCACACCACCATCGTCACCGGCGTGCGCCCCCACCGTCACGGGATCCTCTACAACATGACCTTCGATCCCGAGCGCGGGCGCGACCGCTGGTACGAGCAAGCCTCCGACCTCAAGGCGACGACCCTCTGGCACTGGGCGCGCGAGGCCGGGCTCACGACGGCCAGCGTCTCGTGGCCGGTGACCGTTGGCGCGTCGATCGATCTGCTGCTCGCCGAGCGCGACTACTGGGCGCGCAAGGAGCCGCTCGAGGATCTCCGCGCCGCCTCCACGCCCGGGCTGTTCGACCGCCTCGGGGTCCAGCCCGCGGCGGGCATGTTCAAGGACGTCGAGGCCTGGGACCGGTTCCTGACCGACACCGCGGTGGCCATGATCCGCCAGGCGCGGCCGAATCTGTTGCTCGTCCACCTCGTGCAGATGGACCTGACCCAGCACCGCCAGGGTCGTGACGGCGTGGACGTGCCGGCCGCCCTGCGCCGCGTCGACGGCCACGTCGCGGCCATTCTCGGCGCGGTGACGGAGGCGGGGCTCGGCGAGCGCACGACCGTGATCGTGGCCGGCGATCACGGCTTCGAGACGATCACGAGGACGGTGGAGCTGAACGCGATCCTCGCGCGAGCCGGCCTCGGCGGCTGTCCTTCGCGGGACCCGACCTGGCGCGCGGCCGCCCACGCCAGCGGCGGCGCCGCGGCGATCTTCCTGCGCGATCCGGCCGACGCCACGCTGCGGGCGCGCACCGAGCAGGCGCTGCGCGGCGAGGCCGGCGACCGCTACCGGCTGGTGAGCCGCGCCCAGCTCGACGAGCTCGGCGCCATGCCCGGCGCTGCGCTCGCCGTCGAGGCGGCGCCGGGGTACGCCCTGGGCGGCGCCTGCGGCCGGACGGTCGAGCACGCGGCCCGGGGCGGCACGCACGGCTATCTGCCCTCGCGGCCGCTGATGGCCACGGGCTTCATCGCCGCGGGCCGCGGGGTGCGATCCGGCGTCCTGCTCGACCGCGTGCGCCTGCTCGACGTCGCGCCCACCGCCGCGCGGCTCCTCTCGCTCTCGCCGCCGCCGGTCGAGGGCCGCGTGCTCGAGGAGATCCTCCGGTGAGCGCGCCCGACCTCTTCGACACCCACGCCCACCTGCACTTCCCCGACTTCGCCGACGATCTCGACGCTGTGCTCGAGCGCGCGCGGAAGGCGGGCGTGCGCCGCATGGTCAGCGTCGGCACCAACGTCGAGACCTCGCGGCAGGCGATCGGCCTCGCCGTTCGCGAGCCCGACGTGTGGGCGACGGCCGGCGTGCATCCCCACGACGCCGCGGAGGCCGACGAGGAGGACCTGACCGAGATCGAGCGTCTGGCGTCGGTGGAGAGCGTGGTGGCGATCGGCGAGATCGGGCTCGACTTCTTCCGGGACCTGTCGCCGCGCGACGCGCAAGCGCGCGTGTTCCGCCGCCTGCTCGGCGTCGCACGCGGCGCCGGCAAGCCCGTGGTCGTCCACTGCCGCGACGCGCACGACGAGGTGCTGGCGATCCTCGCCGAGGAGCGCGTGCAGGACGTCGGCGGGATCATGCACTGCTTCTCCGGCGACGTGGACGCCGCGCGGCGCTGCCTCGACCTCGGTCTGCATCTCTCGCTCGCCGGGCCGGTGACCTACAAGAACGCGCGGGCCTTGCCCGAGGTGGCGCGCTTCACGCCGGCCGACCGCCTCGTCGTCGAGACCGACTGTCCGTACCTGCCGCCCGAGGGGCATCGGGGGCGCCGCAACGAGCCGGCGCTGATCGCCATCACCGCGGCGTGCGTGGCCGCGCTGCGCGGCGAGCCCCTCGAGCGCTTCGCCGCCCGGGCGACCGAGAACGCCGTGCGGCTGCTCGGTCTGTAGCATTCGAAGGGGACCTCGACGGCCCCCTCCGAGCCGCCGTCTGGTTGGACATCGGGGGGAGCGAGCGCCGCTCCCCCCGATTCCCCCCACCGGGATCACTTGGCGGCCAGCGGGCAGGGTTGCGCCGGCAAAGCCGGCGCGCGAAGCGGTGGGTATGATGCGCGAGGTGATGAGGTGAACGAGAAGCGCCGCAGGGACCTGCTGTATTTCGTGCGCGGGCGGATCAACCGGGGCGTCGCGCGGGTCATGAACGCACGGCACCCGGTCCCGGGGCCGGCGGCGCCGCTGGAAGCGGTGCTGCGCGAGGCGGACTCGCTGCTGGCCCGCTGCGCGCTGCTGGAAGGGCGCACGAATCCCGAGCGGGAAACGGCGGTGGCGCGCTGGCTCGAGGCCCGCGGGGTGCCGTACGCCACGCATGCGTTCACGTCCTTCGAGGGCACCGGGCGCAACTTCTCGGTGGACGTCGGGGCTGGCGACCGCGTGCTCGTGCTGATCGCCCACCACGACGCCGTGCCCGGCAGCCCGGGCGCCAACGACAACGCCGCGGCCGTGGCGATCTTGTTGACCCTGCTCGAGCGGCTCGGCGATCGCGTCCCGCGCGGGCTCCGGGTGCGGCTGCTGTTCACCGCCGGCGAGGAGGTCGGCTATCTCGGCGCGCGCGCCTACGTGAAGGACGTGCCGCTGGCGGGCATCGCCGGCGTGATCAGTCTCGAGCTCTGCGGCATCGGCGACACACTCGCGCTCTGGGACGCCTCAGCGCCGACGCCGTTTCTGGATCGCGTCACCGGCGCCCTCGACGGCCTCGGGCTGCGCCGCGACGCGACCTATCACGTGGTCGGCCGCGTCCCCGTCTTCGGCAGCGACCACCGGGCCTTCGCCGCCGCGGGCCTCCCGGCCTACGGGCTCAGCATCGTGCCCGCGCGCCACGCCGACGCGCTCCGGCGGCTCGTGCTGAGCCCTGTGCGCAGCACGCTGATGACGCTCGTGCGGCGGCCGCCCCCGTTCGACACCTACCACACGCGGGGCGACGCCGGCTCGACGCTGGAAGCGCGCGCGCTCGAGGCCGTGCTCGGCGCGCTGGAGGCGATCGTCGCTGCCGCGGCCTGACACGCCCCCGGCCGCCGCCGCTGGCGGGACGGTGAGACGCGCGCCGTTCCTGCTGTTCGCCCTCGGGGCGCTCGGGCTCTGCCTGGTGCTCCCCCCGGTGTTCGCGGGCCTGCCCGTCCGCGGCCAGCGCGCGCTCGTGGTCACGCTCATCACCATCCTGCTCTGGACCGCGCGCGCGCTCGACTCCGGCGCCACCTCGCTGCTCGGCGTCGCGCTGCTGGCGCTCAGCGGCGCCACCGGCGGGCTCCGGCCGGCGCTGGGCGGGTTCGCCAGTCCCGTGCCCTACTTCCTCGTCGGCGTGCTGGCGATGGGTGTGGCCGTGGCCAGGAGCGGGCTGGCCGAGCGGCTGGCCCGGCGGATCCTCGATCACGCGCGGGGCAGCAGCCTCGGCGTCTACGTGCAGCTCGTGCTCGCCATGCCGGTGCTGACGTTCATCCTGCCCTCCGCGACCACGCGCTCGGGGATCCTCGTGCACATCTACGAGGAGGTGTTCACGCTGGCGCGGGTGCCGCCGGGCGCGGCGATCGTCAAGGCGGTCATGCTCGCGCTCGCCTCGATCAATCGCCTGGCTTCCACCGCGCTGCTCACCGGCGGGATCACCCCGGTCATGGCCGCGGCCATCATCGGCGGGATGTCGTGGACGGGCTGGCTCGTGCTGATGGCCGTGCCCTACTACGCGCTCCTCGTCCTCGGCGGCGCGCTGACGTGGGCGCTCTACCGGCGCGGCTTGCGCCGCACGCTCCCCGGGGTCGACCTCGAGCGCCGGCCGCGGCTGACCCCGCGGGAGTGGCGGACCCTCGGCATCGTGCTGGGCGCCTCGCTGCTCTGGCTCACCGACGCGCTCCATCATCTCGACCCCGCGCTGCCCGCCCTGCTCGCGCTCGTCGCGCTGCTGACCCCCGGCCTCGGCGTGCTCGTCTGGGGCGATCTCGAGCGCGGGGTGGGCTGGCAGAACTTCTTCATCATCGGCGCGTCGATCTCGCTGGCCCAGGCCCTCGCCGACAGCGGCGCGGCGGCGTGGCTGGCGCGGGGGCTGGTCGGCAGCCTGCCGGGCCTCGGCGGGCATCCCGTCGCCTCGATCGTGCTGCTCATGCTGGGCGCCACGCTGCTGCGCGCGGCGATCCCGAACATCTCGGGGTTCCTGGCCCTCGCGCTGCCCATCGCGATCTCGGTCGGTCGTCAGACGGGGCTCAACCCGCTCGTCTGCGCGCTGGTGGTGATGATGACCGGCGATGCCGTGCTCTACTACCCGGTCCAGAGCGCCTCGGCCCTGGTGATCCACGAGCGCGGCCACGTCTCCGCGGGCGAGATCGTGCGCTTCGGGCTCTGGATGACGCTCGCGGCCTACGTCGCGATCCTCGCCGTCGCCCTGCCATGGTGGGGGCTGATGGGGCAAGGGCTCACGCGCGCGATCGCTCGCTGACCCGGGCGGGGGCGGGGCGCTGTCGGCCGTGGGGGCCGCGGCTTATCAGAGGGGGTTGCTGAGGTGCTCGGTGATGAGGAAAACAGGACGTTTGAAGCTGAGGCTGACCCGCTCCTGCTCGCTCATGTTGGCGTCGACGGAGTGTTGCAGGTAGGCCGGGAACAGGAGAAGCGTCCCATTCCTGACGTTCACCACGACCTGATCGGTATTCTCGGCCGTGAGCTCCACCACCGGGGGCCTGATGATGCCCGTCTGATTTCTCGGGTCGTGGAAGTTGATCGTGTCGGCGCCGGGGTGCGTTCTCACGTAGTAGGCGCCGCTCAAGAAATTGTTGGGGTGACTGTGCGTGCGGTGGGCGGCGCCCTTGGGGAGAACATTGGCCCAGCACCCGGTGATCTCGAAGGCGTCGTGACCGATTCGCAAGAATTCCAGAACGCTCTTCACCGCGCGATTCACGCAGGCGACGAGATCCCGAAAGTCCTCGCGCTCGTGCAGCGTGGGCGCTGACTGCCATCCCTGGCCCGACGCCGGTTGCGGCGCACCTCGCCGCATCGTCTCGATCGCCGCGAGAACCTTCGCGCCGATCGCCTCGTGCTGCCCGCTCTGAGCTGGACCTTCCAGACCAGCGTCGGAAACATCGGAATGACGTCCGAGCCCTCGAACACCCGACGATCCCCTCCCGCCATACCCGACCGACGGCGGCGCGTCAGCCGCCCCGCCGCTTGGCGATCATCTCACGCACCGCTGGGACAAGCTCGACGGGTACATCCATCGTGGTGTGGGTCGTCGTCTCATAGGCGGCCTCGTCTTCGGCGAGCGCCTCTTCGTCCGACTGCGTCTCGTAATGTTCCAGAACGCGTCGAACACGCTCCTCGTCCCGACCAGCGGGGTACTTCGGTTGTCTCATTGCTGTCTCCGGCGCCGCCGCCGCGGCGCCCTCGGCATCATCGGAATTCGGCAAACCCAGGGATGAGCACTGCGCCGGCGACGGCGGCGACCAGGCCGAGACCGACCACCGCGCATACGAAGCCGATCACGCGAAGGTAGAAGAGTACGAGTCGCTCTGGAAGAACGCCGAGGGAAGAGACCAAATTGGTCAGGACAACGGCGGGCGCGAGGGGGTCCGGGCCAGGAGCGCGCGGCTGCGGATGGCCTCGGCCTCGGGGACGCAGATCACGACCTCGCCCTGGGCGCCCACGGTGAAGGGGTGCACGGAGTGGATGAGTCGGGAGCGCAGCAGCGTCGGGATGCCGTGGCTCTCGAACAGGCTCTTGAGCACGATCGCCTCGGCCTGATCGCAGCGGTGGACCTCGACGAAGCCGCGGTCGTCGGGGCGCGCGGGCGGCGGGGTGGCGTCCACGCGGACCCCGGGGAAGGGAATGATCTTTGCGCGACGGGCCATCGATTCAGTATAGTCCGTGCGCCATGAGGTTGCCGCAATGAGGTGGAATCCCGCATGAGCCACGTTGGTCGTCCGATGAAACGGGTCGAGGACCGCCCGCTGCTGCTCGGGGTCGGTCGCTACACCGACGACCTGACGCTGCCGGGCACGGTGCACGTCCACTTCGTCCGCAGCGCCCACGCCCACGCCCGGGTGCGGCTCGACGTCGGCGCGGCCCGTCAGGCGACCGGGGTCCTGGCCGTGGTGACCGCGGCCGATCTCGCGAGCCTTGGTCATCTGCCCGCGAATCCCATGCTGCCCGGGATGAAGGTCGCTCCGTTCCCCATGCTCGCCGGGGACGTGGTGCGGTCGGTGGGCGAGCCCGTGGCCGCGGTCGTGGCCGAGACCGCGGCCCTCGCGCGGGACGCGGCCGAGCGGGTGGCCGTCGAGTACGAGCCGCTGAAGCCGGCCGTCGAGGCGCCGGATGCGCGGCAGGCCGGCGCGCCGGTGCTCTACGACGTCCTCGGCACCAACGAGGCCCTGGTCGCCTCGTGGAAGCTGGGAGACGTCGACGGCGCCTTCGCCGGCGCCAGGGCTGTCGCCCGCGTCGGCGTGAGCCAGCCGCGGGTGTCGGCGGTCGCGATGGAGCCGCGCGCGGTGCTGGCGCGCCACGACGCCCCCACCGGCGAGCTGACGATCTGGACCTCCACCCAGGCCCCGTTCCGGGTACGCGCCGAGGTCGCCACCCTCCTCGGCCTCCCGGAGAGCCGGGTGCGCGCGGTGGCCCCCGACGTCGGCGGCGGCTTCGGGGTCAAGGGCGATGTCTATCGCGAGGAGATCGTCGTCGCCTGGCTCGCGCTCAGGCTGGGGCGTCCGGTGAAGTGGGTCTCGACGCGCGGCGAGGACTTCCTGACGACCAAGCAGGGACGCGGGAGCACGGCCACGGGCGAGATCGCCGTCGCCGCCGACGGCGCCATCCTGGGCCTGCGCGCCCAGGTCGAGTACCCGCTCGGCCTCCACCTGATGTTCAGCGGCGCGGTGCCGCCGTTCAACCACGGGCGGCTCATTCCCGGCGCCTACGTGATGCCGGCGATCGACATCACGAGCCGCGCCTCCTACACCACCACGCCCCCGCTCGGCCCGTATCGCGGCGCGGGCCGGCCGGAGGGCATCTTCTTCACCGAGCGGCTGCTCGACGAGGCCGCGCGCGCCCTCGGCATGGACCCGGCCGAGATCCGCCGCCGCAACTTCGTGCCGCGGGAGGCGTTCCCGTACAAGAGCGCCGCCGGCTTCGTCTACGACTCCGGCGACTACGCCGCCGCCTTCGAGAAGGCACTGGCGCTCGCCGACTACCCGGGGCTGCGGCGCCGCCAGCGCGAGGCGCGCGAGCGCGGGGTGATCACCGGCGTCGGGCTGGCGAGCTACGTCGAGAACGCGGCGCTCGGCTGGGAGAGCGGCAGCGTGCGGGTGGAGCGCACCGGCGCGGTCACGGTCGTCACGGGCTCGAGCCCGCACGGCCAGGGGCACGAGACCACGTGGGCGCAGATCGTGGCCGACGCCCTCGGCGTGGAGCCCGAGGTCATCGCGGTCCGTCACGGCGACACGCACGGCGTCGCCCAGGGCTTCGGCACCTTCGGCAGCCGGAGCACCGCGCTCGGGGGCGGCGCGCTCGTGCGCGCGGCCGGCGAGATCCGCGAGAAGGGCCGGCGGATCGCGGCGTTCCTGCTGGAGGCGGCGCCGGCCGACGTGCGGCCCGTCGACGGCGGGTTTCAGGTCGCGGGCGTGCCGGCACGCGGCATGACGTGGCGCCAGGTGGCCACGGCCGCCTACGGGGTGCGCCTGCCGCCGGGCGACGATCCCGGGCTCGAGGCGACGGCGTTCTTCCGCGCGGAGGCCGAGACGTGGAGCTTCGGCAGCTGCGTGGTCACCGTCGACGTCGATCGCGACACCGGGCGCGTGGCGCTCACCTCCTGCGTGTGGGTCGACGACGCGGGCACGATCGTCAACCCGCTGCTCGCCGAGGGCCAGCTCCATGGCAGCTACGCCCAGGGCGTGGGCCAGGCCCTGCTGGAGGCGCTCGTCTACGATCGAGAGGGCCAGCTCCTGACCGCGTCGCTGATGGACTACGCGGTCCCGCGGGCGGACGATTTCATCGAGCCCGTGCTCGACAAGACGGTCACGCCCTCGCCGCGCAACCCGCTCGGGGCCAAGGGCCTCGGGGAGGCGGGCTGCATCGCGGTGCCCCCGGCGATCGTCAACGCCGTCGTCGACGCGCTGTCGCCCTTCGGCCTCCGCCACCTCGACATGCCGCTCACCCCGGAAAAGGTTTGGCGCGCGCTCCGGGGGACATAGGGGCGAGCCCGCTTCCGTTGTTGCGGTACCGCTCTTGGGGTCGAGTTGAGGGCGGTGTTAACGTCGAAACTGGCGGGCGCCGGAACTGAGAGCGAGCGGCCAGAATGCGCCAACAACGAAACAGTTCCACGGAGTATCACCGCCTATCGCCATCGCGATGAACCCTCCGATCACTGAATTCAATGCGGATATTGCGAAGTATGGCGGATCAAAGGTTGGCAGCGGTTGTCGGGCGGCACCCGTCACGATGCGCTGGAGGCTCATTGCCTCGGGAGCGACGGCACCGACGAAGCCCCAGAGGAATTCGACCTGAGGGTTCAACGGCGGAAAGCCACTCAGGCAGGACCACGGCCCCGGTCTACGTCGAGAGATATGAGATCACGGATTCCAACACGCCCATTTCTTCAAGACCGTACTTTCTCAGCTGCTCATTCGTGAGCCCGACATTATGCAGAGATGCGTGTCCGGTAAGCTTCAGATCGCCAAGCGTCGAAGCTGCGTCGGAGATCTCGACGCCAATCTCACGCATGAATCCGAGCAGCTCCGAGTCGCTTTGGAGCACGTACGGAGGCAACGCCCCGCCTCGCCGATCGTATCGCGCATAGGTGACGGAATAGCGGTACTCCCCACGCACGGGATCGAGACCAAGACGGAGAATGTGAAGCGATCCATTGCGCTTCATGACGATCAATATATCACATGGCTCGGTTTCAGTAGTGACTGACGAACTTTCGTATGACTTCCGATACAATCTGGCCCGTGAAGTTCGGGGTGTTCTCCGTCGTCGATCACTATCCCGCCGAGCTGCCCCGCATGACGGCGCAGTTCCACGGCGAGCTGCTCGAGCAGGTCGGGGCGGCCGCGGCGCTCGGCTTCGACTCCTTCTGGGTGGCCGCCCACGACTTCCACGAGGACGGCAGCATCCCGTCGCCGCCCGTCTGGATGGCCGTCGCCGCCCAGCGCCCGCGCCGGATCCACTTCGGGGCCGCCCTCACGCGAGGGTCATGAGATCCATGCAGCTGATGGCCGAGCACGTTCTGTCCGCGTTCGCCGCCTGAGCGTGGTCGAGCCACCCGCGCAGCCCGCGACCGCCGTCACGCTGGCGTGTCCCTGCGGCGAGGTCTACGACCTCAAGCCGGAGTACGCGGGCCGCCTGCTCGAGTGCCCGGTCTGCAAGCGCCACCTGCGCGCCGGCGCGGCGCCCGGCGCCGTCCGCCGCTTCGCCATCGGCGTCGACTCCGCGTTCGACCGCGACGTCTTCCTCTTGCGCGAGCGCGTGCTCACGATCCGCTCGAAGTACGAGGTGTGGAGCCAGCAGGGCACGCCCGTGCTCTACGTCGAGCGCCCGACGTTCCCTCTGCGCACGCTGGTGGCGTACGCGCTCGGGATCCTGGCCGCCGTCGTGGTGGGCGGGGCCGTGGCCGGCGTCCTGCCCGGCGAGGCGAAGCTCCTGGGGGCGCTGGCGGGCGCCGCGGCCTTCGTCGTCGTGTCGATGTCCGCCCGTCCGCTGCGCCACGTGACGGTCTTTCGCGACGACTCCCGGCGCGAGGTCATGCTCCGGGTGCTGCAGGACCAGCGCGTGGCGGTGCTGCGCCGCACGTACACCGTGCTGCTGCCCACCGGCGAGGTGCTCGCGCGGCTGGTCAAGCACTACGTGCACAACTTCATCCGCAAGCGCTGGTACGTGGAGACCACCACGGGGCGGCGCGTCGCACTGGCCATCGAGGACTCGATGGTCCTCTCGCTCCTGCGCCGGGTGCTCGGGCCGCTCTTCGGGCTCCTGCGCACGAACTTCCTCCTCGTGAGCGCGGAGGGCGCAGTCCTGGGCGAGTTCAATCGCAAGTTCACGCTCCTCGATCGCTACGTGCTCGACCTGAGCGCCGATCCCGAGCGCCTGCTCGACCGCCGCGTGGCCCTCGCGCTCGGGGTCATGCTCGACACTGGCGAACGGAGGTGAGCGCTGTCGATCGAACGGAGGTGAGCCACAATGATCGAACGGAGGTGAGCCACGTCGATCGAACGGAGATGAAAGGAGCTCGATGGACGTCAAGAGCTTGAGCGCCGCCGACGTCGCCCCGCGCCGCGCCGCGCTCGTCGCGCTGCTCGAGGACGCGGTGGACAGCGGCGCCTCGATCGGCTTCCTCGCCCCCCTGAATCCCGGCGAGGCCGACGCGTACTGGGGCGCCGTGCTCGCGCCGCTGCGCGACGGGTCGCGGCGGCTGCTCGTGGCCGAGGGCGCCGACGGCCTCGTCGGCACCGTGCAGCTCGATCTCGCGATGCGCCCGAACGGCCTGCACCGCGCCGAGGTGGCCAAGCTCATGGTGCACACGCGGGCCCGCCGGCACGGCCTGGGCCGCGTGCTCATGCTTGCGGTGGAGGACGAGGCGCGCCGGCTGGGGCGGACGACGCTCGTGCTCGACACGCGCGCGGGCGATCCGTCCGAGCGCCTCTACCAGGCGCTGGGCTGGCACCGGTTCGGCCTCGTGCCCCGCTACGCGAAGAGCTCCAGCGGCGCGCTCGACGCCTCCGCGTTCTACTTCAAGCTGCTCGACGCGTGAGCGACCCCGAAGAGCGCGCGCTCCCGATCACCGCGGACATGCTGCTCGCCCGCCGCGTGGACTTCGAGCGGCGCATGCGGCGCTTCCCCCCCGTCACCCTCGGCATCATCGCCGTCCTCGTCCTCGTCTACCTCGACGAGTCGGCGCGCGGCATGCTGTCCAGCGCGCGCGCCATCGTGGACGCGGGGGCGCTCGACCGCGCCTCGGTGATGGCGGGCCAGGTCTGGCGGCTCTTCACGGCGACGCTCCTGCACGGCGGCGGCGATCACCTCTTCGGCAACGCCGTCGCGCTCTACGTCCTCGGCATGGTGTGCGAGCACGCCTTCGGGCGCCGCCAGTTCTTCGTGCTCTACGTCCTGAGCGGGCTGGCGGGCTCGCTGGTCAGCCTGCTCGTGAGCCCGGGCCCGTCCGTCGGGGCTTCGGGGGCGATCTTCGGCCTGCAGGGCGCCGCCATCGTGCTCTTCCGCCAGCATCGCGACCGGCTGCTCGTGCGGGACCGCCGCATCGGCCTGGTGCTGATCGTGTGGGCGCTCTACACCATCGCCACCGGCTTCGGCGCGGAGTACGTCGACAACGGCGCGCACCTCGGCGGCTTCCTCGGCGGCCTGCTGGTGGGACGCTGGCTGCATGCCGTCGTGCTCGAGCCGATGCCGGAGGGCGCCGCGCGCCGGGTGCAGCGCTGGTTCTGGCTGGTGACCGCCGTCATCGCCGGCGCCACCGTCGCCTGGCTCGGACATTAATTGAGGCTGGGGGGCTCCGGGCGCCCGGGGAACCGCAACGAGAATGGAACAACGCGTGGCGGCGGGCGCGATTGATTGAAACTCGGGGGCTCCGGGCGCCCCCCAGACCCCCGACGCGCGGAGCGCCCCGGCCAAGCCGGGGCCGCTCTGCGATGTCCAGGCAGATTCCTAGATCGTGCCGAGGTCGCCGGCGGCGGGCAGGTGGGGCAGGGAGCGGGCGGCGCGGACGCCGCGCGCGATGGCGTGGGCGACAGCATCGGCGGCAGCGAGCCCGACGACGGTGACGTCGGCGGCCACGTCGCCGACGGAGAGCGCGAAGAGCGTGTCGCCGTCGAAGGCCGTGTGAGGGGGTGAGAGCGCGCGAGCGAAGCCCAGCATCCCGAGGCTGGCCACGCGCGCGGCCTCGGCCTTGGTCAGGCGCGCGTTCGTGGCGATCACGCCGATCGTGGTGTGGTCGGGGGCGGCGAAGCGGCCCATCGACAGCCCGCCGGCGATCACGCGCGCGCTGTCGATCAGCGCGCGCCCGTCGGGGGCGTCCCGCGTGCCCGCGATCAGTCGCCCCGTCTCGGGATCGCGCACGTCGCCGAGCGCGTTGACGGCCGCCAGGGCGCCGACCACCGCGCCGCCGATCCGCACGCTCGCGCTGCCGATCCCGCCGCGCATCGCGCGCGCGATGCCGTGCAGCTTGCCCACACTGCACCCCGTGCCCGCGCCCACGCTGCCTTCGGCGACCGGCCCGTCCGCGGCGGCGCTCGCGGCCGCCGCGCCCATCTCGCGCGTCGGGCGCACGCGGCCGTCCCCCACGTTGAGGTCGAAGAGAAACGCCCCGGGGACGTGGGGCACGACGGTCGGCCCTGCGGCGTAACCCACGCCGCGCGCCTCCAGGACCCGCATCACGCCGGCGATGGCTTCCTCGCCGAAGCGGCTGCCCCCGCCGAGCACGACGGCGTTGACGGTGGCGACGATGTGCGCCGGATCGAGGTAGTCGAGGCCGACCACGTCGTTGGCGGCGCCGCGGAGGGCGACGCCGCAGACCGCGGGCCGCTCGCACACGACGACGCTGACGCCGGTCAGCCCGACCTCGTCCCAGGCGTGGCCGACGCGGATCCCGGGGACGTCGGTGATCACGCGAGCGCGGTCGGGGGCGGGGACGGTGCCCGGCGGCGGACGTCGGCGGCGCTGAGCCGGCCGAGCGCCACCTCGGACGCCACCTCGAGGGCGCGCCGCGCGAGCCCGCGCGCGAACGGTTGCGCGCGCGCTTCGCGCCCGGGGTCCGCCAGCGCCGTGGCGGCCGCGCGCGCGCCGGCCGCCGGCTCCCCGGCCTGGTCCGCCTCGAGCAGGAGCGCCATCTCCAGGAGCCGGCGCGCCCACAGCCGCCGCGCCTCGTCGCCGAGCTCGCGCTCCACGACCCGGCCCACGATCGTCTCCTCGCGCTCCGCCTTCACCTGATCGGACACCACGAGCCGGCTCTCGCGGGCCTGCAGGAGATCCACGGCGTCGGGCTGCACGCGCTCGGGGTCGAGGAACCAGCCCGCCAGCTCCGGCCGCTCCAGCAGCTCACCGCCCCGCTCCGCGAGCGCCGGATCGGCGCTGGCCGCGGGCGGCGCGGCGGCGGCGGGATCGGCGCCCTCGAACAGCTGGCGCCAGCGCTCGAAGCCCGCGGGCGGCGTGGTCCCCAGCCGCGCGTGGAGCGCGAGGGCCTCGGCCACCAGCGCGACGGCGCGGGCGGGCTCGATCGCGACCCACGGCAGCTTCTGCGACGCGCGCAGCGTGGCCAGCTCGCGATCCAGCCGCTTCTTGGTGATGTCGCCCCCGGCGACGTCCGCGATGCCGGTGACGTCGTTGAGGATGAGCGAGCACAGGCGCCAGCCCCCCCAGGGACCCTCGAAGAGGATCCAGCACGCCCGGGCGCCGCTGCCGTCGATCCCGGAGATCCAGGCGCGGAGCGCGCGCTCCGGCTGGCGCGCGACGACGGGACGGGCGGCTGGCGGCGGCGCGGCGGCGATGCCGCGCTGGGACAGCCGGTACAGCGCGCGGCGCGCCGCCCGGCGGACGGGTCGCGGTGCGCTCGCGGCCGCCAGCGCGGTCAGCACCGGGAGGGACGCGGCCGCGCGATCGGCCGCGAACGCCGCGAGCGCGCGGTCGAGGGCAGGCTCCTCGAGCGCGGCGAGGGAGCGGGTGAGGCTCGCATCGGCTCCGCCCGCCAGCGCCGTCTCGAGCGCCCGGCGGGCGGCCTGCTCCCCGGGCGCGGCCGGCGGCCCGGTCATTCGAAGGCCAGGCGGAACTCGGTGAAGTGGACCCGCCGCGCGTAGTCGATGGCGCCGACAAAGCTCTCGAAGCGCTCGGCGAGCCGGCGGAACGGCGGCGGGTCCGGGCGGGCGCTGGCGCGCTGGTGTTCCCAGACGAAGCGATAGGCGCGCTTGCCCTGGTCGATGTAGAAGCGCGTGCTCGCGATCCGCTGCACGCGCTCGGGGAACACGCCGGTCATGAAGAGCGTGTAGTCGCCGATGTGGCGGCGCACGGCCAGCTCCCGCTCGGGCTGGAACCCCGGCCCCTCGCTCCACACCGCCTGCACCTCGAGGAGCAGGTCGGCCACCGTCTCGAGACGGGCGGCCGCGAGCCCGCGGGGGAGCAGGCTCTCGGTGCGCGCGAAGCGGGTGAGGACGTCGGCGACGTACTCGGCGGCAGGATGATCGTCGAGCGCGAGATCTTGGAAGCTCGCGCGAACCGCTCTCTCGAAGAAGCGTCGCAGCTCCACGATCTGAAGCACTTCGAGGCCATCATACCACCACCGCCGGGGCGCGGGGAGCCCGGGCGCGGCGATGAGCCACGTCCCGCGGCAGGACGGGCGCTCACCCCGCTCTGCTAGAATCGCCGCGTGTCCGCCCGACCGCACACGGCGTTCCCCTGGTTCCTCGTCGCGGCCTGCCTGATCATGGCCGCCCTGCTCCTCTACGTGATGTTCATCGGCTACCTGCCCGCGCGACAGCGCGCCACCCGCCTCGAGGCCGAGCTCAAGCAGGTCTACGCGCGCGAGGCGGCTCTCCAGACGCGCCTGGTCCAGCAGGAGCAGCGCCAGGCCCTGCGCGAGCAGCAAACGACGGCCGTCGCGCGCGAGCGTGACGCCCTCGCCCAGCGCCTGGAAGACGCCGAGCGCGAGCTCGCCGTCCTCCGCGGCCGCAAGCGCTGATCGATCGTCCGAAGGGCCACCAGCCCCACTCACCCAACCGTTCACGTCTGAGCCCGCGTCACCAGCGGCGTCCCGGCGGGGGGTGGCAGGGGGTGAGGGAGCCGCCCGCCCGCAGCGTCGGTCACCTCTTGGATGCCCGCGTAGACTGTTTGGCCTGCGATTGCCCATCTTGGGCAGCGAGGACGGACGGCTCCCTCACCCCCCTGACAGGACCCCCCGCCGGGACGCCGCCGGTGACGCGGGCTCAGCCGCGCGTGCCGAGGGCAGCGAGCAGGCGCTCGTTGTCCTGGTGGCGGCCGATCGAGATGCGGAGGTGGCCCGGAAATCCCACGGCGGCGCCGTCGCGGACGAGCAGGCCGGCGGCGAGCAGACGCTGGCGGGCGGCGGGGGCGTCGGGGACCTTGACGAGCAGGAAGTTGGCCTGGGAGGGGGGAAAGGCGTAGCCACGGCGCGAGAGCTCGCGCGTGAGGAAGACGCGCTCCTCGAGGACGAGCTGGCGGGTGCGCGCGAGGTGTTCGGGGTCGTCGAGCGCGGCCACGGCGGCGACCTGGCCGAGGCGGTTGACGTTGTACGGCGCGCGCACGCGGTTCATGCGCTCGATCGCCTCGGCCGTGCCGACGGCGAAGCCGATGCGGAGCCCGGCCAGCCCCGCGATCTTGGAGAACGTCCGCATCACGAGCAGGTTCGGGTGGCGCTCGAGGAGCCGGACGCCGTCGGGACAGTCGGGGTCGTCGCAGAAGTCACGGTAGGCCTCGTCGAGCACCACGAGCGGCGCCTCGGCGCCGAGCGATTCCAGGAACGCCCGCAGCGGCCCGCCGCGCACGATGGTGGTGGCGGGGTTGTGCGGCGAGCAGAGCATCACGGCCTTGGTGCGCGGGCTGATCCGGCGGCGCACGTCGTCGAGGTCGATGTCGTACGTGGCCAGCGGGCTCAGGACCACCGTGGCGCCCATCAGGGTGACGACGGCGGTGTACGGCTCGAACGACGGCTCCGGGACCACGACCTCGTCGCCGGGCTCGAACGCCGCCCAGGCGAGGATGGCGAGCACCTCGTCGGCCCCGTTGCCGACGAGCACCTGCTGGGGCGTCACGCCGACGTGGGCGGCCAGGGCGGTGCGCAGCGCCGTGGCGCCGCCGTCCGGGTAGAGGTGCGCGCTCGCCGCCTCGCGGCGGATCGCCTCGACGGCGCGCGGCGAGGGGCCGAGCGGGCTCTCGTTGGCGGACAGGCGCACGAGATCGTCGCGCCCGAGCTCCTGGCGGAGGGCCTCGAGCGGCTTGCCCGCGTCGTAGACCGGGATCTGATCGAGCACGGCGCGCCACACCTTCCGCATCCGCAAATTCTACTTGATCGGGTCCCCGACATGGCTCCCGGGTGGTCGACGAGCGCCACGGCTTTTGCCGGGGCGCTCCGAGCGGCACGATCGTCAAGACCGATACGCACCCTGCATCGCCCGAGAGCCGTCGAGCGATGGGGGGCTATCGGGGGGAGCAGCGCAGCGCTCCCACCGATGGAGTAAGTCTGCGTCAGGTTTGACAATATTCCGCGCGTCCGCTAGGCTCGGCCACGACATGTCGTCGCCCGAGCAGTACCGCCGGGCCCGGCGCGCGGAAGCCAAGGCCGAGCGCGCCGACGATCGACGGCGCCTCCGTCTCGAGTTCTTCCGTGCCGCCCTCGCCCGGGGACTCGACACCTTCAAGGAGATGCACGACGAAGGCGCGTCGGGCAAGGCGTCCGTCCGCGCCCACGCCGTGTTCGTCGACGACCTCATCCGCGCGCTCGCGCGCCTGATCACGGTCGACGTCACCGCCGCCGGCCTCACGCCCACCCCGATGGTGATCGTCGCGCTCGGCGGGTACGGCCGCGGGGAGCTGCATCCCTCGTCGGACATCGACCTCATGGTCGTCAACGACGGCGAGCTCTCCCCGTACGTGCAGCGCGTGACCCAGGAGCTGCTCTACACGCTGTGGGACCTCGGCCTGCACATCGGCCACAGCCTCCGCTCCCTCGACGACTGCGTGGCCATGGCGCGCACCGACCTGCCCAGCCGGACCTCGATGCAGGAGGCGCGGTACCTCGCGGGCGAGCGCGCGCTCTTCGCCCGCTTCCGGCGCGTGCTGCGGGAGAACGTGTATCGTCGCGACTTCGGGGAGTTCCTCGAGGCGATGCTGGCCGAGCGCGACGCGCGCTACCGGAAGCACGGCGCGTCCCCCTACGTCGGCGAGCCGAACATCAAGGAGTCGGCGGGCGGGCTGCGCGACATGCACACCGCGATGTGGCTGGCCGCGGCCAAGTTCGGCGCCCGCACGCTCCGGGAGCTCTCGGACAAGGGGCTCATCACTCCGCGCGAGCAGGCGCGCACCGACGCCGCGCTGACCTTTCTCTGGCGCGTGCGCAACGAGCTGCACTTCCTGGCGGGCCACAAGAACGACGTGCTGGGCCGCGAGCTGCAGCCGCGCATCGCCAAGAACCTCGGCTACGAGAGCGAGGGGGACAGCCTCGGCGTCGAGCGCTTCATGCGCGAGTACTACCTGCACGCGCGCGTGATCCACCGGGTGGCCCGCCGGCTCATCGCGCGCTGCCAGCAGACCCTCGAGCGGCGCGGCGCCGCCGAGCGGCGCGGGCGCCAGCAGGCGCTGGCCGACGGGCTCGTCTTCATCGACGGCCGCCTGCACCTCGCCGAGGCGGAGCCGCGCGTCCTCGTCGAGGACCCCGCGCGGCTGATGAAGGTGTTCTGGCACATGCACCGGCTGGGGTGCGAGCTGTCGCTCGATCTCGAGCGCGCGGTGGAGGAGGCCCTCGACGCGGTGGGCGAGCCGGTGCGGCGCTCGCCCGCCGTGCGCGATCTCTTCCTCGACATCTGCCGGCAGTGGGGGCGGGTGGCCATCACGCTGTCCGAGATGCACGAGCTGGGCTTCCTCGGGCGCTACCTGCCGGAGTGGGGCGCGCTCACGTGCCTGGTACAGTACGACGTCTACCACAAGTTCTCGGCCGACCAGCACTCGTTGCTCGGGGTGGAGCACCTCGAGGCGCTGGCGCCAGGGCAGTCCAAGGGCTCGGAGGGCGCGGCGCAGGTCTTCAGCGAGGTCGACCGGCCCGAGCTCTTGATGCTCGGCATGCTCCTGCACGACATCGGCAAGGCCAAGGGACACGGCCACGTCGCCAAGGGCATCCCGCTCGTCCGCGACCTCTGCGCCCGCCTCGGCTTGCCGCCCCAGGACGCGGGTCCCGTGGAGTTCCTCGTCGCCCACCACCTGACGATGTCGCACGTCGCCCAGCGCCGCGACATCGACGACCCCAAGACGATCGCCGACTTCGGGGCGACGGTCGCGGATCCCGAGCGCCTGCGCATGCTGTATCTGTTGACCTACGCCGACATGGCGGCGGTGGGCCCCGGCGTGCTCACGCCATGGCAGGCCGTGGTGCTCCACGAGCTCTACCGCCGCACGCTCGCGCGCCTGACCGGCGGGCGCCCGGAGCGGCCCCACCGCGCGCGCCTGGCCGCGCGCCTGCACGAGCGCCTGGGCGACGAGGTCACGCTCCAGGCGGTGAAGGCCCACATCGCGATGGCGTCCGACCGGTACCTGAGCCTGACCGGCGGGCAGCGGATGACCGAGCACCTCCGCATGCTCCAGCGCCTGGATGAGGCGCCCGTGGTGACCGAGCTGTTCCACCATCCCGACCTGGGCTCCTCGGACCTCGTCGTGGTCACCCGCGACACCCCCGGGCTCTTCGCGCTCATCGCGGGCACGCTCGCCGCCCACGGCGCCAACATCATCTCCGCCCAGATCCACACGCGCGCCGACGGCATCGCCATCGACACCTTCCAGGTCAACGATCCGCACGGCGAGGTGGTGACCTCCCCGGCGCGCTGGCAGCGCGTGGTCGACGCGCTCCGCGGGGTGCTCGCGGGCGAGCAGAGCGTCGAGGCGCTGCTCGAGCGGCGGCGGGCCGCCGCGCGGGCCCATCCCGAGGTGCCGGCGCCCCCCAAGATCGTGGTCGACAACGCCCTGTCCGACACCTACACCGTGGTCGAGGTCAAGTGCGCCGACCGCCTCGGCCTGCTCTATCTCGTCACCCGCGCGCTGTCGGCGCGGGGGCTCGACATCGCGAGCGCGCGCATCGCGACCGAGATCGACCAGGCCCTCGACACCTTCTACGTGCACGACGCCGCCGGCGGGAAGATCGAGGAGGCCGAGGCGATCGAGGGGCTGCGGCGCGAGCTGGAGCGGGCGCTCGTCAGCCCGCTGTGACGCGATGCTGAGCCGCTATCGCGACACCCAGCGTGCCTGGACCGACCCCGTCGGCCGGGCGCTCTTCCACCTCCACCTCCGGCCCAACCACCTCACGGTGATCGGGTTCGGCATCAGCCTGCTGTCCGCGGCGGCGTTCGTGGGCGGGCGCACCTTCCTCGCCGGCGTGCTGCTGACGCTGGCGGGGCTGTGCGACTTCTTCGACGGCTCGCTGGCGCGGGTGTCGGGGCAGGTGACGCCGTTCGGCGCGTTCCTCGACTCCGTGATCGACCGGTACTCGGACCTCGTGGTGCTGCTCGGCATCGTGGTGCTCTTCGCGCGCACCCCGCACACCCGCGGCGCGGTGGTGGCCATGGCGGGCCTGGTCGGCAGCACCATGGTGAGCTACACCAAGGCGCGCGCCGAGTCGATCGGGATCGCGTGCAACGTGGGGCTCATGGAGCGCCCCGAGCGCATGATCTGCCTGATCGCCGGGGCCGTCCTCGACGTGCTCGAGCCGGCGCTGTGGGTGCTCGCCGTGCTCGCCAACGTCACCGCGCTCCAGCGGATCTGGCACACGCGCCGGGCGATCCGCAACGGCGCCCTGCTCGCGCTGTGCCTGTCGCCGCTCCTCGCCGCGCCGGTCCGCGCCGAGCAGACCGAGCTCGAGCGGGCGTGGGCCCATGCGGTGGAGGCCTACCAGCAGGGCAACCCCGGCCCCGCCCTCGAGGCCTTCGGCACGGAGGCGGCCGCGAAGAGCCCGGTGGCCGACTACCTCGGCTGGCTGCTCGCCGACGCGCTCGCGCGTCGCGGCGATCCCGCCGGCGCGCGCGCCGCCGCGCTTCGCATCGCCGAGCGCCATCCGGACAGCCGGCTGGCGCCCGGCGCGCTCCTGGCCGCGGCGACCCACGCCGCGCGCGCGGGCGACGACGCCGGCGCTCACGCCGCGCTGTCCCGGCTGCTCGAGGCCTACCCGGACGCGGTGGAGGTGCCGGAAGCGCTCTACCTGCTCGGCCTCACGGCCGAGGCGCGCGGTGATCGCGCGGGCGCCGCCCACGCCTATCGCGAGATCACGGTGATCGCGCCGGCCAGCGGCTGGGCCGACGGGGCAGGCGACCGTCTCGGCGCGCTCCTCGCGGCCGGCCTCACGCTCCCCGGGCTGTCGCTGCCCCGGCGGATCGATCGCGCCGAGCGGCTGCTGGGCGGGGGCGTGCCGAAGACCGCGGCCGAGGAAGCGGAGCGGATCGCCCGGGAGACACGCGATCCCGGGCTCGCCGTGCGCGCGCTCCGGATCGTCGCCGACGCCTGGCAGCGGCTCGGCCGCTATGGGCTCGCCGCGCAGGCGCTGGAGGCGGCCGTCGGTCGCGCGTCCGCCGGTCACGTCGCGGCCCTGCGGCTCGAGCAGGCGCGCCTGTATCTCCGTTCGGCGGCGGGGCGCACGGCGGACGCCGGCCGCGGGCCGCGGGAAAGAGCGCTGAAGAGCCTGGAGGCCGCGGCGGCGAGCGCGGTCGAGGCCGAGGCCGCCGAGGCCGCCTATCTGAGGGCGCGCGCCCTCGACGAGCTCGAGCGGGTCGGGCCTGCCCTCGCCGCCTACCAGGCGGTCGCGGCACGCTATCCCGCGCGTGAGGTGGCGGGCGCCGCGCTCTGGCGCGTCGGGTGGCTGGCGTGGCTCAAGGGTGATGCGCGCGCCGCCGGGCAGGCGTGGGAGACGTGCGCGGACCTCCCGGGCGGGCGCATGCAGCGGCCGGCCGCCCTCTACTGGGCCGGGCGGGCCATGGAGCAGACCGTGGGAGCCGCGCGCGCCGCCGGGCTCTACGGCCGCGTGCTCGCCGAGTCACCGCGCAGCTACTACGGCCTCCTCGCCGCCGCCCGCACCTCCGGGCCCACCGGCCCCGCGCCGGGCGAGGCGAGGATCGCGCTGCCCGACGACCCGCGGGCGGCGCTCGCCGCCGACCCGCGCTTCGCTCGGGTGGAGCTGCTGCGCCGCATCGGGCTCTTCGAGCTCGCCTGGCAGGAGCTCGAGGACGTCGTGCAGCGCTCCGCCGGCGACATCGTGCGTCTGTACGCGCTCAGCGGCGAGTACGCGCGCGAGCAGCGGTATCACCTGGCGCTGCGCCTGCTGCGCGGGAACTTCGCCGCGATCGCCGCGACCGGCCCGACGACGCTGCCCGCGACGTTCTGGCAGATGCTGTATCCGTTCGGCTGGCGCGAGGAGGTCAGCGCGGCCGCGGCGCGCGTGGGGCTCGATCCGTTCCTCGTGGCCGCCGTCGTAAGGGAAGAGTCGAGCTATTACCCGCGGGCCGTCTCGCGCGCGGGCGCGCGCGGCCTCATGCAGCTGATGCCCGGAACCGCCCAGCCGATGGCCACCGTCCGCGGGCTCGAGTTCCGCGGCGGCGAGCTCCTCGACGAGCCCGGCCCGAACCTCGCCCTCGGCGCGTCGTTCCTGGCCGGCCTGATGAAGGAGTTCGGTGATCCGCGCCTGGCCCTGGCCGCCTACAACGCCGGCCCGCGCCGCGCCCGCCAGTGGTGGCAGGCGCGCCGCACGAGCGACGTCGAGGCGTGGGTGGAGCAGATCCCGTTCGACGAGACCCGCCAGTACGTCAAGCGCGTGATGCTGTCGTGGGAGGAGTATCGCAGGATCTACGGAGGGTCGAGGAGCGCCACGGCTTCGCCGGGGCGCTCCGAGCGCGAGGGGTCTGGGGGGCGCTCGGAGCCCCCCAGTCCATAAAGAAGCCAGGCCCGGGCAATGTGGGCCTGACCTCCGGACCGCTCACACAGGGCTCAATTGCATTCGGCCGGAATGACCGCCGGGTTCCGCTGGGGTCCCTGGGGGCAGTTGACCAGCCAGTAGTGCAGCCCGGTGGCTTCGCCGGGGCCGAGCTTGAACCCCAGCGATTTCTCGTAGAAGCGGAACAGCGCGTTGTCGTCGGCGAAGACCCCGCTGTGCAGCGCAGGCTCGCCGTCGGGATAGAAGCGGTGCAGCGAGGGCGTCTTGAACGTCCCGACCTGCACGGACTTGCCCGTCGCCGGGTCGTTCACCGTCGTGAGCCCGGCGCCGACGTCCTGGGGCCCGGGCCCGCCGCTGACCTGCGGGAAGCCGAAGTCGTACGCCGCGTCCGGATGCCGCACGTTCGTCCGGACCTTGTTGTCCGTGAAGAACGGCGGCGTGTGGCAGCTCACGCACGCCTGGCCCGCGGCCAGGAGCGCCTGCGTCGAGGCCGACCGGCCGAAGAAGACGTCGGCGCCCGTCTTGACGCGCTGGAGCGTCGCCGCGCGCTGGGCCGCCTGTCGGGCGAGCGCCTCCGCCAGGTCGGCCGCCGCGTCGGGGTCGTTCGGGTCGATCCCGAACTTCTTGAAGAGCTCCGCTTGCGAGGGAGGCGCCGACGCCGGCGGCGGGGCCGTGGTGTCCGGCGCGGTCGGGCTGCGGCTGATCAGGAACGCGGCGAGGGCGTCGAGCTTCGCCTGGTCGACGGAATTGGCCGAGTCCACGTGCCCGCCCATCTCGTTCGGGCTGTTGATGGCCCCCTTCGCTGCCGACTGGATCGCCGCGATGATCGACGCGTGATCGCCGAGCGTGCCGCCGTGACGGCCATCCCAGCCCAGCGGGACGTTGAACTGCACGTTCAGCAGATTGGGCACCTGCCGGTTGACCTCGAACGTGCCCAGCGGGTTGGTGATGGTCACGGGGTGCGTGCCGCGATCCGTCCGGCCTCCGGGATGGCAGCTGTTGCAGCTCGTGAACATGCCGTTCGGGTTCGCCTGGTTGAAGTCGATCCGGCTACCGAACAGGCACTGCCCGAACTTGACGTCCTGGTCCGCGGGAAGGAGCTGGTAGGTGTGGGTGGCCGCGACGAAGATCCTCGTCCGAGCGCACGGCTTCGGCGCCGTCTCCGCCACGACGATCGGCACGCTGCCGCTCACCGCGAGGACCAGCGCGGCCCAGAGGGCCAGCATCCCTGCTCTGGCGGGCATAGGCTTTCTCCTCTCGCCGCGGCTGCTCTCGACGGGCGTCCACGCAGCCCGCCGTGCGAGCGGATCCCGCGCCGCAGCGCGAGCAGGGGACGCAACATCCGCGCCAGGGGCACCGCGAGGCGGGGACGTGCGGTGCGACGTTACTTTAGGTGAGAGGCGCCCGATTTTCGGGCGCACGGGCCTGACGAGAAACGTCACCCGGCGTGACACTTTGTGCGCCGACGTGGCACGCGTCGGCGCGGCGTGGGCCGGCCGTCAGCGCGCGGCGGCGGGCGGGCGCGCGGCGTATTCCGGCAGGGGCTCGATCGGCTCCAGCGCGGCGAGGCGATCGTCGAGCGCAGGCTCGGTGGCGAGCAACCCGCCGCGCGGCGGACCGTTGACGACGTGGGCGGCGCGCAGCGCATCGGCCAGCGCCCGGCGCGGCCTCTCGTAGCCCATCGACCGCAAGATCTCCACGGCCTTCAAGTCAGCGGCGATCTCCTGATCGCGCGTGAACGCGCGCACCACCAGCGGGCTGACGACCCAGTCCATCAGCCCGACACCGGGCACCACGAACCCGAGCACCGTGAAGCCCGTCGAGAGCCCGGTCGTCAGCGCGCGGCGCTGGCCGACGTGGCCGAGGACCTCGTGCGCGACCTCGTGGGCCAGCAGCGGCTCGATCGTGGCGCGAGGCTGGCGGGCGAGGCCGTCGGAGACGTAGAAGGTCGCGTTGTCGTGGGTCAGCGCCGTGATCTGCTTGCTCTTCACCAGCGCGAAGGAGTACCGCGCCGGATCCTCGCCGGCCGCCTGGGCGGCGCGGTAGAGCCCGTGCGACACCGCGAGCGTCGACGGGTGATCGGCCTTCGGGAAGTAGGCCCCGTCGGGCACGGTCGCGCAGGCCGCGCTGAGCAGGGCCGCGACGAGGAGCAGGGCGGAGCGAAGCATACCGCTCATCGTAGGGTCGTGACCGCGCGGACACGGCGGGAAATCTCGGCGCACCGGCGCTCGCGCACGGCGCCGGCCCGACCCACGACGGGCGGTGGCCCGCCCCGGGGCCGTCACGCGGCGGGGCCGTTTGCGAGCAGCGGGCGCAGGTATCGCCAGACGTGCTCGGCGAGGCGGCGCTGGCCGGCCGGGTTGGGGTGGATGCCGTCGGGCTGGTTCAGCGCCGGCACCGCCGCGACGCCCTCGAGCAGGAACGGGATCAGCGGCACGCCGGTCTTCCGTGCGACCGCCGGGAAGACGGCGGCGAAGCGGCGGGTGTACTCGTCGCCGTAGTTGGCCGGCATCCGCATGCCCGCGAGCAGGACGCGCACGCCCGCGGCCTTCAGCCGCTCGACGATGGCCGTGAGATTGGCCTCGAGCGCAGGGACGCTGGCGCCGCGCAGGCCGTCGTTGGCGCCGAGCGCGACGATCACGATCGAGGGATGGGCGCGCAGCACCCAGTCGACGCGACGCACGCCGCCCGCGCTGGTATCGCCGCTGACGCCGGCGTTCACCACCCGCCAGGCGTAGCCCTCGCGGTCGAGCCGTGCTTGCAGGAGGGCCGGCCACGCGTCATCCGGCGCCACGCCGAGCCCGGCGGTGAGGCTGTCGCCGAGTGCGACGATCACGCGCGCGTCGACCGCCGCGGCGGCGGAGGGGCCAGCGGCGGGCGTGACGAGGGCCGCGAGCAGGGCGAGGCCGATCGCGGCGCGGAGGCGGCGCATACCAGGAGTGTAGTATGTGAGTCGTGCTGGTGGCCGTCCGCGATCTCGCCATGCGCTTGCCCGCGGGCGGGCGCTCGCTCACCATCCTCGAGGGCGTCAGCTTCGCCATCGCCGCGCGCGAGGTGGTCGCCGTCGCGGGAGCGTCGGGCAGCGGCAAGTCCACGCTGCTGGGGCTGCTCGCCGGCCTCGACCGGCCGACCGCCGGCTCGATCGCGATCGACGGCGTCGAGATCACGACGCTCGCCGAGGACGCGCTGGCCCGCCTGCGACGTGACACCATCGGCTACGTGTTCCAGTCCTTCCATCTCATCCCGACCCTCACCGCGCTGGAGAACGTCGCGGTCCCGCTCGAGCTGGCCGGCGCGGCGCCGGTGAGGCCGCGCGCCCGCGCCCTGCTCGACGCCGTCGGGCTCGCCGATCGCGCCGCTCACTATCCGGCCCAGCTCTCGGGCGGCGAGCAGCAGCGCGTGGCCATCGCCCGCGCCGTCGCCCTCCGGCCGCGACTGCTCCTCGCCGACGAGCCGACGGGCAACCTCGACTCCTCCACCGGAGGCCAGATCATCGACCTCCTGCTGGAGCTGCACCGCGATTTCGAGGCCACGCTGGTGCTGGTGACCCACGATCCCGCCATCGCTGCCGTGGCCGACCGGATCCTCACCCTGCGCGACGGCCGGCTCGTCGCCGACAAGCGCGCGCTGGCGCGATGATCGGCTTTCCGCTCCGGATGGCCTGGCGCGAGACGCGCGCGGCGTGGCGGGAGTTCGTGGCGTTCTTCGCGTGCATCGCCCTCGGGGTGGGAGCCCTCGTGGGGGTCGGCACGTTCGGCGTCAACCTCGACCGCACACTCGGCCGCGAGGCGCGCGCGATGATGGGGGGCGACGTGGAGGTGCGGGCGACGCGCCCGTTCGAGCGCGCCGTCGAGGACGCCATCGACCGCGTGCGCCGCCAGGGCGCGCTCACGGCGGAGCTGCGCGACCTCGTCGCCATGGCGCGCGAGCCGGCGGCCGGCGCCTCGCTGCTCGTCGAGGTGAAGGCCGTCGACGGCGCCTATCCCCTCTACGGCCGGCTCGAGACGGAGCCGCCGGCGGCGCCGGGCACGCACCTGGCCGGGCGCGGCGCTCTCGTGGACGCCTCACTCCTCGAGCGGCTGGGCCTGCGCGTCGGCGACGGGCTGCTGCTCGGCGCCGCGCGGCTCACCATCCGCGGCGTGCTCGTCCGCGAGCCGGACCGGGCCACGGGCTTCCTGCTGGGCCCGCGCGTGCTCGTCAGCCGGACCACCCTCGACGCCTCCGGCCTGGTCCAGGTGGGCAGCCGCGTGCGCTATCGGGTCCTGCTCCGGCTGCCCGAGGCCGTCACGGCGCGCGCCGCGCGGGCGGCGCTGGCGCGCGAGATCGAGGATCCCGCGGTGCGCGTGACCGCGTTCGACGAGGCCCAGCCCGGGCTGCGAAGGTTCTTCACCCAGATGACGACCTATCTCGGGCTGGTGGGCCTCGCGAGCCTGCTCGTGGGAGGCATCGGCGTGGCCGCCGCGGTGCGGGCGTTCATCCGCCGCCGGCGCGACACCATTGCCGTGCTCAAGTGCCTGGGCGCCTCCTCGCGCCTGCTCGTCGTCACCTACCTCGTGCAGACCATCGCGCTCGGGCTGCTGGGCAGCGCGGCGGGCGCGCTGCTCGGTCTCGCGCTGCAGCCCGCGGTGGCGCGGCTCGTCAAGGGCGTGCTGCCCCTGACCCTCGAGACCGGCGTGCGCGCGGCCATGCTCGTGCGCGGCGTGGCGATGGGGGTCCTCACCGCGGCGCTCGTCGGGCTCTGGCCGCTGCTGGAGATCCGCACGGTGCCCCCCTCCGCGGTGCTGCGGCGCGATGTCGATCCGGGCGGGCCCCGCGGGCGGCGCCCGTGGGGCGCCGCGCTGCCGATCGCCGCGGGGCTGATCGCGCTCGCGTTCTGGCAGGCGGGCTCGCTGCGCGTGGGGGCGATCTTCGTCGGCGCCACCCTCGCCGCCCTGCTCCTGCTCGTCGGGCTGTCGCGCCTGCTCGTCTGGAGCGCGCGCCGTCTGCCGCGCCTGCCCTCGCTCGCGTGGCGCCAGGGCCTCGCCAACCTCGCGCGGCCCGGCGGGCACGCCGTCGGGGTGATCGTCGCCCTCGGCATGGGGGTGATGCTGCTCGTCGCCGTGAGCGTGCTCGAGGCGGCGCTCGACCGGCAGCTCGACGCCGAGCGGCGGGTCGCGACCCCGTCCTTCTTCTTCGTGGACGTCCAGACCGACCAGGCCGCGGCCTTCGCCCGCCTGGTGCGCGAGCAGACGGGCGTGACGCCCGAGCTGGTCGCCGTGGTGCGCGCACGGCTGGCCGCCGTGCGGGGCGAGCCGGTGACGCGAGCGCTCCTGGACCGCCGCAAGCGCGAGGTGCCCGACAAGCTCTGGTACTACACCCGCGACTACGCGATCCCGTCGTTCGCCGCCCCGCCGCCGCGCACGACGCTGGCGGCCGGGCGCTGGTGGACGGCGGCCGAGGCGGCGGAGCGGCCGCGGCTGTCCATCGACGACGAGGCCGCGCACACGCTGGGGGTCGGGCTGGGCGACACGCTCACGTTCGACGTCCAGGGTGTGCCCCTCGAGGCGGAGGTGATGAGCCTCCGCAAGGTCGACTGGCAGACCCTCACCGCCAACTTCTTCGTGATCGTCTCGCCCGGCCCGCTCGATGGCGCCCCCGCGACGGTGATCGGCACCGCGCGCGTGCCGCCGGCCACCGAGAGCCGACTGCAAGACACGATCGTCGCCGCGTTCCCGAACGTCATCGCGGTGCCCGTGCGGGACGTGCTCGAGCGCGTGGGCGGTGTCCTGGACCGGATCGCGCTCGCGGTGCGCGCCATGGCGCTGTTCAGCGTCGCCACCGGGCTCGTCGTGCTCGTGGGGACCCTGGCCGCGAGCCGCTACCAGCGCCTCGCCGAGTCGGCGATCCTGCGAACGCTCGGCGCCACGCGCGGCGCGGTGGCGCGGATCTTCGCCGTCGAGTACGCGGCCCTGGGCACGGCCGCCGGCCTCGGCGGCGCCGGGCTGGCCGCCGTCCTGGCGTGGGCGGTGCTACGCTTCGTGCTGGACGTTCCCTGGCAGGCCGAGGTCCCGAGGCTCCTGGCCGGGGTCGCGACGGCGACCGCCGCCGCCGTGGCCGTCGGGTTCTTCGCCACGTTCCGGCTGCTCGGGGCCAAGCCGTTGCCCGTGCTCCGCCGCGAATAGGAGCGTGTCGGAGTATCGAGGAGCGCCACGGCTGCGCCGGGGCGCTCCGAGCGTCGGGGGTGTGTGGGCCGTCTCGGGGCCCCACGTCAATCAATCGCTCCGAGCGCCGGGGGGTCTGGAGGGCGCTCGGAGCCCCCAGCTTCAACTCATACAGGAGGCCGCCATGTTCACGCCGCTCGGGCTCGATCACGTGGTGCTCACCGTGCGCGACCAGGCCGTCGCGCAGAAGTTCTACTGCGACGTCCTGGGCTGCACCGTGGACGACGTCAACGAGAAGATCGCGCTGATCCAGCTGCGCTTCGGCGAGCAGCTGATCGACCTCGTGCCCGTGACCGCCGAGCGGCCGGCACGCGCCGGCGGCCTCGACCACTTCTGCCTGTCGATCAAGTGCGACGACCTCGCGGCGGTCGCCGAGGGGCTGCGCGGGCGCGGGGTCGAGGTGGGGGACGTGGTGAGCCGGCGGGGCGCCTTCGGGCGCGGCCCGTCGATCTACATCCGCGATCCCGACGGCTACACGATCGAGCTGAAGCCGCGCTGAGCCGGGCTAGAATGAGGCCCCCATGAAGGAGCCGTCGTTCTACCGGCTCGGCGCCCTCGGGCTCGTGGCCGGCGCGGTCCTCGCGCTGGCGTTCAACGTGCTGCATCCACGCACTTCCGTGCCGGGCACGGCGCCCCAGCTCGCGCTCGCGGCGGGCAGCGCGCTCTGGGCCGTCGACCACCTCGGCATCCTCCTGGGAACGCTGCTCATCACGGGCGGGCTCGTCGCGCTGGCCGCCGCCCTCCAGGACGAGCGGGGCGCGCCGTGGGCTCGCTACGGGCAGGCCGGCGCCCTCATCGGCGCGGCGACGCTCTCCGTGCTGATGGCCCTCGACGGGATCGCGTTCCGCCGGCTGGCGCAGGCCTGGCGGGCGGCGCCGGAGGCGGAGCGGCCCGCCCTCGTGCAGGCCGCGACCGTGGCGCGCGAGATCGACTTCGCGCTGCTGGCGGTGTCGACCCTCGAGCTCTTCGGGCTCACCATCGTCCTCTACGGCCTGGCCATGAGCCAGAGCGTGCTGTTCGCGCGTCCCCTCGGCGCCGCCGGGGTCGTCGTGGGCGCCGGCGGCATCGCCGACGGCGTGCTGCTGGCGCTCCAGGGGCCGACCGTCTTCGCCTTCAACGTGCTGTTCACGATCGTGTCGCTGCTCGCCACGCTGTGGGTGCTGATCGTCGGCGTGGTGTTCTGGCGCCGTGCCGCGACGCTCACGCCGTGAGCGGCAAGGGGAGAGAGACGCGATGAGGAAGCGGGTATTCGTCGAGAGCGTGGCCGAGGCCTATCTGGAACTGCTCGCCTCGCGCGGGGTCGACTACCTGTTCGGCAACGCCGGGACGGACTTCGCCCCGCTCATCGAGGCCTACGCCAAGCGCCAGGCCCAGGGGCAGATGCTGCCGAGTCCGCTCACCGTCCCCCACGAGATCCCGGCCGTGGCCATGGCCCACGGCTACGCGATGGTCACCGGGCGCGCCCAGGCCGTGATGGTCCACGTCGTGGTGGGCACGGCCAACGGGCTCGGCGGGGTCATCAACGCGGCGCGGACGAACGTGCCCATGCTCTTCACGGCCGGCCGCACGCCGATCACCGAGGGCGCGCGGCCCGGCGCGCGCGACCGCCACATCCACTGGGCGCAGGAGGCCTTCGACCAGGGCGGCGCGGTGCGCGAGTGGGTCAAGTGGGACTACGAGCTCCGGATGGGCGAGCAGGTCGAGACCGTCGTCGACCGGGCGCTGGCCATCACGCACAGCGAGCCGCCGGGCCCGGTGTACCTCTCGTTGCCCCGCGAGGTGCTGGCCGAGCGCCTGACGGACTTCGAGTACTCGGAGCCCTCGCGGGTGACGCCGGTGGGCGCGCAGGTCGCCGACCCCGCGGCGGTGGCGGAGGCCGCCGCGCTCCTGGCCGGGGCGCGCAACCCGATCGTGATCGCGAAGATGGCGGGGCGCGATCCGCGGAGCGTGGCGCCGCTGATCGCGCTCGCGGAGCGGCTGGGGATGCCCGTGATCGAGCACGCGGCCATCCACGTCAACTTCCCCCAGAACCATCCGCTCCACGCCGGCTTCGACCCCGCACCGTACCTGGGCGACGCCGACGTGATCGTCGTGCTCGAGTCCGACGCGCCGTGGTTCCCCAAGCTCAAGGCGCCGAGCGCGGAGGCGCGCGTCATCCAGGTCGGCCTCGACCCGCTCTTCTCGCGCTATCCGATCCGCGGCTTCGCCGCCGACGTGGCGCTCGGCGGCGCGCCGCGGCTCACGCTGGCCGCCCTGGTGGAGGCGGTGGACCGCGCGGGCGTGAGCCGGCCCCTCGTCGAGGAGCGCCGGACGCGCTGGGCGGCCGAGCACTCGCGCCTGCGCGCCGGCTGGCAGGCTGCGGCGCGGAAGGTCTCCGGCGACGCCCCGATCGACATGGCGTGGCTCTCGCGCTGCATCGGCGAGGTGGTCGACGACCGCACGATCGTCGTGAACGAGTACGATCTCGACCCGACCCAGGTCTGCTTCACGCGCCCGGGCTCCAGCTTCGGCGGCTCCCCGGCGTCCGCCCTGGGCTGGGGCCTCGGGGCCGCGCTCGGCGTCAAGCTCGCCGCGCGGGACCAGACGGTGATCTGCACCGTCGGCGACGGCGCGTACCTCTTCGGCGCGCCGACGGCGGCGCACTGGGCCTCGCGCGCCCACGACCTGCCCGCGCTCTTCGTCGTCTTCAACAACCGGGCGTGGAACGCCGTGAAGCGCTCGGTGACGAGCCACGCGCCCGACGGCTGGGCGGCCCGCGCGGCGACGATGCCGCTGAGCGACCTCGATCCCGCGCCGGACTACGAGATGATCTGCCGGGCGTGCGGGGGCTGGGGCGAGAAGATCGAGGACCCGAAGGCGCTGCCGGACGCACTCCAGCGGGCCCTGAAGGTCGTGCGCGACGAGGGGCGGCAGGCGCTCCTCAACGTGATCTGCAAGAAGCCATGAAGATCCTCTCGACGGGACTGGCCGGACCGCCGGACGAGCTGGACCCGCTGCGCCAGGCGGGGCACGAGGTCACCGTCCAGCGGCCGCTGGATCAGCCCGGCCGCGTCGCCTGGACCGAGGACGAGCTGTGCGCCGCCGCGCGCGACGCCGACGTCATCCTCTCGTCGCACCTCGAGATGATCTCGGGCACGGTGATGGAGCGCGCGCCCCGGCTGCGCCTCGTCATCGTGCCCTTCATCGGCGTCGACAAGATCGACGTCGCGGCCGCCTCGCGCCTCGGCGTGCTCGTGGCCAACAGCCCGACGCCCGAGAACTTCGTCGCCGTCGCGGAGGCCACGATCGGGCTGATGCTGATGCTGCTCAAGCGCATCAAGCACAACGAGGCCAAGCTGCGCTCCGGACGATGGGCGCAGCGCGACGACCGCGGCGACTTCCTGTTCGGCAAGACCGTCGGCATCGTGGGGCTCGGCCGCGTGGGAGGCAACGTGGCCCGCCGGCTGGCGGGCTGGGACGTCCGCCTGATCGCGACCGATCCCTACGTGCCCGCCGCGCGTGCGCGCGCGCTGGGGGTCAGGCTCGTGGACCTGGACACCCTGCTCGCCGAGTCCGACGTCGTCACCCTGCACACGCCGGTGACCGACGAGACCCGCAACCTGATCGACGAGAAGGCGCTGCGGCGGATGAAGCCCACGGCCGTGCTCATCAACACGGCGCGTGGTGAGAACCTCGACGAGCACGCGATGACGCGGGCGCTCTACGAGCGCTGGATCGCGGGCGCGGCGCTCGACGCGTTCGTGCGCGAGCCGCTCCCCCTGGACTCGACCCTGCGCAACGTGGACGAGGAGCGGCTGATCCTCACCCCGCACAACGTCGCCCACAGCGAGGCCGGCCGCCGCGCCAACCTCGCGCTGGCCCTCGAGCAGATCCTGGCCGTCGGACGGGGCGAGCCGCCCGCGCACGCCATCAACCCGGACGTGATCCCCCGCTGGAGGAATACCCGATGAGCTACCCGATCCTGGACGCCGACGGCCACGTCACCGAGTCCTCCGAGGGCCTCGCCCGCTACCTCGACGAGCCCTTCCGTCGCCGCCCGCTGAACTTTCCGCTGGTCCCGCAGGACGGCTGGGACCGCCGCATGCTCGGCACGCTCGGCCAGACCGCGTCCAGCCCGGACGAGTGGCTGCAGGCGATGGACAAGGGGGGGATGGACACGGCCGTGCTGTTCCCGACGCTCGGCCTGTTCATGAGCTTCCTCAGGGACCGCGCGTGGGCGGTCGCGCTCTGCCGTGCGTACAACACCCTGCTCGCCGAGGAGTTCACCGGCAAGACGCCCCGGCTCAAGGCCGTCGCGCTCCTGCCCGTGCAGGATCCCGAGGCGGCGGCCAGGGAGCTCACCCGGGCCGTCACCGAGCTCGGCATGGTCGGCGCGATGCTCGCCGCCGACGGCGGCCACGTGCTCGGCGACCCGAAGTTCCTGCCCATCTACGAGGAGGCGCAGCGCCTGGACACCTGCGTCGCCATTCACGCCTCGGGCTCGCACCTCGGCGGCGCCGGCGTGGATCTCTTTCCCACCTTCATCCAGACCCATACCTGCTCGCACGCCTTCGGCCAGATGCGGCAGCTCACCTCGATCGTGTTCGAGGGCATCCCCGAGCGCTTCCCTCGGCTGCGCATCGCGTTCCTGGAGGCCGGATGCGGCTGGGCGCCCTACTGGATCGAGCGCATGGACGACGAGTTCGCCAAGCGCCAGGCGGAGGCCCCCGCGCTCAAGAAGAAGCCTAGCGACTACGTGCGCGGCGGCAACATCTACTTCTCGTGCGAGGCCGACGAGTGGCTGCTGCCCCAGGCCGTCAAGCTGGTGGGGGAGAGCCAGATCGTCTACGCCTCCGATTTCCCCCACTGGGACAACTCGTACCCCGGCTCTCTCGACGAGATCCGCAACCGCGGCGACATCACCGACACCCAGAAGCGCAAGATCCTCTCCGACAACACCAGGCGGCTCTATCGAATCTGATCGTGGGGCGCGCGCGCCGGATCGGTTGACATCGGGGGGAGCGAGCGCCGCTCCCCCCGATCGCCCTCCACCGCGTCGGAGATGGTTTTCGCGGGTGTGAACAGTGGATTGCGCCGGCACAGCCGGCGCGCGAACGACATCACTCAGCGGCGGATTCGTCGATCGCGGTCTTTGGTTCGTGGCAACGACAAGGCCCGCTCGGCGCCGGCGGCTTCGCGCCGGGAGAACGTACGCAACGCCGGCGGGAGCGCGGGGGGTCGGGACGGGGGCCGGGAGCCGTTGGGTACGGGTTGTCATCGGCGAGCGCGCAACGCGGCGCGCGGCCCCGCGCTTACGAGACCACAGTCAGTCGGCTTCCCGGCTCCCGTCCCGACCCCCCGCGCTCCCGCCGGATCGGCGCGCGCGCTACCCGGAGAGCGAGTCGACGAAGTCCTCGAGGGCCTCGTCGAACTTCGCGCTCTGCTCGACCTGGGGGTAGTGCCCGCAGTTCGGCAGGACCACGAGCTGGGCGCCCTCGATCTTCTGCGCGAGGAACTCGGCGAACTTGGGCGGAGCCATCGTGTCCGCCTCGCCGCCGACGACGAGGGTGGGCGTCTTGATCTCGGTGAGGCGCTCCATCACGTCGAAGCCGTTGTTGGCCTCGAAGTCGGCGAGCGTGGTCTCGGCGGAGGCACTCATCACGCGGGCCTTGAGCCACGCGCGGACGGCGGGCGAGGCCTTGGCCGGGATCAGCCGTTCCAGCGGCACCGCCTGGCCGCCGCGGCCGCTCTCGGCGAGCGCCCTCGCGCGGTCCATGAACTCGGGCGCCATCGTCATCCGGGCGCCGGTGCAGACCAGCACCAGGCCGGTGAGACGGTCGGCGTGCTCGAGGGCCAGCATCAGCGCCACGCCGCCGCCCATGGAATGACCGACCACCACCACCGGCTTGCGATAGCCGGCGGCGTCCATCTGGGCGATCACGTCGCGGGCGTTGTCGGCGTGCGACGTCAGCGCGGGCTCACCCTCGCGGGTGTGGCGTCCGGGGAGGGTCACGGCGAGCACGCGATGCTGCGCCTTGAACCCCACCACCTGCTCGTCCCACGTCCGGCCGTCTTCTCCCGCGCCGTGGATGAACACGAGATACGCCATCGCCCGTTCCTAACGCGTCGCGTTGTCGGTGAGCCGGCGCGCCGCGCGGCCGCCCGCACGGCCCCGCCCGCCGACGCGGTAGACGGAAAGCTCCCGACGGCTATTCATCGTCGTCGTCAGTGTCATCGGCCGCCGGCGCCCGGGTTCCGACCACCCGGATGATTTCGCCGCGATCGGCGCCTCGCACGGCAGATCGCGCAGCTCGAAGTACCGATCCTCCATGGACGGTGCCTGTCTACAAGAACCGGCGGTTCAGGCGCTCGTCGGGAGGCTCGAGCCCCAGCGCGACGAGCTTGGCGTCGACGTAGCCCTTGTAGGCCTGGCGGATCTCGGCGTTGCCCACGCTCTTGAGCCCCCACGCGATGAACTTCGGCGCGTTCGTCGAGTCGGAGCGGCCGAACATGTCGAGCGCGGCCGGGTACCACTTGTCGAGCAGGCGCCGGGCGAGCGCCCGGCCGCCGGCGTCCTGGCAGATCTCGGTCAGGAACAGGTAGCCCATCTCCGAGTGGCCCACCTCGTCGCGCTCGACCGTCGCCGCCATCTTGGCCAGCGGCACGTAGCTCGACTCCCGCCAGTCGCGCGCGTGGAAGGCGCCGTTGAGGTCCACGAAGAAGTGGAAGAAGGCGTCGTCGGCCCAGCTCTCGCGCGGCAGGTGGAAGGCGTAGTGCGCGTAGGGGACGTCGCGCAGCGCGAAGTCGCGGTCGAGCCCGACGGCCAGCCGGTGGAACATGATCGCGTGCTTGAGCTCCTCCGCCAGGTACTCGGCCTTGAGCAGCCGCGCCTCGCGGGTGGGGAAGAGCGACTCCGCGATGTCCAGGCACGTGGCCATGAACCCGAGGAAGCTCTTGTTGCCCGCGCGCTCGCCCTCGTGACGCAGCATCTTGAGCAGGAGCGACTTGTACTCCTCGGGCAGGGGATCGGTCTCGTCGAAGCGGTGAGCGGGGCGGCCCGGCGACGGCGTGAACGCCGGCAGCGGGTCGCCCTGGGCGTACGCGCGGCGCCAGAGCGGCCAGATCTCGGTGCGCCCGCGCTCCTCGGCCTCGCGGATCGCGTCCATCTCGCTCATCGCCCCGCTCCGGTGGCGACGCCGAGCCGCTCGCGGCCCGCGCGCCAGCGCGTCGCGTCGAGCGCCTGCGTGCGCTTCTGCTGGTGGCCGCAGGGGCAGCCGAGCAGTCCCGCCGCGTAGAGGTCGAACTGGCCGTCGACCAGCGCCTGCGCCATCCCGGGCAGCAGGCGGTCGCCGACGTTGCCGACCATGCGCCCGCAGCCGCCGCAGAGCAGCCGGTAGTAGGTGCCGTACGTCGCCCGCTGGTCGAGCACGACGCCGACCGTGGCGTAGGCCTGGCGGATCTCCTCGACGATGGCGCTCATGACGGGGTCCTCATGGTCCGGTCGCGCCGGGCGCTTCGCACACGAGGATACTCCTCAGAGGTGGGCGATGGCCTCGATCTCCACGAGGGCGCCATTCGGGAGCGAGGCGACGCCGACGGTGGATCGCGCCGGCGGCACGTCGCCCACGTGGCGGCGATAGACCTCGTTCATGCCCGGGAAATCGGCGAGGTTGGTCAGGAAGACCGTGGTCTTCACGATCCGCTCCAGGCCGCTGCCGGCCGCCTCGAGGATGGCCTTGAGGTTGGCCATCACCTGCTCGGTCTGCTCCTGGATGCTGGTGCCCGTGACGCCGGTCGCGCCGGGCCTGAGCGCGAGCTGGCCGGACACGAACACGAGGTCGCCGGACCGGATTGCCTGGGAGTACGGCGCGCCCTGGAACGGCGCGGGCGCCGCCTCGGTCCGCACCCTCGTTTTCTTCGCCATGGTCTCCGTCCTATCCGGCGCTGTCGGCGAGGATCTTCGCGAGATCGGGCGCGGCCGTGACCATCGCGTCGTGGCCGGTGGCGAGCTCGTGGTAGCGCCACCCGCGGTCGGACTTCAGGGCCGCGTAGCGGTCGAAGGCGCCCATCGCGGGCTTCGCGCAGTAGATGTAGCTCCGCTTGAGCGACGGGCGGTCCTTGGCCTGCACCCCCTGCTCGAACGTCTGCAGGGGCTGCGGCACGAGGTGGCGGGTGAGCCACTCGACGTCCTTGGGATTGGTCACGCCGAAGCGCTCGGGCGGGAACGGCGGGATGCGCCATCCCTCGCCGTGCTCCCGCGCCGCCGCCCGCACCCCGGCGGCGAGCTCCTCGCCGACCAGGCCCAGCAGCGACTGGCCGTCGGACGGCACGAAGGCGTCGAGGTACACGAGATGCGCGAGCCGGCCGCCGGCGTGGGCGGCCACGCCCGTGATGACCATGCCGCCGTAGCTGTGGCCGACGAGGATCACCTGGCGCAGCTCCTCCGCCTCGATCAGCGCCACGACGTCCTGGACGTGGAGCGCGAGGTCGACGTCCGGCCGCGCGAGGTGCGCGCGCTCGCCCAGCCCGGTGAGCGTGGGCGTGTGGACCGTGTGACCGACGTCGCGCAGCATGCGCGCCACGCGGGCCCAGCACCAGCCGCCGTGCCACGCGCCGTGCACGAGCACGAAGGTTGCCGACGAGAGCTTGCCGCGAGCCATGGAGTGGTCCCCCTTCAGGGTCCGATCACGCCGCGCTGGCGGAGCGATCGGATGGCGGTGTCGTCGTAGCCGAGCGACTTCAAGATGTCGTGGGTGTGCTCGCCGAGCCTCGGCGCGCGCCGCGGCGTCGCCTTCGTCGCGCCGGCGACGCTGATGGGACTGGCGACGGTGCGGAGCCCGGGGACGCCCGCGTCGTCCACGGCGGGGAAGACGCCGGCCGAGGCCATCTGCGGGTCGCGCGTGACGTCCTGGAGCCGCGCGATCGCCCCGAACGTCAGGCCCTGCGCGTCGAGCCGCGCCCGCCAGTCGTCCCAGTCCCGCTGCGCGAAGACCTCGTCGAGGAGGGCGATCAGCGCGGGTGCGTTGGCGCGGCGCTCGGGTGTCCGGGCGAAGCGGGGATCGGTCAGGAGGTCGGGCCGCTCGATGGCGCGCGTGAACGCCGGCCACGTCTTGTCCTCGCTCATCAGCGACAGCACGAACCACCGGTCGTCGCGGCAGCGGTACGTGGTCGTCAGCGCGTTGCGACCCTGCTCCCGCGGCCGCCGCTCGGCAAACGTGGCGCCGGCGAGCGCGGCCTGGATGAGGAAGCTGTTGGCCCAGGCGCCGTTGGCCAGGAGCGAGGTCGAGACCCGGGCGCCCTGGCCCGTCCGCTCGCGCTGGTAGAGGCCGAGCATGATGGCGCCGAACACCGTCATGGCCGTCGGGAAGTCACCCATGCCGGGCATCGAGTTCGCGGGCGGCGCGCCGACCGCGCGGACGAGGTCCATGAGGCCCGAGCGCGCCCACCACGCGTTGATGTCGAAGCCGGTCTTGCTCGCCTCCTCGCCGGTCTCGCCGTAGGCGGTGAGCGAGCAGAACACCAGGCGCGGGTTCACCGCGCTGACCTCGTCCCACGTGAGCTTGAGCCGGGCGAGCCGGGCGGGCGTGAAGTTGGTCAGGAACACGTCGGCGCGCTGGACGAGGGCGAGCAGGACGTCGCGGCCGTCGTCCGTGGTGAGGTCGAGCGCGACGCTCCGCTTGTTCCGTGCGCCCAGCAGCCAGGAGTACTCGAGGTCGCTCTCGGGGACACCGGGCATGCGCTGGAACGCGCGGTACGTATCCCCACCGTCGGGGGCCTCGATCTTGATGACGTCGGCGCCGAAGTCCGACATGACGGTCGCAGCCGCGGGGCCCGCGATCCAGGTGCCGACGTCGAGAACGGTCAGGCCGGCGAGGACGGACACGGACCGCTGAGTAACACGCGCCGGCGGGAAGGGTCAAGCGGGCCGATCGGCCGCCCGCGGCGTGATGGTGCGGTTCGCCCTCCTCGTGTACCATCGAAAGCCCATGGCCCAGGATCTGCGCACGTATCTCGACCTCGTCAAGCGGACGCGTCCCGACGACTTTGTCGTCGTCTCGCGTGAGATCGATCCGGTCCACGAGCTGACGGCCCTCGTCGTCAAGCTCGACCGCGAGGGTCATCGGCGGCCCGTGCTGCTGTTCGAGAAGGTCAAGGGCACGGCCTTCCCCGTGCTGACCAACCTGCACGCGAGCCGCGCGCGCCTGGCCCTCGCCATCAACGCCGAGCCCCGGCGCGTGCTGCAGACGTACCTGCGCGCCATGGAGCGGCCGATCCCGCCGCAGGTCGTCCCCACCGGCCCGGTCAAGGAGGTCGTCCGCCGCGGCGCGGACGTCGATCTGAAGAGCCTGCCCCAGATCGTGCACCACGAGGGCGACTCCGGCGTGTTCCTCACCTCCGCGATCTCCTTCGCCAGGGACCCGACCGCGGAGACCTGGAACTGCGCGTACAACCGGCTGATGATCCGCGAGCGTGACACCACCGGCATCCACCTCACCCTGGGCAAGCACCTCTGGGAGTTCCACCGGATCGCGGAGGCGCGCAACGAGGCGCTGCCGGTCGCCTTCGTCATCGGCGCGCATCCGGCGATCGCCCTGGGCGCGCTGGCCATCGGCTCCGTCGACGAGGACGAGCGCGCGATCATGGGCGCGCTGCTCGGCGAGCCGCTCGAGCTCGTGAAGTGCGAGACCTCCGACGTGCTGGTGGCCGCGCACGCCGAGATGGTGATCGAGGCCGAGATCCTGCCCCACGCGCGGATGGCCGAGGGCCCGTTCGGCGAGTTCACGGGGTACAGCCTCGGCGAGCGGCAGCGCGAGGTCGTGAAGGTCAAGGCGATCACCCACCGCCGCGACGCCATGTTCCAGGACATCACCGTCGCGCACCTCGACCACATGCTGCTGTCCACGATCCCCATGGAGGCCAACCTCTACCGCGCCGTGCGCGCGATGATCCCGTCGGTCACGGCGGTCCGCGTGCCCGCGCCGTTCACGTGCTACGTCTCCATCGAGCAGCGCATCCCCGGCCAGGGCAAGAACGCGATCCTCGCCGCCTTCGGCGCGGACCTCTACATGAAGCGCGTGGTCGTGGTCGACCACGACGTCGACGTCTTCGACGACCGCCAGGTCAACTGGGCGCTGGCCACCCGCTGCCAGCCCGACCGCGACATCACCGTCATCACCCACGCCCGCGGCTCCGACCTCGACCCCTCCACGCCCCAGGACGGCTACACGGCGAAGTGGGGCGTCGACGCGACGGCCAAGCCGTCGCTGGGGCAGTTCACGCCCCGCCACCGTGTGCCGCCCGACGTGTGGGCGCGGCTGCGCCTCGGGGACTTCCTGCCATAGACAACGTCGTCGGGCGCCTGGAAGCCACGGCGCGCCGCCGGGGACGGGCGTCGGCCCTCGTGTCGGCCGATGGCCACATGAGCTATCGCGAGCTGGACCGGCGCGCCTCGACCCTCGCCGGCGGGCTCGTCGAGCGCGGCGTACGTCCGGGTGATCGCGTCGCGATCGCGCTGGGCAACGTCCCCGAGTTCGCGGTGGCGGCGCTCGGCGCGCTGAAGGCCGGCGCCGCCGTCGCCCCGCTGGACGTCCGGCTCGCCGCCGAGGAGCGCGCCGCGATCCTGCGTGATCTGAGCCCGGTCGTCGTGCTCGAGGACGCCACGCCGGCTGGCCCGCCCATCGCCGCGCGCCCGACGGCGGGGCCGGCGCTCGTCCTCTACACGTCCGGCAGTACCGGCCGGCCCAAGGGCGCGGTGCTGTCGCACGCGGCCCTCGACTTCGCCCTGCGCTCGTGGGCGGATGAGGTCATGGCGCTCACGCTCGACGACACCGTGCTCGCGGTGCTCCCCCTGTCGCACTCCTACGGGCTCAACGGCGCGCTCCTCGCCCCCTTGCTCACGGGCTGCCGCGTCGTCCTCGCCGAGCGCTTCACGCCCGAGGGTGTCGTCACCGCGGTCGAGCGCCATCGCGTGACGGTGCTGCCGGCGGTGGCGACGATGTTCCGCCGGCTGCTCGACGCCCCCGCGCTCGACCGTGCGCGCCTGGCCAGCCTGCGCGTCGCGCTCTCGGGCGCCGCGCCGTGCCCGTGGGAGCTGGCGGCCGAGTGGCGGGCGCGCACGGGCGTGAGGATCCTGCGCGGGTACGGGATGAGCGAGCTGTTCCGCCCGATCTCCTACCTCGCCGGCGACGCGACCGACGAGCCCGGGGCCATCGGCCGCGCGGTGCCCGGCGTCGAGGCACGCGTGGTCGACGACGTGGGCGCCGACGTCGCCGCGGGCGAGATGGGCGAGCTGTGGATCCGTTCCCCCGGGGCGATGGACGGCTACCTCGGCGCCCCCGACGAGACGCGCGCGGTGCTCGGCGAGGACTGGTTCAAGACCGGCGATCTGGCCACCATGACGCGCGAGGGCTGGATCAGCATCGTGGGCCGCAAGCGCGAGCGCATCCTGCGCGGCGGGTACTCCGTGTTCCCCTCCGAGGTCGAGGCGGTGCTCGTCGAGCATCCCTCGGTGACCGAGGCCGCCGTGGTCGGCGTGCCGCACCCCGAGCTCGGCGAGGAGGTCGCCGCCTTCGTCGCCCTGGCGCCCGGCGCGGCCGTCGCCGCCGAGGACCTCATCGCGTACTGCCGCGAGCGGCTGGCCGCGTTCAAGTACCCGCGTCGCGTGACCATCGTTCCCGCGCTGCCACGGGCGTCGACGGGAAAGGTGCTGAAGTCGCGGCTCGCGCCATGAGCGGGTTCCGCGCCGGGGCGGGAGCGCTCCTGGCGGCGCTCGCGCTGGCCGCGTGCACGGTCGCCGTCGATGGGGGCTTCCTCGGGCGGTCGCTGCCCGACGGCGCGCAGCGGTCGCGCACGATCCTCATCATCTACAACCACGGGTTCTCCAGCGAGACGGCGGGCGCGTACCGGCCGACGCTGCCGCCCATCCTGGAGACCGCGCGCGTGCGCAACCCCGACGTCGTCGTGTTCTCGCAGCTCCGCAACAGCAACCGGCTGGAGGCGGTGGACCACGCGCAGTACATCGCGGCCGCGGTCGAGACGTTCCGCCGGGACGGCGTGCCGATCGAGCACATGATCCTCGCCGGCCAGAGCTGCGGCGGCTGGGGCTCGCTGCAGGCCGCGGCCTTCCTCTATCCCCGGATCGGGGGCGTGCTCGCCTTCGCCCCCACCTGCCACGGCCGCCTGCCGCATCCCGCCGAGATCACCATCCGCCGCGCCACGGAGATCCACGAGCTCGCCGATCGCGTGCGCGCGCCCGGGGTGATCTTCCTCTACGAGGGCGACTCGTATTACGACGTGACGGAGTGGGACGGCTTCGAGACGGGCCGGCCCGGCGAGCTGCGCGTGGAGCGCCTGAGCCGGGGCATGGTGCTGCAGCTCTGCTCGCAGTGCGCGCGCGACAGCCACGGCGTGGTGTGGGACACGAAGTTCGTGCCCGCGTACTTCGAGACCCGCGTCCAGCCGCTCATCGATCGCGTCCGCGAGCGGATGCGGCTCGGATCCGCCGCGCGCCGCTGACCGCTACATCCCGCCGCCGCCCTCGCGCCAGTCGATGAAGACGACGCTGACGCGATAGGCCGCCCCGGCCACGGGCACGCGCTCCTCGAAGTACCCGCGGCCGAACGGCGGCAGGTCGCCGGCGACCCAGGCGGTCCGGCTCCACACCACGGCGCCCGCGGCGTCGACCTGCTCGACGAGGATCCGGGTGCGGATCGCATACATGCCCTTTTCGTTGTAGACATAGCCCGAGACGATCGGCTGGCCCTTGCGCGTGGTGGAGGTCTCGGACTCGACCCTCACGCCGGGCACCGGCTGGCCACCCCAGCCCTGGGCGAGTGCTCCGGTGGCGGAGAGCAGCAACGCGGCGACGACGAGGCCTCTCGTTCTCATAGGCTTTCGATGCTACCGCGCCCGCCAGCGATGCCTACGCGATCGTGAAGGCGAGGCGGGCGTGGGCCTGGCGCAGCGCCGCCTCGACGACGTCCGGGGTCTCGGCGCGCGCGAAGACGAAGCCGAGGTACTGCCAGCCCTCCGGCAGCGGCTCGACCTCCTGACCGAGCGGGATGCTGATCGTCACGTCCTCGACGCCGGGCACCGCCGCGGCGTCCTCCACCCCGTCGACGGCGAGCAGGCGTCCCGCGCGCGGGATGGGGAGCATCATCACGCCCGCCGCGCGGCGCTCGCGGGCCAGCGAGTCCACCGGCCAGCCGAGGGCGTGGCGCAGGATGATCTCCTCCAGCGTCATGCCCGTGCCGAAGCGGAGCGTGCGCGAGCAGAGCCCGCCGATCGAGCGGGCGGCGATCTCGAGGACCCACGGGCCCCGCTCGTTCACCCTGAGCTCGGCGTGGATGGGGCCCTCGGTCAGGCCGAGCGCCGCGCAGGCCTCGCGCGTGACGTCGGCGATCCGCCGCTGGGTCGCCTCCGGCAGCCGCGACGGCGTGACGTAGATCGTCTCCTCGAAGAACGGGCCGTCGAGCGGATCGGGCTTGTCGAAGAGTGCGAGCACGTGGAGCGCCCCGCCGGCGAGCAGGCCTTCCACCGCGACCTCGACCCCGGGGATGAAGGCCTCGACCAGCACGTCGCTCGCCGCCGGCCCGCCCGCGGCGGCGTCGTCGCGGGCGAGGATCGCGGCGATGCGGTGGGCGGCGGCGACGAAGGCCTCCGGATCGTCGGCGCGGATCACGCCGCGGCTGGCCGAGAGCGAGAGCGGCTTGAGCACGACGGGGTAGTCGACCTCGCGGGCGACGCGCGGCAGGTCGTCGGCGAGCGCGATCGCCCGGAAGCGCGGCACCGGGACGCCGGCGGCGGCGAGACGCCGCCGCATCTCGTGCTTGTCGCGCGTGGCGGCGACGGCGGCGCGGGGACTGGTACGCAGTGACAGGCGCTCGGCGATCGCGGCGGCCACGGTCGAGGTCAGGTCGTCGACCCCGACGACGGCCTTCAACGGATGGGCGCGCGCGAAGGCGGCGGCCTTCGCCGCCGCGGCGTCCGGATCGCCGAAGTCGAGGGTGAGCAGGCTGTCGGGCGCGAGGCCCTCGAGGGTGCTCGGCCGCTCCGAGGCGCAGACGAGGTCGACGCCGAGCCGGCCGGCCGCGTCGACGAAATCCTCGGTGCGGTAGGTGCGCGTCGGCAGGAGCAGCAGCAGGCGGTCCAAGGGACCGGTCGCTCCCCGACGCGGAGCGGGCGCTACGCCTTGCCGGCGGTGTAGTAGGGGTTGGAGCCGGAGGCGTGGTCCGTGGTGTCCAGCACCTCGGCGATCTCGGGGAGCTCTTCCTTGATCAGGCGCTCGATGCCCGCCTTGAGCGTGACGTCCGCAGCGCCGCAGCCCTGGCACCCGCCGCCCATCATGAGGTAGACCCGGTTGTCCTGGACGTCGACCAGCTCGACGAAGCCGCCGTGACCGGCGACCGCCGGGTTGATCATCGTGTCGATCAACTCCTGCACCTTGACCTTGAGATCCTGGGTTTCCGCCATCACGTCACCTCTCCGAGCGCTACTGTATCACGTCAGATCGCCGTCGCGCGGCTGCCGGCGAGGGCCAACTGGCCCTGGGTGGGCTCCGCTCAGCAGAACCAGGGCTCGGTGAGCCGGGGCGCGACGCGCCGGCGGGCGGCGGTGTCGCGTGTCGCCGGCGGCCGCGGGGGCAGCCCCTCGGCCGCCTCCGCGAGGGCGCGCACGCGCGCGAAGGTCACCGCGGCGTCCTCGCCGCGCTCCGCGGCCTCGGCCACCAGCGCGCTGGCGTCGGCGTGGAGCCTCTCCATCCGGGGATCGGGATGCTGCCAGCGGTGATGCAGCTCGTCGGGCGCGAAGGCGCGCAGCCAGGGACGCATCGCCTCGCTCTCGAGCAGGAGAGAGCCCGGGGGCACGAGGAGCCGGATCGAGTACTGGACGGGATCGACCGCGTCGACGAGGTCCTCGCCCTCCACGAAGTCGAGCATCCGGCGATAGTCGGCGAGCGTGGTCCATGGCGTGAAGGCCACCCACGTCGGCCGGAGGGTGATGCCGGCCGCGCGGACCGCGACGAGCGCCGGCCTGACGTCGGCCGCCGTGTGGCCCTTGTCGAGGTGCGCCAGCACGGTGTCGCTCAGCGATTCCACGGCCGAGACGACGAACAGGCAGCCCAGCCCGCCGAGCTCGGGGAGGTGGCGCCGGTGCGCCAGGAGGTGCTCCACCTTGGCGGTGACGTCGAACGTCACGTCGGGAAACTCCGCGTGGAGCGCCCGGGCGACGGCGAGGGCGTGGCCGGGCCCGTTGAGGAAGTCGGGATCGCCGAAGGTGACGTGGCGCGCGCCGGCCTCGATCTGCTGCCGGGCGTCGGCGAGCACCGTCTCGCGCGGCACCACGAAGAAGCGGCCGCCGTAGACCGGCGGGATCGGACAGTGACGGCAGCGGTGCAGGCAGCCGCGGCTCGCCTCGACGTAGGCGGTCAGCTCCTGGCGGCCGTCGCGCTCGAGGCGCACGTACTGCTTCAGCCCGGGCAGCTGGGCCCGGGCGGGCGGGGGGAAGTCGAGCTTCACGAGCGAGGCGCGTGGGGACGGGGTGCCCGCCGGCGCGGCCGCGAGCACGCGCTCCACGAGGGCGACGAGCGCCTCCTCGGATTCGCCGCCGAGCACCGAATCGGCGACGCCGGCGAGGAGATAGTCGGCGTTGAGGAGGGCATAGAGGCCGTAGAAGCACACGTGACAGCCGGGGTTGACCGCTCGCACCTGCCCGGCCACCTTCACGCCCACGCGGAGCGCCGTGTGCATCGGCACGGCGATCGCGACGACGCGGGCGGCCCGCGCGCGGTCGGGGTCGAACGGCTCGACCGAGACGTCCATCACCGCGGGGACGTGCCCCGCGCGCTCGAGGAACGCCGCCGGCCAGGCCACCGACAGCGGCTGGTGCCCGAGCTCGTAGCAGGCGACGAGCAGGACCTCTCCCCGTGGCTTCACGCCCCCCAGTCTACCGCCCGGTGATATCTTGTGGGGCACCGCTGATCATTCCCATCGAGGAGGCATTTCGCATGGCCGTGAAGATCACCATCCGTCCGAACGGGCCGTACGTGGTCGAGGGCGACGTCGAGCTCACCGACGTCACCGGGGCCGCGGTCGACACGACCGGCAAGCCCCGGATCGCGCTGTGCCGCTGCGGCGGGTCCGTGAGCAAGCCGTTCTGCGACGGGACGCACAGCAAGATCGGCTTCCAGGCCGCCGAGGCGGCCGTCGCGCAGGAGAAGAAGTAGCGGCGCGTTCTCTGGCGTCGGCTCGCGGCTCGCGGGGCGGCGAGGGGCGGGAGGGGCCCTGGCGCCCCTCGCCGCCCCGCGCAACGTCAGGTAGGATGGACCCGTGCCGCCGCGTGGGATCCTGATCGTGGAGGACAACCAGGACGCCGTCGGCTGTGGTCAAATCAGCTGGTGAAAGCGCGGAGGGAGGACATCCATGACACGACTGCTCGCGCTGATCGTCGCCCTCGTCTTCGTCGCCGGCGCCGCCGTCGGCCCCGCGGCCGCGCAGTCCAAGGCCAAGGACGCGGCCACGAAGGCCGCCGACACCAAGGCCGCCGCCAAGGACAAGGTCGAGGCCAAGAGCGCCAAGAAGCTCGACCTCAACAGCGCAACGGAGGACGAGCTGAAGGCCCTGCCGGGCATCGGTGACGCCTACGCGAAGAAGATCGTCGAGGGGCGGCCGTACAAGCGGAAGGACGAGCTGCCGAAGCGGAAGATCATTCCCCAGGCGACGTACGAGAAGGTCAAGGATCAGATCATCGCCAAGCAGGACGGCGCGGGCCCGGGCGCGAAGAAGTAGCCTCGCGGATCGCGGTGGGGCAGGGGTGGGGACGGCTGAGCGAGCCGACTGACTGTGGCTACCGGCCGCCGCGCGCGTGCTTCGTGAGCCGCGGCGGCGATGCCGCACGTACCCCACGGCTCGCTCAGCCGTCCCCACCCCTGCCCCCACCGCGCCCCGGAGTTCATCTCACGCGCCGGAAGCGAGCGCCGTCCTCTTGGCGGGCGGGCGTTCATCCATCGCGCGACGCATCGCTTCGCTCGCTTCGGGGGGACGCATCGCTTCGCTCGCTGAGTTCTTGGGCGCATCGCTTCGCTCGCTTGGGGGGGTGCATCGCTTCGCTCGCTCAGGTGGGTCGGGTATGCTGCGGGGGTGTCGACGCCGGTGCCGCCCGGGATCAAGGAGATGGTCGAGAGGTATCGGGCCGAGCTCGACCGCGGCCTCGAGCGACGGGAAGTCGCGGCTCGGCCGGGCGAGGTGTGCGTCGGGGAGATCGCGTTCACGGGGCAGGGCGCGGAATACTTCCGGATCTGGGTGGTCAACCTGTTGCTCACGCTGCTCACGGCGGGGCTGTACTCGCCCTGGGCGAAGGTGCGGAAGGCGAGGTACTTCCGGCAGAACACGCGGCTCGACGGTCACGTGTTCGACTACCACGGCAATCCGGTCGCGATCCTCCGCGGGCGGATCGTGGCCCTCGTGCTGCTCGGCGCTTACTCGTGGGCCTTCCAGTTCTCGAAGCCGGCCGGCCTGGTGACGGTGGGCGTGCTGTGCGTGGTCGGCCCGTGGCTGTTGATGCGGGCTCAGCAGTTCTCGCTGTCCAACACGAGCTTCCGCGGCCTGCGCTTCGGCTTCGACGCCAGGGTCGGCCCGGCCTACCGGGCGGCCCTGCCGCCCCTCGTCCTCTGGCTGGCGCCGACGGTGGCGGGCGCGCTGGCGAGCAGTCTCGGCTGGCTCGCCGTGATTCCGGGCGTCGCGTTCGTGCTCACCGTGCCGTGGATGCATCACCGGATCAAGGCGTACCAGCATCGCCACGCCGCCTACGGTGATCGGCGCTTCACCTTCACGTCGGCCACGCCTCGCTTCTATGCGGTGTACGCGAAGGGCCTCGGTCTCGTGCTCCTCGGCGGCATCCTGCCGGCGGTGGCCATGGTCGTGCTCGTCGTCCTTCTCCGCTTCCTCGTGGGACCGCCCGTGAGCGATCCGACCGTCGGCCCGGTGGTCGCTGGCGTGCTCGGGACCGCCCTCGTCTACGTCATCGGCTGGCCCTACCTGGCCGCGCGCCTGCAGCAGGTGGTCTGGACGAGGACGCGCCTGGGGGACATCCGCTTCGGCACCGAGATCAGGCCGCTCCGGCTGTTCCGCCTGGTCCTTGCAAACGGGGTGTTGACGCTCGTGAGCGCTGGATTGTACTGGCCGTGGGCTGCGGTCGCGCTCGCGCGCTATCGCATCGAGTGCGTGCGCGTCGAGGCCGACCTCCCGCTGTCGGCGCTCGCCGCCGGCGTGCAGAGGGCGGCCGTCTCGGCGGCGGGGGTGGGCGCGGCTGACGTGTTTGGCTTCGACATCGGATTGTGAGCGTGCCGGCATTCCCCGCCGTTCGCTTCGATGGCCGCAGCGCCGGGGCCGTCCCGGTGGTGCTGCGTGTGGACGGCGCCCGCGTCGTCGTGGAGACGCCCGAGGGCGCGGTCCTGGAGCGCGAGCCCCTCGAGCGCGTCGCGGTCTCCGAGCCTCTCGCTCACGCGCCTCGGCTGGTCGCGCTGTCGAGCGGCGCGACGGTGGAGGTCCCGGACGCGCGTGGGGATTTCGAGCAGGAGCTGCGGCGCGCCGGCCGGCGCGTCCCGCTGGCCGTGCGCCTGCAGGCGAGATGGCCGGCCGTGGTCGCCGCCCTGGCCACCGTCGTCGCGCTCCTCGGGCTCGCCTACTTCAAGGGCGTGCCGATCGCGGCACGCTGGCTCGCGCTCCTGCTGCCTCCGCGCCTCGAGGCCCGGATGGGCGATCAGGTCATGGCCGCGCTCGACACGTACTACCTGGGGCCGAGCCACCTCCAGCCCGCGCGGCGGGCGCGCCTGGCCGACCGGTTCACCCGCGCCGCCCTGACCGCGGCGCCCGGGGTGACGAGCCGGCTCGAGTTCCGCTCGGCCGGCGCGAACGCGGTCAACGCCTTCGCGCTGCCCGGAGGCACCATCGTCCTGCTCGACGGCCTCGTGGAGCTGGCGGGCGAGGACGACGCCATCCTCGGGGTGCTCGGCCACGAGCTTGGCCACGTCGTCCACAAGCACACCACGCGCCAGGTGCTCCAGTCCGCCGGCCTCGGTTCGCTCGCGAGCCTGCTGTGGGGCGACTTCTCGGGCGTGGCCGCGAGCGCCTCCGTTGCGATCGGGACGCTACGCTACTCGCGGGACTTCGAGCGTGAAGCCGACGAGTTCGCGATCGCCTTCCTGCGCGCCCAGAGCATCTCGGCGCGTCCCTTCTACGGCTTCTTCGTCGCCGTCCAGGCCCGCGAGGCCCGTCGCCCCCGCGGCTATTTTCCCGACTTCCTCTCCGGCCACCCCCCCACCCAAGAGCGCCTCGCCCACCTCCGCCGAGCGTTCGAATAGCCCCGGCCCACCAGCGCGTGAAGCCCCGCGGCCCGCGCGCAAAGCGCGAGCGAAGCGACGCGCGCACATTCAAGGAGGTCGCGCGCCCGGAAGGAGCGCGATGACTAGGAAGAGCTCGGTCCGGCGGGAGAAGACGAGGTCCGTGGACTCGCGGGGCGGGAGCGAGGGGGTCAGGGGGCTCCCGGCGATCCGTTGGGTACGCGTCACATCGTCGCGTCCGTCATCGAAGCAAGCGCGCCAACGATCGTAGCCACAGTCAGTCGGATCGCCGGGAGCCCCCTGACCCCCTCGCTCCCGCCAGGGCAATCCACCAGGACCCCGTCAGCCCCCTGCCGCAGCAACGCGACGTGATCCGCGAGCCCCGTCGCGTGGTCTCGGCGAGCACGCGCGCGGGGTGAAGACGAGGACCAGGTCCGAGGCTCAGCGCGCGAGCAGGACCGATCGCAGCGCGCCGGCGAGCCGGTCGTACTGCTCCCGACGATTGTAGATCTGGCAAGAGACGCGGAGCAGCCGCGCCGGCGCCTGGGGCCAGAGCATCACCGGGACCTCGACACCGAAACCGTCCATGAGCGCCGACTGGAGCGTGTCGCGTCGGGTTCCGGGTCGAGCCTCGCCCGGCGGCAGCGGGACGCTGGCGAGGGCGCCGATCATCGTGTCGGGGGCGGGGGCCTCGATGCCGAGCGTCCCGGCGAGCAGGTCACGCGCCGCGAGCGCGGCGGCGCGGTTGCGCGCCATGAGCGCCGGCCATCCTCCGGGCAGCAGGGTCTCGAGGAAGCGGAGGGCGTCGGGCACCACGAGATACGCGGACGGGTCGTCGGTGCCGGTCCAGTCGAACTCGGCGCGGAACCGGCTCTGGCCGTCGAGCACGGCGTTGGCCCCGTGGCTGATGACCAGCGGCCGGATCCCGGCCTGGCGGTCGCGGCGGACGTGGAGGAAGGCGGCGCCCTTGGGCGCGCAGAGCCACTTGTGGCAGTTGCCGGTGTAGTACGCGGCGCCGAGCGCGGCGAGGTCCAGCGGCAGCATGCCGGGCGCGTGCGCGCCGTCGACGAGCGTGTCGATGCCGCGCGTAGCCAGCGCGCGGACCAGGCCGTCGATGGGGAACACGAGCCCCGTCGGGCTGGTCACGTGGTCGAGGACTGCCAGCCGCGTCGCCGGCGTCACGTGGTCGAGCACCGCTTCGACCACGCGCTCGGGCGCCTCCAGCGGGAAGGGCACCTGGGCGACGACCACGCGCGCTCCCGCGCGCCCCGCGGCGTGGCGCGCGGCGTTGATGCAGGCGTTGTAGCCGTGGTCGGATACCAGGATCTCGTCGCCCGGCGCGAGGCCGAGCGAGCGGAGCACGGTGTTGACGCCGGAGGTGGCGTTGGGCAGGAAGGCCAGGTCGTCGGCCTCGGCGCCGATGAACGCCCCCAGCGCGCGGCGCGCCTGGGCGAGCAGGCCCGGCAGCTCGCGCGAGAGAAAGCGCACGGGCTCCTGCTCCATGCGGTCCCGCCACCGCTGCTGCGCGGCGAGCACAGGCCGCGGGCAGGCGCCGAACGAGCCGTGGTTCAGGAACGCCACGGCGGGATCGAGCGGCCAGTGGGCCACAGCGTGGGGGAGGTCGGCGGGAAAGGCGGCGCGCGCGTCGGGGCGCGAGGAGGGGGCCATGGCGCAGCAGTATAGCCGACGCTCCGCCGCGCGCCGGTCAGCCTGTGCCAAGATAACGGCGCATGCCCGGTGACGAGGCCCGCGCGCTCAGGCTCCGGTGGCTCGTGATGCTCGTTCCCGCCGCGGCGTACTTCTTCTCCTACTTCCACCGCGTGGCTCCCGCCGTCGTCGCCGCCGACGTCATGCGCGCCTTCGCGATCACCGCGGCCTCGCTGGCCACGCTGTCGGCGATCTATCCATACGTGTTCGTCGCCATGGCGCTCGTGGCCGGCAGTCTGGTCGACACCCTGGGCCCGCGGGTCACGCTGGCGCTCGGGGTGACGGCGATGGGGCTGGGCACGATCGTGTTCGGGGCCGCGCCGGTGTTCGGCGTGGCCTGCGCCGGCCGCCTGCTCGTCGGGCTCGGCGCCTCCGTGATCCTCATCTCGTTCCTCGGGCTCGCCGCCGAGTGGTTTCGCCCGCGGGAGTTCGCGATGCTCTCCGGGGTGAGCCAGACCGTCGGCAACGTCGGCGGGCTCGTGGCCACCGCGCCCCTGGCGCTCCTCGTCGAGGCCGTGGGCTGGCGGCGGAGCTTCGAGCTGATCGGCGGGCTCACGGTGCTGCTCGGCGCCGCCGCGTTCGCCCTGGTGCGCGATCGCCCGGAGGACTCCGGCCTGCCCCCCGTCAACCCCGCGCGGCCGCGCGCGGGATCGCTGCGTGAGGTCGTCGCCGGCATGCCGGCCATCGTCGGCAACGCGCGCACCTGGCCGCCCGTGCTCGCGGCCGCGGGGATCTTCGCGAGCCTCGTCTCCCTCCAGGGCCTCTGGGGCGTCTCCTACCTCGCGGCGGCGTACGGGATGCCGCGCGTGCGGGCGGCCGGCATGATCGCGATGCTGAGCGTGGGGATCGTCGTCGGCGCGCCCCTGGTCGGCGCGCTCTCCGACCGCTGGCTCGGCCGGCGCCGCGCGCCGTTCCTGGCGCTCACCGCGCTCTACGCCGCGTGCTGGATCCCGCTCGCGCTGCCGGCCGCGCAGCTGCCCGCCGGGCTCCTCGGCCCGTTCTTCTTCCTGATGGGCGTGGCCTCGTGCGGCTTCGTGCTCGTGTGGGCGTGCGTGCGGGAAGTCAACGACCCGGCGCGCGTGGGCGTGGTCGTCGGCTTCTGCAACATGCCCATCTTTTTCGGATTTGCCCTGCTCCAGTGGATGACCGGCCTCCTCCTCGACGCGCACTGGACGGGCACGAGCGCGCGGGGGGTGCGGCTCTATCCGCCCGCCGCCTACCAGGCGGCGTTCCTGGCGTGCGGCCTCGTCGCGCTGGGCGCGCTGGCGGGCGCGGCGCTCGTCACCGAGACGCGGTGCCGGAACGTCTGGCGACCGGCCGAGAGGGCAGGACCGCCGTGAGGTCGGCGGATGGCAAGGCGCAGGCGGGCCATAGTGCTGATCTGACGTCGCGGCGGTGGGGGCGCCCGGAGCCCCCCAGCTTCAACTAATCCCCGAGGGCAGACCGGGCACGGCGGCGGCTTCGGAGTCGTACAGGTGACAGGACGTGAGGTGGTCCTCGACGAGGCGGAGCGTCGGCGACTCCTGCGCACAGCGCGGCATCGCCTGGGGGCAGCGCGGGTGGAAGTGGCATCCCGACGGCGGGGCGATCGGGCTCGGGACTTCCCCCGGGATGATGATCTCTTCCCGCTGCTCGTCGGGATCCGCCGGCAGGGCCGCGGCGAACAGGGCCTGCGTGTACGGGTGGCGCGGCGCGGTCGCCACCGCGCGCGCGTCGCCGACCTCGACGATCCGGCCGAGGTACATGACCGCGATGCGGTGGCTCATGTGCGCGACGGCCGCGAGGTCGTGGGCGATGAAGAGGTAGGCCAGCCCCAGGCGCGCTTGCAGATCGCGCAGCAGGTTGAGGATCTGCGCCCGGATGGACACGTCGAGGGCGGACACCGGCTCGTCGAGGACCACGAGCTTGGGCGAGAGCGCGAGCGAGCGGGCGATGGCGATCCGCTGGCGCTGTCCGCCCGAGAACTCGTGGGGGAACAGGTCGAGGGACCGCGCCGGCAGTCCGACCAGGTCGAGCAGCTCGCTCACCCGCGCGCGCAGGGCCGCACGGCTGAGCCGCTCGTTGGTGGCGAGCGGCTCGCCGATGATGGCGTCCACGCGCATGCGCGGGTTGAGGGAGGCGAACGGGTCCTGGAAGACCGCCTGCACCGACCGGCGGTAGTCGGAGAGGCCGCTACCGTCGAGCGTGGCGAGATCGCGGCCCTCGAAGCGTAGCGCGCCGGCCGTGGGCTCGTCGAGACGGAGCACGAGGCGCGCGGTGGTCGTCTTGCCGCAGCCGGACTCGCCGACCACGCCGAGCGTCGTGCCCGGCTCGACGGCGAACGAAATGCCGTCGACGGCGCGGACGACCCGGCGCTCGCCGCCGAACAGGCCGCCGCCGAGGGTGAAGTGACGGGTGAGGTTCTCGGCCTCGAGGAGCGTCATGCGCCGTTTCTCCGCACGTGGCCGGGCTCGAGCGAGAGCCAGCAGCGCGAGGCGTGACGCGGCGCCACCGCGACGTCGGGCGGATCCTCGACGTGGCAGCGGTCGAGGGCCTCCGGGCAGCGGGGATGGAACGCGCAGCCCGCGGGCAGGGCCGCGAGGTCCGGGGTCTGGCCGTCCACCGCCTGCAGGCGCTCGCGCTGGTCGGAGAGCCGCGGGATCGAGGCCAGCAGCGCGCGGGTATAGGGGTGCGCCGCCGATCTGAAGATGTCGCGCACGGGGCCCGATTCCACGAGCCGGCCCGCGTACATCACCGCCACCCGGTCGCACATCTTGGCCACGATGCCGAGGTTGTGAGTGATGAAGATGAGCGCCAGGCCGTGGGCTTGCTGCAGATCGCGCAGCAATCGCAGGTACTGCGCCTGGATGGTGACGTCGAGGCTGGTCGTCGGCTCGTCGGCGATGAGCAGGCGCGGCTCGCAGGAAATCGCGATGGCCCCGACGATGCGCTGGCGCATGCCGCCCGAGAGCTGGTGCGGGTACTCGCCCACGCGCTGCTCGGGCGCGGCGATGCGCACCGAGCGCAGCAGGTCGCGCGCCTTGCTCCAGGCGGAGGCGCGCGAGGCGCCCTCGTGGACGCGGATCGGCTCGGCCACCTGGTCGCCCACGGTGAAGAGCGGATTCAGAGACGCCATGGGGTCCTGCAGGATCATGGCGATGCGCCTGCCGCGGACGCGGCGCATCTCGCCGTCCGACTTGGTGAGGAGGTCGTCGCCCTCGAAGCGGACCTCGCCGCCGGCAATCACCGCCCCCGGGGGCAGCAATCGCAAGATGGTCAGGGCCAGCGTGCTCTTGCCGGAGCCGGACTCGCCCACGATGCCGAGCGTCTCGCCCGCGTCGAGCGAGAAGGACACGCCGTCCACCGCCCGCACCACCCGGGTGCCCCGCGCGCTGCGGTACTCGGTGGTGAGGTTTCGGACGTCGAGCAGCGGCGCGTCGCTTGTATGATGCCCACTCATCGCAGTCTCCCCGTAGAGTGGGGGACGGACGGGATCCGGGAGAGGGTCGCCGTGGATCGCGTGAGGCCTCGTCCTCGACAATGAGATTGGCGCCCTCGCCCGGTGCTCAGGACTCGG
>JACQFL010000006.1 GCA_016200085.1 Candidatus Rokuibacteriota bacterium | reverse complement strand
GTCAGCAAAACGCCCCTGCGAAAAGGCGAATCACTTCGGAGCCGCGTCCACGCAGATCTCAAGGCCATTCAGTCGCGGCCGGCTCTACTCCGCTCGTTCTTTCATGCGCCGAGTGTCGCCTACACTAGGGACTGAGTAGTATAGCGGCGGCGACAGGAGAGAGCCCGGTATCGACTTCGATGTCGCTGTAACGACCAAAGCGACGACAGGCGCGGCCGGTCAGGCGAAGCTGGGTATTTATGTGCTGCAGTTGTCGGCGGGGGGTCGAAGCCACGATGCTCACGAGAGCGTGTCGCGGGTTAAGTTCTCCGTAATGATTCACGAACACTTGGCATAACGCAGAGCGACGTTGGCGCGCGCTTCAAAATTGGCCGGACCGCGGGGACCTCGTCGCCGGACCGTCGTGTAGTTGATACCGGTGCGGTCGGCGCGCTGACGATTACCACGTAATCACCCGTTCGCCGACATACCAGCGGCACCGCACGTGCGGCGGCAGGCGCCTGAATCAAAATGACCACGCGCACGGCCGGCGCGCCCTGGTCCACGCCCCAGCCGATGACCTCATAGCGATGCCACGCTGCGCCGCGGCGCTTGACGGCGATCCACGTGTGCACGCCGACCACCCCGCGCCAGCCGACGGCGCGCGCCGCATAGACCTGCACGACGGCGCCCGGCGTCGTCTCCGCGGACGGCGCCTGGCCGGAAGAATCGCGGCGGGCATTCCAGAAATCGCGCGATCGCCCCATGGCCGCGCAGCCCGAAGGGACGTGAGCGAGCAGCGCGAGTCCGAGCGCGGCGAGCAGGGGGCGGCGGGCGGACGCGGTCACGACCGCAACGATACCGCGACTCCGTGCCGCGGCCTATCGGGCCCGGCAGCCCGCCCAGGGCCACGGGTAATTCCAGCCCTGCTCGCGAGGTCGCGTCGCTTCGTTGACAGGCCAGCCGGGGACGCCTACGCTCGACATCGTGCGCCAACGACGGCGCGCAGAGGTGGGCCATGAGCATCGGACGCATCCTGGCAACGAAGGGAAGCGGCGTGGTGACGGTCCGACCGGACCAGACGGTCCGCGAGGCGATCGCGGAGCTGAGCCGGCACAACATCGGCGCCCTCATCGTCGTCGAGGCCGACAACCGGCCGGTCGGCGTGGTGTCGGAGCGCGACATCGTGCGCGAGGCGGCGCGCAACGAAGGGCTCTTCGCGCTGCCCGTGAGCCAGATCATGACGACCGACGTCACCACCGGCCAGCCGAACGACGACCTCAAATCGGTGGCCAGCACGATGACCGAGAAGCGGATCCGCCACCTGCCCGTCGTCGATCAAGGCAAGCTCGTCGGCATCATCTCGATCGGGGACATCGTGAAGGCGGAGCGCAACGAGTTCCAGGGCGCGATCGAGACCCTGGAGACCCAGATCAGTGCCGGGTACTGAGGTCGCGGCCGCATGAGCGAGCGGCCGGGCACGGCGGCGAGCCCGCTCCGGGTCGCCATCGTGGGCGCCGGGCCCACGGGCTTCTATGCGGCCGAGCAGCTGCTCAAGCAGCCCGCGGTGGTCGTCGAGGTCGACATGTTCGACCGGCTGCCCACGCCGTTCGGCCTCGTGCGCAACGGCGTCGCCCCCGACCATCAGAAGATCAAGTCGGTCACCGCCGCCTTCGACAGGACCGCCTCGCACCCGCGCTTCCGCTTCTTCGGCGGCGTCGAGTTCGGCAAGGACGTCACCCTCGAGGACCTGCGCGAGCACTACCACCAGATCTTCTACTCGACGGGCGCGCAGACCGACCGCCGCATGGGCATCCCGGGCGAGGACCTCGCCGGCAGCCACCCGGCCACGGAGTTCGTCGCCTGGTACAACGGCCATCCCGACTACCGCCACCTCACGTTCGACCTCGACCAGGAGCGGGCGGCGGTCATCGGCGTCGGCAACGTCGCGGTGGACGTGGCGCGCATCCTGTGCCGCACGCCGGCCGAGCTGGCGACGACGGACATCGCCGACTACGCGCTGGAGGCGCTGGCGCAGAGCCGCATCAAGCAGGTGTACCTGCTCGGTCGCCGCGGGCCGGCCCAGGCCGCCTTCACCAACCCCGAGATCAAGGAGCTCGGCGAGCTCGCCGACGCCGGCATCGCGGTGGTCCCCGAGGAGGTCACGCTCGACCCGCTGAGCCGCGCGGCGCTCGAGAAGACCCCGGACCGCGCGATCACGAAGAAGGTCGAGATTCTCCGGTCCTACGTCGACCGGCCGCCGACGGGCAAGTCGCGCCGTCTCGCCCTGCGCTTCCTGGTGTCGCCGGTCGAGCTGGTGGGCAACACCGCCGGCCACGTGAGCGCGATACGCTTGGTGCGCAACGAGCTGACCGCGACGGCGGCCGGCACGCTGCAGGCCACCCCCACGAACCGGTTCGAGGACCTCGACGTCGGGCTCGTGTTCCGTTCCGTGGGCTACCGCGGCGTGCCGCTGCCCGGCGTGCCGTTCAACGACAAGTGGGCCGTCATCCTCAACGAGAAGGGGCGCGTGCTCGATGCCGAGACGCGCACGCCGGTGCCGGGCGAGTACACCGGCGGCTGGATCAAGCGCGGGCCGACCGGCGTGATCGGCACCAACAAGCCCGACGCGGCGGAGACCGTGGCGGGCATGATGGAGGACCTCGCGAGAGACGTGCTGCTCCGTCCCTCCCAGCCGGACGCCGCATCCGTCGAGGCGCTCGTCGGCCAGCGCACCTCGCGGTGGTTCTCGTACCCCGACTGGCGGCGCCTCGACGCGATGGAGATCGAGCGCGGGCGGGCCCTCGGCCGGCCGCGCGTCAAGTTCACGTCCGTCGAGGAGATGCTCGCCGCCCTCGGCCGTCCCCTCGCGTAGCCCGTGATCGTCGGGGTCCCGCGGGAGATCAAGGTCGGCGAGGAGCGGGTGGCCCTCACCCCTGCCGGCGCGCGCGCCTTCGTGGAGGCCGGCCACGGCGTGATCGTCGAGCGGGGCGCCGGCATGGGTAGCGGCATCCGTGACGAGGACTACGCGGCGGTCGGGGCCTCGCTCGCCGGCGTGGACGACGTGTGGGCGCACGCCGCGCTGGTGCTGAAGGTCAAGGAGCCGCTGGCCCCCGAGGTCCAGTGCCTGAAGCCCGGGCAGATCCTCTTCACCTACCTGCACCTGGCGCCCGCCCCCGACCTCACGCGCGCGCTGCGCGAGTGCGGTGCCGTGGACATCGCCTACGAGACGGTGCAGCGCGCCGACGGCAGCCTGCCGCTGCTGACGCCGATGAGCGAGGTCGCCGGGCGCCTGGCCGTCCAGGAGGGCGCCTTCTACCTCGGGCGCGCCCACGGGGGCCGCGGCATCCTCCTGTCGGGCGTGCCCGGCGTGCCGCGCGGCAACGTCGTCATCATCGGCGCCGGCACGGTGGGGCTCAACGCGGCCAGGACGGCCATCGGCCTGGGCGCCGACGTCTCGATGCTCGACGTCAACCTCGACCGCCTCCGCCACGTCGACGACCTCTTCGGCGGCCAGGTCGTCACCATGATGTCCAACAGCTTCAACGTCGAGCGGGCCGCCCTGCGCGCCGATCTCCTGGTGGGCGCCGTGCTCGTCGCGGGCGCGCGCGCGCCCGTGCTCGTCGCCCGCGCGCTCGTGGAGCGGATGAAGGACGGCGCGGTGATCGTCGACGTCGCCGTCGACCAGGGCGGTTGCGTCGAGACCGTGCATCCGACCACGCTCGAGGCGCCCGTCTACCGCGTGGGCGGCGTGGTGCACTACGGCGTCGCCAACATGCCGGCGCTCGTGCCGCGGACCTCGACCTTCGCCCTGACCAACGCGACCCTGCCCTACGCCCTCGAGCTGGCCTCCCGGGGCCTCGTCGCGGCCGTCACCGAGAATCCCGCGCTGGCGCGTGGCGTGAACGTCTGCCGCGGCACGATCGTGCACGCGGGGGTCGCGGAGTCGATCGGGGAGGCGGCCACTCCCCTGTCCGCCTGCCTCGCCTGATTGCGCGACGCGCGCAGGCGGCTCACGACGATGCAGGCGCCGGGCACCGAGGAGCGACGACCGGGCGACGGGGCCCGCTGTTGACGGCGAAGCCAGGTAACGCAGACGCGCCGTGCTCGGCCGCGTGCGCAAGGAGGCGATGATGAGTGAGAACGGACGGCGCGAGGTCGCACTGCACTGGACGCGCGTGGGTCACGTCTCGGGCGACGAGGTCGTCATCCGCCAGGGCGCGGCGCTGCGCGTGGACGCGCAGAAGATGCGCGTGGTCCAGGGCGGCGTCGGGCTGGCGCGCGCCGACGAGGTGCGCGTGAGCGCCGGCGGCGCCGCCGCCGTTCTCGCCCGGGAAGCTTCGCTCGAGCAGAGCGCCGCCCAGGCCGTGATTGCGCGCGGGCAGGTCACGATGGACCAGTCCGCCGGCGGCGTGGTCGTGGCCGCGCGGGTCTCGGCCCACCAGAGCGCGATCGGGCTCCTCGTGGCCCGCCACGTCGAGGGCGAGGGCCTGCGCGTGATGTTCGGCCCGCGGGCCGCGCTCGCCTTCGGGGCGGCGTTCGGGCTCGCGCTCGGCGTCGTCCGCTGGCTTACCCGCGGGCGCTGAGCGGCAAGATGCACGAGGGCCGGACGTTTTGAAGTAGACTAACCAAGCATGGGCCGCCCCGGCGCCCTCCTGCTCGGTCTCGCCCTCCTCGGAGGTTGCGCCACCGCCGCTCGCCAGGCTTCCCCCCCGCTCGACATCTCGGGATGCTGGAGCGGCACCTGGAGCGGCTTCGGGATCGTCAACATCCCCCGCGAGGCCTTGATCATGGCGCGCTTCACCCAGCGCGGCGATTCGGGCTGGGGGTGGATTCGCGTCGAGGACAGCCCGGCCTCCGAGTCCGTACCGCTCGCCCTGGTGCGGGCGGGCGCGGCGGGCGCGCCCCTGATCCTCGAGGTCCGGCCCGACAGCGTGATCGCGCGACACGAGCTGGGCGGGCGCATCACGAGCACGGAGTTCCGCATGGTGAATGACCGCCTGGTCGGCCGCATGATCGGCACGGACCTGCCGATGCGGCTGCGCCTGGCGCGCGAGAGCTGTCCCGGCGCGACGACCGCGCAGATCGAGCTGCCGCCGCGTACCGCCGCCCTCGAGACGGCGCCCGCGCCGGCACCGGCGGCCGCCCCCACGCCCGTGGCGCCGCCCGCGCCGGTGCGCGCGGCGCCCGCCCCGAGCACGTTCACCGCGAGCGCGGCGGTCAAGCCCATCTACTTCGACTTCGATCGCGACGTCATCCGTCCGGCCGACGCCCGCACGCTCGATGCGAACGCGCAGTGGCTGAAGGCCAACCCCGCCACCCTGCTGCTCGTCGAGGGTCACTGCGACGAGCGCGGGACCAACGAGTACAACATCGCGCTCGGCGAGCGGCGCGCACGGGCCGCCATGAAGTACCTCGTCGAGGCCGGGGTCGCCGCCGATCGGATCTCGCTCATCAGCTACGGTGAGGAGCGCCCGGTGTGCGCGGAGCACACCGAGGCGTGCTGGGCGCTGAACCGCCGCGCCGTGTTCCTCGTCAAGCCCCGCTGACCCGCGCCCCCGTGCCGACCGCCGCGGCGCTCGAGCGCCTGCGCGACCACCGCTTCCGACGCGTGCCCGCCCGCCGGGTGCGGAGCGCGCGCGCCGCCCTGGCCTTCGTGCAGGAGGTCGGCTTCTGCTCCACGTTCTACCGCTTTCCCGAGGGCGTGGCCTGCCTGTGGGAGGCGGTGACGGGCCGGCGCGACCCGCGCTGGCCGCGTCGCTCGCACCACGACGCGGGGATCGGGCTCACGTGGGAGCTCAAGGACACGCTGCCCGCGCGGCGCCACGTCTACTACGGCAAGCTCCTGCGCGGCCGCCCCGTGCTCGTCGCGCTGGATCTCTTCCCGGCCTTCTACGCCCTCGTCCGCGGCCGCCAGGGCGCGCGCGCCTATCGCGCGGAGTACGCCGCCGGCCACATGAGCCAGACCGCGCGGCGGCTGCTCGATGCCCTCGCCCGCGAGCGCCCGCAGTACACGCGCGACCTCCGCGCCAGCACCTTCATGCTCGACCCGGGGCGCACGCGCGAGTTCGAGCGCGCGATGGCCGAGCTGCAGCAGGGGCTCTGGCTGGTCAAGACCGAGGAGCGCTACGAGCCGTCGTTCTCCTACCGCTGGGACCTGCTCGAGGCCTGGCTGCCCGAGCAGGTCGCGCAGGGACGCCGGCTGTCGCGGGCGGCGGCCATCGAGCGGCTCGTGGAGCGCTACGTACGCGGGGCGGTGTTCAGCAGCGAGCGGTGGCTCGCGCGCCTGCTCGGCCTGCGCGCCGACGAGCTCGAGCCCGTCCTCGCGCGGCTCGCGCGCGCCGGCCGCATCAGCGCCGGCGTCGCGCTGGACGACCGTCCCGGGCGCTGGCTCGTCGACCCCGCCGCGCTCGGGGCGCGGCGATGACCGCCGGGGGCGCGGCGATGACCCCAGGATGCGGGCGGCCGAGCGCCATCCCCGGGGCGCCGGCCCTCGCGGCCTGGGAATGGGGCGAGCCCGGCGGCGCGCCGGTGCTGCTGCTCCACTCGCTCGCGGCGCACGCGCACTGGTGGGACTGGGTCGCCCCGTCCTGGGCCCGCACGCGCCACGTGGTGGCGCTGGACTTTCGCGGCCACGGCGCCAGCGGCCGGGCGGCGCCGCCGGCCTACGGGTTCGCCGACCACGCCGCCGACGCCGCGCGGGCGCTCGAGACCCTCGGGCCCGGCCGGGCGATCGTCGTCGGCCACTCGCTCGGCGCCTACGTCGGCGCGCTCGTCGCCGCCACGCGGCCCGAGCGCGTCGCCGCCCTGGTGATCGCCGACATGCTCACGGGCTGGAGCGACGAGCTGGCGGCCTTCGCGCGCCGGCAGGGCGAGCGCCCGGCGCCGGAGTTTCCCTCGCTCGAGGAGACGGTCGCGCGCTTCCGGCTCCAGCCGCCCGAGCCCGACGTCCCCGCGGAGCGCGTGCGCCACCTGGCCGAGGCCGGCAGCGTGCCGACCGCGAGCGGCGGCCGCCGCCTCGCCTTCGACCCTGCGGTCTTCCTGCACCCGCCCATCGATCCGTGGCCGTTCCTCGGCGCCATCGCCTGCGAGACGGTCGTCGTGCGCGGGGAGCGGAGCGCGTTCATGACGCGCGAGGCGGCCGAGGGCGTGGCGCGCGTGATCCCGCGGGCCCGGCTCCTCGAGATCGCCGGGGCCGGCCATCACCTCGTCGTCGGCGCGGCGGAGGCCTTCAGCGCGACGGTCGGAGACGCGCTTGGGCTGACGGTTCCGCCTGGATGAAGCCGCTGGCCACATGGCGGTCGCGCTTCTCGACGACCCCGTCGAGGCGAAGCCAGGGCCGCTCCGTCGGCTCGGCCATCGGCGTGGCGCGCGCGCGTGGCGTGGCGGGCGCGAGCGCGATCGGGCGCAGGCCGGGGTCGCTCAGGCGGGCTGGACGATGTGGGCGATGCGACAGTCCCGGCCGTGGATCTGCTCGGCGCGCGCCACCGCCTCCTCCACGCTCGCCGCGGTCTCGAAGCCGATGTGCCGCGGCACGGCCGCATCGAGCGGCCCCGCGACGATGACCCGCCCCACGTGCGAGAGCCGCCGGAGCGGGTGGACGGCGAGGATGCCGTGGATGGGATGGAAGCCGAAGCCGTGCCGGTACGCCTCGATGTACTCGGGGCGCCGCGCGTAGTCGTCGGCGAAGCGCGCCATGATCTCGTAGGGGTCGCGGGTCCGGGGCAGCATGCGCTCCCAGACCTCGGGGTAGGAGGGATGCGCGGTCCGATCCCAGCGCTCGGGCACCGGCGTCGCCATGATCACCGTGCAGCCAGGGGCCCCGGCCGCCTCGATCAGCCCGCCGAGGTAGCCGAGGCCGGAGGAGATCAGCGTGAGGATCGGGTTGACGTGGGAGAAGATCGCGTACGGGCTCGAGTCGGGCACGCCGTAGACGAGCACGTCGAAGCGCTCCCCGGCGGCCTCGCGTCGCGGGGGGAAGATCGCGGCGAGCGAGGCGAGCATGGCCTGGCGGCACTCGTCGACGCCGCCCGCGACGACCTGGGCGACGCGGCGGGGGTCGGCGAGCAGCGTGTCGACCTTGAACACCCGCGGGCCGAGCCGCGCCTCCAGGTGATGGCCCATCTCGTCGAGGACGGCGTGCATGCGGTTGGCGTGGACCGACATCGACATCCCGTCCGGCGTGTGCGTGACCTTGATCGACTCCCACGTCGACAGCCCCACGCACACCGACTTCCAGCCCCCGTTGAAGCCGCGGACGTAGCGCGCGTTGACGTAGACGGTCAGGTCGGAGTCCGCGACCAGGCGGTGGACCTGCACGGGGTAACCGTGGGCGGGTGTGTGGCCGAGGTCGACGATGGCTGCTGCGTCCTCGGCGTCGTGGCAGAGCAGGCGCGGCCCGAACTCGCGCACGAGGTCCTCGCCGAGGAGGCGCGCCAGCTCCGCAGGCCTCAGCTGGCGGTGCAGCGCGTTGGCGCACACCAGCGTGACGCGGCCGCGCGACACGCCGGCCGCCTCGAGCTCCTCGAGCACGGCGCGGATCGCCACGCCGCGGATGGGGCCGTGCGAGGCGACGGTGGCGTCGTCGAACGCGATGGTGACGGCCGCGCCCGGCCGGACGCTCTCGCGCAGTCGCGGCCGCCCGAGCGGCCGCGCGAGCGCGGCCCGCACCGTGGCGTCGAGATCCGCCACGGGCGGGGGCGTGGCGGTCTCCACGTTGGAGAGCGTGCGCGTGCGCGACGGCAAGGTGGCCGGGATCGTGCGCTCCCCGTACGGTAGCTCGACGTCCACGCACGCCTCCTCGCGCGCTGCTCCGTGCGCTATGCTTGGGACCCCGACTATACCGTACCGGGCGCATCGCCCGGGGAAAGCGAGCCGTTCCCATGCCGAGCATCGAGCGCTTCAGCGCCACCGGCGTCTTCGATCCGCCGACCTACAGCCAGGGCGTCAAGGTCAGCGGCGCGCAGTCCGTGCTCTTCCTCGCCGGCCAGGTCGCCTACGACAAGGACGGCGCGCCCGCGCACCGTGGCGACTTCCGCGGCCAGGCCCGCGAGGTGTTCCGTGCGCTCAAGGCCCTCGTCGAGGGCCAGGGCGGCACCCTCGCCAGCATCGTCAAGCTCAACACCTACCTCACCGACATCCGCTACCGCGCCGATCTCGTGCCCGTGCGCGAGGAGTTCTTCGGCAAGAAGGGCCCGGCCTCCACGCTGGTGCAGGTGGCCGCCCTCGCGCACCCCGACTGGCTCATCGAGGTCGAGGCCATCGCGGTCCTCTGACCTCTCGCGCTGCGCCGCGCGGGGTGGGCGGGGTGGGGGCGAGGGTTCCGGGAGCCGACTGACTGTGCCTACCAGCGGCTGGGAGCACGCTGTCGCGGGCTGAGGCGGCAGGCGCTCTGTGCGCGTACCCAACGGCTCCCGGAACCCTCGCCCCCACCCCGCCCACCCCGCGCGGTCACCGGGAGGGGACGAATCGCGGCGTGGCTGCCGCCAACGGGAGCTGATCCGCCGGTGAGGTCCGGGCGTACGCACCTGCGGGCGCGCATGGAGAACTGACCCTGGTCGTGGTTGTTCTCCGGTGGCAGGTCGCCGACGCCGTGGGGGCGGGGGTGAGGGAGGAGAGGGGTCCGGGAGCCGTTGGGTACGCGTGAAACGCATCTCGCGCAGCACCCGCGACAGCGTGCTCCCAGCCGCTCGTAGGCACGGTCAGTCGGCTCCGGGATCCCTCTTCCCCTCACCCCCGCCCCCACGGGGGCGCGTGGCTTCTTCGACGCGTCGTCGATCGGGCCGAAGTTCACCCAGCGCTCCACGGCGTGTACCCGATCGTCTGGGCGGCTCCGTTTGACTTGCGGGCGGCGGCGAGAATACGATCACTCGATGTCCATGCGACGGGCGCTCACCGTCCTCCTCGTCGCGGTCGCCGTCGGCGCGCCGGCGTTCGCGGCCGCGGCGGTGCCGGATCCCTCGTGGATCGGCGGCCTGTACGACGGCGGGGATGCCGACGACTTCGTGATGCTGGTCTGGGACCAGTCGCTCGGCGTGCCACCGCTGGTGGCCCCTGCCGTCACGCTGGCCCGGGCGACGGTGGACCCGCCGGTCGCGCCGCGTCTCGCCGGGACGGCGGCCGTGCCGCCGTCGGAGCCTCGCGCGCCTCCCGCCCGCTAGCCCGCTCGTATGGCGGCGCCCCGCGGGGCGCCGCGCGCTTCGACACCGCACTCGCTCGAAGGAGGCTGTCATGTTTGGTCTGGGAACGCAGGAGCTCATGGTCATTCTCGTCATCGCGCTCGTCCTCTTCGGGGGCAGCAAGCTGCCCGAGCTGGCCCGATCGCTGGGCAAGTCGATGAACGAGTTCAAGAAGGGCATGACCGACGGCGGCGCCGAGGCGGACAAGAGCGCCGCGAGCAAGACCGCCGAGAGCAAGGACCCCGAGAGCAAGGACGCCGAGAGCAAGAAGCAGGGCTGAGCGCCGGTCCCCGATCCGCCGCGACACTTTTCGCGCGAGCCCGGGGGCGTCCACGGGATACGATGGCCGTGACCGATGGACGCCGTGCTGGCGCTCTTTCGTCCGGAGATCCCGCTCTGGGAAAAGGTGTTCCGGACGGTCGTCGTCTACCTCTTCGTCCTGATCGCCTTCCGGCTGACCGGCAAGCGGCAGGTCGGCCAGCTCACCCCGTTCGACCTCGTCGTTCTGCTGATCATCTCCAACGTCGTCCAGAACGCCGTCATCGGCAAGGACGACTCGCTCGGCGGCGGGATCATCGGCGCCATCACGATGCTCGCCCTGAACTACGCCGTGGTGGAGCTCACGTTCCGGTCCCGTCGCTGGCGGCACCTCCTGGAGGCGCGGCCCACCGTGCTCGTGCACGACGGGCGGGTGCTGGAGGACCACCTGCGCCGTGAGCGCCTCACCCACGAGGACTTGCTGGCCGCGCTCCGCAAGAGCGGGATCGCGGATCTCTCTCACGTGCGCTTCGCCGTCCTCGAGCCGAACGGCGGCATCAGCGTCATTCCCTTCCGGACGTGATCACGAAGAGGTCGCGATCCTTCCTGGGCCGGAGTCATGTCGGTTGACCGTGTGTTTGCCGGCGTGCTAATGGCAGAGGCGTCGTGGCCATCGACGTCCTCGTGGTCGGGGCGGGCAACGCCGCGCTGAGCGCCGCGGTGGCGGCGCGCGAGCAGGGCGCCCGCCGCGTGGTCGTGCTCGAGAAGGCGCCGCGCGAGCTGCGCGGCGGCAACACCCACTACAGCGGAGGCCTGTTCCGCTTCGCCTACGACGCGGCGGAGGACCTGCGCCCGCTCGTGCCCGACGTCGAGCGCCAGGTGCCGGGCTTCTTCGCGAGCGTCGAGCCCTATCCGCAGGCGCGCTTCCGCGAGGATCTGGAGCGCGTGACCGAAGGCCGCACCGATCCGATGCTGGCCGAGCTGCTCATCGGGCGCTCGTACGACACCGTGCGGTGGCTGGCACGGCAGGGCGTGCCCCTCGAGGCCGCGGTCTCGCTCAGCGGGGTGAAGACCGGCGCGACCATCAAGTTCTCGCCGGGCGCCGTGATCCGCGCGCGGGGCGAGGGCGTCGGGCTCTCGCGGGCGTGGTTCGAGATCGCCGAGCGCCGGGGGGTGGAGATCCGCTACGAGACGTGGGCGGTCGATCTCGTCCAGGACCGGCGCGGCCGGGTCACCGGCGTCGTCGCGCGCTCGCCCGGGGGCCTCGAGGCGATCGCGGCGCGCGCGGTGGTGCTCGGCTGCGGCGGCTTCGAGTCCAACCCGGAGTGGCGGGCGCGGTATCTCGGCCGGCCGTGGGACTCGGCCAAGGTGCGCGGGACGCGCTACAACACCGGCGACGGGCTGCGGATGGCGATGGCCGTCGGGGCGCTGCCCCACGGCCAGTGGACGGGCTGCCACTCCACGCCGATCGACGCGGACGCGCCGCCCTTCGGCGATCGCCGGCTCACGGACAAGACCAACCGGCTCTCGTATCCCTGGGGCGTGCTCGTCAACGTCGCGGGCCGCCGCTTCTTCGACGAGGGCGAGGACTTCCAGTTCTACACGTACGCCAAGCTCGGCGGCATCATCCTGGGCCAGCCGCGCGGCGTCGCGTTCCAGATCTTCGACGCCAAGGTCGCCTCCCTGCTCGAGGGCCGCTACAAGACGGGGACGCCCATCGTCGCGGACTCGCTCGAGGACCTGGTCGGCCGCCTGCCCGTCGACCGGGCGGCGTGCCGGCGCACGCTGGAAGAGTACGATGCCGCCCTCGGCGAGGGGCGCTTCGACCCCACGGCGCTGGACGGGCTCGCGGCCCGGGGCATCCAGCCCGCCAAATCGAACTGGGCCCAGCGGCTCGACTCGTCACCGTTCGTGGCCTACGCCGTCACCGGCGGCATCACGTTCACCTTCGGCGGCGTGCGTGTCGACGAGCAGGCGCGCGTGATCGGCCCCGCGTGGGCGCCGGTGCCCGGCCTCTACGCGTGCGGCGAGATGGTCGGCGGGATCTTTTCCACCAACTACCCGGGGGGCAGCGGGCTCATGTCCGGCGCCGTCTTCGGCCGCATCGCGGGCGCGGCCGCGGCCGGGCACCCGCCGACGCGAAGCGCGAGCCGCCGGCGGGCGACGCGCCGCCGACCCTCGTGAGCGACGATCGCCGGGCGCGCTTCCCTGTCATCACGGACGAGGCCCTCGCGGCGCTGCGCGCGTTCCTCGGCAAGCCCGTCCGGCGGCCGGAGCCGTACGTCGAGGTGGCCACGCGCGATGCGATCCGGCACTGGGCCCACGGCATCGGCGACCGCAACCCGCACTGGGCGGCCCACCGCGTGGCGCCGCCGACGATCCTCTTCGCCATGGACCGCATCGTCTCCGGCTACGTCGGCGGCCTGCCCGGCATCCACGCGATGTACGCGGGCACCGACTTCCACTGGCGCCGCGAGATCCGCGAGGGCGACCGCGTCGTCGGCGAGAGCGTGCTGCGTGACCTGACCGAGAAGTCGTCGACGTTCGCCCGGCGGGCCATCCAGCAGGTCTACCGCACGACCTTCACGAACCAGGACGGCCACGTCGTCTGCGAGGCCGACTCGTGGTGCTTCCGCACGGAGCGCGACACCGCGCGCGAGCGGGGCAAGTACCGGGCCGTGGAGCCCGCCCGCTACACCGACCTCGAGGTCGAGCGGATCCGCGAGGGCTACCGCCGCGAGGAGATCCGTGGGGCCCGGCCGCGCCGGTGGGACGACGTGGAGGTCGGCGAGGTCCTGCCCGAGGTGCTCAAGGGGCCGCTGACGGTGACGTCGGTCATCGCCTTCGTGCAGGGCTGGGGCAGCCTCTACGTCCGCGCCCACGGGCTCGCCTTCGACATGTTCGAGCGCCACCCCGCGCTGGCGATCCCCAACGCCTTCGGCGTGCCCGAGCCGCCCGAGCGCGTGCACTGGGACGAGCCGTTCGCCCGGACCGTCGGCGTGCCCGGCGCCTACGACTACGGCCCCGAGCGCGTGGCCTGGCTCGGCCACCTCGTGACGAACTGGATGGGTGACGCCGCGTTCCTGCGCCGCCTCAGCGTCCAGGTCCGCCGGCACAACCTGATCGGCGACACCACGTGGTGCCGCGGGCGCGTGCGCGCCAAGGCGCGCGTCGAGGGCCGTGCGGAGGTCACGCTCGAGCTCACCGCCGTCAACCAGCGCGGCGAGACCATCGCGCTCGGGGAAGCCGTGGTGGCGCTTCCCGATCGATAGAGTCGGAGGCGACGGGTCCTGGCGGCAGGGGTCACCGGGACCACGCCGTACGCGTGCGCTGCTCGTTCGCGGCTGGGCTCCATCCGGCGCGATGCGTCCGCCGCCGGTTGGAGGGGTACGGGTCCGGTTGACCCCTGCCGCCAGGACCCGTCGCCTCCGGTGACTCGCTCGGAAGGGTCGGCACGTGCCTTCGCCGAAGCGACGTCAGCAGCGCGAGAGATACTCGGCGAGCGAGGCGTGGCCGCTCGCGCGGGCGTGGTCGGCGGCGCTCGGGCCGTGGGCGTCGCACACTCTCACGTCGGCGCCGTGGGTGAGGAGGAGGTCGATCATCTCCGCCTGACCGTTCGTGGCGGCTTCCATCAGGGGGGTGAACTTGCCGTCGCCCTGCGTCGCGTCCACGGGCGCGCCGTGCTCCAGGAGCAGGCGAGTGATCGGGACGGCACGGGCGGCGGCGGCGGAGTGGAGCGGCACGATGCGCATCGCGTTCGCCGAGGCCGCGTCGACGCGCGCGCCGTGCTCGAGCAACAGGCGCACGACGGGCTCGTGATCGAAGAAGGAGGCCAGGCCGAGCGGGCCGAAGCCGTCGGACGCGACGGCGTTGGCCAGCGACGGGTCGCCGTCGAACGCGCGGCGCACGGCGTCGAGGTCGCCAACGACGCACGCTTCGAAGAGATCGAGGCGGCCCGCGACGTGCGGCCGCAGGGCCGTCACGACGTCGGGCCTTGGTGGTAGCACGCGAGGAGGATCGCCGAGGGGCCGTTCTCACGCGCGAGGGCCAGGCCCGGGTCCGCCGCCAGCATCGGCTCGACGGCGGCGCAGTCGCCGCGCTTGACGGTGGCGAGGAAGTCGGCGCCCCTCACCCCAGGAGCGGCCGGAGATCGAAGCGGCCGCGCGGCTCGAGCAGGGGCTCCCAGAGATCGCCGAGACGCGCCACCCGGGCCGGCACGTTGTCGATCCGGAAGTCCTCGAGGCTGACGCCCGTCGCGAGCTCCTGCCACGTCACCGGCGTCGACACGGTGGCCCGTGGCCGGGGCCGCACCGAGTAGAGGGACGCCAGCGTGCGCCCCCACGCGTTCTGGTTGTAGTCGACGAGCACGCGGCCCTCCGGACGGGCGGCCCGCTTGTATACGGCCGTCGCCAGCCGGGGATGGGCGCGCGCGATCTCGAGCGACAGCGCCTTGGCCACCTCCCAGACCTGCCTCTGGGTCGGCCCGCGCACGATCGGCACGTAGACGTGGATGCCCTTGGAGCCGCTGGTCTTGACGTGGTCGGGCATGGCCACCGCCTGCAGCGCGTCGTGAACGACCTGCGCGACCTCGACCACCTGCCCGAACTGCACGCCGTCGCCCGGGTCGAGGTCGAAGTGCAGGTAGTCGGGACGGTCGACGTCGTCGCAGCGGGCGTACCACTGGTTCAGGTCGATGCAGCCGAGGTTGACGACCCACAGCAGCGCGGCGAGGTCCTGGATCATCGGGAAATCGATGACGCTGCCGGAGGCGTGCTCGATGGAGCACAGCTCCAGCCACTCCGGGTGCGGCTGGGGCACGCGCTTCATGAAGAAGAACTCGCCGGCCGCGCCGTTGGGATAGCGCTTCATCACCATGGCGCGGTCGCGCAGGTGGGGCAGCAGCACCGGCGCCACGTCGGCGTAGTACTGCAGGAGATTCCGCTTGGTGATCCCGAGCTCCGGCCAGAACGGCTTGCCGAGGTTGGTGAGGTGCACGCGGTGGCCGCCGACGTCCAGCGTGATCTCGTTGACGCCGGCGGGGATCGTCACGGTGGCTGGCCGCGCCGCGCGCGGGCGCCGGCCCGCGGCCAGTCGTCGCGCCGGATGCCGGTCGCGCGTGGCGCGGGCCGCCGCGGCGGGCCGCCGCGCCATCACGCGCCCGCGCCGGCCGGCTGGCGGAGCGTGCCGGCGGGCTCCGGGCGCCGTGAGGGAGTGAGCCGCGGCGGCCGCGCGCCGTGGCGCGCCGAGCCCGCGACGGGGACGTACGTCAGCTCGCGCCCCTCGCGCACGCAGCGCAGCAGCAGCCCGCCCCGGCTCATGTCGCCGCGGCCGACGAACTCGAGCGGGAACTTCAGCCGCGCGCCGAAGATGGCGCCCAGGACGGCGACGTACTTGTCCGAGGCGACGCTGCCCAGCAACACGACGTCGGTGTTCTCGCCCACCCGAGCGGCGAGGGCGTGCGCGGTCGCCTCCAGCGGCCGGCGGTAGCGACGATTGTCGGCCCGGATATCCACGCGCGCGGCCGCCCGCAACCCGGCCAGCGTGACGGGCAGGTCCGCGGCGACCAGGCCCAGGTGGGGGGTGATCACGAGGACGCCGCCGGCGGCGATCGGGCACGCGGGGTCGGGCGGCCGGGCGAAGGCGCGCGCGTACGCGAGCGTGCCGCGGAAGTAGAGCCCGCTCACGAAGCTCATGACGTCGCCGAGCGGGGCGCCGCCCGGCGCGCGCAGGCGCCGGGCCAGCGCGAAGGCGGCGCGGGGGGAGAAGACCATCCGGGCGCGCACTCCGGCAAGGTTGGCAGGGGAGAGGAGGAAGACGCGGAGGTCAGTCACGGATCGGAGCAGTCTCTGGTGAGTCCGCACTTGTTGCAGACGATCTTGCAGTGCCGCTCCTCCATCCGCTCGCCGCAGCGCTCGCAGATGTGCACCCACTGCTGGAAGCCGGTGGTGATCGCTTCGTAGTCCATGTCGCTACGTTCGCACCGGCCGACCGCCAGCGTCAACGATTCGTTGGTCGCTCGGGCCGCGCGGGCAGGAACTCGCCCCGCTGGCCAGGGTCCGGGTACACTGGGCGCTGATGGACTGGGACAACGCCGAGCTCCTGCGCCACGTCTTCGAGGAGACCCGCGTGGTGCGCAAGCCGCTGAGCGGCATCATCGCCGGCTATCACGTGCTGCCCTACATCCTGGTGGGGGCCGAGCACGAGCGGCCCGGCCGGTCCGTCGAGGTGCGCGGGCGGATCAAGGTCTCGCCCCGGCTGGTGATCGCCCCCGGGCAGGGGACGACGTACGGCGAGCTCTTCAAGGAGCGCGAGCTCATGCACGAGGCCCTGGTCGCGCGCGTGTTCTCCTTCCGGTACGCCGGGCGCGTGCAGCTGGAGAGCGAGGACCTCAACATCCGCCGCCAGGAGCGCGACGCCGAGACCCACGTCGACCGCGTGCTCGAGGAGCTGGTGCAGCGCGAGGTCATCGACACCGGCGTGATCGTCTCCCCCGACGTCCGCTACTACCCCGTCTCCCTCGACCGCTTCATCCGCGAGATCCTGGACCAGGAGTTCCGCGACTAGCAAGTTGAGGGGCCCGGAATCCCCCCAGACCGCGCTCGGCGCGCGACCGGGGCGCGCCTCGGTTCTCGTTGTTGTTCCCGGCGTCGGTGCCGCCCGTGTAGGGGGTGCCCGCGCCGCTCGTGAGGTTATCGCGGTACTTGCCGCCGGTTCCGGGGGAGAAGTACACGCCGAAGTGGAAGATCGTCACGCGGTTGTCGACGATCAGGGCCGTGGCGCTCGGCGGCGTGACGCGCACCCCGTAGGACTTACCGGGGCTCGGCAAGCTCGGGTTGGACAGACGGTTGCCCTCGACCACGACCCCGTCACCGCTCACCTGGATCGCGTGCGAGTCGAACGTCCCGGCGCCGTGGGTGTCAACGACGTCGTTGTTCACCACCCGCACCCCGGCGCCGCTCGTAAAAATCCCATGCGCTTGCCCGGATGGTCCGCCGCTCCCGATGACCTGGTTGTTCCTGACGATGCTCCCCGCGCCGATCACGAAGATCCCGACACCGAGGCTCGAGTCCACACGCATGCCGTCGATGACGTGCTGCGCGGACAGGGCGCTGCCGGGCGGCCCCAGGTTGATCCCGAAGCCGAACCCTCGGATCGTGCCGTTTCTCACCGTGATGTTCCGCCGGTTCGATGCGTGGATCCCGATGCTCGTCGCTCCGGCGGGGCCCGTGTACTGGATCCGGTAGCCGCCCAGGTCGAGCACGATGTCGTCGGCGGTGACCTCGATGGCGACCGAGGCCGGCGAGGCGGCACTCGTAGAGAGAGGGCCGGTCAGACAGTGGACACCCGGGATGTCCAGGGTCGTCGGCAGCGAGGAAATTGGTTTACAGGACCCTTGGGCCCAGGCGGGCGCGGTCTGGAGCGCGAGGAGCAGCAGGGTCCACCCGCTGGCTCGCGTCTTCACCGCGAAACGACCTTGCGGGCGTGGAAGTCGGCGATCGTCGCCTCGTCGTACCCGGCTTCTCTCAGGATCTCGTCGGTGTGCTGGCCGAGGGTTGGCGCGGGCCGGCGGATGGTGCCCGGGGTGGCGGAGAGCTTGTAGGGGACGCCGAGGGTGCGTGTCTTGCCGGCGGCCGGGTGGTCGATCTCCTGCACCATGCCGCGCGCCCGCACGTGCGGGTCGCTGAAGACCTGGGCGTAGTCGTAGATCGGGCCGGCCGGCACGCCGGCCGCTTCCAGCTTCGCGAGCCAGTCCGCCGTCGGCGCGGTCATGAAGATCGGCTCGAGGATGGCTTCGAGCTCCGCCCGATGCTGCACGCGCAGGCCGGGCGTCGTGAACCGCGGATCGTCGAGCAGGGGCTGGGTGCCGAGCACGCGACAGATGGATGCCCAGAGGTGGTTCGACCCGCCGCCGAGGTTCAGCCAGCCGTCCGCCGTCCGGAAGGCCTGGTAGGGCGCGCTGGTGCGATGTCCCGCGCCGAGGCGCTGGGGCACGGTGCCCGTGGCGAAGAGCTGCGCCGCCTCGTAGAGCGCCCACGCGATCGGGGTCTCGAGCAGCGAGGCGTCGACGACCTGCCCGCGGCCGGTGGTCTGGCGCGCCGCGAGCGCGGCCAGGATGCCGATGGCACCGAACATGCCGGTGCCGATGTCGGAGATCGGGATGGGGACGGGCAGCGGCCGGCCGCCGGGCTCACCGTTGATCGACATGAGGCCCGCCATCCCCTGCGCGATCCGATCGAAGCCGCCGCGGGAGGCGTAGGGGCCGGTCTGGCCGAAGCCGGAGATCGAGCAGTAGATGAGCCTCGGATGTGCTCCGCACAGCGTCTCGGCGCCGAGGCCGAGGCGGGCGGCGGTGCCCGGCCGCCAGTTCTCGATGACGACGTCAGCCCCCGCGACGAGCCGCCGCACTATGGCCAGGCCGTCCGGCTGCTTGAGATCCACGGTGATGCTGCGCTTGTTGCGGTTCCAGATCATGAAGGGCGCGGACTCGCCGCCGACGTGGGGGGACATGGCGCGCGCGTCGTCGCCAACCCCGGGGCGCTCCACCTTCACGACGTCGGCGCCCAGGTCGCCGAGGATCATCGCGCAGTAGGGCCCGGACATCTGCGAGGTGAGGTCGATGACGCGCAGGCCGTCGAGGGCGCCGGCAGGCATGACGGGGACTTTACCGGGTTTCCTTGACACGCGAAAGCCCGAAATGCTATCTGTCATGCGCGTTTAACGCGCAGGAGGTCCCCAACCATGCATCGAAACGCTGCGGGCGCACTCATCGTGGTGCTCGCCCTCGTCCTCTCGAGGCTGCCCGGCGACGCCCAGGCGCCGCTGCGCATCGGCGCCTCGATCTCGCTGACCGGAACCTACGCCAGCCTCGGCCAGATGATGAAGCGCGGCTACGACGTCTGCCTCAAGGACGTCAACGCCAAGGGCGGGGCGCTCGGGCGCAAGGTCGAGCTCGTGTCCTACGACGATCGGTCGGACCCCGGCACGGGTGTCAAGCTCTACGAGAAGCTGATCACCGAGGACAAGGTCGACGGCGTGATCGGGCCGTACTCCTCCGCCATCACCGAGGCCGTCGCCAACGTGACCGAGAAGTACAAGAAGGTCATGCTCACGCCCCTCGGCGCGACCTCGTCGATCTTCAAGAAGGGCCGCCGGTACGTGATCGGGGTCATCACGCCCTCGGAGGCCTACCTGGAAGGGCTCATCGACATCGCCGCCCGGCGCGGCGCGAAGACCGCGGCGTTCATCTACGAGGACACGCTGTTTCCCAAGAGCTCGGTGCGTGATCCCGGCGCGGCCGTCGACATCGCCAAGAAGAAGGGATTACAGGTCACGTTCGTCGAGGCCTATCCCAAGGGCACGACAGACTTCGCGGCCCTCATCACCAAGCTCAAGGCCGCCGGCCCGGACGTCTTCGGCGCCGCCACCTACTTCGACGACGCCGTCGCGCTCACGCGCCAGATGAAGGAGCTGAACTTCAGCCCCAAGGCCTACGGCGTCACCGTGGGCGGGGACCTGCCGAAGTTCTACGAGCTCCTGAAGCAGAACGCGGAGTACGTCTACGGGCCCAGCCAGTGGGAGACGGGCCTGCCCTACCCGGGCGAGAAGGAGTTCGTCGAAGCCTTCCGCCAGCAGTTCAAGGAGGACCCGTCCTACCACGCGGCCTCGTCCTACTCGGGCTGCCAGATCTACGTCGACGCCGTCCGGCGCGCCGGCTCGATCGACGCCGACCGCGTGCGCGAGGTGCTGCTCAAGCTCGAGACGCGTACCACCCTGGGCGACTTCAAGGTCGACCAGGACGGCCTGCAGATCGCGCACAAGATGGTCACGTTCCAGTGGCAGGACGGCAAGAAGATCATCGTCTGGCCGGACGAGCTCGCGTCCGGCAAGCCGCGGTATCCGACGCCGGCCTGGACGCAGCGCTGATCGCCCCGTCGACGGCGGGCGGGGTGGCCGGCCCCGCCCTGCGTGCGCGCCGCGCCCGCGGCGGGCCCCGATGACGATCACCCCGCAGATGCTGGGCCAGGTGGTGATCTCGGGCATCCTGGCCGGGGCGCTGTACGCGATGGTGGCGCTGGGGCTGTCCCTGATCTTCGGGGTCATGCGCGTGATCAACGTGGCCCACGGCCCGCTGCTCATGCTCGGGGCCTTCGCGACGTACTTCCTCTATCACGGCCTCGGGCTGAACCCGTACCTCGGGCTGCCGCTGGTGATGGTCGTCATGTTCGGGGTGGGGGCGCTCGTGCAGCGAACCCTCGTGGCGCGGGTCGTCGACGCCCCGGAGCTGCAGTCGCTGCTCCTGACCTTCGGCATCGCCATCGCGCTGGTGAACCTCGCCCAGCTCGCCTTCACGTCGGACATCCGGAGCGTGGAGTACCTGACCGCCTCGTGGACGGTGGGTGGCTTCGCGTTCTCGAAGTCCCGCGTCATCGCCGGCGTGCTCGCGGTGGCGATCACCGCCGGGGCGTTCCTGTTCCTCGGCCGGACGCGCCTGGGCAAGGCCATCCGCGCGACGTCGCAGAGCCCGGACGTCGCCCTGGTCTGCGGCATCGACGTCGACCGCATCCGGATGATCACCTTCGGGCTCGCGTGCGCGCTGGCCGGTGCGGGCGGCGCGCTGATCGCGGTGATGGTCGCCATCCAGCCCGAGATGGGCCAGATCTGGACGTTCAAGTCGTTCCTGGTGATCGTCCTCGGGGGCGCTGGCAATTATCCGGGCGCGCTCCTCGGCGGGATCCTGCTGGGGCTGGTGGAGCAGCTCTCGTCGCTGCTCCTGACCGCCCAGCTGTCGGAGGCCGTCTCCTACGTGCTGCTCGTGCTCGTCCTGCTCGTCCGCCCCACCGGCCTGCTCGGGGGCCGCGCGACGTGAGACGCGTCGTCCTCCCCGCCCTCGCCGTGGTGCTCGCCGCGCTGGCCGTCTATCCGACCGTCGCGAGCGGGTACGGCGTGCGCGCGATGCTGCAGCTCTTCATGTGGGTCGCGCTCGCGGGCTCCTGGAACCTGATCTCCGGGCTCACCGGCTACGTGTCGTTCGGCCACATCGCGTTCTTCGGCGCCGGCGCCTACGCGACCGCGCTGGCCATCGCGCGCTGGCACTGGCCGTGGCCCGTGGCCGCGCTGGCCGGGGGCGTGGCGGCGTGCCTGCTCGCCCTCGTGATCGGCTACCCGTGCCTGCGCCTCAAGGGGCCGTACTTCGCCATCTCCATGCTCGGCCTCAACGAGGTGCTGCGGGCGCTCGTCTCCTACTTCGAGGGGCTGACCGGGGGCGGCTCGGGGCTCTCCCTGCCGACGCTCGAAGCCACCATCCCGATCTACTACGCCATGGGCGCCGTCGCGGTGGCGGTGACCGCGCTGGCGTACGCGATCATCACCTCGCGCTTCGGGCTGCGCCTCATGACGATCCGCGAGGACGAGGTGGCGGCCGAGGCCATGGGCATCGACACCGCCCGCCACAAGCTGGCGGCCTTCCTGCTCTCCGCCGCCGGGCCGGGCATCGTGGGCGGCCTGTTCGCGCGGGACCAGGGCTTCATCGAGCCGCTCAGCACCTTCGCGCTGGTGATGACCATCACCATGATCGTCATGGTCCTGTTCGGCGGGAAGGGGACGGTCTGGGGGCCCGTGCTGGGCGCGGTGGTGCTGTTCGTCTCGCAGGAGCTGGTCTGGGCCCGCTTCCCGTACGTGCACCAGCTCCTGTTCGGCGCCATCATCGTCGCGGTCGTGCTGCTCATGCCGCGCGGCGTGCTCGGCGTGCTCCAGCAGCGCTACCGCCTGCCGCGAACCATCTGATGTCCGGTGAGATCGGGGCCGATCGCAGGCACCGGAAATCGCGAACGCGGAGTACCGGAACGGGCGGGTGCGTGCGGCAGGGGTCAACTGGACCCGTTCCCCGCCAACCGGCGACGGACGCGTGGCGCCCGGACGGAGCCCAGCCACAGCGGGCCAGCGGACGCGTGCGGCGTGGTCGCAGAGACCCCTGCCGCGCGCACCCGCCCGTTCCGCCACACGCTGATCGTCGACACCGCGACGTGAACCGGTGCGCACTCTTTCCACGACGTCGCGGGCGGGACGCTGAATCGTGACCCCGGTGCTCGAGGTGGACGGTCTCGTGAAGTCCTTTGGGGGGGTGACGGCCGTCGATCGGGTGTCGCTGCGGCTGGAGGCGGGGGCGATTTACGGGCTCATCGGGCCGAACGGCTCCGGCAAGACCACGCTGTTCAACTGCATCACCGGCGTCGAGCGAGCCGACGCCGGCCGGGTCCTGCTCGACGGCCGGCGCGTCGATGGGCTGCCGCCCTGGCGCATCGCCCGGCTCGGGGTCGGGCGCACGTTCCAGACGATCCGCATCTTTCCCGAGCTGACGGCGGTCGAGAACCTCCTGGTCGTCACCGAGGGGGACTGGGAGGCGGCGTGCGCGCGGGCGCGCGAGCTGCTCGCCACGGTGAAGCTGGAGCGGCTGGCCGACGAGTACGCCGGCAACCTGTCCTACGGCCAGCAGAAGCTGGTGGAGTTCGCGCGGATGCTCATGCGCGATCCCGGCCTGGTGCTGCTCGACGAGCCCGCCGCCGGCGTCAACCGCACCCTGCTCAACGACCTGCTCGACGCGGTGCGCGCGCTCCGCGACCGGGGCCGCACCGTGCTGCTCGTCGAGCACGACATGAAGGTGGTCATGGGGCTCTGCGAGACGGTGTTCGTGCTGGATCACGGCGAGAAGATCGCCGAGGGGCCGCCGGGTTTCATCCAGGGCGATGAACGAGTCATCGAAGCCTACTTCGGTCGTTAGCCAGGCGCTCGTCGTCCTCACGGGGGCGCTCGTCGCCTACGTGGCGTGGGCCTCCCTGCCCTGGCCGCTCGTGCACGACGCGCCGATCATGCACTACGTCGCCTGGCGGATCGCCGACGGGGCGGTGCCCTATCGCGATCTCTTCGACATGAACTTCCCCGGCGTCTACCTGATCCATCTCGCGGTGGTGACGGTGATGGGCACGGGGGACTTCGGCTGGCGGCTCTTCGATCTCGCGTGGCTCGCGGCGACGTGCCTCGTCATCGCGCGGCTCGCCCGGCCGTGGGGCCGCGCCGCCGCGACGGGCGGCGCCCTGCTCTTCGCGCTCTACCACCTCGCCGGCGGCCCGTGGCAGGCCGGCCAGCGCGACTTCCTGCTCTGCGTGTTCCTGCTCCTCGGGGCGCTGGGGGTCGCCCGCTGGGCGGACGGCGCGGGCGCCCGCGATCTCGCGTGGGCGGGGCTCGCGCTCGGCGCCGGCGTGACGATCAAGCCGCACGCCGTCCTGCTCGCGGCGGGGCTCGCCGGCTTCGTCGCGGTGCGGGGGCGGCAGCGGGGCGCCTCGGTGCGCGGGCTGGTCACCTTCGTCGCCGCTGCCGCGGTGGCCCCCGCCGGGGTCGTGGCGTGGATCGGGCTCGCCGGCGGCCTGGGGGCCTGGCGGCAGATCGTCTTCGGCTATGTCCTCCCCCTCTACTCTCACCTCGCCGGGCCCGACGCGTGGCGGATCTACCGGCCCGAGGCGTGGGGGCCGATCGCGCTCGTGCTCGTCGTGACGGTGGTGTGGGCGGTCCGGTCCGGGCGCGTCGGCCCCGATCACGTGGTGGCCCTGATCGGGGTCGGCTACGGGGTCGTGCACTACGTGATCCAGGGCAAGGGCTGGGAGTATCACCTGTATCCGCTGGCGGCCTTCGCGTCGGTCCTGGCGTTTTCCGCGGTGGAGCCGGCGCTGCGCCTGCGCCGCCACGCCTTCGCCGTGGCCCTGGCCGCGGGCCTGGCGGCCGTCGTGGTGCTGCTGGGCCTCAAGGCTCACGAGGCCGCCGGGGACGGCGCGCAATGGTGGTGGGACAAGGAGCGCCTCGTGCGGTTGCTCGTTAGCGACCTCGAGGCGGCGCTGCACCCCCACGACACCGTGCAGGTCCTCGATACATCCGAGGGCGGAATCCACGCGCTGCTGCGCCTCGGCGTGGTCGAGCCGACGCGCTTCCTCTATGACTTCCACTTCTACCACGACGTGAGCGCGCCCGAGATCCAGCGGCTCCGCGCCGAGCTCGTGCGCGGGATGGACGCCCGCGCGCCGCGGTTCGTCGTGCTCCTCGATCGCGGCTGGCCCTCGGGCGGCCCCGACCGGGTGGCGGACTTTCCGGAGCTGAGCCAGCGCCTGGCCACGACCTACCGGGTCGTCGCGCGACGGCCGGGGTATCAGATCTTTGCCCGGCGAACCGATTCGTAGGGTCATCCGGGCGTACGACGATCCCGTCGTGCGGGCCTACTGCTGGGCCCGCTTCGGCATCCTGAGGCAGCGATTTCTCGACGAGATCGGCCAGTACCTGCCCCCGGAGGGCCCGGTCCTCGATATCGGGTGCGGCTTCGGGCTGTTCTCGCTCTACTATGCGCTGGCCGAGCCCCGGCGGCTCGTCAGGGGAGTGGACCTGAGCCGCCGGCGGATCGCGATGGCGCGACGGGCGGCGGCGCGCCTCGGCCTGGACAACGTGGCGTACGAGGAGGGCGACGCACGGGACTTCAAGGGCGACGGCGAGGTCCTGGCCGCCTACATGCTGGACATCGTCCATCACATCCCGCCGGGGGCGGTGCGCCCGCTGCTCGCGCAGCTGCGGCGCTGCCTGCCGGCGGGCGGCATGCTGCTGGTCAAGGACGTGGACACGCGGCCGGCGCCCAAGCGGTGGTTCACCTGGGCGCTCGACAAGCTCATGGCCCCCGGCACGCCCGTCCACTACTGGGCTGCGGACGCGCTCCAGGCAGCGCTGGGCGATTCGGGATTCAGGGTGCGCCGGCACCTGATGGTGGACGTGTTGCCCTATCCCCATGTCCTCTTTGTCTGCGAGGCGACAGGGTGAACGGCGCCGCCACGCTGCTGACCGCCGAACGGATCTCGGCGGGCTATGGTAAGATCACAATCCTTCATGACGTAAACCTGCACGTGGAGGCGGGCGAGATTGTCGGCGTCATCGGGCCCAACGGGGCGGGCAAGTCGACCGCCTTCAAGACCATTGTCGGACTCGTGCGTCCGCGCCGCGGGCGCGTCGTGTTCAACGGCGAGGACATCACCGGGCTCCGGCCCGACCGCGTCCTGCGCCGCGGTCTCGCGTACGTTCCGCAGGGCCGGATCGTCTTTCCCCAGATGACCGTGCTCGAGAACCTCGAGATGGGCGCCTACCTGGAGCGCGATCGCGGCCGCATGCGCGCGGCCCTGGAGCGGGTCTACGCGCTGTTCCCGGTGCTGGCCGAGCGCCGCAGCCAGCGCGCGGGCACGATGTCGGGCGGCGAGCAGCAGATGGTCGCCATCGCCCGGGCCCTCATGACCTCGCCGCGCCTGCTCCTGCTCGACGAGCCGTCGCTCGGGCTCTCGCCCCGCTTCGTGAGCCTGATCTTCGACAAGCTCGTGGAGATGAAGGGGGCCGGGCTCACCCTGATGCTGGTGGAGCAGAACGCGACGCGCGCGCTGGCCATCGCCGACCGCGGCTACGTCCTCGAGCTCGGGCGCAACCGCTTCGAGGGCGCGGGCGCGCGCCTGCTCGCCGATCCCGACGTCAAGCGGCTGTACCTCGGCGGATGACCGCGCGCCGCCTGCTCGCCGTCCTGCTGCTGGCGCTGCTCGCCGCCGCCGCGCTGCCGCGCGCTCTGGAGGCCCAGACCACCGAGGCCGACTTCTACGTGGCCCAGGCCGCGCTCGACATCGACGACAAGCGCTACGAGTCCGCGCTGGAGAACCTGCGCCGCGCGCTGGCCCTCGAGCCGGACCACGTCGAGGCGCTGTACTACACGGGCGTCGTCCACATGGCGCAGCGCCGGCCCGACGAGGCCATCCGCTTCCTCGAGCGCGCGCGGGCCCGCTCGCCGCGCGATCCCGCCATCGCGCTCCAGCTCGGCTACGTGTTCTTCGCGCAGGAGCGGTACGACCGCGCGCAGCCACTGCTGGAGGAGGTGTTCCGCGCCCAGCCGACCCAGGACGGGCTCGGCTACTACGTCGGCTTCATGCGCTATCGGAACAAGGACTACCAGGGCGCGCTGCAAGCCTTCCGGGCCGGGCGCTCCGCGGACCCCGAGATCCAGGGGCTGGCCAAGCTGTACTCGGGCCTCGCCCTCGCCGTGCTCGGGCTGCCCGCGCAGGCGAGCGCCGAGCTGAACGAGGCCCTCCGGCTCGCTCCCGGCTCGGCGATCACCGGACCCGCCGAGCGGCTGCGCGACACCGTCGTCGCCTCGCGGCAGCGCGAGCGCCGCTTCACCGCCGAGCTCCGGACGGGCTTCTTCTACGACACCAACGTGCCCGTGCTGCCCAACACCGACTTCAACGATCCGATCATCGTGCCCCTGCGGAGCGCGCGGCACGACTCCTTCGGCGAGCTGTACGGGCTGCGGCTCGACTACACCTGGCTGCGCACCGACCAGTTCGAGGCCACGGCCGGCTACTCGTTCTTCGGCACCAACTACAACGAGCTGACGTCGTTCAACCTCACCGACCACCTCGTGAGCGTCGCGGGCAACTACAAGCGCGCCCTCGGGACGATGCCGACCCAGGCGGGGCTGCAGTACAGCTTCGACGTGATCTTCCTCGACCAGAAGGAGTTCCTCCGCCGCCACACGGCCACGGCCACCGAGGCCATCGTCGAGAACGACCGCAACCTCACCCAGTTCTTCCTGCGCTTCCAGAACAAGAACTTCGTCGAACGCAACCCGAGGCCGGCCCGGCAGGAGATCCGCGACGCCGACAACTACATGGCGGGCTTCGTGCACCTCTTCCGCTTCGCGCAGGACAAACACTTCATCAAGCTGGGCTACCAGTTCGACTGGGACCACGCCGTCGGGCAGAACTACGAGTACAACGGCTCCCGCTTCAGCGCGGGCGGCCAGTACACGCTGCCGTGGTATGCGATCCGCCTGAAGTACGACCTCGACATCCACCTGCGCGACTACCCGGGCAACAACACGCTCCTGCCCACGTACAAGGCCCCGTTCAGCCCGACGCGCTTGCCGGATACGGGGCCCATCCACCGCTTCGATCGCGAGATGCTCAACGTGTTCCGGGCGGAGTTGCCGCTGCCGCTGGGGCTCACGCTCGCGGCCGAGGTCCAGATGGACGACAACGCCTCCAACATCGCGGTCTTCGACTACAAGCGCACCGTCAACTCGCTCACGCTGACCTGGACGTACTGAGGGGCCGCCTGGCCCCTCGCCGCATCGACTCGGGAGGCTCGCCATGAAGAATGGCTTCAGGGTCATGGACAGCGACCTGCACACCATGGAGCCCGACGGGCTCTGGGAGCGCTACCTCGACGAGCCCTTCAAGAAGTTCGCCCCCACGTTCACGCGGCGGGCCGAGAACGCCTCCAACCAGCCCCTCATCCGCGTCGTGGAGCTCGAGATCGCGGAGATGAGCAAGCGGCCGCACACCGCGCTGGTGGGCAAGGATCTGCAGCGGCGGGCCTTCGCGCGGCACCCGCACCACGAGATCGCCCACGCCCGGGGCTACGACGCCCCCTCGCACGTGCAGGCCATGGAGATCGAGGGCATCGACGTCGCGATCCTCTACGGCACGCGCGGCCGCCAGGTCCTCATGCACGACGACCTCGCGCCCGAGGTGGCCTCGGCGCTCGCCCGCGCCCACAACGACTGGACCCACGACTACTGCCTGCACGCTCCCGCGCGCCTGAAGTTCGCCGCCCAGGTCGCCTTCCACGACGTGCCCGGCGCCATCGCCGAGGCCCGGCGCGCCGTCCGGGAGCTGGGCGCCGTCGCGGTCGTCGGCAACCCGAACCCGATCAACGGCCGCCACGTGCACGACCCCGAGCTCGAGCCGCTCTGGGAGGCCATCGAGGAGCTCGGCGTGTCCGTCGGATTTCATCCCACCGGCCAGTCCTCGCTGCGCGACGACATCGCGCGGCGCTACCTCGATCATCCGAACGGGCGCGTCATCGGCATCGCCGGCCGCAACCCCATGGAGCTCATGCTCGCGTTCGCGAGCCTGGCCGCCGGCGGCGTCCTCGAGCGTCATCCGGGGCTGCGCTGCGCCTTCCTCGAGGGCACGTGCGGCTGGCTGCCGTGGTGGCTCTGGCGGCTGGACGAGGCGTGGGAGAAGTTCGGCCCCGGCTCCGCGGTCCAGATCTCCCGGCTCCCGAGCGAGTACTTCTTCCGCCAGTGCTGGGTGGCCACCGACGCCGACGAGCGCGTGCTCGGGCAGGTCATCGAGGCGGTCGGCGATGACAACATCGTGGTCTCGACGGACTACCCGCACTCCGACGGCCTCTTCCCCACCGCCATCGAGGAGTTCGTCGGTCTCCAGGGCGTCAGCGACAAGAGCAAGGCGAAGATCCTCTGGGACAACTGCGCCCGCCTCTACCCCTTGGCCGCCAACGGTGCGGGCGTCTGAGACGGCCCCGTCCCGACAAGCTCTCGACGCTTTTCTGAGCCGGGGGTGTGGGGGACGGGTTCATCGCCCCCCACGTGCAATCAATGTGCGGCCGCCCCACCGCAAGAGATCTCCTCGCGGTGTCCGGCCCTTACTTCTCGCCCAGGTAGGTCTTCCGCACGAGGTCGGAGCGCAGCAGCTCCGCGGCGGCGTCGTGGAGCACGATGCGGCCGGTCTGGATCACGTAGCCGCGGTGGGCCACGCGCAGCGCCATCCGCGCGTTCTGCTCGACGAGCAGGATCGTGGTGCCTTGACGGTTGATGTCCTCGACGATCCGGAAGATCGTCTCGACCAGGATGGGCGAGAGCCCCATCGAGGGCTCGTCGAGCAGGAGCAGGGCGGGCTTGGCCATCAGCGCGCGGCCGATGGCGAGCATCTGCTGCTCGCCGCCGGAGAGCGTGCCGCCCTTCTGGGCCAGGCGCTCGCGCAGGCGCGGGAACAGCGTGAGCACCCGCTCCAGATCGGGCGCGATGCTCTCGCGGTCCCGCCGGGCGAAGGCGCCGAGCTCGAGGTTCTCCATCACGGTCATGCGCGGAAAGATGCGCCGGCCCTCGGGGGACTGCGCGATCCCCAGGCGCACGATCCGGTCGGTGGCGAGGGTGTCGAGGCGGTGACCGTCGAAGGCGACGGTGCCGCGCCGGGGCCGCACGGTCCCGATGATCGTGCGCAGCGTGGTGGTCTTGCCCGCGCCGTTCGCGCCGATGAGGGTGACGATCTCGCCCGGCTTCACCGAGAGCGAGACGCCACGGAGCGCGCGGATGTTGCCGTAGTAGGTGTGGACGTCGGCGAGGTCGAGCACGCCCGCCTCCGTCACCGGTCAGTCACCGCGACGTCCTGCTCGTAGCCGCTGCCGAGGTAGGCCTCGATCACGGTAGGGTCGCGCTGGATCTCGCGCGGCGGGCCCTCGGCGATGCGCACGCCGTGGTCGAGCACCGTGATCCGGTCGGAGATCCCCATGACGACCTCCATGTGGTGCTCGATGAGCAGCACCGCGAGCCCCAGCTCGCGCCGGAGCAGCCCGATGAGCTCCGTCAGGGTCTCGGTCTCGCGGGGGTTCATGCCCGCCGACGGCTCGTCGAGCAGGAGCAGCCGCGGCTCCGTCGCCAGCGCGCGCGCGATCTCCAGCCTCCGCTGATCGCCGTAGGCAAGGTTACGGGCCGCCTCCGCCTCCTTCGTGCCGAGCCCGACGAACGCGAGCAGATCGCGCGCTCGCTCGCGCGCCCGCCGCTCCTCCGCCACCACCGCCGGCGGCCGGAATACGTTGCCGGCGACGCCGGCCGTGAGCCGGCAGTGCTGGCCCACCAGCACGTTGTCGAGGGCGGTGAGCTGCGGGAAGAGGCGGATCGACTGGAACGTCCGCGCGATGCCGCGGGCCACGATCGCGTTGGGGCGCAGGCCGACGAGGCTCGCGCCCGCGAAGGCGATGCGTCCGGTGTCGGGCCGGAGCAGGCCGGTCACGACGTTGAAGAACGTTGTCTTGCCCGCGCCGTTGGGGCCGATGAGCCCGACGATGGCGCCGGGCGGGATGACGAGCCCTACCTCGCTGAGCGCCACCACGCCGCCGAACGCCTTCGACAGGCCCCGGACCTCGAGCAGCGCCGCCGGCGTCGGCGCGCCGTCCGGCCGCGCGCGCTCGCGCAGCCACGCGGGGATGGCCTCGACCCGGGGCGCGGGTGCGGCGTCCGCCAGCGCGACCTCGTCGTCGTCGTCGGGCACGGCCACCGGCCCGACACGGCGCCCGGCCAGGCCCTGGGGCCGGACCAGCATCACGACGACGAGCCCGAGGCCGAAGAAGAACCATCGCCAGAGCGTGAGGTCGACGGCGGCGAGGGCCGGGAAACCGGTGGCGCGTCCCACGGCGCGCACGAACGAGGTCGTCTGGGTGAGCACCACCCGGTCGAAGAGCGTGATCAGCATGCCGCCGAGGATCACGCCCCCCAGGCTGCCGGCGCCGCCGAGCACGACCATGCAGAGCAACATGATCGAGACCTGGAACTCGAACGCGCCGGGGGTGATGGCCTGCAGCTTGGCCGCGTACACGCTGCCCGCGAACCCCGAGAACCAGGCGCCGAGCGCGAAGGCCAGGAGCTTGGTGGAGATCGGGTTGACCCCGGTGCAGTCCGCCGCCGTCTCGTCCTCGCGGATGGCCATCCACGCGCGCCCCAGACGGGAGTCGCGCAGCCGGCTCATCGCCCACAGGGACAGCGCGCCGATGACGAGGATCAGGAAGTACCAGGGCACGGGGTCGGTCTCGAACGGGACGCCGGGCAGGTACGGGCGGCCGACGGGGTTGACGCCGTTCTCGCCGCCGGTGAGGTTCAGCCGCTCGATCGGCCGCCACCCGCCGATCTCGATCGTGATGTCGCCGAGGTTGCGGATCGCCACCGGGATGATCTCGCCGAAACCGAGCGTGATGATGGCCAGGTAGTCGCCGCGCACGCGCAGCGTCGGCGCGCCGATCACGAGGCCGAGCAGCGCGGAGACGGCCGCGGCCACCCAGATGCAGAGCCAGAAGCTCCAGGGGTGACCGTAGAGGGGCGAGCCGACCACCGGCGAGTTGAGCAGCCCCATGGCGTAGGCGCCGATCGCGAAGAACGCCGCGTAGCCGAGATCGAGCAGGCCCGCGTAGCCCACCACGATGTTGAGCCCGAGGGCGAGCAGGACGTAGATCATGCCGTCCGACACCGCGTGGACGGTCTGCAGGCCGAGCGCGCGATCCACGAAGGGGTAGGCCACCACGGCGGCCACGAGCAGTGTCCGGCGCGCGCTCATACCTTGTCCGCGGTGCGCTCGCCGAGCAGGCCGTGCGGGCGGAACACGAGCACGAGGATGAGGATGGAGAAGACCAGCGCGTTGGTCCAGCGGGCCGAGATGTACTGGTCGCTCCACGCCGACAGGAACCCGATGAAGAGCCCGCCCAGCGCGGCGCCGGGCATGTTGCCGATACCGCCGAGCACCGCCGCCGTGAAGGCGCGCAGCCCGGCCTGGTAACCCATCCACCACTGGCCGATGTTGTAGTACATGCCCTGGATGAGGCCGGCCGCGCCGGCGAGGGCGCCGCCGAGGAAGAACGTGAGCACGATCGTGCGCTCGACGTTGATTCCCATCGCCGCCGCCGTCTCCCGGTCCTGCGCGGTGGCCCGCATGGCCTTGCCCCAGGTGGTGCGGGTCACGAACCACTGCAGGGCCAGCATGAGCGGCACGGTGGCGGCCACCACGAGCACGTCCTTGGTGGTGACGAAGATCGCGGAGTCCACCCCGAACCAGTCGCGCAGGATGTCCACCGACGGGAAGACGTCGGGGTAGGCGATGGGGGCGGGGCCCTTCCAGAGCAGCGCGACGTTCTCGAGCATGAACGACACGCCGATGGCGGTGATGAGGGGGGCCAGCCGCGGGGAGCGCCGCAGCGGCCGGTACGCCGCGCGGTCGATGGCGACGTTGAGAACCGCCGTGGAGAGCATCGTCAGCACGAACACCAGGGGCAGGACGGTGACGAGCTGCCAGGCGGTGAGGGTCCGGGTGACGCCGAGGAGGGTGAACCAGGCGAGCGAGATGAAGAGCCCGAGCATGAAAACGTCGCCGTGGGCGAAGTTGATCAGCTCGATGATGCCGTACACCATCGTGTAGCCCAGCGCGATCAGGGCGAAGACGGCGCCGCGGGTGAGCCCGTTGATGGTCTGCTGGACGAGGACTTCCCACCACGTCATGGACGGACGATCGGGAGGACCGGCGCGGCGGCCCGGCCCTCCCTGTCGGGGCCTACTCGAGGATGGTCTCGAACTGGAACTTGCAGCCGACGGGCGTGTCCGCCTTCACGGCCTTGAAGCCCGACATCGTGTCGTAGTCGACGTCGCCGTTCTCGTCGAAGCTCCACTTGCCGTTGATGCCCTCGAAGTTCTTCGTCGAGGCGATGGCGCGGCGGACCGCCTCGCGCTTCCCGGTGACGTCCTTGGCGCGCTCGATCTCGGGCGCGGCGCGGCGGATGGCGGCGACGATCACGCGCCCGCCCTCGGCCGCGTACAGCGCGTAGGAGGTGGGCTCCTTGCCGTACTTGCTCTTGTACGTCTCGTAGGTCCTGGCCCCGATGCCGCGCATCTTCTCGAAGGGCAGCCCGGCGAAGGTCACCCGCATGTCGGTGGCGAGCGCGGCGTCACACGTCGCGCCCTTGAGCAGCTCCTCCTCGAGGAGCCCGTCGGGCCCCATGAACCGGGTCCGCGGCGCCGTGAGCCCGACCTCCTTCATCTGTCGGATCACCACCTGGGCGCCCGTCTCGATGACCCCGCCGAGGTAGACGAGGTCGGCGCCGGAGGCGCGGATCTTGGTGAGCAGCGGTTTCTGGTCGGGCTGCTTCCAGTCCATGCCTTCGTTGGCGACCACGGGCAGCCCGATCTTCTTGGCGGTGGCCTCGAAGACGTCGGCGATGCCCTTGCCGTAGAGCTCCTGGTCGTTGAGGATGTAGACCTTCTTCGCGCCGAGGCGCTTGGCCCACTTGGCGCCGACCGCGCCCTGGATGTCGTCGGCCGGGATCGGCCGGAAGTAGTTCACGAACCCGCCCGGCCGGTAGATCTCCGGCTCGCCGGGGGCCGCACCGCGCTTCTTGGTCAGCCCGGGATACGTGTTCGCAGGCGTGACCTGCGCCATGTGCGCGCGGTTGGTGATGGGGATGGAGACCTTGGCGGCGCCGGAGTTGTAGGTCCCGATGTAGACGATGGCGAGGGGGTCGGCCACCGCCTTGTTCGCGTTCTCGGCCTCGACGGCGCCGTCCCACTTGCCCGTCTGCGGCGAGGCGTCGTCCAGGCCGACGATCTCCAGGCAGTAGCCGGCGACCACGCCATTGACCTCGGACACCGCGAGCTCGACGCCGTTCTTCATCCCCGTGCCTTCCGGAAGCATCGCTCCCTGCATCGGCCACGAGGTGTAGAGCCGCAGCTTGCCCTTCGGACATTGCTGGGCGCCGACCCGGCCGACGTCGGTGCCGGCGACGAGCGCGAGGAGCGTGCCGAGCGCGATGGTGACTGCCGTGATCCGCGAGCGTCTCATGCGTGGCCCTCCATGATCAGCGCGACGATGATCGCCGCCGCTACGATGGCACCTCGGACCTGACGTGGCCGGTATGAGACTATGACGACTCCGACTTGTCAAACCGCGGGAGGCACGACGCGATCATGAGCGGAGGGCTCGTCACCGTTCCCGCGCGGCGCGGCACGGCGGCGCGCGCCCGCGCGGGGCAGCGGATCACCGTCGTCAACACCCACGGCACCCAGGTCGTCGACGCCTGGGCCTTCAGCGCCGACGACGTGACGGAGTGGATGGCCATGGAGGCCAGCCGCGCGTGGTTCATGAAGCTCGCCGCCGCCGTGGGCGACAGCTTCGTGACCAACCGGCGCCGCCCGATCCTGACCCTGATCGAGGACACCTCGGGATGCGCGCACGACACGCTGATGGCGCCCTGCGACCCCCAGCGCTACGGCCTGCTCGGCGTCGCCGGCTATCACGACAATTGCCGCGACAACCTCCACGCCGCGCTCGCCGAGCTCGGGATCACCATCCCGGCCACGCCGCCCTCGCTCAACCTCTTCATGAACATCCCGTGGACGCCCGACGGCCGCCTGGCGTGGGGCGAGCCCGTGTCGGCGGCAGGCAGCTACGCGGCATTCCGCGCGGAGATGGACCTCATCGTCGCCTTCTCCGCCTGCCCGCAGGACATCCTGCCGATCAACGGCCGCACCGGGACCACGACCGAGGCCCATTACACGGTTGACTGATTGACTGGGGGGCTCCGGGCGCCCCCGGGAACCGCGAGGCGCTGAAAGCAGACGGCGGCGGGCGCGATTGATTTGAAGCTGGGGGGCTCCGGGCGCCCCCCAGGCCCCCCTGTGCTCGGAGCGCCGGGGGCGCTCCTCGGGGTTCGGGATGGTGAGGTCCGAGCGCTCTTTAATTCCGACGGGAGCGGATTTGACATTTGGGGCGGGGTGCGCGATGGAGGAGGACGCCGGATATCGGAGGGGGATCTCATGAGCGCGAAGGTGGAGACGCTCTTTCGCGGTGACACGGGCCAGCTGCAGCGCCGGATCGCGATCACCGAGAAGCTGACGCCGGCGTACTTCGAGCAGGAGCGCGAGAAGATCTTTCGCCGGGCCTGGCTGCCCATCGGGCACGCCTCCGACGTCCCGGACGACGGCAGCTACTTCGTGCGGGAGATGCCGACCCTGCGCACCTCGCTGCTCGTCACGCGGGGGCAGGACGGCCAGGTGCGCGCCTTTCACAACGCCTGCACGCACCGCGGCAACAAGCTCGTGCGCGAGGGCAGCGGCTGCAGCCGGACCCTCAGCTGCGGGTTCCACGGCTGGACCTTCTCGTGCGAGGGCGAGCTGCTGGTCGTCACGGACGAGGCGCAGTTCCGGGACCTCGACAAGCGCGTGCTCGGCCTGAGGCCGGTGCCCACCGAGGTCTGGGAAGACCTCATCTTCATCAACGTCGAGGACGAGCCGCGGGAGTCCCTGCGGGAATGGCTCGGCGAGATGCACGACGAGTATCACGGCTACTTCGAGCAGCATCAGCGGGCGGCGAGCAACCGCGTGATCGTGCGCAGCAACTGGAACCTCGCCGTGAACTCGTTCACCGAGGGCTACCACACGCTGTACCTGCACAAGCGCTCGGTGCCCGATTACCAGGGCGGGCGGATCAACCCGGAGCGCCACCGGCCGTTCATGCAGCTCTTCAAGCGTCACCACCGCTACTCGGCGCCCGCCAACCCGGACCACAAGCTCACGCCCGCGGAGGCGCTCGCGATCAAGTACGGGCGCAAGCTGATCCCCGCCTTCGATGGCGACATGACCGGCATGCCCCCGGGCGTCAACCCGTCCCGGTACGAGCACTGGGCGTTCGACGTGGTCCAGTTCTTCCCCAACGCCGTCTTCCTGTTCGGCAATCACTGGCACATCGAGATCTTCTTCTGGCCGATCGACGCCGACCACACGGAAATCGTCCAGGACCTCTGGTACTACAAGCCCCGCAACGCCGGGGAGCGGATCAGCCACCAGTTCTTCGCCAGCCGCGGGCGGCAGGTGTTCCTCGAGGACCTCAACACCCTGGAGGCCCAGCACGGCGTGCTCTCGTCGGGCTCCCTCACGCACGTCCAGCTGTCCCAGCAGGAGATGAGCCTGCAGCACCACTACAAGGTCGTGACGGAGATGCTGGCCGAGCCCTGAGGGCTCGCGGAGGCCGACGATGACCGGACCGATGCTGCCCGAGCCGTTCGCCGATCTGGCGGCGTTCGCCGAGTGGAGCGTGCCCGTCGAGCGGGACCGTCACCGCAAGCGCGTGACGAGCGATCTCGCCGCGGCGCGGGCGTTCTACGAGGCGATGCTGCCGCGGATGGAGGCGATCATCACGTATCTGAACGCCCGGCCCTGGGAGTCACTGAGCGCGGCCGAACGCAACCTCGTCGCGCTCGCCTGCGCGTTCATGGAGGTCACGCACCCGGTCGAGCTCGGCTGGAAGGCGACGGACATCGAGGACGCCTTCCCGTACGAGCGCGTCGAGTTCCTCTCGGTGTCCGCCCGCCCCTGGGGCGAGGCGGCCAGCGCCTAGCGGACTAGCGGACTGACCGACATGGGGGCCCCGACATGGCCCCCATACCCCCTCCGCTCGGAGCGCCCCGGCAAAGCCGTGGCACTCCTCGGTTACCCGGACGGACTCCTAGCGCTTCTCCAGCCACCAGGGGTCCTGGGCCTCCGGGATGGTGGCCACGATGACGTTGCGGATCTCGCCGTCGACCCGGTCGGCGCGGGTGACGTAGAGGTTCACCAGCGCGTTCTGGCTCTGCGCGTCGAAGCGGAACGGGCCGAGCGTCGAGTCGAAGCGGACACTCCGGAGCGCCTGCAGGAACGCGGTCGTGTCCTCCACGTTGCCCTGCACGGCCTCCAGCGCCCGCACGATCACGTCGCCGCCGATGTGGCCGTTCTGGACGAGCGAGTCCATGATCTTCACCTTCGGCTTCACCTGCTCGACGAACTTGCGGTTCGCCGGGAGATCGAGCCCCACGAAGTACGTGGTCATCTGGTAGGCGCCGAGCGCCGCATCGCCCATGGCCACCAGGCCGCCCTGGCCGTCGGTGGTGGCGCCCCAGTTGGCGATGGGCAGCCGGTCCTTGAGCCCGTACTCGGCGTAGGTCTTGACGAACCGGATGGCGTCGGTCCCCGAGTAGACGATGTAGAGGATGTCGGCGTCGGCGGCCACGCGTTGGATCTGGGTCACGTAGGGTCCAAAGTCCGGCGTGCCCAGGGGCGCGAACACCTCGGCGAGGACCTTGCCCCCGGCGGCCTGGAAGCCCTTGCGGAACATCTCGGCGTGCTCGCGGCCGTACGCGTAGTCGCTGGCCGAGAAGACCGCCTTCCGCTTGCCGCTCTTCTCGTAGAGCCACTTCGCCATGTAGAACGAGCCGGTCCCCCCCGGCTGGAACGTCCGGAAGATGTAGGGGCTGCGCTGGTCGCGCGTGAGGCCGCCCGCGTTGGCCATCGTGATGACCAGCGGGGTCTTGGCCTCGTGGACGATGCTGCGCACGGCGTAGGCCACGGAGCTGCTCACGATGCCCGTGAGCACGGCGACGTGATCCTGCTCGATGAGCTTCCGGATCTTCGTCACGCCGGTCTCCGGCTTGCCCTCGTCGTCGGCGACGATCAGCTGGATCTCGCGTCCGGCCACGCGGTTGCCGCGCTGCTCGAAGGCCAGCCGCATGCCGAGGAGCTGCATCTCGCCGAGGAACGCGAAGGGGCCGGTGAAGGGGTACATCACGCCGATCCGGATCGGGCCCTTGGCGGCCGTCGACGACTGGGACCAGCCGGCGGCGGCGAGCGCGGCGAGGAGACCGGACATCACGACGAGGGCGACGAGGGATCTTCGCATGGGGACCTCCATCTTCAGCCCCCGCATTGTAGTAGAGTCCGGTCACGCACGTCGGAGCGCGGGAGGGCGCCCATGCTGGCGAAGGAAGAGAACGAGCGGCTGACGCGAGTCGGTCCGGGCACCCCGATGGGGGCGCTGCTGCGGCGCTACTGGTGGCCCGTCGGCTTCGCGGAGCACGTGACCTCCAGGCCGCAGCGGCTCACGCGGCTCGGCCAGGAGCTGGTCCTCTATCGCGGCGCGGATGGCCGGCCCGGCCTGATGGATCTCCGCTGCGCGCACCGGGGCGTGGCCCTCGACTACGGGCGCGTCGAGGGGGAGTGCCTGCGCTGCCCGTATCACGGCTGGCTGTACGACCGTGCCGGCCGGTGCGTGGAGCAGCCGGCCGAGCCGCAGGAGAGCACGTTCAAGGACCGGATCCGGCTCGGCGCCTATGCCGTCCAGGAGTACGGCGGCCTCGTCTTCGGGTATCTCGGCCCGGACCCGGCGCCGCTGCTCCCGCGATACGACGTCATGTCCCGTGACGACGGCATCAAGACCCTCCAGGTCCGCCGGGCCAACTGCAACTGGCTCCAGGTGGCGGAGAACATCACCGACATCACCCACCTGGCCTGGCTCCATGGCGCGACGTTCCCGAAGTACGGCGCGCGCGCGCTCTCGTACGACTGGGAGCGCACGGCGTGGGGCGCCAAGAACATCATGCGCGTCGAAGGCGTCGAGCAGGAGCACGTGTCCTGCTACGTCTTCCCGTCGCTCAACCGCTTCCCGCTCGCGCCGATCGACGGCGAGCTGGTGCGCGCGTTCATCTATCGCGTGCCCGTGGACGACGTCTCGTCGCTCGTGTACATGATTCGCTTTCGCCCCGGCGCCGCGCGCGCGCTCCAGACGCTGGGCGAGCTTCCCGCCGAGCTCGGCGTGTATCGGCCGCTCGAGACCGACTGGTGGGGGATCGACTTCTTTGACCAGGACCGGATGGCGGTGGAGCAGCAGGGCGTGGTCTCCAACCGCGAGGCCGAGCACCTGAGCGCGTCCGACCGCGGCATCATCCTGCTCCGGCAGATGCTCCAGGAGGGCCTCGCCGCCGTCGAGGCCGGCCGGGACCCGCTCGGCGTGGTGCGCGACGAGGCCAGCAACCGGGTCATCGTCTTCGACACCCACGCCGACATGTTCGGCGAGCCGGCGGGACGGGCCGCCTGAGGCCCGCCGTGAGCGCCACCGCAAGGAGGACGTGATGGCGAGCCAGAGCGAGAAGGCGTCCCACTTCCGCGCGCTGCACCAGGGGCCCGGCGCCTTCCTCATCGCCAACGCCTGGGACGCCGGGACGGCGCGCATGCTCGCCGCCCTCGGCTTTCCGGCGCTGGCGACGTCGAGCGGCGCCCAGGCCGGGACGCTCGGCCGGCGCGACGGCAAGGTCACCCGCGAGGAGGCGCTCGCGCACTGCCGCGCGATCGCGGAGGCGACCGACCTGCCCGTCTCCGGCGATCTCGAGAAGGGCTTCGGCGACGCGCCCGAGGCGGCGGCGGAGACGATCCGGCTCGCCGCCGGCGCCGGCCTGGTGGGCGGCTCCATCGAGGACGCCAGCGGGTCGGCCGACCGGCCGCTCTACGACCTCGGCCAGGCCACCGAACGCGTGGCGGCCGCGGTGCAGACGGCGCGCGCGCTGCCGTTTGCGTTCACGCTGACGGCGCGGGCGGAGAACTTCGTGCGCGGCAACCCGAACCTCGACGACACCATCGCGCGCCTGCAGGCCTTCGAGAAGGCGGGCGCCGACGTCCTGATGGCGCCGGGCCTGCCCGACCTCGGCGCGGTCCGCGCGGTGTGCGCGGCGCTGGCGAGGCCGTTCAACTTCATGGCCGGGATCCGGGACAAGTCGTTCACGGTGGCCGAGCTCGCCGCGGCCGGCGTGCGACGGATCAGCCTGGCCACCTCGCTCTATCGCGCCGCGATGTCGACGGTGGTCGAGGCCGCGCGCGAGGTGAAGGAGAAGGGCACGTTCGGCTATCTCGATCGCTCGATGGGGACGCCGGACCTCAACCGCTTCATGCGGGAGTGACCCGGGGGCTCGCGTGGGAGGGCTCGACACCAGTGAGCGGGGCTGAGCTCAAACAGCGGCTGGCGGCGATTCTGGCCGCCGACGTGGTGGGCTACTCGCGGCTGATGGCCGCAGACGAGCGGGCGACGGTAGCCGCGCTCGATTCCGCGAGAGCCGTCTTTCGTACCCAGATCGAATCTACCCGGGGCCGGGTCATCGACATGGCCGGCGACTCGGTGCTCGCGGTGTTCGAGACCGCGACCGGGGCAGTGTCGGCAGCGCTTGCCATTCAACAGCAGCTCACGAGCCTCTGTGCCGACGTGCCGGACGATCGGCGCATGCGCTTTCGCATCGGCGTGCACCTGGGCGATGTGATCGAAAAGGCCGACGGCACCGTGTACGGCGACGGGGTCAACATCGCCGCGCGGCTGGAAGGGCTGGCGGAGCCGGGCGGCATCACGGTCTCGGAGTCGATCCGCACCGCCGTCAAGGGCAAGGTCAGCGCCGGCTTCGACGACCAGGGCGCGCAGCAGGTGAAGAACATCGCCGAGCCGGTGCGGGCGTACCGGGTTGCGCCGGACGCCAGGCCCGCCCCCAAGCCGACGCCAGCCGCCGGCGAGACGAGTCTGTCACTCCCCGACAGGCCCTCGATCGCCGTGTTGCCCTTCACCAACATGAGCGGCGACCCGGAGCAGGAGTATTTCGCCGACGGCATGGTGGAAGGCATCATCACCGAGCTGTCGCGCTTTCAGCGCCTGTTCGTGATCGCGCGCAATACCTCGTTCACCTATAAGGGACGCAGCGTTGAAGTGAAGAAGGTGGCTCGTGAGCTGGGGGTGCATTTCGTGCTGGAGGGCAGCGTTCGCAAGGCGGGCGACCGGGTGCGCATCACCGCGCAGCTGATCGACGGCGAGACGGGCCGGCATGTCTGGGCCGAGCGCTACGAAGACGTGCTGAGCGACGTGTTCGAGCTCCAGGAGCGCATCACCCGGCAGGTCGTCGGCAGCTTGGTGGCGGAGATCGAAGAGGAGGAAATGCGGCTGCTCGAACGGGGCCAGCGCCGCTTCACCGAGGCCGACGACATTGCATGGCGGGCGTCGAAAGCATCGACCGATGGCATCTTCAACGGCCAGCCCCCGCTCATGATCGAGGCCATCCGCCTGGCGGAGCAAGCGATCGAGCGAGACCGCAACTGTCGCCGGGCTTGGTATGTCTTGGGCTGGAGCCACAACGCGCGCGTCTTTTTCGCCTGGACGCAGGATCGCGGCGGCTCCCTTGAGGCGGCGCGACGCGCGGCAGAGATGCTGATGACGCTGGCCCCGAACGACAGCCGGTCCTATTTTCTGCGCGGTTGGTTCGAGCTCCTGTCCGGAGACTTTGCGCGTGGGGCCGCCGATCAACGCCGGGCGCACGAGCTCAACCCGAACGACACGATGATTCTGTTCTTGCTGTCATGGACCGAGGCTTCAGCGGGGAATGTCGATCGCGCGAAGAAACTGGCCGAACAAGCGCTGCGGATGAGCCCCAAGGACAGATGGATCGGCACCGCGCATCTGGCGTACGCGTGCGCCGCATTCATCGAGCAGGACTTCCCGCGCCTTCGTGAGTGGGCGGAGCTCGCGATTCAGAGCCATCCATCAGCCCCGATCCGCCGCGTGCTGATGATCGCCTATGCGGTGGAGGTGGGCGACGCGCCCTTGCTGCGCACCCATCTCGAGAAGCTCCAGGGCGTCGCGCCGGATTTCATACCCAGCCTGTTTCGCGGCGACTATCGTCCCTTTCACAGGCCGGAGCACATGACGATGCTGCTCGATAGCCTGCGCAAGGCGGGGCTGGCGAACTGACATGAAGCAACGACTCGCCGCCATTCTGGCCGCCGACGTGGTGGGCTACTCGCGGCTGATGGCGGCGGACGAGCGCGCGACGGTGGCCGCGCTCGATGCCGCGAGATCGGTGTTTCGGACGCAGATCGAATCCAATCAGGGCCGCGTCATCGACATGGCCGGCGACTCGGTGCTGGCGGTATTCGAGACCGCGACCGGAGCGGTGTCCGCGGCGCTCGCGATCCAGAGGGGAATCCGTCTCTCGGGGGAGAGGACTCCCGAGGACCGCCGCATGCGATTCCGCATCGGCGTGCACCTGGGCGACGTGATCGAGAAAACCGACGGCACCGTGTACGGCGACGGCGTGAACATCGCGGCGCGCCTGGAAGGCCTGGCCGAACCCGGCGGGATCACAATATCCGACGCGGTGCAGGGCGCGGTCCGTGGCAAGGTGACGGCGAGCTTTGTCGATCAGGGCGAGCAGCCGGTGAAGAACATTCCTCACCCGGTGCGCGCGTATGCGGTGCGCGCCGACGGCAACGCAGCCGCGAAACCTTCGCCCGCAGTCGGGGAGATCGACCTGTCGCTCCCGGACAAGCCCTCGATCGCGGTGCTGCCGTTCGACAACATGTCGGGCGATCCGGAGCAGCAGCATTTCGCGGATGGCATCGCCGAGGACATCATCACGGCGCTGGCGCGGTTCCGTCAGTTCCACGTCACCGCGCGCAACTCGTCGTTCACCTACAAGGGCCAGGCGGTCGACATCAAGAAAGTCGGGCGGGAGCTTGGGGTCCGCTACGTCCTGGAAGGCAGCGTGCGCAAGGCGGCGGACCGGATCCGCATCACCGCGCAGCTGATCGACGCCGACTCCGGCAATCATGTCTGGGCCGACCGCTACGACGGCCGGTTGGAGAACATCTTCGACCTGCAGGACGAGATCACCAACACGATCGCCGCCGCGGTGACCCCGGCCTTCGCCATCGCGGAACTGCAACGGGTCAGCCGGAAGCACCCGCAGAATCTGGACGCGTGGGAGCTCACGCTGCGCGCCGGTCAGTCCTTTGCCCTGGCCGGACCCGCGGATATCGCCGAGGCGCGCGAACTGGCCACGCGCGCATTGCTGCTCGACGGTCGAAATACCGCCGCCCTGGCGATGCTGGCGTTCTGTCATGTGTCGGAGGGCTGGTGGGCATACTCGCCATCGCCGCTGGCATCGATCGCCGAAGGCATCAAGGCCGCACGCCTGGCCTTGCAGGAGGACAATTCCGATGCCGATTCGTTGGCGAGCCTCGGCTGGGGCCTGTTCGCCGCGAGGCAGTTCGATGAGGGGCTCGATGTCTTGCGCCAGGCGGTGGCGCTGAATCCCAATCTGGCAAATGGATTCGCGCGCTACAGCAGCGCATTGGCGTTTTGCGGCGACTACGAAAAGGCCGCCGAGGCATTCGATCGCGCCATCCGCCTCAGCCCGCGCGACCCCCGTCTGGGCAACTGGCTCGCGCAAGTGGCGGTCGGGCCATTCGTGGCCGGGCGTTACCAGGAGGGCATCGGCTACGGCCGACGTGCCGTGCAAAGCAACCCAAGCTTCATGGGGGCCCACAGAGTCCTGGCCGCCAACCTGTCCGCAGCGGGCGAGCTGGAGGAAGCACGACGCGAAGTCGCCGAAATGCGGCGGATCGTGCCGGGGGTGACGGTCGCCACCACGCGCTGGCTGCCGTTCCGCGACGACGAGGCGCGCGAGCGCTATTGCGCGGCATTGGCCCGGGTGGGGCTGCCGGACTGAATGATGCTTTGATGCTTGCCGTCGTGCTGTCTTGATGCTAGGCTTGGATGGATGCGCACGACCCTCACGCTGGATGAGCCGATCGCGAAAGCGCTCAAGGACGCGGCCCACCGCACCGGCAAGCCGTTCAAGCAGGTGGTCAACGAAGCCCTGCGCGCGGGCCTGGCCGCCGGCCACGCGTCCGCGAAGGCGCGCCGCTACCGCGTGAAGCCCGCGGCGCTGGGCGGGGTCAGGGGGGGCGTGGATCTGCACAAGGCCTTGCAGCTCGCCGACGCCCTGGAAGACCAGGAGATCGCGCGCAAGCTTGCGTTGCGCAAGTGATCCTGGTCGACGCCAATCTGCTGATCTACGCGGTAGACCGCGATTCCCCGCACCATGTGCCCGCCCGCCGGTGGCTGGAGGACGCGCTTTCGGGATCCGAGCCGGTCGGCATACCGTGGATCGCGGCGCTCGCGTTCGTGCGCATCACCACGCATCCCGGGATCATGCGAAAGCCTCTCGCCGCCGAGAATGCCATCCGCTACGTCGACGGCTGGTTGCGTCAGCCCTTCGTGAAACTGATCGGTCCGGGCGAACAGCACTGGCCGATCCTCCGCAGCCTGCTGATGACCAGTGGCACCGCGGGTAACTTGACCTCCGATGCGCATCTCGCCGCACTCGCGATCGAGCACGGCGGGACGGTCGCGTCCGCCGACAACGACTTCCGCCGCTTCATCGGCCTGACGCACGTCAATCCGCTGGCCCGCTAGCAGCGAATCCGGTCGTGCCCGGCAGGAGGAGCTGACGTACAGCATCGTGATGGCGATGGCGCAGCCCGTCGCGGCGGCGGAGCCAGCGGAGCCCGCGGTGGCGACTCTTCACGAGCCACCGCGAGCGCCGTGACCCCGGGCGAGACGGCGGCCCCATTTCCGATGCGGTGCGCGGCGCGGTGAGGAACCGCGTCAGGGTGGTGCGGGAAGCGCTGGACCCCGAGCCGCGGGTGGACTAAGCTTAGTCCACCATGGAACACGTCAACGTGCACGACGCGAAGACGCATTTCTCGCGGCTCCTCGACCGAGCGCACGAGGGTCAGGAGTTCGTGATCGCGAAGGCCGGCAGGCCGGTGGCCCGGCTCGGGCCGCTCGTCCGGCAGGGGAAAAAGCGCCGGCTGGGCCTGCTCGACGGCAAGTTCAGGATTCCCGACGACTTCAACGAGCCGCTACCGGACGAGGTGATCGCCGCCTTCGAAGGTCGGCGGCGGTGAGGGTCCTGCTCGACACGCACCTGCTGCTCTGGTCGGTGGCGAGCTCGCGCCGGCTGCCGAAGGAAGCGCGAGCCCTCATCCTCGATACGGCGAACGAGGTGTTCTACAGTGCCGCAAGCGTGTGGGAAGTCGCCATCAAGAGCGCCCTGCGGCGCGGGGACTTCAAGGCCAACCCGACAGTGCTCGTGCGCGCTCTCGCGCAAAGCGGGTTCTCCGAGTTGCCGGTGACGGCGGCGCATGCGGCGCGCGTCGCCGGGCTACCCGCAATTCACCGCGATCCGTTGGACCGGCTGCTGGTGGCGCAGTCCCTTGCCGAGCCGATGACGCTCCTCACGAATGACGCGGCACTGGTGCGCTACGGCCCGTTGGTACAGGTGGTGTGACCCCGTGGGGGCGACACGAGCCGGAGAGCTGCCGAACGCACGCGCGGGGCTACGGCTCGCGCCGTAACCCCGCGTCAAGAATTGGTGGAGCTGAGGGGGCTCGAACCCCTGACCCCAAGACTGCCAGCCTTGTGCTCTCCCAACTGAGCTACAGCCCCACGCAATGGCTCACGTTACCGTCCGCTACGAAAGTTGTCAAGGAACGCAAGCACTTGCGTGGACACACGCGGAGCGCGACGGGATGACGTTAGACTAGTTCACAGGGCCGAAGTGGCGGAACTAGGCAGACGCGCACGATTCAAAATCGTGTACCCGCAAGGGTGTGTGGGTTCGATTCCCACCTTCGGCACCATCGACCCTCACGTGTGAAGCTGTTCAGCGCGTGTGTGGAGAGAAACGGCTCGGCGATCACGCGCTTCCGGGCAAGACAGGCGACGGTCGGCGAGTAATAGATCCAGCGGAGCACGCGGATCGATTCGCGCTTGGCGTACCGCAGCGCCCAAATCGATCGCTTGCCTCGTGATCTGTTGATGTTGATGGCGCCCGTAACACCAAGGAGACGTCGAAGGGTCGGCTGTATCCACTCGAGGAACGGTCGGCTCGCCGATACGAGCGACACGTAGAGCCGTTCGTAGACGTATCGCTCGTTCTTCGCGGCGTGATAGTGGTCGGTGTACACGACGATGGAGCCGTCCCCATCCACACAGCCGCGGAAGAAGTCGGCGAAATGCGCCTCCGGCACGACGAGAGCGCCGAGCGTGAGGCTCTTCGCCGGCGTCAGACCCGATACTCAGGAGCCAGTCGTAGAGATCGCGGCCGTGCCACTGGATCCTCAGGCACATCCCGCCGCCGAAGCCGCTGCGAGACCACGACATGGCAGCCGTCAGATTCAAGCAGCGACAGACGGTCTCGAGCTGATCTCGGTCCTTGGACTTGATGGACATCTGGGCCTTGTTCCTGGAGAGATTCCCGTCGGTCGCCATCAATCCGATCGCATAGGCGACTTCTGCACTCCAGGCAGGGGGTCGACGACCCCCGCGCGGTAGCGGGCCCCGCCGCCGCGCCGTAATTTCGAACCGCCGCAGCCGGCGAAGAACGGTGGTGGCGCCGCAGCTCAGCCGCGCCGCGATCTCATCGAGGGTGACCTTTCAGACAGCTGGAGGTGCGACGCCCAGGCCTTCCCCCCAAACTTGAAATAACGCCCGTTTGGACCGATAGTGCCTTCCATGGGGGAGAGATCCTTCGCCGAGGACGTCAAGCAGCTGGGGTACGGCGCCGGAGAGGTCCTCCGCGGCGAAGGCATCCTCGCCATCACCAAGGCCCTGCTCCAGTCGGGCGTCAGCTACGTCGGCGGCTACCCGGGCGCGCCGATCTCGCACCTGCTCGACGTCCTGGCCGATGCCAACGACTCGCTGCTCAGGCCCATGGGCATCTACTACGAGACCTCGGGCAGCGAGGCCGCCGCCGCCGCGCTGCTGGGCGCGTCGATCAACTACCCGATGCGCGGCGCCGTCACCTGGAAGTCCGTGGTGGGCACCAACGTGGCCTCCGACCCGCTCTCCCACGTGGCCTCGGCGGGGGTGATCGGCGGCGCGCTCGTGGTCATCGGCGAGGACTACGGCGAGGGCGCCTCCATCCTCCAGGAGCGCACGCACTCGGTCGCGCTCAAGTCGAGCATCCCGCTCATCGACCCGCGCAACGACCTGGCGAGCTTCGCGCGCTTCGTCGAGGAGGGCTTCGGGCTCTCGGAGGCGTGCAACGAGCCCGTGTTCTTCTCGATCCGCATCCGCGCTTGCCACATGCGCGGCACGCTGACTTGCAAGGACAACGTGCGGCCCAAGATCAGCATGCTCTCGCCGCTCGGGCAGCCCTCGTTCAGCCTCGAGCGCATCAACCTGCCGCCCTTCACCTACGCCATGGAGGGCAAGAAGTTCCACGAGCGCTTGCCGGCGGCCCAGCGTTACGTCGTCGAGCACGCGCTCAACGAGCTGCACCCCGGCGCGGGCGGCGACGTGGCCATCGTCATGCAAGGCGGGCTCTGGAACACCACCCTGCGCGGCCTGCACCTGCTCGGGCTGGCCGACGCCTACGGGGACAGCCCCATCCCGCTGCTCGTCCTCAACGTGCTGCACCCGCTGGTGCCGGAGCAGATCGTCGGCTTCCTGCGCGACAAGCGGCGCGTGCTCGTGGTCGAGGAGGGCATGCCGAACTACGTCGAGCGCGAGTTGAAGGCCCTCGCCCACGACGCGCACCTCGGGGTGGAGATCCAGGGCAAGGACGTGCTCTCGCCCAACGGCGAGTACGTGCCCCAGCTCGTGATCAACGGGCTCAGGAAGTTCCTCGCGCCCGAGACCACGCAGGTGGCCTTCGCCGGGCTCGAGGAGCGCTACGCCACGCTCTTCGGGCATCAAGATCACGTGCGCAGCGCCCTGCCCAAGCCCGTGGCCAAGCGGCCGCCGTCCTTCTGCACGGGCTGTCCCGAGCGGCCGGTGTTCAGCGCGATGAAGATCCTCCGCACCCGGGAGCCCGCCATCGGCGACACCCACGTGGCCGCCGACATCGGCTGCACGACGTTCTCGACCCAGGCGCCGTTCAACGTCGGCAACTCCGTCCTCGGCTACGGCATGGGGCTGGCCTCGGCGGGCGCGGTGGCGCCCAACTTCGGCAAGCGGGTGATCTCGGTGATGGGCGACGGCGGCTTCTGGCACAACGGCCTCACCAACGGCGTGGCCAGCGCGGTCTACAACAAGCAGGACTCCGTCCTCGTCCTCGTCGACAACTTCTACACCTCGGCCACGGGCCAGCACCACAACCCGTCCACGGGCAAGAACGCGCGCAACGAGCCCACGGGCATGACCATGCCGCAGGCCCTGCGCGGGGTCGGCGTGAAGTGGATCCGCACGGTGGACACCTACCGCATCGCCGAGGTCATCGGCACGCTGCGCGAGGCGCTGACCACGCGCGTGCCCGGTCTCAAGGTCATCATCGCCAAGGGCGAGTGCCAGCTCGAGCGCCAGCGCCGCGAGCGGCCCGTCGCGCGACGGCTGGAGGCGGCGGGCCGGACGGTCACCCAGCCGCGCTTCGGCGTCGATCCCGACGTCTGCACCGGCGACCACTCCTGCATGCGGCTCAACGGCTGCCCCTCGCTCACCCTGCGCGACAACCCCGATCCGCTGCGGGAGGACCCGATCGCCCACGTCGATCAGACGTGCGTGGGCTGCGGGGTGTGCGGGGAGGTGGCCCACGCCGCCGTGCTCTGCCCCTCGTTCTACGAGGTGCGCGTGGTGATGAACCCGCGCTGGTGGCAGCGCCTCCTCGCGCGCCTGCGGTGGGCCGTGATCGATCGGCTGGCGCCCGCCGGCGTGCGGTGACGGAGCCCCGCCTCCTCTCCATCCTCATCCCTGCCGTCGGCGGCCAGGGCGGCGGCGTGCTCATGGAGTGGATCCACGAGGCCGCGCTGCACGCGGGCCTGGGGGCGCACGGCACCTCGATCCCCGGCGTGGCGCAGCGCACCGGCTCCACGACCTACTACCTCGAGATCTTCGACGGCGGCGGGGGGCCGGCGCTGACGGTGTCGCTCTACCCGGTGCCGGGCGCCGTCGACGTGCTCCTCGCCCCCGAGCTGCTCGAGGTCGGGCGGATGATCGAGCTGGGCTTCCCCTCGCCCGGGCGCACGACGATCGTGACGAGCACCCACCGGCTCTACTCCATCCACGAGAAGATGGCCCTCGGGCGCGGCGTCTATCCCACCGAGGCGCTGGAATCGGCGGCGCGGCAGTTCTCGCGGCGGCTCGTCGCCTTCGACGCCCTGGCCGCCGCGAGCCGGCATCGCACCGAGGCCAATGCCGTGCTCCTCGGTGCGCTCGCGGCCAGCGCGTGCCTGCCGATCCCCCGGGAGTCGTACCGGGCGGCCATCGAGGGGCGGGGGGTGGCCGTCGAGAGCAACCTGCGCGGGTTCGAGGTCGGCTTCGAGCTTGTCGCGTACCCGGAGCCCGCGGCGGCGCCCGAGCCCCCGCCGCCGCCTGCGGTGCCGCCACGCTTCGTCGAGGCGGTCCAGTTCTTTCCCGAGAGCTGCCGCGACGTGGTCGCGCGCGCGGTGGCGCGTCTGATCGACTACCAGAACGAAGATTACGCCGACCGTTTCCTCGGGCGGCTGGCGCCGCTCGTCCGCCGCGACGCGTCCGACCTGCCGCGGCTCGTCGCGCGCTACCTGGCCGTGTGGATGACCTACGAGGACGCGATCCGCGTGGCCGACCTCAAGACGCGCCGCAGCCGCTTCGAGCGCATCCGCGCGGAGGCGCGCGCCGACGGCGCGGAGATCATCGTCACCGACTACCTGAAGCCGGACCTCGACGAGCTCTACGGCATCCTGCCCTACCGGCTGGTCGCCCCCTTTGCGCGCTGGGCCGAGCGCCGCTGGCCGCAGGGGCGGCCCACGCTCGGCCAGCACGTGAGGACCACGACGGTGCTGGGCTTCCTGCGCGTCTGGCTCCTGGCGCGCCTGCGCTTCCTGCGCCCGTCGTCCTATCGCGCCCACCACGAGAACGCGCGTATGGACCACTGGCTGGGCGTGGTGAAGCAGGCCGCGCAGTGGGACGACGCGCTGGCCTGCGAGCTGGCCCGGGCCGCCCAGCTCGTGAAGGGCTACGGCGACGTGCGCCGCCGCATGGCGGCAACCTTCGACCACCTGCTGGAGACGGTCATGCGCGCGGGCACGATCGAGGCCGACAAGGGCCTCGATTTCGCGGTGTCGACGGCACTGGCCGCCGCCTACCGGACGCTCGTGCTCTCGGGGCCGGACGGAGAGACCCGGGCGCCCGCCGTGGCCGCCGAGGTGATGGCGCGGCTCGAGGCCAACGACCGCGACGCCGCGCTCGCGTCCATCGACAGGGCCGCGGCGTAGGCGGCGGTCCGCGCCCGTCGACCCGGGCCGGCGGGCGGTCAGCGCTCGGTGAGGGTCTTCAGACGGTCGAAGTCGGCGCTGGTGAGATTCACGAAGTAGAAGGCCTGGCCGTCGGCGTCGGCGCGCACCAGCAGCGACATCACGTCGACGGCCGGGCCGCCGTCGGGCGGGGTGAAGACCAGTCGGGCGGCCACGCCCTTCTCGAGCCGGGTCTCCGCGCGCACCTTCATCCCGGAGGGGCTGACGTCGACCGACGTGCCCTCCCACTGGCTGCCGTCGTACTCTTGCACGCGGACCGGCAGGCGCGCGCGCACGTGTCGCGAGCGCCGGCGCTCCGGACCCTCATCAGCCGCGCGCTGCCGGCGGTCGAGGGCGTGGGGCTCGATGAAGGCCAGGATCTCGGCCAGGCGCGTGACCGCCACGGGCTTGCCCACGAAATCGAGCGCCCCGAGCCGCAGGCATTCGCGCGCCTGGCTCTCGGTGGCCACCCCGGACATGGCGACCACGGGCACGCCGGCGGCTCGAACGGGGCGGAGCTGCAGGAAATCGAGCCCGCTCAGGCCGGGCAGGCTGAGGTCGAGGATGATGACGTCGAGGCGCTCCGTCTCGAGCTGGCCGAGGGCAGCTTCGGCGCTCCGCGCCAGCGACGGCTGGTGGCCCAGCTCCAGCAGGGAATCGACGAAGACCTCGCCAACCTCCGGCTGGTCCTCGACGACGAGCACCCGCATCGCGTGCCGAGTCTAGCACGAGCGGCGGCGCGACAGCGACGTTCGGCCGCGCCCGCCGGGCGCCGACCGGGAAGGCCTCCCGGATATCGCGCGAGCAGCCGCCTGCATGGAAAGAGCCCGAGATCGCGTGCTATACTTCGTCTTCGGGCCGATCTCGACGGAGGAAAGACGTGTCCGCATACCTGCCCGTGGCGATCTTCGCCGCCTTCATCGTGGCCTTCGCGGTCGTGTCGCTGGCGGTGGCGTGGCTGCTGCGGCCGTCGCGGCCCGATCCCGTGAAGCTCATGAACTACGAGTGCGGCGCCGAGCCCATCGGCTCGGCCTGGGTCCAGGTACCCCTCGGCTTCTACCTCGTCGCGCTGATCTTCATCGTGTTCGACACCCTGGCCGTTTTCATGATCCCGTGGGCACTGGTCCTCCGGACGGCCGGGCTCCCGGCGTTCTGGGTGATGGCGGGATTCGTGGGCATCATCGGGCTCGGCTGGCTCTACGCGTACCGGGAGGGCGTGCTCGAGTGGAAGTGAAGCCGCCCGTCCCCCAGATCCCGCCCGCGTGCTGGACCGAGATGAAGGATCTTCAGGAGTGGGAGAAGCACCACCAGCAGCGCGGCCTGGACGACAAGACCAGCGAGGCCCTCGGCGGGATCTTCGACGCCATCTACCAGATGCCCGGCGGGGGCGTGATCACCGCCTCCACCGAGAAGATCTTCAACTGGGCCCGCAAGTCGTCGATCTGGCCGGTGACCTTCGGGCTGGCGTGCTGCGCCATCGAGATGATGGCCACCTTCGCCTCGCGCTTCGACGTCGAGCGCTTCGGCATGGTGCCGTTCGCCTCGCCGCGCCACTCCGACCTCATGATCGTGTCCGGCACGGTGACGATCAAGATGGCGCCCATGCTCAAGCGCATCTACGATCAGATGCCCGATCCCAAGTGGGTGGTCTCGATGGGCTCCTGCGCGAACTCCGGCGGGCCGTTCCGCCACGGCTACCACGTCGTGAAGGGCGTGGACCGGGTGGTGCCCGTCGACGTGTACGTGCCCGGCTGCCCGCCCACCCCCGACTCCCTGATGTACGGCCTCTTGAAGCTGCAGGAGCAGGTCGCCCACTTCCAGCAGACCGGCACGCGCGCGCCCGCCGTCACCCACGAGTGAGCGTCGCGTGACACCGTCCGCCGCGGTGACGGCCCTCCGGGAGAAGCTCGGCGTCGAGCCCGCCCTCGAGGGCCGCGTGGTGAGCGTCGACGTTCCCGTCGAGCGCTGGGTCGAGTGCGCCCGCCTGGCCCGCACCGAGCTCGGCTGCCTCTACTTCAACTGGCTGTCCGCCGTCGACTGGAAGGAGCAGGGACTCGAGGTGCTCTGCCGGCTCGACGACCTCGACGGCGGCTGGGCGCTCGCGATGCGCACGAAGCTCGGCCCCGATCGGGTGCACTGCCCGACCCTGACGGGCCTCTACCGGGGCGCCGACTGGATGGAGCGCGAGTGCTGGGACCTGCTCGGCGTGGTCTTCGACGGCCATCCCGACCTCCGGCGGATCCTCCTCGGCCAGGACTGGGTCGGCCACCCGCTGCGCAAGGACTACGCGGTCGACACGGCCTACGAGCCCTATCGATGAGACGCGAACGATGCGTAGTGCGAGCCAGGGGACGTCGCGGGGAGTACCGCCCCGCCGTCCGAGGCGAGCGAACGATGCGTGGTGCGAGCCGGAGGACGTCGCGGGGAGTACCGCCCCGCCGTCCGAGGCGAGCGAAAGATGCGCGGTGCGAGCCGGAGGACGTCGCGGGGAGTACCGCCCCGCCGTCCGAGGCGAGCGAAAGATGCGTGGTGCGAGCCGGAGGACGTCGCGGGGAGTACCGCCCCGCCGTCCGAGGCGAGCCAAAGATGAAGGAGACACGACGATGATCTACGAGCTCCGCACGTACACGCTGCAGCCCGGCAAGCTCAACGACTACCTGAAGCTCAACAGCGAGGTGGGACGGAAGATCCGCGGCGACCGGTACGGCCGGCTGGCCGGCTCGTGGACGTCGGAGACCGGCGTGCTCAACCAGTACGTCCACCTCTGGGAGTACCCGGACCTCGTGGAGCGCGAGCGCCTGCGCGGCGAGCTGGCGAAGAACGAGGAGTGGACCAGGGGCTACGTGTCGCAGATCCGGCCCTTCCTGCTCGCCCAGGAGAACAAGATCCTCTCGCCGGCGCTGCCGCTCAAGCCGCCCGCGGAGGGCAGCCACGTCTACGAGCTGCGCACCTACCGCGCGCAGGTGGGCCGGGCGGGGGAGTGGCTCGGGCACTACAAGGCCATCATGCCGACCCGCGAGAAGTACTCGAAGATCGTCGGCCTCTTCCAGACGGAGGCGGGCCAGCTCAACGAAGTGGCGCACCTCTGGGCCTATCGCGACCTCAACGATCGGGCATCCGTCCGCGGCGCGGCGATGAAGGACCCGGAATGGCAGGCCTTCATCGCGAAGTCCGCGCCGCTCCTGGTGGAGATGAAGTCGACGATCCTGATTCCCGCGCCCTCCTCACCCATGAGGTAGGCATGGCCGACGCCGAAGCGCGGAAGGTCATCGAGATGGGCTACGGGGGCAACGAGCGCCTCGCCATGAACATGGGGCCGCAGCACCCCTCCGCCCACGGTGTCTTCCGCGCCATCCTCACCCTCGAAGGCGAGACCGTCGTCGGCGTGGACGCGGTCATCGGCTACCTGCACCGCTGCCACGAGAAACTCGGCGAGAGCCTCACCTACGTGCAGTACCCGTCCATCGCCTCGAAGACCGACTATGTCGCCGCCATGACCGCGGAGCTGGCCTACGTCGCGGCCGTGGAGAAGGTCGGCAAGATCGAGGTGCCGAAGCGCGCGCAGTACCTGCGCGTGCTCGCGGCCGAGCTGCAGAGGATTGCGTCCCACTGTCTCTGGCTCGGCACGTGGTGTCTCGACATGGGCGGCGCCCTCGGCGGCGGCGCGACGGTCTTCCTCTACTGCATCCGCGAGCGCGAGGGCGTGCTCGACCTCTTCGAGGCCCTGACGGGCGCCCGGCTGCTCTACGGCTTCCACCAGGTCGGCGGCGTGCGCTACGACGTCCCCGCGGGCTGGACCCAGAACGTGCGCGAGACCCTCGACCTCATCGACAGCCGCGTCGACGAGTACGAGGCCATGCTCGAGGGCAACGCCTTCTTCCTCGTGCGCACGCAGGGGGTGGGCACGATCTCGCGCGAGCTCGCCATGGACGTCGGCATCTCCGGTCCGCTCATCCGCGGCTCGGGCGTCAACTATGACGTGCGCCGGGCCGAGCCGTACTCGTCGTACGAGGACTTCGACTTCAAGGTGCCGGTGGAGACCGCGGGCGACTGCTACGCGCGCTATCGCGTGCGGATGCAGGAATTCCGCGAGTCGATCAAGATCTGCCGCCAGGTGCTGGACGGCCTGCCCGAAGGCCCGATCTCCTCGCGCCCCGGTGTGAAGTCCGTCGGCCAGGTGCGCGTGGCCAAGGGGGAAGGCTACACGCGCGTCGAGGGCGCCCGCGGCGAGATCGGCGCCTACATCGTGGCCGACGGCGGGCCAAAGCCCTACCGGCTCAAGTGGCGCGGCGCCTCCTTCTCGAACCTCTCGATCCTGCCGCACATCCTGATCGGCACCAAGGTGGCGGACGTGGTCGCCATCATGGGCTCTGTCGACCCCGTCTTCGGCGAGGTCGATCGATGAACCCCCGGCCGCCTGTTGCAGGCCACCCACGCTGGGCTCCGGCCGGGCGGACCCCGCTACAATCATGACCCTGCCGCCGATCGCGCAGACGGCCGTCGCAGCGTTCGTGCTGTTGAACGTCGTCATCGGGCTCGTGACCTACGTCACCCTGCTCGAGCGCAAGTTCGCAGCGCGGATGCAGTCGCGGATCGGCCCGTACTACGTCGGACCCCACGGGCTGCTCCAGCCCATCGCGGACGCGCTGAAGCTCATGATGAAGGAGGACGTGGTGCCGTCCTCCGCCGACCGCTGGGTGTACAACCTGGCGCCGATCGCGTTCCTGGTGCCGTGCGTGCTGATCTTCGCCACGCTGCCCTTCGCGCCCGGCCTCGGGCTCGCCGATCTCAATATCGGCGTGCTGTTCTTCCTCGCCGTCTCCTCGCTCGAGATCGTGGGCCTGTTCATGGGCGGCTGGGGCTCCAACAACAAGTACGCGATGCTCTCGGCGATGCGCGGGGTGAACCAGATCATCTCCTACGACCTGCCCTTCGTCTTCGCCGCCCTGGTGCCGGTCGTGCTGGCGGGCTCGCTGCAGCTGTCGGCCATCGTGACCGCCCAGCAGGGGCTGTGGTTCGCCGCCTACCCGGTGATCGGACAGCTCGGCTTCATCGCCTACCTCGTGGCGACCCTCGCCGCCGAGAACCGCGTGCCCTTCGACATCCTGGAGGCGGAGTCCGAGCTGGTGGCGGGCTTCCGCGTCGAGTACAGCGGGATGAAGTTCGCGCTGATCCAGCTCGGCGAGTACGCCCACATCATCGCCACCTCGTACCTCGGCGCGCTCCTGTTCCTCGGCGGCTGGCTCGGCCCGGGTCCGGCCTGGCTCGGCGCCGGCTGGTTCACGCTGAAGGCGATGCTCGTCTTCCTGCTCCTGACGTGGGTGCGCTGGAGCTTCGTCCGCATCCGCGTCGACCAGATCCTGGCCATCTCGTGGAAGCTCATGCTGCCGGCCACGGTGCTGCTGCTGCTGGTCACCGCATTCTGGGTGGCGTGGAGGAGCGGCGGTGGAGCCTGACGGCACGGGCTTCCTGGCGGAGACCGCCCAGCTCGTGAGCGCGGTCGGGCGCGCCATGGGCGCGACCCTGCGGAACTTCGTGCGCCGGCCGGTGACCGTCCGCTACCCGACGATCAAGCGCGTGTACCCGGACCGCTTCCGCGGCATCCTCGCCCTGACCTACGACAGCGAGACCGGCGAGGAGAACTGCATCGGCTGCCGGCTCTGCGAGTACATCTGCCCGCCGCAGGTCATCAAGGTCGAGATGCTCAAGGCGGAGAAGCGCAACTTCGCCAAGACCTTCACGCTGGAGCTCTACGCGTGCGAGTTCTGCGAGCTGTGCGTGCAGGTCTGCCCGACCGACGCGATCATCATGATGAAGTCGTTCGACCTCGCCACTGCCGATCGTCGCGAGCTCCTGCTCGACAAGGACCGGCTGCACGCGCTCGGCCTGCAGTTCCCGCCGTCCTGGGCCACCGGCAACAGGCTGCGCGACATGCAGGCCCCGCCCAAGCCCGCGAAGGCGGCGGCCAAGGGAGAAGCCAAGGAGTCCGCTGAGTGACGCTTGCCGTCGCAGCGTTCTGGGCGGTGGCCGCCGTGCTGCTGGCCTCGAGCCTCGCGGTGATCCTGACCCCGAACCTGTTCCACTCCGTGCTCTTCCTCGCCCTGGCCCTGGCCGCCACCGCGTGCGTCTTCCTGATGCTCGAGTCGCCGCTGCTCTTCGGCGTGCAGCTCCTGCTCTACGGCCTGGGCGCGGTGGTCTTCGCCGTCTTCGCGATCATGCTCACCGAGCGTCTCGTCGGCCAGCGCATCACCCAGGCCAGCCGCTGGATCGTCAACGGGCTCATCGTCGGGGCCGGGGTCGCCGCGGCGGTGCTCGGCTTCCTGGCCGGACGCCCGGCACCGCCCGCGGCGGCGCCGCCCGCGGACGCCGTCGCCGGCGTGGCCCGCGCCCTCACCGGGCCCTTCGCGCTGCCCTTCGAGCTCCTCGCCGTCCTCCTCGTCGCCGCCCTCCTCGGCGCCGTGTACTTCGCCCGAGCGGAAGAATGAGAACCGCCGACCGTCAAGAATCACCGGCGACGGGGTGGGGGGTGTCGGGGAGGAGCGGCGCTCGCTCCCCCCGACGTCGAATGATCCAGTGGGCCTGAACGCGTACCTGATCCTCGCCGCGCTGGTCTTCTCCGTCGGCCTGGCGGGCGTGCTCACGCGCCGCAACGCGATCGGCATCCTGCTCGGGATCGAGCTCATGCTCAACGCCGTCAACATCAATCTCGCGGCCTTCTCGCGCTTCGGCGGCGATCTCACCGGCGTGGTCTTCGCCCTCTTCACCATCGCGATCACGGTGGCGGAGATGGGCGTCGGGCTCGCCCTCGTCATCGCGATCTTCCGCGCGCGGCGGACCGTCGAGGCCGACCGCCTCGATCTCCTGAAGGGCTAGGCGTGGACGGATCCGCCATGGCCGCGCAGGACCTCCGCGACGCGCTCGTGGTGCTGGCGCTGCCCTTCGCGGCGTTCCTGCTCCTCGGCGTCGTCCGGCCGCTCCGCCGGCGCGGCCGCCTGGCCGGCATCGTGAGCATCGTCGCCGTGGCCGCCGCGCTCGTCGTGGCCGTCCGGCTGGAGCTCTTCGGCGCCGGCTCCGACGCGGTCGGGCTCTGGCCGTGGCTGCCCGGCGACGGCGGGCCGATGGCCTCGGTGGGCGCCGTCGTCGATGTCCTGTCGAGGAAGATGCTCGTCCTCGTCACCCTGGTGTCGCTGCTCGTGCAGATCTACTCCCTCGGCTACCTGCACGAGGAGTCCGCCCCCGGGCTGGGCCGCTACTTCGCCTACCACGCGTTGTTCGCGTTCTCGATGCTCGGCCTCGTGCTCTCGCCCTCATTTCTGCAGATGTTCATCTTCTGGGAGCTGGTGGGGCTCTGCTCGTACCTGCTCATCGGCTACTACTACGACCGGCCGTCGGCGGCGCGGGCGGCGGTGAAGGCGTTCTGGATCACCAGGCTCGGCGACCTCGGCTTCGTGGCCGGCATCGTGATGCTCTGGGCGGCCACGGGCACGTTCGACTTCGCTCCGCTGTTCGCCATGGCCAAGGAAGGCACGATCCCCTTCGAGGGCTTCGGCCTCGTGATGTTCCTGATCTATCTCGGCGCCGTCGGCAAGTCCGCGCAGTTCCCGCTCCACGTCTGGCTGCCCGACGCCATGGAGGGCCCGACGCCGGTCTCCGCGCTCATCCACGCCGCCACGATGGTCACCGCGGGCGTGTTCATGGTGACGCGGGCCTACCCGCTGTTCGTCGCCGCGCCCGACGTCCTCTGGCTCATCGGGACGGTCGGCGCCTTCACGGCCCTGCTCGCGGCCACCATGGCGTGCGTCGAGAACGACATCAAGCGCGTGCTCGCCTACTCGACCGTCTCGCAGCTCAGCTTCATGATGGCCGCCATCGGCTCGGGCGTGCCCCGGGCCGGCTTCCTGCACCTGCTCACCCACGGGCTCTTCAAGGCCCTGCTCTTCCTGGGCGCCGGCGCGGTGATCCACGCCGTCGGCACCAACGACATCTTCCGCATGGGCCGCCTCTTCCGCGCGCTGCCCGGCACCGGGACCGTGTTCCTCGTGGGCACGCTCGCGCTCGCCGGGATCCCGCCGCTGCCCGGCTTCTTCTCCAAGGAGGCGATCCTGACCGGGGTGTGGGAGTCGGGGCGCACCGGGGTCTTCGCGGTGCTGGCCCTGACGGCGTTCCTCACCGCGTTCTACATGTTCCGGGTCATGTTCGTGGCGTTTTTCGGCCGCGCGCACGCCCCGTACGAGCACGCCCACGACGCGCCGCCGTCGATGGCCGTGCCGCTGTGGGTCCTCGCCGGGCTCACCGTCCTCGCCGGGCTGAGGCTGGCGATGGGGGGCGGCGAAGAGCACGCGCCGCCGTGGCTCCTCGCGCTCTCCCTCGCCCTCGCGGTGGCGGGCTTCGTCCTGGCGTGGGCCGCCTACCAGGCGGGCGTGGTGTCGGCCTCCGCGCTCGCGTCGACCTTCCCGCTGAGCCTCGTCGACTCCCTCGCGCGCCGCCGCTACTTCCTCGACGCGCTCTACGCGGGCCTCTACCGCGGCGTCATGCTCGGCTTCTCGCGGCTCATCGGCTGGATCGACCGCTACCTCGTCGACGGACTCCTGAACTTCCTGAGCGCCTGCACGCTGCGGGGCGGCGACCTGCTGCGCGGCATCCAGAGCGGGCGCGCCCAGGACTACCTCTACGGCGTCGCCTTCGGCCTGCTCGCCCTCGTGGTGTGGGCGCAGCTCTGGCTGCGCCGGCCGTGACGGACTTCCTCGTCCGCATCCACGCGCTGTCGGTCATCACCTGGTCGCCCTTCGTGGGCGCGCTGCTCATCATGTTCACCGCGCGGCGCCACCCCCTGGCCGTGCGGCTCATCGCCACGGTGAGCGTGTCGGTGTCGACCGTGCTCTCGATCCTCGCCTACGCCGCCTACAACCGCGACGCGGCCGGCTTCCAGTTCTACGAGAAGGCGCCCCTGGTGGAGCAGCTCGGCATCGGCTACGAGCTCGGGGTCGACGGCATCTCGCTGCTCATGGTGCTGCTGACCTCGATCATCATCTTCGCGGGCGTCTTCGCCTCGTGGACGGTGGCCACCCGGAGCCAGGAGTTCTACGCGCTGCTCCTCGCGCTGGTCACCGGGGTCTACGGCGTGTTCGTGTCCCTCGACCTCTTCGTGTTCTTCCTCTTCTACGAGCTGGCCGTGCTCCCCATGTACCTGCTCATCGGGATCTGGGGCTCCTCGGGGGACGTGCGGCCGCGCGGCATCTTCGCGTGGGCGTACCGCGAGACCGGGGTGGGGAGCAAGGAGTACGCGGCCATGAAGCTGACCCTGTACCTGCTCTTCGGGTCGGCCTTCATCCTGGTCGGGATCTTCGCCCTCTACGTGAGCGCCGGGGCCACCTCGTTCTCGTTCCTCGACCTCGAGGCGGCGTCGTTCGACCCGCGATTGCAGCGCTGGGTCTTCCTCGCCTTCTACGTCGGCTTCGGGATCCTGGCCGGCATCTGGCCGCTACACACGTGGTCGCCCGACGGCCACGCCTCCGCGCCGACGGCGGTCTCGATGCTCCACGCCGGCGTGCTCATGAAGCTCGGCGCCTACGGCGTGGTGCGGATGGGCATGGGCCTGTTGCCCGACGCCGCGGCGAGCCTGGTCTGGCTCGTGGGCGGCATCGCCTGCATCAACGTGGTCTACGGCGCGCTCTCCGCGATGGCCCAGGTCGATCTCAAGTACGTGATCGCGTACTCGTCCGTCTCGCACATGGGCCTGGTGATGCTCGGCGCGGCCACCCTCACCGAGGCGGGGCTCAACGGCTCGGTCTTCCAGATGTTCGCCCACGGCGTGATGACCGGGCTCTTCTTCGCGCTGGTGGGGCTCGTGTACGAGAAGGCGCACTCGCGGGCGATCTTCAGCATGGGCGGCTTCGGCCGGGCGATGCCGGGCATCGCGACGGCGTTCACCATCGGCGGGCTCTCGTCCCTCGGCCTGCCCGCGACGTCCGGCTTCGTGGCCGAGCTGCTGACGTTCATGGGCGCGTGGGCCTCGGCCCATCCCTGGTGGCTCGTGCCCGCGGTGGCCGGCACGTTCCTGACCGCGGTCTACGTGCTGCGCGTGGCCAAGCAGATCTTCTGGGGCCCGCCCTCGCCGCACTTCAGCCACCTGGAGGACGCGAAGGGCCCGGAGTGGGTGGCCATCGTGGTGCTGGTGGCCGTCATCGTCGTGTTCGGGCTGCTGCCGTCCCTCGCGCTGGCGCCCGTGGACACCGCGACGGTCCCGCTGCTGGCGAGGATCCTGGGCCCGTGAGCCCGTTCACGCTCGAGGCGGGCCTCGGCGTCCTGCTCCTGGTGGTCTTCGTGGCCGGGCTGGCGGCCCGCGGCAGCGATCGCCGGTGGATCGGCTGGCTCGTCCTCGCGGGCGTGGCCGGGCTCGAGGCGCTCGCCTTCGCGCTCTCGCCCGTGGAGCCGGCGCCGGGGGCGATCTTCGTGCAGGACGGCCTGGCCCTCTTCGCCAAGCGCCTGTTCCTCGCCGCGACGCTCGTGGGTGTGCTGTGCGGCCTGGCGCCGGCGGCGGGGCCGTTCGCGCGGCGCGCCGCGGAGTACCACCTGCTGCTCCTCTCCTCGCTGCTCGGCATGCTCGTGCTCGCCTCGGCCCGGGACGTGATCCTGCTCTTCGTGGCCTTCGAGCTGATGTCGATCCCGCTCTACGTGCTGGCCGGCTTCGCCAAGCGCGACGGCACCGCGGTGGAGGCGGCGCTCAAGTTCTTCCTGGTCGGCAGCGTGTCCTCGGCGGTGATGGCCTACGGGCTCTCGTTCGTCTACGGCGCCGCGCGCACGACGGCGCTCGCCGGCGTGGCGCGCGCAGCCTCGTCCGGCGATCCGCTCCTGATCCTGGGCCTGCTCGCCGCGCTGACGGGCTTCGGGTTCAAGATCGCCGCGTTTCCCTTTCACATGTGGGTGCCCGACACCTACGAGGCGGCGTCCACGCCGTTCGTGGCGTGGCTGTCCGTGGCGCCCAAGGCCGCGGGCTTCGTCGCGATCTTCCGGGTCTACTTCGAGGGGACGGGGGCCGGGGCCTTCTGGGGCCCGATCGTCGCCGCGCTCGCCGCCGTCACCATCGTCGCGGGCAATCTCATGGCGCTTCCCCAGGAGAACGCCAAGCGGCTGCTCGCCTACTCGGGCATCGCGCACATCGGCTACATGCTGGTCGGCGTGGCGGCCGCCTCCGCCTCGGGCACGGCGATGGTCCTCTTCTACCTCGTCGCCTACGTCTTCGGGAACATGGGCGCGTTCCTGGTCGTCGAGGCCGTGGCCCGCGCCGAGGGCTCCGAGCACCTCGGGGCCTTCCGGGGCCTGGCCCAGCGCTCGCCGCTGCTCGCGCTGGCGATGCTGCTGTTCCTGCTCTCGCTCGGCGGCATCCCGTTCGTCGCCGGCTTCTGGGCCAAGCTCTACGTGTTCTGGGCGGCCGCCTCGGCGGGGCTCTACTGGCTCGTGCTGCTGGGCGCGATCCTCACCGTGGTCGCGCTCTTCTACTACCTGGTGGTCGCCCGGCGGATGTACATCGACGCCCCCGTGCACTCCGGCCGCATCCGCCTCGATCCCGCGCTGACGATCGCCGTCCTGCTCTGCGTCCTCGGCGTGGTGGCCCTCGGCCTCTGGCCCAAGCCGCTCGTGATGGCCGCGCTCAGGGTGGCGGCGCCGCTGTACTGATCGGACTGGGGGCTCCGGGCGCCCCCCACGCCCCCCACGCTCGGACGCGCCCCGGGGGAACCCGGGGCGCGCCTCGACCCCAGGCCCTCCAACGTTCGGAGCACTCCGGCAAAGCCGGGGCGCTCCTCGATTACCCGCGAGCTTCCCGGCGCGCGAGGTGGCGCCCCCCGAACACCCGACGCTCGGAAGCGCCCCGGGGAACCCGGGGCGCTCCTCGATGGGCGGCCGGTTTCAGGCGCGCCAGGAAGCGCTTCCTGGACTCCGCGGCGCCTCGACACACGTCGCGCCAGTACGCTACCGTAGTGGCCTCATGCAGTGCCCGGCGTGCCGGCACGAGAATCCTCCCCAGGCAAAGTTCTGCCTGGAATGCGGCGCGCGGATGGTGCTGTCGTGCCCGAAATGCCGAGTCGAGCTTCCGACGTCCGCGAAGTTCTGTCTGGAGTGCGGCACGCCCGTCACCGGTCGCGCGTCGGCGGAGCCGCGCTTCTCCGCTCCCGATGCCTACACCCCGAAGCACCTCGCCGACCGCATCCTGACGTCCAGGGCCGCGCTCGAGGGCGAGCGCAAGCAGGTCACCGTGCTCTTCGCCGATCTCAAAGGGTCGATGGAACTCCTCGCCGACCGCGATCCCGAAGACGCGCGCCGGATCCTCGATCCTGTGCTCGAGCTGATGATGGACGCGGTCCACCGTTACGAGGGCACCGTGAACCAGGTGATGGGTGACGGGATCATGGCCCTGTTCGGCGCGCCCATTGCCCACGAGGATCACGCGGTGCGAGGATGCTACGCCGCGCTGGCGATGCAGGCGTCGGTGAAGAAGTACGCGGAGGACATGCGGCGACGGCACGGGATCACGGTCAGCATCAGGGTCGGTCTCAATTCCGGCGAGGTCGTCGTGGGGGCCGTCGGCAGCGACCTCCGCATGGACTACACCGCGGTGGGACAGACGACGCACCTCGCCGCGCGCATGGAACAGCTCGCCGATCCCGGCTCGGTGCTCCTCACGCCGGCCACGCTCGCGCTCGCCGAAGGGTACGTCGACGTCCGGTCGCTCGGTCCGACGCCGGTGAAGGGCCTGGTGGACCCCGTCGAGGTCTACGTCATGCACGGTGCGTCCGCCATCCGGTCGCGCTTCCAGGCGGCCGCCGCGCGTGGCCTCACGAAGTTCGTCGGACGAACGGCCGAGATGGAGCAGCTGTCCCAGGCGCTCGAGCACGCCAGGGACGGGCGCGGGCAGCTCGTTGCCGTGGTCGGCGAGCCGGGCGTCGGCAAGTCACGCCTGTACTACGAGTTCACCCGCTCGCATCGGGTTCACGACTGTCTCGTCATCGAGAGCAACTCGGTGTCCTATGGCAAGGCGACGGCGTACCTGCCCGTCATCGACCTGCTGAGAACGTATTTCCGGATCGAGGGCCGTGACGATGCCCGGATCATCCGGGAGAAGGTGACGGGCCGGCTCCTGTCGCTGGACCGGGCGCTGGAGCCGTTCTTGCCGGCGCTGCTCTGGCTGCTCGAGGTCCCGGTGAGCGATCCGTCGTGGGATCGGCTCGACCCGCCGCAGCGACGCCAGCAGACACTGGACGGCGTGAGGCGCCTCCTGCTCCGGGAGAGCCACCTCCAGCCCGTCGTGGTCGTGTTCGAAGACCTGCACTGGATCGACGCGGAGACCCAGGCGCTCGTGGACGCCCTGGTGGAGAGCCTGCCCACCGCGCGCATCGTGATGCTGGTCAACTACCGTCCCGAATACCAGCATGCCTGGGGATCCAAGACGTATTACCGTCAGCTCCGGATCGACGCACTTCCGGTGGCGAGCGCGCACGAGCTCCTCGACGCGATGCTCGGCACCGACCCCAGCGTGCAACCGCTCAAGGCCCTGCTCGTCCGGCGTACGGAAGGCACCCCGTTCTTCCTGGAGGAGAGTGTCCGCACGCTCGTGGAGACCAGGGTGCTCGCGGGAGCGCGCGGTGGCTACCGCTTGACGAAGCCCGTCGATACCATCGAGGTGCCGGCAACCGTGAAGGCGCTCCTCGCCGCGCGCATCGACCGCTTGACGCCGGACGAGAAGGCCGTCCTGCAGGCCGCGTCGGTCATCGGAACCGATGTCCCGCTCGCGCTGCTCCAGGCCATCGCCGAGATCCCTGACGAGGCGCTGCGGCGCCGGCTCGGAGATCTCCAGGCAGCGGAGTTCCTGTACGAGACGAACCTCTTCCCGGAGGTGGAGTACACCTTCAAGCATGCGCTGACGCACGAGGTGGCGTACGGTAGTCTCCTCGGCGAGCGCCGACGCACGCTCCACGCCCGGATCGCGGCGGCCATCGAGCGGATCTACGCCGCACGGCTCAGCGAGCAGGTGGAGCGCCTGGCCCATCACACGGTCCGGGGCGAGGTGTGGGACCAGGCCGTCCGATACCTTCACGAGGCCGGAACCAAGGCGTTCCGCCGCTCGGCCAGCGTGGAGGCGGTCGCGTACCTCACGCAGGGACTCGATGCCGTCGGGAAGCTGCCGTCGAGCCGCGAGACGACGCGGCAAGAGCTCGGGCTCCTTCTCGCGCTCGGGCCCGCCCTGCACGCGACCCAGGGCTTCGGTGGGGTGGATGTCGGGAGAACGTACGCGCGGGCGCGACAGCTGGGCGAAGAGTTCGGGGAGCCCAGCGAGATGTTCCAGGCGCTGTGGGGCCTCTGGCTCCACACGGTGGGGGGACGAGGCCGGTTCGAGTCGGGTCGTCCGATGGCGGAGAACCTTCTCTCGCTGGCCGAGCGGCTGGACGACCGGGCCCTCCGGCTGGAGGCCCGCCACGCCATGTTGCCGAGCACGCTATGGATGGGCGAGCCGCGTGCGGCGAGAGAGCATGGCGAGCAGGGCATGGTCCTCTACGACCGGGACCAGCACCACGCCCTGACCTTCCTGTACGGCGGTCACGACGCCGGCGTGTGCTGCCGCATGCATTCCGGTCTGGCCCTGTGGATCCTCGGCTATCCGGTGGCCGCGCTCGAGCGCTGCCGGGCAGGTCTCGCGCTGGCCAGGGACCTCGCCCACCCGGGCAGCATCGTCAACGCGCTGCCCTTCCTCGGCCTCGTCTATCAGCTGCGTGGGGACGTCACCGCGATGCGCGCCGTCAGCGAATCGACCGTCGCGCTGGCGGGCGAGCACGGATTCTCGCAGTGGCTGGCGTTTGGCAAGATTCTCGATGGCTGGGCCGAGGCGAATCAGCGCCGGGATGACGCGGCGATGATGCGGCTTCGCCTCGCCATCGACGACTACCGCACGATTCACGAGATCTACGTTCCCTTTTTCCTGGCGCTGCTCGCGGCGACGTATCTCAAGCACGGCCAGCTCGCCGCAGGCCTGGAGACCCTCGACGGGGCCCAGCGGATGGCCGACGCGAGCGGCGCTCACGCCTGGGACGCCGACTTCCTCCGGCTCAGGGGCGAGCTGGTGCTCGCGGCTCGTCCCGCCGACGAGGCCGAGGCGGAGGCCGCGTTTCGCCAGGCGATCGACGTGGCCCGCCGCCAGGACGCGAAGTCGTGGGAGCTGCGCGCGGTGACGAGCCTCGGCCGGTTGCTCGGCCGACGGGGTCAGCGAGACGAGGCGCGACGCATGCTCGCCGAGGTGTACGGGTGGTTCACGGAAGGGTTCGACACCGCCGACCTCCGCGATGCGAAGGCGGTGCTCGACGAGCTCTCCCCAGCCTCAGGGTGAGCGCGGGCGGTCCCCCGCTTGACGATCGAGCCAGCCGCGGATCTCGCTGCGGAATGCCGGCTTCATGATCGCGTTGAGGTGGCCGGCGTCCTCGAGCTCGACGATCCGCCAGTCCGGCCGCACGACGGCGAGCGGTGTGACGTAGAGCCGCCGCACGGGATCGCGGTCGCCGACGATGACCTCGACGGGCGCGCGGATGGCGCGGACCGCGTCCTCCGTCACGGCGAGCGCCCCGACGGCGCGCATGCACGCGGCGGCGGTCCGGCCGCCCGGGCGCGCGGGGATTCTCCCCCAGAACTCCTGCAGCGGGCTGCCCTCGCGGAACAGGCCCATGCCGGCCAGCGTGCCCGAGAGCACCCGGTCGGGATGGTCGGTGAGCACGCGCATCGCGATCATGCCGCCGAGCGAGTAGCCGACGACGTGCGCGCGGGCGACGCCGAGATGGTCCATCAGCCGCACCACGTCCTCCGCCATCTGCCGGCCGTACGCCGATTTCCTCGGTTGGCTTGCCGGAGCTGCCGTGGCCCCGCAGGTCGAAGGCGATGACGCGGTAGCGGTCGGACAGCGCCCGGATGGTGCCGGGCAGCCGCCAGTTCATGGCCGCGCTGGAGTGCAGCCCGTGAATGAGGATGACCGGCGGGCCCTCGCCCTCCACCGAGTACGCGATGGGGACGCCCGCGGAGTGGAACGTGCTCGCGCCCGTCTCCCCCCGGGAGCCCGGCGCGCCGATGGCAAGGAGCGCCACGACCACGAGAACGCCCGCGAGAACGATCCGGCCGCACGACCGACTCGCCGTCCCCCGTTGACCTTCCACCCGAGATTCGACGCCCGCCGCCTGCCCGCCGTGTACCGTGTGCGGCCCCGGGGCCATGACCGAGGGCTGGCCCGAACCCCAATGCCCAAGCCCCTATTTAATGGTTGGGGCCCTGCGGGGTCCTAGCCCTTGACGCAACGTGCTATCCTGAGGCATAGTGTGTACCGACTGGTTGGTACACTGAGGCCATGACGACGAGTGCCACGCCGCCCCAGCCCAAGGCCCGCGACGGCCGCCCGACGCGCGAGGCGATCCTGCGCGCCTCCGCCCGGCTCATGCACCTGCACGGCTACCACGCCACGTCCCTCGACGACGTGCTGCGCGAGAGCGGGGTGGGCAAGGGCAACTTCTATCACTACTTCAAGAGCAAGGAAGACCTCGGCCACGCGATTCTCGACCGGCTCGTGACGGCGCTGCTCGAGGGCACGGTCGATCCCTGCTTCAGCGGCGGGGGGCTGAGCGACATCCGCTGCTTCCTCGACCGGCTCGTCGAATCGCTACGCCAGCGCAACTGCGTCGGCGGCTGCGCGCTCGGGAACCTTGCCTCGGAGCTGTCGGACGTGCACGAAGGCTTCCGGCGCCGCCTGGCGGAGGTCTTCTGCGCCTGGCGCGAGCGCCTCACGCGCTCGCTGGCGGAAGCCCAGACCCGCGGCGAGGTCCGCGAGGACTGCCGGCCCGAGACGGTCGCCCACTTCCTGGTCGCCTCGCTCGAGGGCGCGATTCTCATGTCGAAGGTCGCGAAGGACATCGGGGTGATGGAGCAGTGCGTGGGCGAGCTCAAGCGGTACCTGACGGTCTACGAGCGGCCGCACCCGGAGCGCCTGTCGTGAGCGTCGAGGCGCGCATCGACCGCGACGCCCCGCTCGTGGAGGCGCTTCGCCGCGACGATCCCACCGCGATGGAGACGCTCGTCGACACGTACGGCGACCGCGTCTACCGGCTCGGGCTGCGCATCACCGGCTCGAAGGAGGACGCGGAAGAAATCGCGCAGGACGCCCTCTGGGCCGCCGGGCGCAAGATCGGCACGTTCAAGGGCGAGTCGGCCTTCGGCAGCTGGCTCTACCGGATCGCAGCGAACGCGGCGTACATGAAGCTGCGCTCGCGCCGGGCCAAGGACCGCGAGCTGGCGCTCGACGACCTGCTGCCCGCGCTCGAGGACAACGGGCTGCACTTCGAGCCCATGGACGACTGGTCCGAGCGCGTCGACGACAACGCCCTCCGGGGCGAGCTGCGCACCGTGCTCGAGACGGCGATCGACGAGCTGCCCGCGGACTACCGCACGGCCCTCGTGCTCCACGACGTCGAGGGGCTGTCGAACCCCGAGATCGCGGAGTCGCTGGGGATCAGCCTGCCCGCCGTGAAGTCCCGGGTCCACCGCTCGCGCCTCTACGTCCGCAAGCGCATGTCGGAGTATCTCCGCCCGGTGGCCTGACAGGCTCGATTTGACTCGCCGCACGGGGCCATGGTCTTATGACTCCTTGCCGCCATTACACTCGGGGAGAGGCTGAGGAGCCATGGAAGCCGTCATCGCCACCGGAGGCAAGCAGTACCGGGTCGCGCCCGGGCAGGTCATCGCCGTCGAGAAGCTGGCGGGCGAGACCGGCACGCCGGTGCAGTTCACGTCGGTCCTGATGGTCAGCCGCGACGGCGAGGTGCTCTCGGGTGACCGGCTGCGCGCGGCGACGGTCTCCGGCGAGGTGGTGCGGCAGGCCCTTGGCAAGAAGGTGGCGGTCGTGAAGTTCAAGCGGCGCAAGAATTACCGCCGGAACCGGGGTCACCGCCAGCCGGTGACGACCGTCCGGATCACCAACATCGAGGTCTAGCTCGCGATGGCTCACAAGAAAGGCGTCGGCAGCTCCCGGAACGGGCGCGACTCGAACTCCCAGCGGCTGGGCATCAAGCGCTTCGGCGGGCAGTTCGTGTCGGGCGGCAGCATCCTGGTCCGGCAGCGCGGCACGCGCTTCAAGCCGGGCCTCAACGTCGGGCGCGGCTCCGACGACACCCTCTTCGCCAAGATCGACGGCTACGTTCTCTTCCACCGCCGGGGCGACAACCGGCTGATCAGCATCACGACCTCTGAACTTTCGCTCGCCTCGGACGGCGGGGCCCCAGCCCCGCGACGTCCTGCCGCTCGCACGACCGCCCAGGCATGACGGGCGGCGGGCAACCCTCGGGCCCGCGATGTTCGTCGACGAGATCGACATCTTCGTCAAGGGAGGCGACGGGGGCGCCGGCTGCATCAGCTTCCGCCGCGAGAAGTACGTGCCTTACGGCGGCCCGGACGGCGGCGATGGCGGCAATGGCGGCAGCGTCTGGCTCGAGGCCGATCCCTCGCTGACGACCCTCCTGGACTACCACTACAAGCGCCACTACCAGGCCGAGCGCGGCCAGCACGGCAAGGGCGCCAATCGCCACGGCGCCAGCGGCGACGACCTCGTGCTGCGAGTGCCCGTGGGCACCGTGGTGACCGAGCGTGAGGGCAGTGCGCTCCTCGGCGACCTCGCCGTGCCGGGCCAGCGCCTGCTCGCCATCGAGGGCTCGCGCGGCGGCCGCGGCAACGCACGCTTCGCCACCTCGACGAACCGCGCTCCGCGGCGGGCGGACCTCGGCCAGCCCGGACCCGAGCGCTGGCTGCACCTGGAGCTGAAGCTCCTGGCCGACGTCGGGCTGATCGGCTTCCCCAACGCCGGCAAGTCCACGCTCGTCTCCCGCCTGTCGGCGGCGACGCCGAAGATCGCCAAGTATCCGTTCACCACCCTGGCGCCCACGCTCGGCATCGTGCGGGTCGATAGCGAGCGCACGTTCGTCATCGCCGATCTGCCGGGGCTGATTCCCGGCGCCGCGCAGGGCAAGGGCCTCGGCCACCAGTTCCTGCGCCACACCGAGCGCACGCGCCTCCTGCTGCACGTGCTCGACCTCGACCCCGGCACCGGCCGGGACCCCGCCCAGGACTTCACGGTCATCAACGAGGAGCTGGCGGCGTACTCGGGGGCGCTGGCCGCGCGCCCGCAGCTCGTGGTGCTCAACAAGGCCGATCTCGCGGGGGCCGAGGTCGAGGCGCGTCGTCGCGCGGTCGAGGCGTTCTGCGCGGCGCACGGCCTGCCGCTGCTCGTGGTCTCCGCGGCCACCGGCGCCGGGCTCGGCGAGCTGGTCCGCGGCATCGCCGTTCGTCTGGAAGAGAGCGGATGGCTCCGCGCCGCGAGCTAGGGCCCGGCACCCGCCGGCTGGGGCGCGTGCGCCGCCTGGTGGTGAAGGTGGGCAGCGGGCTGGTGACCTCGCCCGGCACCGGCGGCGATCCCGCCCGCGTGGAGGCCCTGGCCGCCGAGATCGCCGAGGTGCGGGGCGGGCGCGAGGTCGTGCTCGTGTCCTCCGGGGCCATCGCCACCGGCGCGGCCCGGCTGGCCCTGGGGCGCCGCCCGCGCTCGATCCCCGAGACCCAGGCCGCAGCCGCCGTCGGCCAGTCCGCGCTGATGTGGCTCTACGAGATGGCGTTCAAGCGCCACGACATCGCCGTCGGCCAGGTGCTGCTGACCGCCCAGGACATCGCCGACCGCTCGCGCTACCTCAACGCGCGCAACACCCTGCAGGCGTTGCTCGGCTTCCAGGTGCTGCCCATCGTGAACGAGAACGACACCGTGGCCGTCGAGGAGATCAAGGTCGGCGACAACGACAACCTCTCGGCGCTCGTGGCCTCGCTCATCGACGCCGACCTGCTCGTGCTCCTCACCGACGTCGACGGCCTCTACACCGCGGACCCCGCGCGCACCGCCGGCGCCCGCAAGCTCGACGTCGTGGAGGCGGTCACCGACGAGATCGCGCGGCTCGGCGGCGAGGCCACCAGCGGCATCTCCGTGGGCGGCATGGCCACCAAGCTGGCGGCGGCCCGGAAGGCGGCGGCGGCGGGCATCCCCATGGTCATCGCCGACGGCCGGCAGCCCGGCGTGCTCGCGCGTATCCTGAGATCGGAGCCCGTGGGCACCTACTTCGCGCCCCGCGACGCCCGGCTGGCCGCGCGCAAGCGCTGGATCGCCTTCGCGGTCCGGCCGCGCGGCCGCGTGGTCGTCGACGCCGGCGCCCTGCGCGCCCTCACCCGCCAGGGCCGCAGCCTGCTACCCTCGGGGCTGGTGGCCGTCGACGGGCAGTTCGCCGCCGGCGAGGTGGTGGCCGTGGTGGGCGAGGGGAGCGACCGCGAGATCGGGCGCGGGGTCGTCAACTTCGACGCCGCCGAGCTACGCAAGCTGCGCGGGGTCAAGACGCACGAGATCGAGGAGCGACTGGGGTACAAGAGCTTCGACGAGGTCATCCACCGCGACAACCTGGTGATCCTATGAAGGTGACCGAGCTCGTCCAGGCCAAGGCGCGCGCCGCCCGCGGGGCGGCGGCGGTCCTGGCCCTCACGCCCACCCGGGTCCGGAACGAGGCCATCGCCCAGATGGCGCGGGCCCTCGAGGAGAAGACGGAAGGCCTCCTCGAGGTCAACCGCGCCGATCTCGAGCGCGCGCGCGCCGCCGGCCACCCGCGCGCCTTTCTCGACCGGCTCACGCTGACGGAGACCCGCGTGGCCGGGATGGCCGCCGGCCTGCGCGAGGTGGCGGCGCTGCCCGATCCGGTGGGCACGGTGGCGGAGACGTGGTGTCGGCCGAACGGGCTCGAGATCAGCCGCGTGCGGGTGCCCCTCGGGGTGATCGGCTTCATCTACGAGTCGCGGCCGAATGTCACCGCAGACGCCGCCGGGCTCTGCGTGAAGTCGGGCAACGCCGTGATCCTTCGCGGCGGCAGCGAGGCCATCGAGTCGAACACCATGATCGCCGCCGTGCTGGCCAAGGCTCTGCAGAAGGCGGGCGCGCCGGCCGACGCGATCCAGTTCGTCGAGACGACCGATCGCGAGGCGGTCGCGGCCATGCTGGGGATGTCCGAGCTCATCGACCTCGTGATCCCGCGCGGAGGCGAGGCGTTCGTGCGCTGGGTCTCCGAGCGCTCGCGGGTGCCGGTGCTCAAGCACGATCGCGGGGTGGTCCACGTCTTCGTCGACGCCAGCGCCAACCAGGCCATGGCCTCCGCGATCGTCGTCAACGCCAAGGCGCAGCGGCCGAGCGTGTGCAACGCGCTGGAGACCCTGCTCGTCGACGCCGCCGTGGCGCGGGAGTTCCTGCCCGCCGTGGGCGCCCGGCTGGCCGAGGCCGGCGTGGAGGTGCGCGGCTGCCCGCGCACGCGCGCGCTGCTGCCCGCGGCCACGCCGGCCGCCGAGCGCGACTGGGACGAGGAGTACCTCGACCTCGTGCTCGCCGTGCGCGTGGTCGACGGCCTCGACGAGGCCATCGCCCACATCCGGCGCCACGGCACCGGTCTCGCGGAGGCGATCGTGACCAACGACCTCGCCGCCGCCCGGCGCTTCACCCGCGAGGTCGACGCCGCCGCGGTGCTCGTCAACGCGTCCACGCGGCTGGTCGACGGCAACCAGTTCGGCATGGGCGCCGAGATGGGGATCTCGACGTCCCGCGTGCACGCGCGCGGCCCCGTCGGCGTGCAGGCCCTCACGACCACGAAGTTCGTCGTCACCGGCGACGGCCAGCTCCGGGACTAGCGCGCCGTTGCCGGAGGCGCGCGGGCACGACCGTTCGAGCGCCGGCTCCGCCGGCGCAATCCTCATCCTGGGGGCGGTTCGGGGGGGGCCGTCGAGGCCCCCTTCGAGTCGATGAGCGTCGTCGTCTTCGGCGGCTCGTTCAACCCGATCCACTACGGCCACCTGGTGCTCGCGGACGAGGCGCTCGAGGCGCTCGGCGCGGACCGGGTGCTGTTCGTGCCGAACGCGGCGCCGCCGCACAAGCCGGTCGAGGCGCTGGCGCCCGCGCCCGACCGCTACGCCATGGTGGCGCTGGCCGTGGCCGGCAACCCGCGCTTCGCCGTCTCCGACCTCGAGCTCTCGCGGCCGGGGCCGTCCTACACGGTCGACACGCTCGAGGCCCTCCAGGCGACCGAGCGCGACCTCCACCTCCTGATCGGCTCGGAGACCTTCCTCGATCTGCTGACGTGGCGCACGCCCCGGCGCGTGGCGGCCCTGGCGCGCCTCGTGGTGGTGCCGCGCGTGGGCAGCGCCTTCGACGCGGAGGGCGAGGCGGCGCAGAAGGTGCTGCGCGAGATCGGCGCCCGGCGCTTCGTCCACCTGCCCGGGGGGACGGCGGGCGAGGGGAGCGTGCTGATCGTGCACGCGACCTCGCTGCCCGTGTCCGCCTCCGACCTCCGGCGCCGCGCCCGCGAGGGACGCTCGCTCGCCTACCGGCTGCCCGAGCCGGTGATCGCCTACATCCGGGACCGCGGGCTGTACGGGAGCGCCGCCCGATGACCGCGCGGCTGTCCGCGGAGGGCAAGGTGCGCGAAGCGGCGCGGGCCGCGCGCGACCACAAGGCCCTCGACCTCATCGTGCTCGACGTGCAGTCCATCTCCAGCGTCGCCGACTACTTCCTGCTCTGCAGCGGGCGCTCCACCACGCACCTCGACACCATCGCCGACGCCATCCGCGCCGCGCTCAAGCAGGCCGGCGTGCGGCCGCTGCATGCGGAAGGCGCCGCCAGGAGCGGCTGGCTGCTCCTCGACTACGGCGACGTGCTCGTGCACGTGTTCCTCGAGGACACGCGCGCGTACTACGCGCTCGAGCGGCTGTGGGGCGACGCGCCGTCCGTGCCCGTCGAGGGCTGAGTGGTATTGCGCGTGCCCAGGGGCCGTGCTAGCGTACGTCCTCGATTCGTGGCGCCGGGCGGTGAGGGAGGCCGGGATGAGGAAGGATCGGCTGGCGTACTTCAAGAAGCGCCTGCTCGAGAAGCAGCACCAGTTGGTCGAGGAGGTCGGCCGCACCGCGGTGTACGGCAAGGACCAGGAGGACGACTCGATCAAGGATCTCGGCGATCAGGCCAACACCGCGTACACCCGCGAATTCTTCTTCGAGCTGGGCAACGGCGACCGGCGCCTGCTGCGGGAGGTCGTCTCCGCCCTCCAGAAGCTCGAGGAGGGCTCCTTCGGCAGCTGCGAGCGGTGCGGGGAGGCGATCGCCGAGAAGCGGCTCGACGCGCTGCCCTTCGCGCGCTACTGCATCGACTGCCAGCGCCTCGTCGAGGAAGAGCAGCGCACGGCGGCGGGCTGACCGTCCCTCCGCTGACCGGCCCGGCCTCGGGCGCGCGGCGCCCCCTGCACCCCACCGCTGATCGGTGGTCCCGATGATCGACTCGCTGCTCGACCTGGGCCGGAGCCTGTCCCGTATCTTCGGCGGCGCCACCACCTCGCCGAAGGAAGACCCCGAGGCGGCCGAGCTCGCCCGCCGCGCCGCGGAGGCGCACCAAGCCGGCCGGCGCGACGAGGCCCGGCGTCTGTATCGCCAGGCGCTGCGCGTGTCGCCGCAGAGCCTCGCCGCGCTGCGGGGGCTGCGCACGGTGGCGCTGGAAGGGGGCGACTGGCCGGAAGCCCTCGGCGTGGCCGAGCGTGTGGCGGGGCTCGTCGCGGGAGCCGAGCGTGCCGCGGAAGCGGAGTGGGTGGCCGCCGCGCACTTCGAGCTCGGCCGCGCCGCCGCCGCGGGCCGCCGCACCAGCGCGGCCATCGCCCACTTCAGGAGCGCGCTCAAGGCCGACCGCGCGTTCGTGCCCGCGGCCCTCGCGCTGGGCGACGCGCACGAGGCCGCCGGCGAGCACAAGGAGGCCGTGCGCGTCTGGGAGAAGGCCCTCGAGGTGACGCCGGCGCTGCCGCTGCTCGAGCGGCTGGAGCGCGCGTTCCGCGACGAGGGCCGGCCGCGCCGCATGATCGCGCTCTATCAGAGCGCGGTGAGCCGCGCGCCCGAGGACCTGGCGCTCGCCGTCGCGCTCGGGCGCGTGTACTTCGAGCTCGAGATGCTCGACGAGGCCGCCGACCAGTTCGAGAAGGTGGAGGTGCGCGCGCCCGACCTGCCGGTCGTGCACGCCTACCTCGGTGCGGTCTTCGAGCATCGCGGCCAGGCCCGCGACGCCTTCGAGGAGTACCGGCGCGCGCTCCGGCTCGAGCACGCCTTCGAGTGGCCGCAGGCCTGCCGCGTCTGCGCCGGGCGGACCCCGACCTGGCAGGACCGCTGCCCGCACTGCGGGCGCTGGAACGCATTGCGCCCCGCCGACGGCTGAGGCCCATGAACGCATCGCGCGGTCGAGGGGCGCCACGGCGCAGCATGGGCGTCACGAGCGTGTGGGGGGCTTGGGGGGCGCCCGGAGCCCCCCATGTGTTGAATTGAACGCCTGGGCGACCGCCGCCCTCGACCTCGTCTTCCCCGCGCTGTGCCCGGTGTGCGCGCGGCCGCTCGCCGCCGGCCGGCACGATCCGCTGTGTGGCGCCTGCTGGAGCGCGGTGGCGCGTCTCGCCCCGCCGCTGTGCGACGTGTGCGGGGTGCCGCGGCCCTCGTTCGAGCCGGCGCCGGCCCGGGCCGCGGGCCGCTGCCCGGCCTGCGTGAGCGCGCCGCCCGCCTTCGACTACGCGCGGGCCGCCGCCGACTACGCGGGCCCGCTGCGCGAGGCGCTGCACGCCTACAAGTTCCACGGCAAGCGCGCGCTGGCCCGTCCGCTCGGCGATCTCGTGCTCGAGACGTGCGGCGTGGCGGTGCCCGCGGCCGCCGACGCGCTCGTCGCCGTGCCCCTCAGCCGCGCGCGGGAGCGCGAGCGCGGCTTCAACCAGGCGACGCTGCTCGCGGAGCACCTCGGCCGCGCCGCGGGTGTCCCCGTGCGCCGGTGGCTCGCCCGCACGCGCCCCACCCGGCCGCAGAGCGAGCTCGGCGCCCAGGAGCGTCACGACAACGTGCGGGACGCGTTCGGCGCCTCGCCGGCGGCCGCCGGCCGTCACGTGATCGTGGTCGACGACATCCTCACCACTGGGGCGACCGCTGCCGAGTGCGCGCGAGCGCTCCGGCGCGCGGGCGCCTGCACCATCGGCGTGCTCACGGTTGCCCGCGTCGTCTAGGCGACCGTATAATCGGGGCGCACGGGAAGCCCGCAGCCCCCGAGAAGGAGCTCGTTCCATGGCGATCAAGGTCGGCGTCAACGGCTTCGGCCGCATCGGCCGCGTCTTCTTCCGCACCGCGCTGGAGAGCCGGGACATCGAGGTGGTCGGCGTCAACGACCTGGCCGACGCCAAGACCCTGGGTCACCTGCTCAAGCACGACTCCGTCCACGGCACGCTCGGCGCCGAGGTCACCACGAAGGACAACGCCATCTTCGTCAACGGCCGCGAGATCCGCGTCACCGCGGTGAAGGACCCCGCCAGCCTGCCCTGGAAGGAGCTCGGGGTCGACGTGGTGGTCGAGTCGACCGGCGTCTTCCGCGACACCGCCAAGGCCTCTGGGCACATCACCGCCGGCGCCAGGAAGGTGGTCATCACCGCGCCGGCGAAGGATCCCGACGCCACCATCGTGCTCGGCGTCAACGAGGCGATCTACGATCCCAAGAAGCACCGCATCATCTCCAACGCCTCGTGCACCACGAACTGCCTGGCCACCACGGCGAAGGTCCTCGACGACGCCTTCGGGATCAAGCGCGGGTTCGCCTCGACGGTGCACTCGTACACCAACGATCAGCCCATCCACGACTTCCCGCACAAGGACCTGCGCCGCGCGCGGGCCGGCGCGGTGAGCATGATCCCCACGACCACGGGCGCCGCGACGGCGGTGGGGCTCGTGCTCCCCAAGCTCAAGGGCAAGCTGGACGGCATCGCCATCCGGGTGCCGATCGCGAACGTCTCCGTGGTGGACCTCACCGCCGAGCTTGGCCGCGAGGTCACGCGCGAGACGGTCAACGACGCCTTCCGGGAGGCGGCGGGCGGCACGCTCAAGGGCATCCTCGACGCCACCGACGAGGAGCTGGTGTCGATCGATTTCAACGGCAACCCGCACTCGTCGATCGTCGACCTGCCCTCGACGGCGGTGGTGGACGGCAACCTCGTCAAGGTCCTCGCCTGGTACGACAACGAGTGGGGCTACTCGTGCCGGGTGCGCGATCTGATCCGGTTCATCGGCAAGACGCTCTGACCGGAGCGGTGGCCAAGCTCTCCATCGAGCAGCTGGATCTCGCGGGCAGGCGCGTCTTCCTCCGGGCCGACCTCAACGTCCCGCTCGAGGGCGGCGCGGTCTCCGACGACACGCGCGCGCGGGCCGTGGTGCCGACCATCCGCCACGCGCTGGAGGCCGGCGCTTGCGTGGTGCTCGCCTCGCACCTCGGGCGGCCCAAGGGCGGGCCGGCGCCCGAGCTCTCGCTCGCGCCCATGGCCCGCTGTCTGGAGGCCCTGCTCGGCCGGCCGGTACCGCTGGCGCCCGACTGTGTCGGCCCGGAGGTGGAGGGGCGGGCGAAGAGCCTGAAGCCCGGCGAGGTCCTGCTCCTCGAGAACCTCCGCTTCCACCCCGAGGAAGAGGCCAACGACGACGGCTTCGCGCGCGGGCTGGCCGTCCTCGCCGACGTCTACGTGAACGACGCCTTCGCCGCCGCCCATCGCGCCCACGCCTCGATCGTGGCGATCACCAAGCACCTGCAGCCGGCGGCGGCGGGGCTCCTGATGAAGCGGGAGCTGGAGGCGCTGACGCGGATCCTCGAGCGCCCCGAGCGGCCGCTCGTCGCCGTGCTCGGCGGGGCGAAGGTCTCCGACAAGATCACGCTGATCGAGCACCTGCTCGAGCGGGTGGACGCCGTCGTGATCGGCGGCGGGATGGCCTTCACCTTCCTCGCCGCCCTGGGTCACGACGTCGGGCGCTCGCTGGTCGAGGCGGACCGGATCACGACGGCGCGCCGCGTGCTCGAGGCCGCCCGCCGTCGCGGCACGCCGATCGTGCTGCCCGTCGACGCCGTGGTCGCCGACGGGATCGACAGCCCGTCGGGCCGGGCGGTGTCCGTGCGCGAGATCCCGCGCAGCCGCATGGGCCTCGACATCGGCCCGCTGACGGTGGAGCGCTTCACGGGCGTGCTCAAGGGCGCGCGCACGATCGTGTGGAACGGCCCCCTGGGCGTGTTCGAGAAGGCGCCGTTCGCCGAGGGCACCATGAAGATCGCCGCCGCGGTCGCCGCGTCCTCCGCGTTCACGGTGATCGGCGGCGGCGACACGGTGGCCGCCGTGCATCGCGCCGGCGTCGCCGATCGCATCGGGTACATCTCCACCGCGGGCGGCGCGTTTCTGGAGACCCTCGAGGGCCGGACCCTGCCGGGCGTCGAGGCGCTCACCGAGGCTCCCTGATGCGCACCCCTGTCGTGATCGGCAACTGGAAGATGCAGGGCACCCTCGCGGACGCCCGGGCGCTGGCCGCCGGCGTGCGGGACGGCGTGCGCCGGCTCAAGGACGTGCACGTCGGGCTCTGCCCGCCGTTCACCGCGCTGGCCGCGGTGGGCGAGATCGTGGCGGGCTCCCCCGTCAAGCTCGGCGCCCAGAACTGCCACTGGGAGGACGCGGGGGCGCACACGGGCGAGATCTCCCTGCCCATGCTGGCCGACCTGAAGTGCACGTACGTGCTGGTGGGGCACTCCGAGCGGCGGCGCGAGATGCGCGAGACCGACGACTGGATCAACCTCAAGGTCCGCGCCGCCCTCCGCCACCACGTCTCCCCGGTGCTCTGCGTCGGCGAGACGGGCGACGAGCGCCGCCAGGGGCTGACCTTCACCACCGTCGAGGGCCAGCTGCGGTCGGGCCTCGCCGGCGTCCCCGCCGAGGAGGTCGGCCGCGTCCTGCTCGCGTACGAGCCGGTGTGGGCCATCGGCACCGGGGTCAACGCCACGCCGGCCCAGGCCGCCGAGGTGCACGGCTACCTCCGGGGGCTCCTGTCCGAGCTGGCCTCCAAGGAGATCGCCTCGACCGTCCCGATCCTCTACGGCGGCAGCGTCAAGGCCGACAACGCCCAGGCGCTGGCGGCCGAGAGCGAGATCGACGGCATGCTGGTCGGCGGGGCCAGCCTGCAGGCCCCGGGCTTCGTCTCGATCGTCAAGCAAGCGGCCCACCGCGTGGCGCCGGCAAGGAGCAAGTGATGTTCGTCTTCCTCATCGTCGTCCACGTGCTGATGTGCTTCGCCATCATGGGGCTCGTGCTGCTGCAGTCCGGCAAGGGCGCCGACATCGGCTCGGCCTTCGGGGGCGCCGGGACCCAGGCCGTCTTCGGCTCCATGGGCACGCCCACCGTGCTCGGCAAGATCACGGCGGCGGTCGCCTTCGTGTTCATCCTGACGTCGTTCGGCCTCACCCTGCTCGGCGGCGAGCGGAGCTCGGTCGTCCGCGAGCCCGCCCCGGCGGCCGCGCCCGCCGGCGCGCCGGCCCCGGCGGCGCCCGCTCCGCCCCCGGCGCCGCAGAAGTAGGACGCCATGCGGCGCTTCGCCGGGCGGGCGCTCGCGTGCCTCGCGCTGCTGGCGGGGTGCGCGGCCTGCGCGCGCGAGGTCGACAGCGCGGGCGACGATGCGCCCCGCAGCGCCTCGGAGCGCCCGGCCGACGGCGACACCTTCATCCGGCCGCTCGTGGGCAACATCTCCGGGCTCATCCCCAACATCACCAGCGACGCCCACTCCCACGAGGTGGGCTCCCTCATCTACGACAGCCTCGTGACCTTCAATCGGGACCAGCGCTTCATCGGCCAGCTGGCGGAGTCGTGGGTACAGAGCGGGGACTGCCGGCGCCTCGACTTCAAGCTCCGTCGCGACGTGCGCTGGCACGATGGCCGGCCGTTCACGGCCGAGGACGTCGCCTTCACCTACCGCACCATGATCGACCCCAAGACCCCGACTTCGTACAAGGACGACTTCGAGGCGATCGAGCGGCTGGAGACGCCCGATCCCTACACCGTGAGCGTCACCTACACGAAACCGCTGGCGCGGTCGCTCATGACCTGGGGCATGGACATGCTGCCCAAGCACCTGCTCGAGGGCTTCGTGCGCGCGGGCAAGCTGCGCGAGGCGCCGCAGAACTGGAACCAGCCCGTCGGCACCGGGCCGTACAAGTTCGCGTCGATGCGGCCGGGCGAGAAGATCGTCCTGGTGGCCAACAAGGACTACTTCGAGGGACGGCCGCACCTGTCGCGCGTGGTGTTCCGCGTGATCCCCAGCCAGTCCACGGTCTTCCTCGAGCTGAAGGCCAAGGGGCTCGACTCGGCCAGCATCCTGAGCGGCCTCACCGCGCTGCAGTTCACGCGGCAGACCGGCTACCACGCGTTCCGCAAGGCGTACCACAAGTACCGCTACCCGTCGAACTCCTACACGTACCTGGGCTTCAACCTCAAGCGCCCGTTCTTCGCCGACCGCCGCGTGCGCCAGGCCATCGCCCACGCCATCGACAAGCGGGAGCTCATCGACGGCGTGGTCCTCGGCCTGGCCCGCGAGGCGACCGGTCCCTACAAGCCCGGCAGCTGGGCGTACAACCCCAACGTGAAGGCGTACCCCTACGACCCCCCGCGGGCCCGCGCGCTCCTCGCCGAGGCCGGCTGGAAGGACACCAACGACGAGGGCATCCTCGTCCGCGACGGCACGCCCTTCGCGTTCGAGCTCTATACCAACCAGGGCAACGACGAGCGCAAGAAGATCGCGGAGATCATCCAGGCCGACCTGCGCGAGGTGGGCATCGCGGTCGAGATCCGGGTCATCGAGTGGGCGTCCTTCATCAAGGAGTACGTCAAGAAGCGCCGGTTCGACGCGGTGATCCTCGGCTGGAACATCACCCCGGATCCCGACCAGTTCACGATCTGGCACTCCTCGCGGATGGGCCCCGACGACCTCAACACCGTCTCCTACGCGAATCCGGAGGTCGACCGGCTGCTGGAGGCGGGGCGCCAGACCTGCGTGCAGGCCGAGCGCAAGCAGTACTACGACCGGATCCAGGAGATCCTCGCCGAGGACCAGCCCTACGTCTTCCTGTACTTCCGCGACGCCCTGCCCGTGATCTCCTCGCGGGTGCGCGGGGTGGCGCCGGGCGCCGCCGGCATCAGCTACAACTTCCGGGAGTGGTGGGTGCCCAGGCCCCAGCAGCGCTACACGGCGGAATAGCCCCCGCTCCCCGGCGCCGCTACAATAGCGCGCCATGCTCCTCTACGCCCTGCGGCGGCTGCTCCTCGCCCTGCCGCTGCTGATCGGCATCACCTTCGTGTCCTTCGCGGTGATCCACCTCGCCCCGGGCGACCCGACGGCGATCGCCCAGACCGACCCCGAGGGGCGCTGGACGCCCGAGCTGATCAAGATGATGCGCGAGCAGTGGGACCTCGACAAGCCGCTGCACGTGCAGTACTGGCGGTGGATCAAGCGGCTCGTGCAGCTCGACTTCGGCCGCTCGTTCTCCCAGGACGGCCGGCCCGTGATCCAGAAGATCGGCGAGCGGCTGCCGGTGACCCTGCTCCTGAACCTGATCGAGATGATCATCATCCTGCTGCTGGCCATCCCCATCGGCGTGCTGAGCGCCACCCGGCAGTACTCCCTCTTCGACAAGGTCACCTCGGTCTTCGTGTTCACGGGCTTCGCCACGCCCGACTTCTGGCTCGCGCAGCTGTTCGTGCTCCTGTTCAGCGTCGAGCTCGGCTGGCTGCCCATCTCCGGGCTGCGCCACGTCAACGCCGAGTACTTCACCTGGTGGCGCCAGCAGTGGGACTTCCTGAGCCACCTCGTCCTGCCCATCTCGGTGGTGGTCTTCGGGGGCCTGGCGGGCTTCTCGCGCTACATGCGGCAGAGCATGCTCGAGGTCGTGCGGCAGGACTACGTCCAGTCGGCGCGCGCCAAGGGCCTGAGCGAGCGGGTGGTCATCGGCAAGCACGCGCTGCGCAACGCGCTGATGCCGGTGGTCACCATCCTCGGCCTCTCCCTGCCCGGGCTCGTGGGCGGCAGCGTCATCATCGAGTGGATCTTCGCCATCCCGGGCATGGGCCAGCTGATGGTGCAGTCGGCGTTCGAGCGCGACTACCCGGTGATCATGGGCAACCTGGTCATCGTGGCCACGCTCACGTTGCTCGCCAACCTCGCCGCCGACATCGCCTACGGCGTGGTGGACCCACGCATCCGCTTCGGCGGCCGGCGCGCGCGGCGGTGAGGCGATGACCCGCTTCAGGCGCGCATTCGCCCGCAACCGGCTCGCCGTGATCGGGGCCGCGGTGGTGCTCGCCCTCGTCGCCATCGCGGTGCTCGCGCCGGTGCTGGCGCCCTGGAATCCCAACCGGCCCGACGTCAAGAAGATCCTGGATGCGCCCTCGGGCAGGCACCCGTTCGGCACGGACGAGCTGGGCCGCGACGTGCTCTCGCGGATCGTCTACGGGGCCCGCGTGTCGCTCGCCGTCGGCTTCGTGTCGGTCGGGATCGCCACCGCCATCGGCATCGCGCTCGGCTCGACAGCCGGCTACCTCGGCGGGCTCGTCGACGCGACGATCATGCGGCTGGTGGACCTGATGCTCGTGTTCCCGCGCTTCTTCCTGCTCCTGGCCGTGCTCGCCTTCCTCAAGCCCTCGATCTGGACGATCATGGCCGTCATCGGGCTCACCGGCTGGATGCCGGTGACGCGGCTGGTGCGCGCGGAGTTCCTCGCCCTCAAGGAGCGCGAGTTCGTGGTGTGGTCGCAGTCGATCGGCGCCAGCGGCTTCCGGGTGGTCTGGCGCCACATCCTGCCCAACGCGATGGCGCCCGTGCTCGTCGCGATGACCCTCGGCATCCCGGCGGCGATCCTGCTGGAGTCCGGCCTGTCGTTCCTCGGCCTCGGCGTGCAGCCCCCGTACGCCACGTGGGGCAACATCCTGAGCCAGGGCCGCGATCACATCGAGATCGCGTGGTGGCTCTCGGTCTATCCCGGCCTCTTCATCCTCATCACGGTCCTGTCCTACAACCTCCTGGGCGAGGGCATCCGCGACGCCCTCGACCCCCGGTTGCGCCAGGCCGTCGGCCGTCTCGTCGTCCGCTCGCGGTAGCGCGTCCGCCGGCGGGCCGCCGGGGGTGGGGTCCGCAAGCCGGACCGCGTAGGCTCTCCATACCTCGCGTGTTCGCGTTCGCTCGCTCCTGCGCTCGCCGAGGGCGACGCGTACCCAACGGCTTGCGGACCCCACCCCCGGCGGCCCGCCGGCGCCCGCGAGCGCGAGGGGTCGACAGGCGGCCGTGGCCCCCTCGCGGTCGGTGTGGGTCGAGCGGTCTGCTCTCGGCCAAGGATGTCGGTCCATCCCACGGGGCGGGGAGTCCGGTCGGGGCGGGGGCGGGGCGGCCCTCCGGGATCCGTTGGGTACGCTCAGTGCACGCCTCACGCGTAACCCGATTTCGCGGCGCCAAACGACGGGAGCGACAGTCAGTCGGATCCCGGAGGGTCGCCCCGCCCCCGCCCGGACCGCACCCACCGGCCGCGCGAGGGGCCCGGCTTCCGTGGCCTGGGCGGGCGCGATATACTCGGCGACGTATCGCACGGGCCGAAGTGGCGGAACTGGCAGACGCGCACGTTTGAGGGGCGTGTGGGGCAACCCGTGGGGGTTCGAGTCCCCCCTTCGGCACCAACTCCTGCCGTGAATTCCATCGCACGATCGCTCCTGCTCTTCCTCGCCGCCGGGCTCTGCGAGATCGGCGGCGGCTACCTCGTGTGGCGGTGGTGGCGCGAGGGCGCGTCGTGGACGGCGGGCCTGCTCGGCGCGGCGATCCTCGTGCTCTACGGCTTCGTGCCGACGTACCAGGCGCCGCACTTCGGCCGCGTGTACGCGGCGTACGGCGGCGTCTTCATCGTCCTCGCGCTCGGCTGGGGCTGGGCCCTCGGCGGCATCGGGCCCGACCGCTACGACCTGCTCGGCGCCGCGCTGTGCCTGGCCGGCGTCGCCGTGATCATGTACGCGCCGCGCTGAGGGCCAGGCCCGCGCGGAGCACGCTCTGGTGCGGCCCCCGTCGTATAATGGAACGGCTTGATTATGAAGGTCGAACTGCCCGTCGTGCCGTCGGTTTCGCGCAAGCCCGAGTGGCTCAAGGTCCGCGCGCCCGGCGGGCCGCGCTACCTGCGCCTGCGCCGCCAGCTGCGCGAGTGGAACCTGCACACGGTCTGCGAGGAAGCACGCTGTCCGAACATCGGCGAGTGCTGGGAGGACGCGACGGCGACCTTCATGATCCTCGGCGACGTGTGCACGCGCAACTGCGGGTACTGCGCGATCACGCACGGGACGCCGGTGTGGGAGGATCGCGAGGAGCCCGAGCGCATCGGCCGCGCGGTGGCCGATCTCGACCTGGACTACGTGGTCATCACCTCGGTCAACCGGGACGACCTGGCCGACGGCGGCGCCGCGCACTGGGCGGCCAGCATCCGCGCGGTGCGCCGGCTCGCCCCGCGCTGCCGGGTGGAGGTCCTGATCCCCGACTTCCTGGGGCTCGCCGCGTCGCTGCGCACGGTGGTCGACGCCGCGCCGCACGTCCTGAACCACAACACCGAGACGGTCCCGCGGCTCTACAAGCTCGCGCGTCACGGCGGCCGCTACGAGCGGACGCTCGAGCTGTTCCGGCGCGCGCGGCAGTGGGCGCCGGAGATGCCGCGCAAGTCGGGCATCATCCTCGGGCTCGGCGAGGAGCCGGACGAGGTCGTGGCGACCATGCGCGACCTGCGCGGGGTCGGGGTCGAGCTGCTCACGCTCGGCCAATATCTGAGACCGTCGGCCGCGCACCTGCCGGTGGCGCGCTACTGGCGGCCCCAGGAGTTCGCGGAACTGGCGGCGATCGGCCACGACCTGGGCTTCGCCCACGTGGAGTCGGGGCCGCTGGTGCGCAGCTCCTACCACGCCAAGCGGCAGGCGCAGACGGCCGAGGCGACCCGCGCCGCTGGCGGGGAATCGAGGAGCGCCGCGGGTTCCCCGGGGCGCTCCGAGCGTGTGGGGGTCTGGGGGCCATCTCTGGGCCCCCAGTCCGGTCAATCGAGCGCCGCGGGTTCCCCGGGGCGCTCCGAGCGTGTGGGGGTCTGGGGGCCATCTCTGGGCCCCCAGTCCGGCCAATCGAGCGCCGCGGGTTCCCCGGGGCGCTCCGGTCTGGGGGGCCACGTCGCGGCCCCCCAGCACGACTGATTTGGACTCCGCGGTCACCATCCTGATGTCGTTCCTCTTCGCGGGGGTGGTGGCGGCGGCGCTGCTCGGCATCCCGCACCTGCTCGCGCCGCGGCGGCTGACGCCGGTGAAGATGGAGCCGTTCGAGTGCGGCAAGGACCCCATCGAGATCGCCGAGGGGCGGTTCCCCATGAAGTTCTCGACGGTGGGGATCCTCTTCATCCTGTTCGACATCGAGATGATCTTCATCTGGCCGTGGGCGGTCATGTATCTGCAGCTCGGGTGGTTCGGCTTCCTCGAGATGCTCGTGTTCCTCGCCGTCCTGATGCTCGGGTTCCTCTACATCGTGCGCAAGGGAGGCCTCGAATGGGAGTAGGGAGCTTCTTCACCTCGAAGCTCGACGAGGCCATCGGCTGGGCGCGGAAGTACTCCATCTTCCAGTACCCGTTCGTGACCGCGTGCTGCGGCATGGAGTACATGGCCACCGCCTGCTCGCACTACGACATCGACCGGTTCGGCGCCGGGCTGCCGCGCTTCTCGCCGCGCCAGGCCGACGTGCTGTTCGTGGTGGGCACCATCAGCCACAAGATGGCTCCCGTGCTCAAGCGCGTGTACGACCAGATGACGGAGCCCAAGTGGGTGGTCGCCTTCGGGGTCTGCACCTGCACGGGCGGCTTCTACGACAACTACGCGACGGTGCAGGGGATCGACACCATCATCCCGGTGGACGTCTACATCCCGGGCTGCCCGCCGCGGCCGGAGAGCGTGATCGACGGGCTCATGAAACTTCAAGATAAGATCGCGACGGCGGCGCAGCGCTTCTGATGGACGGGGCCCTGATCCTGGACCACCTGCGCGCGGCCTTCGGCGCCGCCCTCGTCGAGGCGCACGACTTTCGCGGCGACCACACCGCCGTCGTCGCCCGCGACGCCATCGCGGGGGTGCTCCGCCACTGCCGCGACGAGGCCGCCCTGGGCTTCGACGTGCTCATGGACCTGACGGCCGTGGACTACCTGGTCTATCCCGGCCGCGAAGGCGGGTCCCGCTTCGAGGTCGTCTACCACCTCTACTCGATCGCCCACAACCACCGCCTGCGGGTGAAGGTGCGGGTGCCCGAGGAGGACGCGGTGGTGCCCACGGTCATGACCGTCTGGCCGATCGCCGACTGGATGGAGCGCGAGGTGTGGGACATGTTCGGCATCCGCTTCGCCGGCCATCCCGACCTCCGGCGGCTGCTCCTCTACGAGGAGTTCGTCGGCCACCCGCTCCGGAAAGACTACCCGATCAACCGGCGGCAGCCGCTGATCGGGCCGAGGATCTGAAGGCCAGGCCGGCATGGCGGAGCGAACGACGCGCGAGTTCATGCTCGGGGAGGGCAGCGGCACCGGCAGCGGCAGCCAGGCCCTCCACGTCGGCGTCGGGCCCGCGCACCCCGCGATGCACGGCATCATCCGCATCGCCGCCGAGCTCGACGGCGAGATCATCACCCGGGCCGACGTGGAGATCGGCTACTTGCACCGCGCCTTCGAGAAGGAGTGCGAGGTCGGCGGCTGGAACAACGCCATCCCGTACACCGATCGGCTCAACTACGTCTCGCCGCTGATCAACAACTTCGGCTACGCCCACGCGGTCGAGAAGCTGCTCGGCATCGAGGTGACCGAGCGCTGCCGGTACATCCGCACGATCATGGCGGAGATCTCGCGCGTGTGCGATCACCTCACGTGCGTCGGCGCCTCGGCCATGGAGCTCGGCGCCTTCACCGTGTTCCTCTACATGATCAAGGCGCGCGAGTACCTCTGGGAGCTGGTGGAGGCGGTGACGGGAGCGCGGCTGACGATCTCCTACGGCCGCGTGGGCGGCGTGAAGGCCGACCTGCCCGCGGGATTCGCCGAGATGGCGCGCCCGGCGTTCAAGGAGACGCGCGAGGTCCTCGACGAGGTCCATCGCCTGCTCACCGGCAACCGCATCTTCATGGACCGCATGGTCGGCGTGGGGGCGCTCTCGCGCGAGGAGACGATCGCCTACGCCATCACCGGCCCCATGCTCCGCGCCGCCGGCGTGGGCTACGACGTGCGCCGGGCCCAGCCGCACTGGGCCTACGACCGCGTGGAGTGGGAGGTGCCGACCCGGACGGACGGCGACAACTACGCCCGCTACCTGGTGCGCATGGCGGAGATGGAGCAGTCGATGCGGATCGCCGAACAGGCGCTCGAGGCCCTGCCCGGCGGGCCGATCAACGTGGACTTCGAGGGGCGGCCCATCGACCCGGCGTCCTACGTGGACCAGGGCAAGCAGGGCAAGACGGGGGGGCTGCTGCTGCTGCCCATCACGCTCTCGCCCAACCTCGAGGGCCAGGGGCGCGCTGCCCAGGCGCGGGTGAACGCCCACGACAAGCGCGTGGTGTTGCCGCCCAAGGAGACCACCTACGGGTCCATCGAGGGGCTGATGAACCACTTCATGCTCATCATGGAGGGCTACGGCATCCGACCGCCGCAGGGTGAGGCGTACTTCGCGACGGAAGGCGCCAACGGCGAGCTGGGGTTCTACGTCGTCTCCGACGGCGGTGACCGGCCCTATCGCGTGCGCTGCCGCCCGCCGTGCCTGCCCCCGCTGGCCGCCCTGCACCGCATGATCGAGGGCGAGATGGTCGCCGACCTGGTCCCCACCTTCGGCTCCGTCAACATGATCGGCGGCGAGCTCGATCGATGACGACGGGGCCGGGTCCCACCCACCGCACGCCACCCACGGCCCAAGCCGGTCGGGCGGCCCCCGCTACAATAATATTCAGCCCGGAGCAGCTCGCCGAAGTCCGTCGGCTCCAGTCGCTCTACCCCGACAAGCGCGGGGCGCTGCTGCCCGTGCTCCACATGGCGCAGGACACCTTCGGCCACGTGTCGCTCGAGGCCGAGACCTACGTGGCTTCCCTCTTCGCTCTCTCGCCCGCCCACGTGCACGAGGTCGTGACCTTCTACACGCTGTTCTTCCAGCAGCCGAAGGGGCGGCACGTCGTCGCCGTCTGCCACAACCTCTCCTGTCACCTCGCGGGCGCGCAGCGGATCATCGCCCACTGCAAGGAGACGCTCGGCATCGACGTCGGCGAGACGACGGCGGATGGCCGCATCACGCTGCAGGCGGTGGAGTGCCTGTGCGCCTGCGAGCACGCGCCGATGGCCCAGGTGGACGATCGCTACGAGCTCGACCTGACGCCGGACAAGGTCGGCCGCCTCCTGGCCGGGCTCGCCTGATGACGGAGAAGATCCTCACGCGCAACTTCGGGCGGGCCGACTCCCACACCCTCGCGGTCTACCGCGAGACCGGCGGCTACAAGGCCCTGGACAAGGCCGCGGCCATGCAGCCGGCGGCCATCGTGGAGGAGGTCAAGAAGTCCAACCTGCGCGGGCTCGGCGGCGCGGGCTTCCCGACCGGGATGAAGTGGTCGTTCATTCCCAGGGGCCACACCGGCCCCGTCTACCTCGTGGTCAACGCCGACGAGGGCGAGCCCGGGACCTTCAAGGACCGCTACCTCCTGGAGCGCGACCCGCACGCGTTGATCGAGGGCATGATCATCACGGCGCGGGCCATCCGCTCGGCGCTGGGCTTCGTGTACATCCGCGGCGAGTACGTGGAACCCTGGCGGCGCTTCTCGACGGCCGTCCGCGAGGCCTACGAGGCCGGGTACCTCGGCCGCGGCTTCGACATCGTGGTCCACCGCGGGGCCGGGGCCTACATCTGCGGCGAGGAGACCGGGCTGATCTCGTCACTCGAGGGCCTGAAGGGCTGGCCCAAGCTCAAGCCGCCGTTCCCCGCCATCAAGGGCGCGTTCGGCGCGCCGACCATCGTGAACAACGTGGAGACGCTCGCCCACGTGCCGCACATCGTCAACCGCGGGGCCGAGTGGTTCGCCAGCCTCGGCACCAAGACCCAGGGCGGCACGCGCATCTACTCGGTCTCGGGGCGGGTGAAGCGCCCGGGGATCTACGAGACGTCCGTCGGCATCACGCTCCGCCAGCTCATCTACGACGAGGCGGGCGGCGTGGCGGGCAACGGGCGGCTGAAGGCGGTGGTGCCGGGCGGCTCCTCGGCGGCGCTCCTGAGCGCGGACGAGATCGACGTGACCATGGACGTCGACGGGCTGAAGAACGTCGACTCCATGATCGGCTCGGCGGGCGTGATCGTCTTCGACGAGACCGTGTCGATCCCCGACGCCCTCGTGGTCGTCGCCCGCTTCTACGCCCACGAGAGCTGCGGGCAGTGCACGCCCTGCCGCGAGTCCACCGGCTGGATCTACAAGATGGCCCGCCGCATCGCGGAGGGCCACGGCCGCAAGGAGGACCTCGACACCATCCTGGACGTGGCCAAGCGCGGGGCGGGCACGACCATCTGCGCCTTCTACGACGGCGCCGTCGGCCCCTACATCTCCTACATCGAGAAGTTTCGCGGCGAGTTCGAGGCCCTGATCCCGCGTGCCTAGGCTGACGATCGACGGCAAGCCCATCGAGGTCCCCGCCGGCACCAACATCATCGAGGCCGCCCGGCTGCTCGGCATCGAGGTCCCGCACTACTGCTACCATCCCGGGCTCTCGATCGCGGGGCAGTGCCGGCTCTGCATGGTGGACCTCGACAACGCGCCGCGGCCGACCATCGCGTGCAACACCCAGGCGGCCGACGGCATGGTCGTCATGACCGACACCGAGCGCGTGCGCGAGACGCGGCGGTCGATCATGGAGTTCCACCTGATCAACCACCCCCTGGACTGCCCGGTGTGCGATCAGGCCGGGGAGTGCTGGCTGCAGATCTACTACATGAAGCACGGGCTCTACGACCCGCGCATGGTGGACGACAAGGTCCACAAGCCCAAGGCCGTGCCCCTCGGCCCCCACGTGATGCTCGACGCCGAGCGGTGCATCCTCTGCTCGCGCTGTGTCCGCTTCTGCGACGAGATCACGGGGACGGGCGAGCTCGGCATCTTCCACCGCGGCGATCACTCCGAGATCGGGCTCTTCCCCGGCGCCGACCTCACCAACAAGTACTCGGGCAACGTGGTCGACATCTGCCCGGTGGGCGCTCTCACCGACCGTGACTTCCGGTTCCAGGTCCGCGTGTGGTACCTGGACACCGCCAGGTCGATCTGCCAGGGCTGCGCGCGCGGCTGCAACATCGAGGTGCACACGAGCCGGCGGCGCCCGCACCACGCCCAGGGGCGGCGCGTCGCACGCCTCAAGCCGCGCTACCACGCCGAGGTCAACCGCTGGTGGATCTGCGACGAGGGCCGGTACGGCTTCGCCTTCGTCGACGACGCGAGCCGGCTCACCTTTCCCGTCCGCCGCGAGGGCCAGGCCGTGCACGAGCTGCTCTGGGACGAGGCCATCCCCGCGGTGGCGGATGCGCTGCGCCGCCACCAGCCCGATGAGATCGCGCTGCTGGCCTCGCCGAAGATGGCCAACGAGGATCTCTGGGCGGTGCGCGCGCTGGCCGAGCGCCTGGGCACGGCGCGCGTCGCCTTCCGGGTGCCCCCGGCGGCGGGCGGCGACCAGGACGACCTGCTGATCCGCGCCGACAAGAACCCGAACACGCGCGGCGCGGAGCTGCTCGGCCTCGACGGCGACGCGGCGGCGATCATGGCCGACCTCCGTGCTGGCGCGATCAAGTGCCTCTGGATCTTCGGCCACGACGTCCTGCACGCCGCCTGGCCGCCCGCGGAGGCCTTCGAGGCGCTCACCCGGGCGCAGACCCTCATCTTCTCGGGCACCAACGCGAGCAGCGTGAGCGCGCTGGCCCACCTGGTGCTCCCGGCGGCGGCGTGGGTGGAGCGCGAGGGGACGGTCACCAACTTCGAGGGGCGCGTGCAGCGCTTCCGCCGGGCCCTCGACCCGCTCGGCGCCGCGCTGCCCGAGCACGAGCTGATCGGGCGCGTGCTCGCCACGCTCGGCGCGCCCGTGAGCGCGACCCGCGCCGAGCACTGGTTCCGCGCCCTCGCCGCGGCCGTGCCGGCCTTCGCCGGCATGACCTACGCGTCGATCGGCGACACGGGCCAGATGGTCAGCCCGTGATCGATCTCGGCATTTCCTTCGCGCGCGTGGCCTTCATCATGATGTTCATCCTCAGCCTCGGGGGCCTGCTCGGCTGGATCGAGCGCAAGCAGTCCGCGATCATGCAGGACCGCATCGGCGCCAACCGCGCTTCGATCTTCGGGATCCGCGCCTGGGGCCTGTTCCATCCGCTCGCGGACGCCCTCAAGCTCCTGACCAAGGAGGACTTCCGGCCCGTCCGCGCCGACCGCTTCCTGTTCTCGCTGGCCCCCTTCCTCTCCGTGTTCTTCGCGCTCGTCGCCTTCGCCGCCATCCCGTTCGGCGACGTGCTGCGCGTGGGCGGGCGGGAGATCCCGCTGCAGGCCGTCACCCTCAACGTCGGCATCCTCTACGTGTTCGCCATGCTCTCCGTCGGGGTCTACGGCGTGATGCTGGCCGGCTGGTCCTCGGCCAACAACTACGCCCTGCTCGGCGGCCAGCGCGCCGCCGCGCTCATGATCTCGGCCGAGGTCGCCATCGGGGCGTCCATCATGGGCGTGGTGATGGTCTACGGCTCGCTGAACCTGATGGACATCGTGCGCGGCCAGGGCGCGCTCCTCGGCGGGTGGATCCCGGAGTGGGGGATCGTCACCCAGCCGCTCGCGTTCGTCCTCTTCCTCACCGCGGGCATCGCGTCCACCAAGCGGATCCCCTTCGACACCCCGGAGGGTGAGTCGGAGATCATCGGCTACTTCATCGAGTACAGCGGGATGAAGGCCGGGATGTTCATGATGTCGGACTTCCTGGAGACGGTGGTGATCGCGGGCCTGACCGTGTCGCTCTTCCTCGGCGGCTGGCAGGTGCCCTACCTGGCCGCCGACGGGTTCCATTTCCCGTGGGGCGCGACGTGGGGGCTCTCGCACCTCGTGGTGACCGTGCTGCAGATCGGCGCCTTCAGCGTGAAGGTGATGGTGCTGATCTTCGTGCTGATGCTCGTGCGCTGGACGCTGCCGCGCTTCCGCTACGACCAGGCCATGCGCCTGGGCTGGCTCGGGCTGTTCCCGCTCGCCATCCTGAACATCGTGATCACCGGGCTGGTCCTGCTGCTCGTGCGAGGCCGCGCATGAGATTCGGGCAGCGGTTCTACCTCGCCGAGGTCGTGTCCGGGATCGTCCTCACCGCGCGGCACTTCTTCGCCAACATGGGCCGGCACATCGCCCACGCCCTGGGACGGCGCCAGGCCCGGGGGGCGGTGACCATCCAGTACCCGGAGGAGCGGCGGCCGATGTCGCCCCGGCTGCGCAGCCTGCATCGGCTGGTGCGCCGGGAGGACGGCTCGCCCCGCTGTGTGGCGTGCATGATGTGCGAGACGGTGTGCCCCGCCCACTGTATCTACATCGTCGCCGACGAGCACCCGAACCCCGAGATCGAGAAGGTGCCGGCCCGCTTCGACATCGACCTCGGCAAGTGCGTCTTCTGCGGCTACTGTGTCGAGGCGTGCCCCGAGGACGCCATCCGCATGGATACCGGGATCCTCGAGTTCTCGGCCTACAGCCGGAGCAGCATGATCTACACGAAAGAGGCCCTGCTCGCCCTCGAGCCGGCCGGCGCCGACGGCCGGCCGCAGTCCCCCATCCCGATGCCGGCGCGGCGGACGGTGTCGTGATGGCCCGGGCGGCCTTCGTGCTCGTGGCCCTCCTCGCCGTGGGCGCCGCGCTGGGGCTGGTGATCAAGAAGAACGTGATCCACGGCGCCATGTTCCTGGTGGTGAACATGGCGAGCATCGCCGCCCTCTACTACATGCTCGGCGCGGAGTTCCTCGCCGTGGCCCAGATCGTGGTCTACGCGGGCGCCATCATGGTGTTGTTCATCTTCGCGATCATGTTCCTGATCCCCGGCAAGGACGAGACGGGGCCGGATCCGCGGCGGTGGCAGCGCGCGCTGGCGCTGCCGCTCGGCGCGCTGCTCCTGATCCTGCTCCTCGCCGTCGTCGCCGCCGTGCGCGGGACGGGCCCGCCCGCCGCCGGGCCGGCCACCAGTGGCGCGCTGTACCGCGCGCTCCTCACCGACTACCTGCTGCCCTTCGAGCTGACGTCGATCCTGCTCCTGGCCGCCATCGTGGGGGTCATGGTGCTGGCGAAGAGGCGTCCGGGATGACCGTGCCCGACGCCTGGTACCTCGGGCTCTCCGCGGTGCTGTTCGCCATCGGCATCGTCGGCGTCATCGTCCGGCGCAACCCGCTCGTGATCTTCATGTCGATCGAGCTCGCCCTCAACGCCGCCAACCTCGCCCTCGTCACCTTCGGCGCCCGGCTGGGCAGCCCCGACGGCCAGGCGCTGGTGTTCTTCGTCATGGCGGTGGCGGCGGCGGAAGTGGGCGTGGGGCTCGCGATCATCGTCGTCATCTTCCGATCGCGTCACCGGCTATCCGTGGACGATCTCAGCCTGATGCGGTGGTAGCAGGAGGGTTCGTGGCCCGGAGAACCGACGTCCGGAAACCCGCGGCCGCCGCGCTCGGCGTGGACGCCGCCACCGCCCGACGGCTGCTCGCCGACATGATGCTCATCCGGCGCTTCGAGGAGAAGGCCGCGGAGTCGTACGCCCTCGGCAAGATCGGGGGCTTCCTGCACCTGTCGATCGGCGAGGAGGCGGTCGCCGACGGGGCCACCTCGGTCCTGCGCCCCGACGACTACGCGATCTCGACCTACCGCGAGCACGGGCACTGCCTGGCCAAGGGCTCCGACCCGCGGCGCGCCATGGCCGAGCTCTACGGCCGCCGGGACGGGCTCTGCAAGGGCAAGGGCGGCTCGATGCACCTCTTCGACAGGAGCGTCAACTTCCTCGGCGGTCACGCCATCGTGGGGGCGCACCTGCCCCTGGCGGCGGGGGTGGGCTTCGCCATCAAGTACCAGGGCGGCGACCAGGTCGTCGTCTGCTACTTCGGCGACGGCGCCGTCCCCGAGGGCGAGTTCCACGAGGCCATGAACCTCTCCGCCCTCTGGAAGCTGCCCGTGATCTGGATCTGCGAGAACAACCGCTACGCCATGGGCACCTCGATCGAGCGCGCCCTCGCCCAGCACGACATCTACAAGTTCGGGGAGGTCTACGGCATCCCGGCCGAGCCCATGGACGGCATGGACGTGCTCGCCGTACGCACGACGGTGGCCAGGGCCGTCGAGCGCGCGCGGCGCGACAAGATGCCCTCCCTGCTCGAGGCGCGGACGTACCGCTTCCGCGGCCACTCCATGCGCGACCCGGCCGGCGCCGTGTACCGCACCAAGGAAGAGGTCGAGCGCGAGAAGCTCCGCGACCCCATCGTGCTCTTCCACGCCCGGGTGCTCGAGACGGGCGCGCTCGCCGAGGCCGACGTGCGGGCCATCGAGAAGGACGTCAACGACCGCATCGACGAGGCGGTGGCCTTCGCCGACGCCTCGCCCGAGCCGCCGCTCGAGTGGCTCCTGACCGACATCTTCAAGGAGGACTGAGGATGGCGGTCATGACCTACCGGGAGGCCCTCAACCTCGCGCTGCGGGAGGAGATGCACCGCGATCCCCGCGTGTTCGTGATCGGCGAGGAGGTGGGTCTCTACCAGGGCGCCTACAAGGTCACCCAGGGTCTCCTCGAGGAGTTCGGCCCCGAGCGCATCGTGGACACCCCCATCGCGGAGTCGGGGTTCACCGGCATCGGCATCGGCGCCGCCATGGTCGGGCTCCGGCCGGTGGTCGAGATGATGACCTTCAACTTCGCCCTGCTCGCGCTGGACCAGATCGTGAACTCGGCGGCGAAGATGAATTACATGTCGGGCGGCCAGTACAACATCCCGATCGTGATCCGTGGGCCGGGTGGCCCCGCCGCGCAGCTCGCCGCCCAGCACTCGCAGTCGATGGAGACGTACTTCTATCACGTGCCAGGCCTCAAGGTGGTCCGCCCCAGCACGCCCGCCGACGCCAAGGGCCTGCTCAAGGCGGCCATCCGCGACGACAACCCCGTGATCTTCATCGAGTCCGAAACCCTCTACGCGCTCAAGGGGGAGGTGCCCGACGACCCGGACTTCGTGATCCCGCTGGGCCAGGGGATCGTGCGGCGCGAGGGCACCGACGTGACCGTCGTGGCCTACATGGGCATGCTGTACCGCGCGCTGGAGGCCGCCGAGGAGCTGGCCGTCGAGGGCATCTCGGTCGAGATCGTGGACCCGCGCACGCTCAGGCCGATGGACACCGAGCTGATCCTCGCCTCGGTGCGCAAGACCCACCGGGCGGTGGTGGTCGAGGCGGGCGCCGGCTTCGCGGGGATGGGCTCCGAGATCGCCGCCTGCATCACCGAGCAGGGCTTCGACGAGCTCGACGCGCCGGTGGAGCGCGTCACCGGCGAGAGCGCGCCCATGCCGTACGCGCGCAACCTCGAGAAGGCCAAGACGCCCTCGAAGGAGAAGATCGTGGCCGCCATCCGTCGCGTCTGCTACGCCAACGGCAACGGGAGCTGAGCCATGGCCGTGTCCCGGGTGGTGATGCCGAAGCTCTCCGAAGCGATGGAGACGGGCAAGCTCATCAAGTGGCTCAAGGGGGAGGGCGACCGCGTCAACGGCGGGGACATCCTCGCCGAGGTCGAGACGGACAAGGCCGACGTCGAGATGGAGGCCTTCGGCGCGGGCGTGCTGCGCAAGGTCCTCCTGCAGCCCGGCGAGCAGGCGCCCGTGGGCACGCTGATCGCGGTCATCGCCGAGCCGGACGAGGACATCTCGGCCGTGCTCGCCGCGGCGCCCTCGACGCCTGCGACCGCCGCGGCCGTGCTGCCGCGCTCGGCGCCGGCGGTTGCGCCGCGCCCCGTCGCCCCCGCGCCGCGGCCGGTGGCCCCCGCTCCCGCGCCGCAGCCGGTCGCCGCGGTGGCGGCCGCGAGCAGGGGCCGGGTGAAGGCCTCGCCGCTCGCGAAGAAGATCGCCGCGCAATCCGGGGTCGACCTGCGGCTCATCCAGGGCAGCGGGCCGGGCGGGCGCATCGTGCGGCGCGACGTGGAAGCGGCGGCGACCGCGGCCCCCGCGGCGGCGCCCGCGCGCGCCGCCACGCCCGGCGTGGGGTACGAGGACCGGCCACTGACACCCATGCGCGCGATCATCGCCAGGCAGATGCCGCTCTCCAAGGCGCCGGTGCCGCACTTCTACGTCACCAGCGAGATCGCGATGGACCGGGCGTGGGACCTGCGCGAGGCGCTGAACGCGCTCGAGGGCCAGCCGAAGATCTCGGTCAACGACCTGATCGTCCGCGCGTGCGCGCTGGCCCTGCTCGAGCACCCGGGCGTGAACGCCTCCTTCCGGGGCGAGTCGATCCGCGTCCACCACCGCGCGCACCTCGGCATCGCGGTCGCGCTGGACGAGGGGCTCATCACCCCGGTGCTGCGCGACGCCGACGGCAAGTCGCTCGCGCAGATCGCCGTGGAGTCGCGCGAGCTGGCCGAGCGGGCGCGCCACCGGAAGCTGCGCGCCACCGAGCTGTCGGGGGCGACGTTCTCGATCTCGAACCTCGGCATGCTCGACGTCGACGAGTTCTCCGCGATCATCAACCCGCCCGAGGGCGCCATCCTCGCCGTGGGCTCCGTGCGCAGGATCCCCGTCGTGGTCGGCGACGGGCTCGGCGTCGGCCGCCGGATGCGCGTGACGCTCTCCTGCGATCACCGGGTGATGGACGGGGCCATGGGCGCGCGCTTTCTCCAGTCCGTCAAGCGGCTCCTCGAGGAGCCGCTGCGGCTGCTCGTGTGACGCGCGCGCGCCATGCCTGACGCGCTCAAGGTCGATCTCGCGATCGTCGGCACCGGGCCGGGCGGCTACGTCGCGGCCATCCGCGCCGCCCAGCTCGGGCTGACCGTCGCCGCGGTCGAGGATGACCGTCCCGGGGGCGTGTGCCTGAACTGGGGCTGCATCCCGACCAAGGCGCTGTTGCGCAACGCCGAGGTGCTCAGCCTCGTCAATCACGCGAGCGACTTCGGCATCCACGTGAGCGGGGTGGAAGCGGACTACGCCGAGGCCGTGCGCCGGAGCCGCCGGGTGGCCGACCGGATGGCCAAGGGCGTGGAGTTCCTCTTCCGCAAGAACAGGATCACGCTGGTGCCCGGGCGCGGCACCCTGACGTCGAGGGGCACCGTCGAGGTCGCGGGCCAGGACGGGCTCCAGACCATCGAGGCCCGTGCCGTGCTCCTCGCCACCGGCTCGGAGCCGAAGTCGCTGCCCGGCATCGCCATCGACGAGCGGCGCGTGATCTCGTCGAACGGCGCCGTCCGCCAGGAGCGCGCGCCGAGGTCGCTCGTGGTCATCGGCGCCGGCGCTGTCGGCGTGGAGTTCGCCGACGTCTACGCGGCGTACGGCACCCGGGTCACGCTGCTCGAGGTGTTGCCGCGCGTGGTGCCGATCGAGGACGAGGAGGTCTCGGCGCTGCTGGCCCGCGTCTTCTCCAGCCGCGGGATCGAGATCAAGACGGGGGCCAGGGTGGCGGGGGTCCGCCCGGGCGGCGCGGGCGTGATCGTGGAGACCGACGGGGGCAAGCTCGAGGCCGAGCAGGTGCTGATGGCCGTCGGCCGCGCGGCGAAGGTGCGCGGCCTGGGCCTGGAGGCGCTCGGCGTCGCGCTCGACCGCGGCTTCGTGAAGGTCTCGCCGCTCATGGAGACCTCCGTCACGGGCCTCTACGCGATCGGCGACATGGCCGGCCCGCCGCTGCTCGCCCACAAGGCGATGGCCGAGGGCGTGGTCGCCGCCGAGGCGATCGCCGGCCGCACGCCGCGTCCCGTCGACTACACCAGCGTGCCCTCGTGCACGTACTGCCGGCCCCAGATCGCCTCGCTCGGGCTCACCGAGGCCAAGGCCCGCGAGGGCAAGCGCGAGGTGAGCGTCGGCAAGTTCCCGTTCACGGCGAGCGGCAAGGCCGTCGCGCTCGGCGAGACCGAGGGGTTCGTGAAGGTCGTGGCCGACACGGCCACGGGCGAGATCCTCGGCGTGCACATCGTCGGGCCCGAGGCCACCGAGATCATCCACGAGTTCGCGGTGGGCCGCACGCTCGAGGGCACGCTGGAGGAGATCGTGCACACGATCCACGCGCATCCGACGCTGTCCGAGGCCGCGCTGGAGGCGACGCTGGCGGCGCTCGGGCAGGCGATCCACATTTAGCGCGCGGCGTTCGAACGGGCGCGGCGGCTCACGTGGAGGGCTGGGCGCGCGCCGTCGACGTTGGTTGGCGCGACCTGGGAGCGTAGGGCAGACACGCCGTCGTCGGCGATCTCTCTGCCGCGACCAAGGGATCGAGGCGTAGGAATATGGAGGGGCGGATGGAGTTCGAGCTGACGACGGAGCAGGAGGCGTTGCGGGGGCGGGCGCGGGCGCTTGCCGATGGGGTGTTCGCGGAGCGGGCCTCCCGGTGGGACGAGCGGGAGGAGTATCCGTGGGACAACGTCAAGGACTTGGTCGCCGCCGGATTCATGGGAATGACCATTCCGTCATCGTACGGGGGCGGCGGGCGCGGCATTCTCGACGTGCTGGTCGTGGTGGAGGAGATCGCGCGGGCGTGCGGGGTGACGGCGCGGATCGTCGTCGAGGGCAACCTCGGGACCGTGGGGGCCTTGGCGGCCTACGGGACGGAGGCGCAGAAGCGGCGGTACTTTCCGTGGGTGCTCGAGGGGGAGAAGCCGGCGATCGCCATCACCGAGCCCAACGCGGGCTCGGCGGCCACGGATCTGGAGACCCGCGTCGACGAGACGGCCGAGGGCCTCGCGATCACCGGGCACAAGCGCTACATCACCGGGGCGGGGACCTCGCGCCTCTACCTGGTCTACGCACGCTTCGGTGACCGGCCCGAAGCGGAAGGCATCGGCGGGGTCCTCGTCGAGCGCGACACCCCGGGGTTCACCATCGGGCGGCGCGAGTACATGATGGGCCTGCGCGGCATTCCCGAGGGCGAGCTGCACTTCGAGCGCTGCGTCGTGCCGCGCGAGAACCTGCTCGTCGGCCCCGGCGACGGCTTCAAGAAGCTCATGCGCGCGTACAACGGCCAGCGCCTGGGCGCGGCGACGGTGGCCCTCGGGCTCGCCCAGGGGGCCTGGGAGCGCGCGCTCGCCTACGCCGCGGCGCGGCGCCAGTTCGGACGCCCCATCGCCGAGTTCCAGGGCATCCGCTGGAAGCTCGCCGACATGGCCATCCGCCTCGACGCCGCGCGCCTGCTCATCCACCGCGCCGCCGCGCGCGCGGGCACGGGCTTCCCCGATCCCCTCCTCGCGGCGAAGGCCAAGACCTTTGCCGCCGAGGCGGCGCAGGAGGTGACGAGCCAGGCCCTGCAGATCCACGGCGCGGCCGGCTACGGCCGCAGCCTGCCGCTGGAGCGCATGGCGCGGGACGCGCGCATGTTCGCCATCGGCGGCGGCACCGTGGAGATGATGCGCAACCTGATCGCCGACGCCGTGCTGCCGACGCGCGCGGACTGGCGGCGCCGGTGACCGTGCGGCCTCGGGCCGTCGAGAGGAGCCACGTCATGAGAACGACGACCGTGAGGGTCGCGCTGCTCGCCGCGCTCGCGCTCGCCCCGGGCATGGCCCTGGCGGCCGACCCGAACTTCGGCAGCGCCGAGGTCCAGCGCAACTTCCGCTTCGACTACCGCGTCGGCCCGGACCGCAGCGGGCGCCCCGTGGTCTGGGGCTACGTGTACAACGATTACGGCTCGGCCGCCGGGCGCGTCCGCATGCTCGTGGAAGAGGTGGACGGCCAGGGACGTGCCGTCGGTCAGAGCCGGGCGTGGCTGCCCGGGACCATTCCCGGCAAGCAGCGCGCCTACTTCGAGGTTCCGGTGACCAACCTTGCAGGCACCTATCGCGTGACGCTCGAGTCGTTCCAGTGGGAGCAGGGCACCGGCCGCAACGACTGAGACCGACCAGCGTCCAGGGGCGTCACGCGCGTCCCGGGCGCTCCGAGCGTCGGGGGTCTGGGTCCGAGGGGCGCCACGGGTTCCCCGTGGCGCGCCGAGCGGGGCCGGGGGCCGTGTCGCGGCCCCCCGGTGGTCAGTTCCGGGCAGGAGGCTCGCTGTCGAGCTGGGCGATGAGGTCGGCCATCGCCAGCTGGAACGCGTCGCGGGAGGCGTCGTTGGCCGTGGTCCGGCCGAAGAGGTTGCCCCGCGCGGCTTGCCCGACCGCCACCCAGTGGCGAAGCGGGGATCCCGCGCCGTCGAGCAGGCTGACCCGCAGCTGGGTCCTGGCGAGCCAGACGCGATCAGTGAGGAACGCCTGGTGCTCGGTCACGGCCACGCGGAGGGCGTAGCGCTCGCCGGAGCGTGCGTCCGCGGGAGACAGCGAGGACTCCACGATCTGCCGGATGCGGGCGGCGAGCGCTTCCGACTGCTCGGGCTGCGGACGGTAATCGACGACCTCCACGCCAACGATGTTGCGGGGCCATCCGCGGAGCGCGTACGGGCGGCTCTGCTCGGGCACGTAGTAGCTCACCTGCGTGCACCCGGCCGTCACCGCGGCGGCCAGCAGCAGGGCCATCACCAGCACGGCTCGTCTCGATGCGCGGATCGCGAACACCTTCGTCATCGTTGACACATGCCTCCGCCAACCCGCACGGAACGCGGCGCCGACATGGTAAAGCACGGCGCCGGCGCGGGCGGCAAGCAGCCCGATTTTCCGCCGTCTTTCGCGCCATGCCGGCCCCGGAACGATCGAGATAATTGTTGACCAAACAAGAATCGGGCCAGTACCATCGGTCGGCGCATCGCCCGGGCGACCCGTAAGGTCCGCGAGGCGGCGCACTCCGTTGCGGCGAGGGGACCGAACGATGCGTGTCCGTGCCAGGAATGTCGGAGGGATGGCCGTCGTGATGCTCGTCGCGGCGGCCGCGATGCTGGCCTGGCCGGTGTCGGCCCAGGCGCAGAGCGCCCAGGCGATCTTCCAGACATTGCTCGGCTTCAGCCTCATCGACACCCTCGGCGCCGGCCCGTTCGGTCCGCTCACCGGCGCCAATGGCGCGACCCTTCGAGGGACCATCAGCTTCGCCGCGAACGGCGACCGGATCTGCGTCTGCACCTTGAGCGGCCGGGGCGGGACGGCCACCGATACCGTGGACATCGATGGCGATCTCCAGGCCTACGTCAACGCGAACTTCGCCCTGCTGCAGTCCATCCTGTTCCCCGGCGGCGACGTGTCGGCCTCGAAGCAGAGCCTGGGCGGCGCCCAGACGAAATCCTTCGACGTCGTCAACACCATCATCGCCCCGCCGCTCTCGCCCAAGCAGCTCGCGGCGCTGCGACAGGGCCTGGTCGGATCCGAGGCGCCGAAGTTCCGCGAGGCGGGCAGCGCCATCGAGTACGAGAACTTCTCGCTGGACGGCGTCGGCGGCCAGACCTTCCGGCTCATCCCCGGCCTCGACTTCACGCTCGGCGCGCTCGAGGTCGGCGCCCGGCTGCCGTTCCGCTACACCTGGAACGACGACACGGACAGCACCAAGCTCTACATCGTCGGCCCCGATCTCTACGCGCGGTACAACTTCGGCATCACGCCGCAGTGGACGGTGGGGCCGATCGTCGGCGCCTTCGCCAACCTGACCCTGATCGACACGAACTTCGACGACAAGAACAGCGGCTTCATCCGGTGGGGCGGGTTCGCCGGCGTGACGACCCGGGCCCTCATCGGTCCCGTCTTCCTCACGGGCGGCGTGATCTTCACCCAGGCCACGGTCAGCTCGCCCGGCTCGCTGCAGAATGGCCTGCTCGGGCCCTTCGTCGCCGCCATGCCGGACCTGCCCGACGACAAGCTCGTCACCGTCGGCGCGAACCTGGGCATTCCGTTCCTGGCCAACTTCGTCGCGAACCTCCGCGTGTCGCACAGCGAGTCCGTCGGCTCGACGTCGATCCCGTCGGGGCGCAAGTCGCCGACGGAGGTCGGGACGTCGCTCACCTACTTCATCGCCACCGACCTCGGCATCGATGCGGGCTGGCGGACGACCCTGGGCGTCACGGGCCTGACGGCGAACACGGGCGCCGTCACCATCCTCTACAACTTCTGACGCGGACCCCGGTTCTCGGACAGGACCGGTCAGTCCAGGGAGCCCCCGGTCGTGCAGCGCGACGTTGACCCCGCCGCGGCGAAGGACTACCGGACGCGCCGACCGCTGGTGCGGCAGCTGCGCCGCCACGCCCCGCCTCTGGCCCTCGCTCTCCTCTGGCTGATCGGCGGCGCCTCGCCCGCCTCGCCCCAGACCCGCGACGTCCGCGTCCAGACCCCGAAGGTGTCCGGCGACACGGGCTTCTATCGCTCCTCGTGGGCGCTCGTGATCGGCATCAACGCCTATCAGAAGGTGCGCCCGCAGCTGAACTACGCCGTGGCCGACGCCCAGGCCATTGCCGATCTCCTGCCCCAGCTCGGCTTTCCCGGGGCGAACACGCGCATCCTGCTCGACGGCGCCTCGACGAGGGCGCGGATCGAGCAGGTCCTCTACCGGGACTTCGCCGCCATGGGCCCCGAGGACCGCCTCCTGATCTTCTTCGCCGGGCACGGCGAGACCGCGGAGATCAAGAGCGGCCAGGAGGGTTACCTGCTGCCGGTCGACGCCGATCCCCAGGCGCTCGCCTTCACGTCGATCGCCATGGACGACGTCAAGCGCATCGGGCTCAGGGTGAAGGCGAAGCACGTGCTCTTCATCCTCGACGTGTGCTTCTCGGGCTTCGCCCTCACGCGCGGGCCGAGCGACTCGGACGTCAACCGTCCGCCCGACGAGTACCTGGCCTCCGTGCTACGGGAGCCCGTGGTGCAGGTCCTCACCGCGGGCCGCCGAGGCGAGCGGGCGATCGAGGAGAACGGCCACGGGCTCTTCACGCGGCGGCTCCTCGACGGGCTGCGGGGCAACGCCGACACCGAGCGCCGGGGCATCATCACCGCGGCGAAGCTGGCGGCGTGGGTCGAGGAGCGGGTCGCGCGGGACTCGGGCGGCAAGATGACGCCGCAGTACGGAAAGCTGGACGGCGAAGGCCAGTTCGTCTTCATGACGCCGGGAGTCCCGCTGCCGACCGGCTCCGCGGGCGACACGGCCCGGTACCGCCGCGCCGTCGGCACCCTCGAGGTCCGGGCCAGGCTCCCGGGCATCGAGCTCACGTTCGCCGACCGCAGCGGGGTGACGACCCCAGGCGTGGCCACCGTCTTCGCGGGTGTTCCGGTCGGGACCTACCAGCTCAAGGCGCGGAAGGACGGCTTCGCGCCCTGGGAGCAGGTCGTGCGCATCGCCGCGGACCAGGCGACGCCCGTGGAGATCGACATCCAGCCCCTGGGCCCGCCGAAGGTCATCCGAGGCGAGGACGGCGCCGAGATGGTGCGGGTGCCCGCCGGCCCGTTCGGGATGGGCAGCGCGCCGGAGGAGATCGACGCGGCGGTCGACGAGTGCCTCAAGAAGCCGCTGGCCCCGGGAGTCGCCGCCGCGCTGGGACGACCGAGCTGCCGCGACTTCTTCGCCGCCGAGGGGCCGCGCCGTCGCGTCACCGTCGGCGGCTTCTACGTCGACCGCACGAAGGTCACCAACGCGATGTTCGAGCGGTTCGTGCAGGCGACGGGCTACCGGACGACCGCCGAGCGCGACCATCGCGGGCTCGTGTGGCAGCAGCCGTTCCAGAAGAGCCGCAAGCTCGAGCCGATCGACGGCGCGTGGTGGCGCTCGCCCGTCGGGCCCGGCGGCTCCGTGAATCCCACGCATCCGGTCGTGCAGGTCTCCTGGCACGATGCCGAGGCGTATTGCAAGTGGACGCAGAAGCGGCTGCCCACCGAGGCCGAGTGGGAGAAGGCCGCGCGCGACGACGACGGCCGTCGGTATCCGTGGGGCGCGCGATGGCTGCCGATCAACGCCAACGGCGACCTCATGGTCGCCGGGACGAGCGCGGCCGCGGCCTACCAGAGCGGCGCGAGCCCCTACGATGCCCTGGACCTGGCGGGCAACGCCTGGGAGTGGGTGGCCGACTGGTTCGACGCGCGCTACTACGCGAGCGCGCCGGAGCAGGATCCGCCGGGGCCGGCGGCCGGGCAGCAGCGCGTCCTGCGGGGCGGCTCGGCCTTCGACGCCCCCGTCTTCCTCCGCACGACCACGCGTGGCGCGGCCCCGCCCGCGACCGCCGCGATCGTGTTCGGGTTCCGGTGTGTGAAGAGCGAATGACACCCTTGGCGGGCGGCCGCGTGATCGGGCTCGCGGTGGCGATCCTGCTCGCCGCCGCCTGCTCGCCCGCGAAGCTGCACCTGCAGCAGGAGGCGCGCTCCATCGAGCCCGCCCCCGGCGAGGTCTTCGACGTCACGGTGGCCCTGTTCATCGCCGAGAAGCTGCGCAATCACGTCGAGGAGACGCAGCTGAGCACGCGTCACGGCGCCCGGAAGACTTACGAGTTCCTCGTCGGCCGCGCGGCGGCGCCGCTCATCGAGGCGAGTCTCGGCAAGCTCTTCACGAAGGTCGAGGTCCTCCGATCACCGCCGACGCCGCAGTCCCTGGAGCAGGCGAAGGCGGTGGGCGTGCTGTGGATCGCGCTGGGCGGCAGCACCATCGACATCCACTTCGCGCCCAGTCTCGTCGGGGCCGAGGCGAAGAGCACGTACGACATCGAGCTGCTCCTGTACTTCCAGTCGGCGCACGGGATCGAGGTATTCCGCCGCAAGGTGACGGGCCATGGCTTCTCGTCGACCAGGACCGCCGGCGACAACGACGCCGCCTTCCTGCCGGGCATCGAGCGCGCCGTGCACGAAGCCGTCGACCGTCTCGCCGAAGCCGTGATCACCTCCGCCCGCCTCCGCGATTTCTTCCAGGCCACCGCCGCCGCCAGCGCGTCGAAAGACTAGTCGCGGCGCGCCGGCGCGGCAGGGGCCAGGGTGCTCGAACGCCGGCTTCGCCGGCGCACCAGTCCGAACGCGTGGTTGAAGAACCGCGGACGCGTACAGGGGGGCCATCGGGGGGAGCGGCGCTCGCTCCCCCCGATCTCGGTCAATGCAGGAAAGGCAGCCGGGTGACGAGCACGAAGCCGTTGAGGGTGGTGAGCGCGCCCAGGATCGCGAGCACGAGCGAGAAGCCGAACACCGACCGTGAGGCGGCCAGGATCGACACCGAGGCGGTGACGATCGCGATCTGCAGGAAGACCTCCGCATACTCGAAGTAGGGATCGCGGTCGCGCGCGTGATCCCGCGCCTGCTCCAGCTTGCGCGCCTCCTTCTCGATCTGCTTCTTGTCGGCCGCCAGCCGCGCCTCCTCGGCGCCGAACTGCCGCGCGAGGGCCTCGAGCTTGGCGCGCTCGGGGGGCTTGAGGCCCGACGGCTCGCCGAGCTGGGCCTCGAGGGTGAGCTTCTGGGCGCGGTTGAGGTGCTCGCGGATGACCTTAGCCTGGTAGAAGGCCCACTGGTCGGAGGCCTGCTGCTGGCCGAGCAGCATCTCCTTCATGGCGTGGCTGCCTCCCAGCGAGGCGATCGCGAGCACCACCGCGTAGACCGCGGTGGTCAGCGCCACGCGGCGGCTGAACGTCCGATCGCGGCGCTCCTCGAGCTCGCGCGGGTCCGGAAGCTCGACCTCAGCCACGCGGGGCGGCCGTGGTGCTCCACTTCTTGATCTCGTCCCGCATCGCTTCGCGGCCGGCCTCGAACGCCGTCACCAGGCGCTGGGTCTGCTCCTCGAGCATCTCGCGGCTCTTGTCGAGCCACTCGCTGGCGCGTCCCTGGGCGTCCGTGGCCATCGCCTGCGCGCGGCGCTGCGCCTCGTCGGCCACCTCCTGCGCGCGCTTGGCGACCTCGCCGCCGCGCTCCACCAGCAGCTCGCGCGCCTCGCGCCCCGTCCGCGGCGTGGTGAGGAACGCCGCCACCGCGCCGACCGCCGCGCCGAAGAGGAACCACCCCAGGTAGCCCGCCGCGTCCGTCCGCTCACTCGCCATGGTTGCCGTCTCCCTGCTGCCTGCGCAGCCGATGCACGAACACGTCGATCCCCGTCTTGATGGCGTGGGCCACGCCGACGACCTGGCCGGCGCGGGTGAGCCCCGCGAGGGCCGTCACCACGCGGCCGACGCCCTCGGCCACCTCGCCGGCGCGGTCCGTGATCGCGCCGAGCCGCTCGACTTCCAGGCGGGTCTCGCGCGTGAGCGCCTCGGCCTCGGCGGCCAGGCGCCGGACCTCGGCGGCCAGCGGGGCCAGCTCCTGCTCCACCGAGACCAGCACGCGCTCGGCCTGCTGGGCGGTCCGCCTGAGCGCGATGAGCACGGGGACGAGCGCCGCCGTGAGCGCGATCGCGCAGAGGACGAGGATGACCTGGACCCAGAAGGGCATGGAAGGGGAATGATCGCCGGGAGCGCGCCGAAAGTCAATAAATCCATTGACTTCGTGAGCACGGGCTTCCTATACTCGAACAGCCCCCGAACAGGAGCGCGATGTCCCTCCAGGATCGTTTCGACGAGCTCGCCCGCCGCGACGCCCATGCCGACCTTGGCGGGGGCGAGGACCGCATCCGGCGCCAGCACAAGGCCGGCAAGAAGACCGCGCGCGAGCGGCTCGACCTGCTGCTCGATCCGGGCACCTTTCTCGAGGTCGACCGCTTCGTCGTCCACCAGACCCACGACTTCGGGATGGCCGAGCAGCGGATCCCGGGGGATGGCGTCGTCACCGGCTCCGGGCTGATCCACGGCCGGCCGGTCTTCGTGTTCGCCCAGGACTTCACCGTCTTCGGCGGGTCGCTGTCCGAGGCCTACGCCCGGAAGATCTGCAAGATCATGGACCTGGCCATGAAGACGGGCGCGCCCGTCGTCGGCCTCAACGATTCCGGCGGCGCGCGCATCCAGGAGGGGGTGGTTTCCCTCGCGGGCTACGCCGATATCTTCCTGCGCAACACCCTGGCCTCGGGGGTCGTCCCGCAGATCTCCGCCGTCATGGGCCCGTGCGCGGGCGGGGCCGTCTACTCGCCCGCCATCACCGACTTCGTCTTCATGGTGAAGGGCACGTCGAACATGTTCGTGACGGGGCCCGACGTCATCCGGGCCGTCACCCACGAGAGCGTGTCCGCGGAGGAGCTGGGGGGGGCCACCACCCACGCCACGACCTCCGGGGTCGCGCACTTCGCCGCCGACGGCGAGGAGGAGTGCCTGGCCCTCATCCGCGAGCTCATGACGTTCCTGCCCGCGAACAACGTCGAGGACCCGCCGCTGCGTCCCACCCTCGACCCGGTGGACCGTCGCGACGAGGCGCTGCAGTCGATCGTGCCCCCGCAGCCCAACAAGCCCTACGACATCCTCGACATCATCCGCCCCGTCCTCGACGACCGGTACTTCTTCGAGGTGCACGCCGGCTTCGCTCCCAACGTCATCGTGGGCTTCGGCCGCCTCGGCGGCCGCCCGGTGGGGATCGTGGCCAACCAGCCGGCCCACCTGGCGGGCTGTCTCGACATCAACGCCTCGCTCAAGGCCGCCCGCTTCGTGCGCTTCTGCGACTGCTTCAACCTGCCGCTGGTGACCTTCGAGGACGTGCCGGGCTTCCTGCCGGGGACGGCGCAGGAGTACGGCGGGATCATCAAGCACGGCGCCAAGCTCCTCTACGCCTTCTGCGAGGCGACGGTGCCCAAGCTCACCGTCATCACCCGCAAGGCCTACGGCGGCGCCTACTGCGTCATGTCCTCCAAGCACATCCGGGGCGACGTCAACCTCGCGTACCCCACGGCGGAGATCGCCGTGATGGGGCCCGAGGGTGCCGTGAACATCCTCTATCGCCGGGAGATGGAGGCCGCCGCCGACGGCGCCGCGCTCCGCGAGGAGCGGATCCGCGAGTACCGGGAGAAGTTCGCCAACCCGTACGTGGCCGCCGAGCGCGGCTACGTCGACGAGGTCATCCAGCCCCGCGACACGCGCGCGCGCCTGTGCGCGGCCCTCGCGCTGCTGCACACCAAGCGCGACAGCAACCCGCCCCGCAAGCACGGCAACCTCCCGCTCTGAGCTCGGAGGGGGCTGCGTGGTGAGAGGATGAGCGAGCGCAGCACGAGCGACGGGGAGTCGACGAAGCCGGCCGAGCGGCTCACCACGTGGGGCACGTCGTTGAAGATCGTCTATCGCGCGGCGGACTCGCCGCTCACGAGCGAGGGTGATCTTCCGGCGCCGGGGGAGTTCCCGTTCACGCGCGGCGTGCACCCGACGATGTACCGCGGGCGCCTCTGGACGATGCGCCAGTACGCCGGGTTCGGCTCGGCCGTGGAGACGAACAAGCGCTACCGGTTCCTCCTCGACCAGGGCCAGACCGGGCTGTCCGTCGCCTTCGATCTCCCGACCCAGATGGGCTACGACCCCGACACGGCCCTGGCGCGCAGCGAGGTCGGCCGGGTCGGGGTCTCCATCGCCGCGCTGGAGGACATGCAGGACCTCTTCGAGGGCATCCCGCTGGACCGGGTGTCGACGTCGATGACCATCAACGCGACGGCGTCGATCCTGCTGGCGCTCTACGTGGCCACCGCGCGGCGGCAGCGCGTGGCCGTGGCGCGGCTGACCGGCACCACCCAGAACGACATCCTCAAGGAGTACATCGCCCGCGGGACCTACATCTTCCCGCCAGGCCCGTCGATGCGGCTGGTCACGGACATGTTCGCCTACGGCCGGGAGCACGTGCCGCGCTGGAACACCATCTCGATCTCCGGCTACCACATGCGCGAGGCCGGGTGCACCGCGGTGCAGGAGGTGGCCTTCACCCTGGCCAACGCGGTGGCCTACGTGCAGGCGGCGCGCGCGGCCGGCCTCGCGGTGGACGAGTTCGCGCCCCAGCTCTCGTTCTTCTTCAACGCCCACAACGACCTCGTCGAGGAGGTCGCGAAGTTCCGCGCCGCCCGCGCGCTGTGGGCGCGGATCATGCGGGACCGCTTCGGCGCGCGCGATCCGCGCTCGATGATGCTCCGCTTCCACGCCCAGACCGCGGGCAGCATGCTCACCGCGCAACAGCCCGAGAACAACATCGCGCGCGTCACCGTGCAGGCGCTGGCGGCCGTGCTCGGCGGCTGCCAGTCGCTGCACACCAACTCGATGGACGAGGCCCTGGCCCTGCCCACCGAGCGCGCCGTGCGCATCGCGCTACGCACCCAGCAGATCCTCGCCCACGAGTCCGGCCTGGCCGCGGTCGCCGATCCCCTCGGCGGCTCCTGGGCCGTCGAGCGCCTGACCCGCGACATCGAGGAGGCGGCCGGGGCCTACCTGGCGAAGATCGACGAGCTCGGCGGGGCGGTGGCGGCGATCGGCTTCATGCAGCGCGAGATCCAGGACGCCGCCTACCGCTGGCAGCGCGAGGTCGAGGACCGCGCGCGCGTGGTCGTCGGGGTCAACGAGTTCGTCACCGGCGACGACCCGCAGCCCGCCCTCTTCCAGCTCGACGCCGGCGTCGGCGGGCCCCTCGTCGAGCGGGTCGAGCGCCTGCGTGCCGCCCGCGACGCCGGCGCCGCCGCGCGGGCGCTGGACGCGCTCGAGACGGCGGCACGGGGCCGCGCCAACCTGATGCCCCTCATCGTGGAGGCCGTGGAGGCCTCGGTCACGCTCGGGGAGATCTGCGACCGGCTCCGGGCCGTGTTCGGCGTGCACCAGCCGTCGGTGACGTTTTGAGCCGGCGCGGGCCCGCGGCGCTCGCGCTCGCCACCCTCGTCCTCCTCCTGTCCGTCGCCGCGCCGGCCCCCGGAGGGACCGCCGACCAGGTCGGCGCCACCTTCTCGCTGATGGCGAACGACTTCATCAAGGCGTTCCAGCCGGTGGAGGGCCTGGTGGCGGCGATCAACGCCGAGGTCGTCTACGTCGACATCGGCGCCCGCGCCGGCGCCGTGCCGGGCCAGGAGCTGACGGTGTTCCGCAAGGCCGGGAGCTTCGTGCATCCCATCACGGGCAAGACGCTCGGGCGCTACGAGCAGGTGCTCGGGTACGCGCAGATCCGGCGAGTGCAGGCGAACTTCTCGGAGGCGGTGTTCATCGCGGCGCCCACCGCGCCTGCGCCGCGCGTCGAGGACGGCGTGCGCATCACCCGGGGCCGCATCCGCCTGGCCATCACCCCGCTCCTCGATCTCTCGCAGTCTCCGGGCGACGCCCGGCGGATCCCCTTCATGCTGGCCAGCGCGCTCGAGCGCTCCAAGCGCTTCGTGGTCGTCGACCCGCTGGTGGTGACCGACGCGCTGGCCAAGCAGGCCCTGCGCGTCGAGGAGGTGCTCGCCCAGCCCGAGCGCGCCGTCCAGATGGCGGCCACCCTCGAGGTGTCGGCCTGGCTGGTGCCCGTGCTGCTCGAGCGCAACGGCGTGAAGTACCTCGACGCCACGTGGATCTCGGGAGTCACCGGCACCCCGCTGTTCTCGCGGCGCCAGGCCCTCGTGCCCCCGAGCGCCCTCGAGGAGCAGCGGTTCCCCTGGGAGCCGCGGGCCGAGGATTGAGGTGTGAGGTGAGCGGGGCCGGAGGGCGGAGCCCGATCCCCGCGAGCCGAACGGGGTGTGAGGTGGGCGCGCGGAGCGCGCCCGGCCGAGCGGTGAAATGATTGAGGTGTGAGGTGAGCGGGGCCGGAGGGCGGAGCCCGATCCCCGCGAGCCGAACGGGGTGCGAGGTGGGCGCGCGGAGCGCGCCCGGGCGAGCGGTGAAATGATTGAGGTGTGAGGTGAGCGGGGCCGGAGGGCGGAGCCCGATCCCCGCGAGCCGAACGGGGTGTGAGGTGGGCGCGCGGAGCGCGCCCGGGCGAGCGGTGAAATGATTGAGGTGTGCTATGGTAAGCCCCGCATGACCCTCAGGCGTGTCCTGGTCATCGCGCTCGCCGCGATGGCGGTGTCGAGCGGCTGTGCCCTGACCCGTCGCGTGCTCGGCGTCGCCGACCGGCCCGAGCCCTCGGTGGCCATCAAGTCGGCGGAGTCCCGCTGGCTCCTCGTGCAGAACCCCCGCTTCGGCGACATCCCGAGCGAGCCCGAGTACATCTGGGTCGAGGAGGACAAGATCCCGACGACGTTCAAGAGCCTGGTCCGCGGCCAGCGCTCCGTCATCGCGACGCCCGAGGTCGTCGCGAAGTACGGGCCGCCGCCCGGCGGGGGCAAGATCAGCCCGCGCCAGGGCGTGCCGTATGCGACGGGCGGCGACGCGGCCAGCGCCCCGCGCCCGGTGACCACGGCGGCCGTGGCGCCGGGGGCCAGAGGCCGGTCCGCCGCGAGCGGCGTCGCGGCGCCGGGGGCCAAGCAGGGCTACGTCGTCTACGTCGACACGTCGCGGATCGTCGTCGACCTCGTCGCCGCCGACGGTCTCCGACCCGGCTCGCTGGTGAGCCTGCGGCGCGACCGCGTCCCCATCGTGCATCCGGTGACCGGCGAGGTGCTGGGCGACCTGGACGAGGAGGTCGCCGTCGCCCGGGTGACCGAGGTGCGCGACCGGTTCTCGGTGGCCGAGATCCAGACCGTCGCCTCCGGCGCGCAGATCCACGTCAAGGACCGAGCCGTCCTCAAGTAGCGCCGCGCCCGTGCCGACCCCCACCCTCGAGCGGGTCTTGAAGGAGCGCGTCACCGGTCTGGTGGGCGACGACCTGAAGGCCGTCGAGGCCGAGATCGCGCTGGCCCTCGACTCCCCCGTGGTCCTCATCCAGGAGATGGGCGCCTACATCGCCGGGGCCGGCGGCAAGCGCCTGCGCCCGACGCTCCTGCTCCTGGCCGCGCGCCTGGCCGGCTACCGCGGCCCGCGGGCCACGCGCCTGGCGTGCGTGGTCGAGCTGCTGCACACCGCCACCCTGATCCACGACGACGTGGTCGACCAGGCGCCGCTGCGGCGCGGCCGGCCGTCGGCGAACGCGCAGTGGGGCGACGACGCCTCCGTCCTCGTCGGCGATCATCTCTACTCCAAGTCGTTCGCCATGCTCGTGCGCGACAACGACCGGGGGGTCCTGGAGACCCTGGCCCGGGCCACGGTGTCCATGACCGAGGCCGAGGTCTTCCAGCTCGAGCGCAAGCGCAGCGGCGTGACCACCGAGGCCGACTATCTGAGGATCATCACCCAGAAGACGGCGTCCTTCATGTCGGCGTGCTGCCGCATCGGCGCCCTGCTGGGGGGCGTGCCCGACGCGCAGCTGGAGGCGCTCACGCGCTACGGCGTGGACATCGGCGTGGCGTTCCAGATCTCCGACGACTCGCTCGACTTCAACGCCGACCAGGACCGCCTCGGCAAGGCGATCGGCGCGGACCTGCGCGAGGGCAAGCGCACGCTGCCCCTCATCGCCATGCTCGAGCGGGTGACGCCCGGCCAGGCCGAGCGCGTGCGCACGCTCCTGCGCCAGCGCGCCCTGACCGCGGCCGAGGTCGAGGAGATCCGCCGCGTCGTGCTCGACCACGAGGGCGTGGACTATGCGCTCGCGCGCGCCCACGCCTACGCGCAGGGCGCCAAGGCCGATCTCGCGGTCTTCCCGCCGTCCGAGGAGCGCGAGACGCTCGCCCTCATCGCCGACTTCGTCGTCGACCGCGACCGCTGAGTCGGTCGGGGGCCATGCTGCCGCTTCTCACGCTGACCACGGACTTCGGGACGCGCGACAGCTACGTGGCGGAGATGAAAGCGGCCGTCCTCTCGCTGGCGCCCGGCGCGCACCTCGTGGACGTCACCCACGACGTCGGGGCCCACGACGTGGTGGAGGCGGCGCTCACGCTCGAGGCGGCGGCCGCCCGCTTCCCCGCGGGCACCGTGCACGTGGCCGTGGTGGACCCGGGCGTCGGCACCGCACGCCGGGGGATCGTGGTGACGGCCCGCGGGCAGCGCTTCGTCGGCCCCGACAACGGCCTCTTCACCCCGTTCCTCGCCGGCGAGGACTGGCGGGCCTTCGAGCTCAGCGAGCGCCGCTGGCAGGCCGCCACCGTGAGCCGGACCTTCCACGGCCGCGACGTCTTCGCGCCGGCGGCGGCCCGTCTCGCGCTCGGCCTGGCGCCGGACCGCTTCGGGCCGGCGGTGGACGATCCCGTGCGGTTGCTCTGGCCGGAGGTGCTGGAGGGGCCGCGGCGCGTGGCCGGCGTGGTGCTGCACGCCGACCGCTTCGGCAACCTCATCACGTCCGTGGGCGCTGCGACGCTCGCGCGCCTGGGCACGCCGCTGGAGATCGCGATCGCCGGGCGGCGGCTGCCGCTCGTCGGCACGTACGGCGACCTCGCGCGGGGGCGGCTGGGCGGGCTGGTGGGCTCGCGGGAGCGGCTGGAGATCGTGGTGCGGGAGGGCAGCGCCGCGGCGGCGCTCCGGGCGCGCCGCGGCACGCGCGTGCTCGTCAGTCGGACGATTTCGCGGGCGCGCCGTTCGAGGAGCTCGACCCTTCGCTCCCTGCCGAGGTACTAGCCGAGGTGCTAGATTTCTCCGCAGTCGCGGGCTTGCTCTCCGGCTTGGTCTCGGCCCTGGTCTCGGCCTTGGTCTCGGTGGTGCTCTTCTCCGACGCCTTCGCCTTCTTCCGGGCCTCGGAGGGATAGTCGGTGACGTACCATCCCTCGCCCTTAAGGATGAACGGCGCCGCGGAGAGCAGGCGGCGGACGCTGCCGCCGCAGGCCTCACAGCGGGTCAGCGGGCTCTCGGTGATGCGCTGCCGGACCTCGAAGACCTGGTGGCAGGCGTCGCACTGGTACTCGTAGGTGGGCACGACACGGAAGGCTACATGAATCGCGGGCTGCTGGCAACGGCACTGGCCCTCGCCGTCCTGGGCGCGGGATGCGCGAGCCCGCTCGGCCGGGTCTCCGAGACGCAGGCGCTGCAGGCTCGCGACGCCTACGAGCGCGGGCTCGCCGGCTTCCGCGCCGGGCAGACCGTCGTGGCCCTCAACGCCTTCCAGGAGGCGATCCGTCTCGACCCCACCCTCGCCGTCTACCACAACGCGCTCGGCCTGCTCTACCTGAACCAGATGGCCAACGCCGAGCTCGCGCTCGCCGAGTTCGAGCGCGCGGCCGGCATCGACGCGCAGTACGCGGAAGCCCGGCTGAACATCGCCATCGCGCTGGCGGAGCAGCAGCGCTGGGAGGAGGCGGTGACAGCGTATCGCCGGGTGTTGGCGCTGCCCACGCTCACCGCGCCCGACGTGGCGCACCAGAACCTCGGCCTGGCCCTCTACAACCTCAAGCGCTACGCCGAGGCGGAGGCCGAGCTGCGCTTCGCCCTCAGCCTCGAGCCCCAGATGCAGGCCGCCTACTACCATCTCGCCCTGGTCTTCCTCGCGCAGAACCGCAGCGAGGACGCGCGCCTGGCCCTGCGCCGGACGCGCGACCTTGACCCCGCGACCGCCTTCGGCGCCGCCGCCATCCAGCGCCTGCGGGCCCTGGGCGAGTAGTTCCTCGGAGGCGTCGGTGAGCTGGAACTCGTTCAGCGGGTGGCGGAGGGGTCGCGGGCGATGAAATCGGCGGCGAGGGTGGCGAGGTGGCGGGCGCCGGCGGGGGAGAGGTGGCCGTCGCGCGGGAGCCAGGAGTCGCCGGCCTCGACGACCTCGCGGGCGTCGAGGTAGGCCACGCCCGCGCGCGCGGCGCTCGCGCGGACGAGATCGCTCTGGGCGCGGTCGCCGAGCGAGACCGCCACCAGCCGCGCCCCCGCGCGCGAGGCCACGAGGTGCATGTAGGCGATGGCGTGGGCGGTGTAGCGCCAGCCGAGCGAGCCCGGATCGTGCGAGACGTCGACGGCGTCGGCCTGCCGGCGGGGGGCGTTGAGCGTGATCGCCGCCTGCTGGAAGCTCGTGGCCCGGCGCTTCCGCACCTCGGAGGCCAGCCAGCGGAACATCTTCATCACGTACGAGCCGTCCTCGATCTTCTGCAGCAGCGGGCGCCGGCGCAGCCGCCGCTCCCGCTCGGCCAGGGCCTTCGCCGGCTCCACGCGGGCGGGATACGTGATCGCGGCCACCGGCTGTGCCACGAAGTCCCGCATGGCCTGGTCGCTCAGGTAGACGTACAGGTCGACGATGTCGTTGGGCGAGAACACGTAGAACACCCAGCGCGGCTTGAAGACGTCCACGAAGGCCGTCAGCAGATAGGCCTCCTGGTAGGCGCAGTCGCCCTGGCGCCCGAGGTTCGCGACGGTGCGGCCCGACAGCCGCTCGAGCTGCGCGCCGAGCGTGTCGGGGAACTCGACGCCCTGGCCGTAGACGATCGAGTCGCCCAGCAGCATCACCTCGGCCGGCACGTGCAGCGGACGGTTGCGGAAGCCGAGGGCGTCCGTGCCGTGCTGCCACACGTAGCCATTGGCGTACATGGTCGTCGTGAGATCGGGGATCATGAAGTGCATGCGCAGCTGCCGGTCGCTGTAGTAGATGCCGCCGGCGCGCGCGGTGTACCTGCTGAGGGCGCCATTGGCGAAGCCGTCGCCGAGCAGGGTCGGGCGGGATCTCAGGAGCCCCTCGAGGCCGAGCAGCACGACGGCGAGGGAGACCAGCGAGACCAGGCCCCGCACGAGCCATCGTCGCCAGCCAGGCTGGATCGGGGTCATCTCGACGGGCAGTCTAGCAGGGCGCCCGACGCGCGGACACCCGCTTTGCGCACGGATAATTGCCGATAAATCAGTACTTTATGGCCGAAGAAACATTTTCTTGACCGCCGTAGCGCCGCTACGGTAGAACGGGGGGCGTCGCCCGCTGTCTGGTGTCTCCTGGTTGAGTGCCGTACTGCTGGTGTTGGTGTTGGCCAACGCGGGACCGCTGTCGAAGCATCGCACCATCCACATGAGGAGGCGGTATGAGGCGAACAGCCCTCACCGTTGTCGCCTTCCTCGCGCTCGTCACCCTGCTGGCGCCGTCTGTCGTCCTGGCCCAGCCACAGCCAAAGGTGACGATCACGGGGTTCGTCGACAACATCACGTCGTACACGCGGAACCAGAGCATCATCGACAACAACTACACGCGCGCGTCGGACCAGGAATGGTACGGCCGCGTGCGCGTACGGCCAGACATCGTGGCCGAGCTCGGGACCACCAAGTTCGTCCTCGGTCTCGAGCTGGACGAAGCGTTCGGGCAGACCGGTAACGCCGGAGCCGTCGGGAGCCTTGGCGGCACCGCGACCGGTGCGGCCGGCACCCAGGGGTCCTTCCCGCAGCGCTTCGGCGAGACGGCGGGCTGGATGCTCAACACGGACACGCAAGGTGCCCTCGAGATCAAGTGGGCCTACACGGAGTTCGACCTGCCGTGGATCCCGTGGGCGACGCGGGTGCGTCTCGGTGCCCAGCCCTTCCAGGTCCACTACAAGGCGGGCCTCCTGGCCCAGAGTGACTTCGCGGGCCTGAACATCACCAGCCGGGTCAGTCCGCAGCTCGCGCTGCAGTTCACCTTCGCGCAGATCGAGGAGCAGTCGACCGGCGCGGTCGACAACTTCATCCGTGGCGACGACTTCGCCACGTTCTTCATGGTCGAGCTCACGCCGTTCAAGGGCCTGGACATCAAGCCGCTCTTCTCGTACGCGCGGCTGGTGGGCCCGACCTACTTCGGTACGCGCTTCCTCACCAAGGGCGGTCAGGGCACCAGCGGCATCGGGCCGCTCGCCACGCCGTTGAACTGCACCGGTGTGCTCGCGGCGCCCGCCGGCAGCGTGTACGGCAACGTGCTCGCTGGAGGAACCCAGTTCGGTGCCGGCACCAATGCCATCCCGGTTCTACCCTGCAATACCGTGATGACGGTACCCGCCATCGGCGCGGTCGGTTCCGGCGCAACGGCCAACGGCAACGTGTTCCCGGTCCCCAACGCCGGGTACCCGGTCGCCAAGGTCGGGACACCGAGCTACACCTACCCTGACGCTGTTGAGCAGCGCTACACCATCGGCTTCGACTCCAAGTGGCGGTGGGGCGCCTTCAACCTCGACCCCACGTTCTTCTACCAGTGGGGCACCCGGCAGGTCGTGGCCGGCGTCGGTCCGTTCGCCGTCGGTCCGGCAGCGAGTACGTTCACGGGTGCCGTGGGATCTCCCTTCAACATCGGCGGCGGTGATCAGGCGTGCGTGCCGAACGCTGCGGGCATCGGGACGGTCTCCTGCTTGCGGGACCAGAAGATGTCGGCCTGGCTCCTGGACGTCCGCGGCGGCTGGCAGGCCGGGCCGCTGCTGGTCGAGGGTCTGGTAGCCGCCTCCTCGGGCAACAACGCGCGGCAGGACATCCGCGACCCGCGTCGCACGGTACGCTACTACCAGCCGATCGCCACGGACAGCGGCTATAGCTTCGGCTGGTTCGAGATCCAGTCTCTCAACATCGACTACTTCAACGGGCTGTACGAGAGTGTCCCGGGTCTGTCTCCGTTCCAAAGCATCGGCTACGACAAGTACGGTCTCATGCGCCTCGCCGCGAGGGCGTCCTACGCGGTGACGCCGGCCTTCGTTCCGCGTATCGCGGTGTCCCAACAGTGGACGATGGAGAAGGTCGACACGTCGGGTCCGAGCGGCACGTCGGTCGGCAGCGTGATCACGAACACCAACGGTGTCATCCCGTCGGTGGTGGGTGGCTCCGCTGGCCGGCATAGCAACATCGGTACGGAGATGGACGTCGGCTTCAGCTATACCATTGCGCCGGGCCTCGTGTTCGATGCAGTCTACGGCTACATGTGGACGGGGTCGGCGATGGCCAGCGCGTTCACGGTCTCAGGCAACACCGCGGGCGGGAACGCGTGCTCGGTCAGTGTCGCGATTCCTGTTCCACCGTCCCCGCCGGCGGGATCTGTTCTGACGGCCGTTGCCCAGCCCAACGCGGCGTGCGTGGGCACCGGGATCGCTCGCGACAACAGCGATCCGAAGAACATTCAAACCCTGGCCGCGCGAGTGCGGTTCAGCTGGTAAGCCACTAGCAATCGCTCCTGGCAGTCCGCCGGGGCCCGGGACGTCTTCCGGGCCCCGGCGTTTTCCGCGCGACACGCGTGGTATAGTGGGCGGGATGCCTCGCCGCAGGCCCTCGATTTTCCTCGCGTGCGCTGGGCTTGGCGTGCTCGCCGCCGCGGCCACCCCCTGGGCCCAGACGGCCCCTCAGCAAGCGGAGCCGAACGCCCCGCCCCCCGTGTCCCTGAGCGCGCTCGTCGACGGCGCCCTGGCCCTGTTCCCGCGCCTCGAGGGTGACGTCCTCGAGATCCAGGGCAAGAGCCTCACGCTCTCGCTGCCGCGCCGCAGCGGTGTGCAGCCCGGGCTCGGCCTCGAGGTCTTCCAGGAGGGGCGCGAGATCCGCCACCCGAAGACGGGACAGCTCCTGGGCCGCGCCGAGCAGATCGTGGGCCAGGCAACGGTGACCCAGGTCCTCGAGGGCTACTCCGTCGCGCGCTACGACGGCGACGGCGCCAGGCCGGGCGACCGCGTCCGGGTGCCCTCGGGCAAGGTACGGGTGGTCCTCGTCTCGCTGGCGGAGACGGGCGTCAGGCAGAATCTGGTCGAGGCGGCCACCACCGAGGTCTACGAAGGGCTGAGCCGCACGGGCCGCTTCCAGGTCGTCCCCGGCGACCAGATCGCGCTCTGGCTGGCGCAGAGCAACGTCAAGCCCGACGAGTTCCTCGCCGGCAAGGGCGTGCGCGAGGCGGCCGAGCGCTTCAAGGCCGACACCATCCTGGCCATCCAGTTCCGCCAGGTGCAGCGCAAGCCGTTCATGGACGTGCGCATGTTCGGCTCGGGCCGCCCGGAGCCGACGCTCAGCACGGCCTTCTTCGTGCCGGCGTCCGTCAAGCCCGTGCCGCCCGGCCGGTTCTCGGCGGGCGACCGCAACCAGGCGGCGGCCACGGCCGAGCGCAAGCCGCGCTCGCTGCTGGCCCGGCTGCTCGGCGGCCTCGTGGAGGGCAGCGGCAACTACTCGAGCGCCGCGGACACGATTCCGCTGGCCGAGGTGCAGCGCTTCCCGTTCGTCGTCGTCTCCATGGACGTCTCGATGGGCGCCAGGGACCAGATCCCCCGCATGGTCGTGACCGACGGCGAGCGGGTGTGGGTCTACAAGATCGTCGGCAAGGCCCTGGAGGCCGACTGGACGTACTACGCGCGGTCGCTCGGCCTCGTGATTTCCGTCCAGCTCGCGGACCTCACGGGCTCGGGGAGCCTCGAGGTGGTGGCCAACCGCTTCTCGTCCAGGGCCGGCCTCTCGTCGTTCATCATCAGCGCGGCCAGCGGCAGTCCGACGGCCATCGTCGATCAGGAGGACTCGTTCCTCGTCGCCGTCGACGAGAAGGGCACCGGCGTCAAGCAGACCCTCTGGTCGCAGCCGTACAGCGCCGATACGTTCTTCGGCAAGGGCAAGATGGCCCAGGTGACCATCAAGGGTAACGGCCTGGCCAAGGTACGCCAGGTGCCGGTGCCGAGCGAGCTCCGCGCCACCGGCCTGACCCTCAGCAACGTCACCGGCAAGGACCAGCGCGCGCTCGTCTTCATCGACGAGAGCAACCGGCTGCGGGTCAATCTCGGCAACGAGGAAATCTGGCGGTCCTCGTCGATCGTCGGCGGCGGCAGCGCCAAGATCGAGGTGACGCGGGTCATCGAGCGCGGGGGCCGCAGCTTCTTCTACTACATGGAGCCCACGCCGCTCACCGTCGACCTCGACGGCGACGGCGTCCAGGAGATCGTCGTCCCCCAGAACAAGGTCGAGGGGGGCGTGCTCGGCGTGGTGTACCGCGGCCCCACGGGCATGCGCTTCCAGCAGGTGACCACCGGATTCGAGGGAGGGGTCATGGCCGCCCTGGGGGCCATCCCGGGCGAGGACGGCGCCCCGCCGTCGCTGATCATCGCCGTCGTCCGCCACTCGAACTTCCTCAAGACGTCGGGGGAGACCCAGATCATCATGACCCTGCCGGAGTAGCCCCGACTGGCTCGAACCCTCCCGCCGCTCGCTCGACTGACGCGATGACCGACCCGAAGCTCAGCGCCTCGCCGCCGAGCGGCATGCGGGACCTGCTGCCCGCCCAGGTCGAGATCCGCGAGCGCGCGATCGACCGCATCCTGGAGGTGTACCGCGCCTACGGATTCGTGCGCATCGAGACCCCCGCCATCGAGAGTCTCAGGCTCCTGCTGAAGAGCGACGGGGGCGAGAACGAGAAGCTCATCTACAAGATCCTCAAGCGCGGCGAGAAGCTGGCCGCGGCCGCCGCCGCCGACCAGGCGGACCTTGCCGACCTGGGCCTGCGCTTCGACCTCACCGTGCCGCTGGCGCGGTACTACGCCAACAACCAGGGCCGGCTGCCGCACCCGTTCCGGGCGATCCAGATCGGGTCCGTCTGGCGCGCCGAGCGGGCGCAGAAGGGGCGCTTCCGCCAGTTCACCCAGTGCGACATCGACATCATCGGGGCCGCCTCCAGCGTCGCCGAGATCGAGCTCATCGCGGCCACCACCGAGGCGCTCGCGCGCCTGGGCCTGGGCCAGGGCATGACGGTCCGGCTCAACGACCGGCGCATCCTCGGCGGGCTGATCCGCCACTGCGGCTTCCGCCCGGAGGATGCCGGGGCGGTGTTCGTCGCGCTGGACAAGCTGGACAAGATCGGGCGTGCCGGGATCGAGCGGGAGCTGGCCGAGCACGGGCACGCCGGCCCGCCCGTCGCGCGGCTGTTCGGGCTGCTGGAGGGGGGCGCGCGGAGCGTGGGCGCGTGGCGCCAGACCCTGTCCGCGCTGGTGGACGGCGCCGTCTGGGACGGCCTCGAGCAGATCATCGCCGCCCTCGGGGCCCCGGACGGCGGCGCCGTTGCCATCGGGTTCGATCCGACCCTCGTGCGCGGGATGGGATACTACACGGGACCGATCTTCGAGATCGCGTATGCGGGGTACGCATCGTCCGTGGCGGGGGGCGGCAGGTACGACGACTTGATCGGCAAGCTCACCGGGCGTCCGGTGCCGGCGACCGGGTTCTCGATCGGCTTCGAGCGGATCGTCTCGATCCTCGAGGAGCGCGGGCCGGCGGGCGCCCGCACGGAGGACAAGCACGCGATCCTCGTGGAGCGCGCCACCCCCGCCCTGGAGGCGGCGGTGAGCCAGGCGCGGGCGCTGCGCGGCTCGGGGCGGATCGTCGTCCTCGAGGAGAAGAGCGCGCGCGTGGGCAAGCAGCTCTTCGATCTCGCGCAGCAGGGCTTCACCGCGGTGACCGCCATCGACGCGACCGGGACCGCGACCGACCTCACGGGCGAGCTCGCGAAGAAGACGGAGCGGATCGCCGGCGAGCGGCGCCCGTGACCGGCAGCGCGCTGCGCACCCACACCGCGGGCCAGCTGCGGGCGGCCGACGTCGGCCGGCCGGTGCGCCTGGCCGGCTGGGTCCATCGCAAGCGCGACCACGGCGGGCTGCTGTTCATCGACCTCCGCGACAATCATGGCCTGACCCAGTGCGTGCTCCACGCCGGCAGCTCGCACCTGGCGACCGCGGAGGCGCTCAAGGTGGAGAGCGTCATCGCGGTGGCGGGCCGGGTCGTCGCCCGCGAGGCCTCCGCGATCAACCCCAGGCTCCCGACCGGGGAGATCGAGCTCGCCGTGGAGGAGCTCGCCGTGCTCTCGCCGGCCGAGCCGCTGCCGTTGCAGGTCAACAGCGACGCGGAGTTCCCGGAGGAGACACGGCTGCGCTACCGGTTCCTCGACCTCCGGCGCGAGAAACTCCACCGCAACATCCTGCTCCGCAGCGGGGTGATCGCCTCCATCCGCCGGCGGATGATCGAGGCCGGGTTCACCGAGTTCCAGACCCCGATCCTCACCGCGAGCTCTCCGGAAGGGGCGCGCGACTACCTGGTGCCGAGCCGGGTGCATCCCGGGAAGTTCTACGCGCTGCCCCAGGCCCCCCAGCAGTTCAAGCAGCTCTTGATGGTGGCCGGGTTCGACCGCTACTTCCAGATCGCGCCCTGCTTCCGCGACGAGGACGGGCGCGCCGACCGCTCGCCGGGCGAGTTCTACCAGCTCGACTTCGAGATGTCGTTCGTGACCCAGGAGGACGTGTTCGCCGCCATCGAGCCGGTGATCCACGGGGTGTTCGCCGAGTTCCGCCCCGAGGCGGAGGTGACGCCGCCGCCGTTCCCGCGGATCGCCTTCGACGACGCCAGGGCGCGCTACGGGACGGACAAGCCGGACCTCCGCAACCCGCTCCTGATCACCGACGCCACCGAGGTGTTCCGCGACTCCGGCTTCGCCGTCTTCGCCTCCGCGATCGCCGGGCGGCGGGCGGTGGTCCGGGCGCTCCGGGCTCCGCGGGCGGGCGCGCAGCCGCGGAGCTTCTTCGACAGGCTCAACCAGTGGGCGCGGGAGCAGGGCGCGCCCGGCCTCGGGTACGTCGTGCTCGCCGAGGGCGGCGCGCGGGGGCCCATCGCCAGGTTTCTCGACGAGGGGCGGCTGGGTGCGCTGCGGTCGATCACCGGCGCGGGCGACGGCGACGCCGTCTTCTTCGTGTGCGACGCGCGCGAGCCGGCCGAGCGGCTCGCGGGCCGGGCCCGGGTCAAGCTCGGCGAGGAGCTCGACCTCGTCGAGAAGGGCGTGTTCCGGTTCTGCTGGGTCATCGACTTCCCGATGTACGAGCGCGACGAGGAGACCGGGACGATCGACTTCAGCCACAACCCGTTCTCCATGCCGCAGGGGGGCCTGGAGGCGCTGGAGACGCAGGATCCCCTGACGATCAAGGCCTACCAGTACGACATCGTCTGCAACGGGGTGGAGCTCTCGAGCGGCGCCATCCGCAACCACCGGCCCGACATCATGTACAAGGCCTTCGCCATCGCCGGCTACTCGCGGGAGCACGTGGAGGCGCACTTCGGCGGCATGCTGAACGCGTTCAGGTACGGCGCGCCGCCCCACGGCGGCTCCGCCCCGGGGATCGATCGCATCGTCATGCTCATCGCCGAGGAGTCGAACATCCGGGAGGTCATCGCCTTCCCCATGAACCAGCAGGCCCAGGACCTCCTGATGCAGGCGCCGAGCGCCGTACCGGCGGAGCGCCTCAAGGAGCTGCACCTCAAGCTCGATCTGCCCCCCGTGGTAGACTCGACCGGGAAAGCCTAGAGGTTGAGCGAAGCCACCACGATCACGCGCCGGATCGCGCTGGCCCCGGACGTGGACCTCCTCCCGCTCCTGGGCAAGAACGACGATCACCTCCGCACGCTCGAGAACGAGCTCGACATCCGCATCGTCGCCCGCGGCCACGACATCGTGCTGAAGGGCGAGGAGGCGCGGGTGCGCAAGGGCGAGCGGGCGCTGACCCAGCTCGCCGAGCTGGTCCGCGCGGGCACGCCGCTGCGCCAAATGGAGGTCCGCGCCGCGCTCCGGATGATCACCGACGACGAGGACACCGACCTCAAGAGCGTCTTCGCCGACGCCATCGCGGTGCCCTCGCGCAAGAAGTGGATCAGCCCGAAGACCGTCGGCCAGAAGCGCTACGTCGACGCGATCCGCGGCCACGACATGGTCTTCGGCATCGGCCCCGCCGGCACCGGCAAGTCGTTCCTCGCCGTGGCCATGGCCGTCTCGGCGCTCATGAAGCGCGAGGCCGCGCGCATCGTGCTGACGCGGCCGGCGGTGGAGGCGGGCGAGCGGCTGGGCTTCCTGCCCGGCGACGTCTACGAGAAGGTGCACCCGTACCTGAGGCCGCTCTACGACGCCCTCTACGACATGCTGGAGGCCGAGAAGGTGCAGAGCCTGATGGAGAAGGGCGCCATCGAGATCGCGCCGCTGGCCTACATGCGCGGGCGCACCCTCAACGACGCCTTCATCATCCTCGACGAGGCGCAGAACAGCACGGCCGAGCAGATGAAGATGTTCCTCACGCGCCTGGGCTTCAACTCCAAGATGGTGATCACCGGGGACGTGACGCAGGTGGATCTGCCGTCCTCGCGGCACTCCGGGCTCATCGAGGTGCAGGGCATCCTCAAGCCCGTGCCCGGCATCGCCTTCGTCTACTTCGACGACCACGACGTCGTGCGCCACCATCTCGTGTCGGCGATCGTGCGCGCCTACGACGCCCACGGCGCGCAGGTGGCCCGGGATCGCGCCCCGCGCGACGGCGCGCCCGGAGCGGACCCGTCGGCTTCCCCGGACCTGTCGTAATGTCCTCTGCGGTGGAGAGCCGCCAGCGCGCGGTGCGCTTCTCGCGCGCGCGTCTGGGCCGCGCCGTGGAGCGCGCCCTGGCTGCCGTCGGCCGCCCCGCCGGCCTCGTCGACCTGGTGGTGGTCGACGACCGGGAGATCCGGCGCGTCAACGCCGCGCACCGGGGTATCCGCCGCCGCACCGACGTGATCGCCTTCCCGCTGGAGGTGCCGGAGGCCGCGGGCGGCCTGGTCGGGCAGGTGGTGCTCTCGGCGGAAACGGCGGCCCGCCAGGCCGCCCGGCTCGGCGTGCCCCTCGCGGCCGAGCTCGACCTGCTCGTCACCCACGGCGTGCTGCACCTGATCGGCTACGACGACCGCGATCCCGTCGAGGCCGAGCTCATGCACCGCCGCGAGCGGGAGATCATGGCCACGACGCGCCGAAAGGATCGTCTCTTCACGGGGCTGCTTTCTTGTAGCGGGGGCCACGAGTCCGGGACTGCCGTGGGTGGCCTGACACAGGCGCGGCGTGGCTCCGGACAGGCGCGGCGTGGCTCCGGACAGGCGCGGCGTGGTTCCGGACAGGCGCGGCGTGGCTCCGGACGGGCGCGGCGTGGCTCCGGACGCCGCAGCCGACCGCGCACGTCATGACGTCGCGCGCGGGTTTCGTCGCGCTCGTCGGGCGGCCCAACGCGGGCAAGTCCACGCTCCTCAACCGCCTCGTCGGCGAGAAGCTGGCCATCGTGTCGCCGCGGCCCCAGACCACGCGCAACCGCATCACGGGCATCAAGAACGTGCGCGGCGCCCAGGTGATCTTCGTGGACACGCCCGGCCTGAATCCGACCCCCGGCAAGCTCGGCGAGTTCATGCGGGGGACCGTCGACCGGGCGCTCGAGGACGTCGACCTGATCGCCGTCGTGATCGACGCCACGGGCCGGACGCACCCCGACCCCGTCATCCTCGAGGCGCTCGCCGCCTCGCCGGCGGCCGCGTTCTGCGTGCTGAACAAGGCCGACCGGGTGATCCCCAAGGCGCGCATGCTGCCCATCATCGCGGCCTGGCGCGACACCGGGCGCTTCGCGGAGATCGTGCCCGCCTCCGCGCTGGAGGGCACGAACTGCGACCGCCTGCTCGCGTTGATCGTCGGCGCGCTGCCCGAGCATCCGCCCCTCTTTCCCGCGGAGGCCACCAGCGATCAGCCCGAGACCTTCTACGTGGCCGAGGTCGTCCGCGAGAAGATCTTCCTGCTCACGCACGAGGAGATTCCCTACGCGGCCGCCGTGCGCGTGCACTCGCTGACGGAGCGGACGAAGCCGCCGCGGCTCGACATCCGGGCCACCGTCTACGTCGAGCGCGACTCGCAGAAGGGCATCCTGATCGGGGCGGGCGCCTCCATGCTCAAGCGGATCGGCACGGCGGCCCGGCGGGAGCTCGAGGCCTTCTTCGGCATTCCCGTGTTCCTCGGCCTGACCGTGCAGGTGCGACGCAACTGGCGGAAGGACGACCGCGCGCTGCGCGAGTTCGGCTTCCGGCTGACGTCCTGACATGGGCCTGGGAAAATCCGCGGCGGTGGTGATCGGCAACTTTCCGCTCGGCGAGAGCGACAGCGTGGTCACGTTCTTCTCCCGCGACTTCGGCAAGATCCGCGGCGTGGCCAAGAGCGCCCGGCGGATGCCCTCGAAGTTCGGCGCCGCGCTGGAGCTGCTCACGCTGGGCGAGCTGGTGTTCTTCGACACCGGCCGCAGCGACCTGGTCCGGATCGACCACTTCGACATCGTCCGGCCGTTCGCGGCCGTCCGCGACGACCTCCAGCGCCTGGGCGAGACCGCGTGGTCCGCGGAGTGCATCGGGCGCCTGACGGCGGAGCGCGACCCCCAGCGCGCCCTCTACGGGCTGCTCGTGCGCATCTTGAGAAGCGTCGAGGCGGGGGTGCCGCCGCGGCGCGCCGCGGTCGTCTTCGGGGTGCGCTGCGTCGACGCGCTCGGCCACCGGCTGCGCCTGGACGTCTGCGTGACGTGCGGGCGGCGCCCCGCGCCCGGACGGGACGGCATCGCCGTCGACGTCGAGGCGGGCGGGGTGGTCTGCGCGGCGTGCGCGACCGACGACCTGCCCCGCGTGGCGCCGTCGACGGTCACCGCGTTCTCGCGGCTCAGGACGCTGGCGTGGGACGAGGCCGTGCGCGTGCGGCTGGGGACCGCGGAGGCCGAGCTGCGCGCGCTCCTCGACCACCACGTCTCGCGGCTCATCGGCCAGCCCACCCGCACGACCCGCTTCCTGCGCGAGGTCGCCCGGGCGCCGGCCGGCCGGAGCTGACGGAGAGGGGCCGAGCGGCGATGGCCGAGCGCGAGACCCCGGCGGCGACCAAGTCCATGGACGACATCATGGCGCTCTGCAAGCGGCGGGGCTTCATCTACCAGGCGAGCGAGATCTACGGCGGCATCAACGGCTTCTGGGACTACGGCCCGCTGGGCGCCCAGCTCAAGAAGAACCTCCGCGACGCCTGGTGGAACGACGTGGTCATGGTGCCCTGCGGCGGGCGGCGGGGCCCGACGGGCGAGCCCGTGCGCATGGTGCCCGTGGATTCCTGCATCATCCAGCACCCCCGCGTGTGGGAAGCCTCCGGCCACGTCGAGGGCTTCAACGACCCGATGGTCGACGACCGGGAGACCAAGGCGCGCTACCGCGCCGATCACCTGATGGGCGTGTTCGTGGTGTGGGAAGTGCCAAAGCACGATGCTCAAAAGACTGGCGCGGAATTGATGAGCGCCCTGGCGACGCTTGTCGAGCCGCAGTCGTCGAGCCCATATCCAGAATTCATGGTCGTCGCGCCCCACGCCGCCGAAGCTCTATCATCACTCGCCGCCGACCCGAAACAGATACCGCGCCTGAAGCGTGCCCAGCCGATTAATGCCGTCCGGGGCGACGGTGCGGCCCTTGCCTTGCTACACTTCGGCGAGCGCGCCTTTGTGGCTCGTGTCGGTCCCGTCGACCTCGCCCTGCTCGGCCGCGAGCCCGAGCGTTTTCCCGCGCCGGTCACCGGCAAGAAGGGCGTGCTCACCCCGCCGCGGGCCTTCAACCTGATGTTCAAGACGTACGTGGGCGCCACCGCCACCGAGGACGACGTCGCCTACCTGCGCCCGGAGACGGCGCAGGGTATCTTCACCAACTTCAAGAACGTCGTGGACACCATGCGCGTCAAGATGCCCTTCGGCATCGCGCAGATGGGCAAGGCCTTCCGCAACGAGGTCACGCCCCGCAACTTCACCTTCCGCTCGCGCGAGTTCGAGCAGATGGAGATCGAGTTTTTCTGCCATCCGAGCGAGGCGCGCGCGTGGTACGGATTCTGGCGCGACTGGCGGATGCAGTGGTGGGAGTCGGTCGGGCTGAAGGGCGAGAATCTCGTGCTCCGCGAGCACGCGACCGACGAGCTGGCCCACTACGCAAGGGAAGGCGCGGGTACCAGCGACATCGAGTACCGCTTCCCGTTCACCGCGCCGGGCTACGGCGAGCTCGAGGGCGTCGCGCATCGTACGGACTTCGACCTGCGGCGGCATCAGGAGTACAGCGGCGTGAAGCTCGACTACTTCGACGCCGAGCGGGGCGAGCGGGGGCCGAGCGGCCAGCCCAGGGGGGAGCGCTACCTGCCCCACGTCATCGAGCCCTCGGCCGGCCTCGACCGCGGCGTGCTCGCCCTGCTGTGCGAGGCCTTCACGCCCGATCCCGCCCGGGCCAGCGGCGTGTTCCTGCGATTCCGCCCGCGCATGGCGCCGATCAAGGCGGCCGTGTACCCCCTCGTCAACCGCGAGGCGATGCCCGAGGTGGCGGCGCGGCTACACGCGGACCTCGTCGGGCGCTTCGGCCGCGACGGGTTCATCGAGTTCGACGCCAAGCAGACGATCGGCAAGCGCTACGCGCGGATGGACGAGGCGGGCTGCCCCTTCTGCTTCACCGTCGACGGCCAGAGTCTTCAAGATATGACCGTCACCGTGCGCGACCGCGACACCCAGCAGCAGGAGCGCATCGGCCTCGACGCCGTGCCGGCGTTCCTCGCCGACCGCCTGGCTCGCTGACAGCGAGATGGCCCCGGGCCGCGCCGATCGTCGGGAGTCAGAAGTTGTCGATAGACTGCAACCTATGATGCGCTCTAAACTGGATGACGGTGGATTTCGTCTTCCTCGGTTGTCGCATCGTGCATCGGCGTGGATACCGTGGTGCAAGCCCTCGCTACCGAGGTGTCGATAGACCAGTCCGCTCGGGCAGCCCTGCATACTCTACGTTGCTTGTGTCGCCATCGCGTCCCTGGACCGCTCCTCATTCCACAAGGATCGCGCCCGCCGAAGACGTCTTCGAATTCATCGCCGATCCGACCGCGGCCCTCAGGATGCATGCCGACGTGCAATTCGTCGATCCGTCGTACGAACTGATCGGGTGCAGTGCCGAGGCTCGTTTGGTTGACCATATCTCGCCAACGGATTCAGACTGCACGGTCGCGAATTTCTACTCGGATCCCGAGGAAGCGACGAGAGTCGAGGATGTGCGACGCCGTCTGGCAGCTCACCCTCGAGAACCTGCATGGCCCGTCGTAGGCTACGACATCGCGTCGTTCGGTGATCTCTTGTCGATGATTGGCTGTATCGACGTCGAAGAAACGCTCCATCCTGAGCATCGCGGATATCTGAACGACGCCGGCCTGTTTCCAGGTAGCGAAGTGGCATCGATGATCCTGAACGAGGACCGCACCCTGTCCGAGTTCGATGGGCGGGAGTACTTCGTCTTCAGGGTCCTCGTTCCACCAGCGACCTGGTGACGTCGAGCGCTCAGGGACTCTGCTGCTCGCGCGGCGGCGGGGCGACGGCCGGCGCCGCCGGGGGGCCCTGGACCGGGACGTCGCGCGGGAAGAGCGGCGCGACCGCCGGCGGGGGGGCGGCGGGCGGCGCGCCCGCCAGGGGCGCCGGAGGCGACGCGGGCTTGCGCGGGCCGCAGTTGACGGCGGGCTCGGTGCCCCGGACGAACGCCATCACCACCGGCTTCACGCACTCGTTGGACGCGTCCTCGTCCACCGGCACCAGCACCACGCGCTCGGGGAAGGCGAAGTCCTCCTTCGGCGAGTCTCCGAGCACGCGCGTCATGTAGGCGGTCCAGATGGGCACGGCCACGCGCGAGCCCGTCTCGTCCTTGCCCAGGCTGCGCGGACGGTCGTAGCCCACCCAGACGCCCGTGGCCAGCCGCGGGGTGAAGCCGACGAACCACGCGTTCGAGTAGTCGTTGGTGGTTCCCGTCTTGGCGGCGATGGGGCGGCCAAGGGCCCTGGCGGCCACGCCGGTGCCGCGCTCGACCACGCCGCGGAGCATCTGGGTGATGACCGCAGCCTCCTCGGGCGTCAGGGCCTCGCGGCCGTCGGGCACGTGCTCCTCCAGGAGCTTGCCCTGGGCGTTGGTGACGTAGCGGATGGCCGTCGGCGTCATCCAGGTGCCGTGGTTCGCGATCGCGGCGTACGCGCCGGTCAGCTCGAGCAGGGTGAGGTCGGCGGTGCCGAGCGCGAGGCTCAGGTCGAGGTTCAGCGGGCTGGTGACGCCGAGGCGGCGGGCGACCTGGATCGTGCGGTTGATGCCGACGCGCTCCTGCAGCTTCACGGTGACGACGTTGATCGACTCCTCGAGGCCCTGCTGCAGCGTGGTCGAGCCGCGGAACTTGCGATCGTAGTTCTCGGGCCTCCAGGCCTTGCCGTTGGGCCCGATGGCGTAGCTCACCGGCGCGTCCTCGATGCGCGAGGCCGGGGTGAAGCCCGCTTCCATCGCGGCGATGTAGACGAAGAGCTTGAAGGCCGAGCCGGGCTGGCGGCGGGCCTGGATCGCGCGGTTGAACTCGCTGCGGAAGAAGTCGTAGCCGCCGACCAGCGCCCGGACGTAGCCGGTCTGCGGATCGATCGTCACCAGCGCGCCCTCGGGATGCTCGTCGGGCCTGGCGTTCTTCGTGCGTCCCTCGAGCGCCTTGAGGCCGTCGCGCAGGGTCTGCTCGGCGGCGAGCTGCATCGAGGGGCTGAGCGTGGTGTAGACGTTGAGCCCGCCCTTGAAGACCATGTCGTCGCCGTACTTGCCGATCAGGGTCTGCGCGACGTACTCGAGGAAGTACTGGCCGGTGGTGCGGCGGCGCTCGGGCGGGATGAGGCCGAGGTCGGACTTCGCCAGGCGCCTGGCGTCGCCATCCTTGAGCGAGCCGTACTCCACGAGGCGGCGGAGCACCAGCTCGCGGCGGAGCCTGGCGGCGTCGGGGTGCTCGAAGGGCGAGTAGCTCGTGGGCGCGCGGGGCAGCCCGGCGATCAGCGCGGCCTCGCGCACGTTGAGCTCGGACACCGACTTGCCGAAGAACGTGCGCGCCGCCGCCTCCACCCCGTAGGCGCCGTGGCCGAAGTAGACCTGGTTCAGGTACAGCTCGAGGATGCGGTCCTTGGAGTAGCGCCGCTCGAGCTCGATGGCGAGCACGACCTCCTTGAGCTTGCGCTCGAGGGTGCGGTCGGGGGTGAGGAAGAGCACCTTGGTCAGCTGCTGGGTGATCGTGCTGCCGCCCTCGACCATCCGGCCCCGCCGGTAGTTCTGCACCACGGCCCGCGCGATGCCGATGGGGTCGAAGCCGTAATGCGCGTAGAAGCGGCGATCCTCGGTGGCGATGACGGCGTCGCGCAGCGGCTGGGGGATCTGGGTCAGCGGCACGAAGATCCGGCGCTCGCCGTGGAACTCGGTGATGACCTCGTCGTTCTCGTCGTAGATCCGCGAGCCCACGAGGGGCTGGAACGTCTCGAGCGCGGTGACCTGGGGCAGCGAGCGGGGCAGGATGGTGAGGATCCAGAAGGCGGCCACCCCGATGGCCACGGCCGCCAGCACCGTTCCTGCGCCCAGGACCAGCACGAGGAGGCGCAGCCACCCGCGGCGCGGCGGACGGCGGCCGCCGGCGGCCTTCTTCGACTCAGGCGACATCGAGTGACCATTATACGGGACGGGGCGGGCTTTTCGGACGCGTCCGGCCCGGCGGACGCGCATAGAATAGGGGCATGCAATTCGCCACGCCGCTCCTGGGCGATCTGGCCGCGCGCGGCCTCATCGCCGACGTCGCAAAGGCCGACGAGCTGGACGCGCACCTGGGCCAGGCGCGCCGGACCCTCTACATCGGCTTCGACCCGACGGCCGACAGCCTGCACGTCGGCAGCCTGCTGCCGCTGCTGGTCCTGCGCCGGGTCCAGATCCATGGCCACCGGCCCATCGTGCTGATCGGCGGCGGCACCGGGCTGATCGGCGATCCCAGCGGCAAGACGGGCGAGCGGGCCCTGAACCCGAAGGAGCAGGTCGCGGTGTGGGCCGACCGGCTCAAGCGCCAGGTCGAGCGGTTCCTCGACTTCACGCCGGGGCCGACGGGCGCGGTCCTCGACGACAACTACACCTGGCTCTCCGAGCTCCAGCTGATCGAGTTCCTGCGATCGATCGGCAAGCACTTTGCGCTCGGCCCGATGCTCGGCAGGGAGGCGGTGCGCTCGCGGATGGAGCGCTCGGACGAGGGGATCTCGTACACGGAGTTCAGCTACCAGATCCTCCAGGCGTACGACTTCCTGGAGCTCTACCGCCGCCACGGCTGCACGCTGCAGGCCGGCGGCAGCGATCAGTGGGGCAACATCACGGCCGGCATGCGGCTGATCCGCCAGCTCGAGCAGGCCGAGGCCTTCGGCTTCACGGTGCCGCTCGTCATGAAATCCGACGGCACCAAGTTCGGCAAGACGGAAGCGGGGACGGTGTGGCTGGATCCGGCGAAGACGTCGCCGTACGAGATGTACCAGTTCTGGCTGAACATGGCGGACGCCGAGGTCGTCACCTACCTCAAGTACTTCACGTTCCTGCCGCGGGAGGCAATCGATGCCCTCGCGCAGGCGACGGCGCAGGCGCCGGAGCGGCGCGAGGCGCAGCGTGCGCTCGCCCGCGAGGTGACCACCCTGGTGCACGGCGCCGCCGCGGCGGCCGAGGCCGAGGCCATCAGCGCCGCCTTCTTCAGCGGCTCCGTCGAGGCGCTCAGCGCGGGCCAGCTCGCCCAGGCCTGCGCGGCCATGCCGTGCTCGACGGTCGGGCGCGGGGCCCTCGCCGGGCTGGGGCTGGTGGATCTGCTGGTGAAAGCGGGGCTGGCGGAGTCGAAGAAGCGCGCCCGGGAGCTGATCGCGGCGGGCGCCGTCCACGTCAACGGCCGCCGCGTCGAGCGTGCCGACGCCCGGGCGACCGCCGAAGGGCTGCTCCACGGCCGGTTCCTGGTCCTCAGGAAGGGCAAGCGCACCTACCACGCCGTGACCCTGGCCTGACGGGCCCGGAACCCCCGTCGGTCGACCTCCTTCCGGAGAAGGAAATCAGGGGGTTCGCGGGCACCGCGGAGCGGGCCACAAAGACTTGACACCGCTGGGCCCGATCCGTATATTTAGGTTTCGCCCGCCGAGAAGTTCGGCGGAACAGTTGGGAAGCAAAGCCCGGTCACCTTCCAAGCTGACCGCAGTGCTCTTTGACAGTCAAATATGCTACTGGCTCACCGAAAAGGTGGGCACCATCCGTTCCTAATTGAGCCTTGCGCTCGGCCGAGTAACTGCACGCAATGCAGTAACACGTTCGAGCTAGAGGACCAGGTTCATCGCTTTTCTTGGCGAGTTTGATCCTGGCTCAGAGCGAACGCTGGCGGCGTACTTAACACATGCAAGTCGAACGAGGAGCGTCGGTGTAGCAATACATCGGCGCTTCTAGTGGCGCACGGGTGAGTAACACGTGGGTAACCTGCCCTGGAGCTCGGGATACCCCCTCGAAAGGGGGGCTAATACCGGATACGTTCTTCGGATCGCGAGATCTGGAGAGGAAAGGTGGCGCAAGCTGCCGCTCTTGGAGGGGCTCGCGGCCTATCAGCTAGTTGGCGAGGTAACGGCTCACCAAGGCTATGACGGGTAGCTGGTCTGAGAGGACGACCAGCCACACGGGGACTGAGACACGGCCCCGACTCCTACGGGAGGCAGCAGTGGGGAATCTTCCGCAATGGGCGAAAGCCTGACGGAGTGACGCCGCGTGGGGGACGAAGGCCTTCGGGTTGTAAACCCCTGTCAGTGGGAAAGAAGGGTGTCGGCGCGATAACCGCCGGCATTTGACGGTACCTGCAGAGGAAGCCCCGGCCAACTCTGTGCCAGCAGCCGCGGTAAGACAGAGGGGGCAAGCGTTGCTCGGAATTACTGGGCGTAAAGGGCGCGTAGGCGGGATGGCAAGTCAGTCGTGAAATACTTCGGCTCAACCGAAGCACGTCGGCTGATACTGCCGTTCTTGAGGGATGCAGAGGAGACTGGAATTCCCGGTGTAGCGGTGAAATGTGTAGAGATCGGGAGGAACACCGGTGGCGAAGGCGGGTCTCTGGGCATTTCCTGACGCTGAGGCGCGAAAGCGTGGGGAGCAAACGGGATTAGATACCCCGGTAGTCCACGCGGTAAACGATGACGACTAGGTGTGGGGGGGTTAGACCCTTCCGTGCCGCAGCTAACGCATTAAGTCGTCCGCCTGGGGAGTACGGCCGCAAGGTTGAAACTCAAAGGAATTGACGGGGGCCCGCACAAGCGGTGGAGCATGTGGTTCAATTCGATGCAGAGCGAAGAACCTTACCTGGGCTTGACATGCCGGAAGTAGAAACCCGAAAGGGGGACGACCCGTTAAGTCGGGAGCCGGCACAGGTGGTGCATGGCTGTCGTCAGCTCGTGCCGTGAGGTGTTGGG
>JACQFL010000011.1 GCA_016200085.1 Candidatus Rokuibacteriota bacterium | reverse complement strand
GGGATCCAGCCCGGGCCTCCACCCTCAGAACCCCTGCTCTGCTTGCCACACCTTCCCGGGCCGAGGCAATCGGCTCCGCTTCACCTCCGGTGGGTCACTTCTGATGAGCACACCCCTGGCGTTTCTCGCGAGCGTCTAAGTAGACGGCGCCGATCACGAAGATCAGCGCCAGCGGGCCGGCGATGAGCCAGCCAAAGATGAACGAGCACGCGGTGCTCGTCGCGGCCAGGCTCACCAGCATCACGCGGCGCCCGAACCGATCGGAGAGCCCGCCCATCGACCAGGACGAGACCAGGCCCATCACGTGGAAGGCGGCGGTGAGGTACGCGCCCCGCTCCGTCGAGGTGACGTTGCCGAGCCCGCCGAGGGCCAGCGCCGCCGCCACGAAGGCGGGCGTCCACGCCCACATCCCCAGCAGCTCCCAGGAATGCGCGGTGTAGCCGGCCATCAGCCGCATGGCGCGGCGGTTGCGCAGCACCTCGGCGGCGAAGCGGAGGCCGGCGCGCCGCTCGTGGATCACGTTGGGCGTCGAGCGCAGCGCCCCGAGGAGCAGCCCGAGCCCGATCACCGGCCCGGCGGCGGTCGCCGCGAAGGCCAGCGGATAGCCGCCCAGACGGAGCGCAACGCCCGAGACCAGCAGCGAGAGCGCGTAGCCGAGCGAGGAGCTGGCGATCAGCCATCCCACGGCGGCGCCCCGCCGCTGCGGCGGGTAGCGGTCGGCGAAGAGCATGATCGCCGTCGTGTACGTGCCACCCTGCGAGATCGCCACGAGGCTGTAGAGCAGCAGGCCCCAGACGTACGAGCGCGCGAAGGCGGCGAAGGTCACCGCGGCCAGCGCGCTGAACGCGGCCGACCAGACGAACACGCGCCGGGCGCCGGCGCGGTCGGCGACCCACGAGAAGACCATCAGCGAGAGCGCGTAGCCGATCTGGAACGCGGTGGAGACCGAGCCCGCCTCGGTGGCCGACATGCCCCAGGCCTCCCGGAGCACGGGCAGCACCGCGGCGTAGGACATGAACACGAACATCCCGAACGTCCGCGCCACGCAGACGGCGACGAGCCAGCCGTCGAGGCTCACCGCGTGAAGGCCTGGCCGATGAAGGTCGGGAAGCGCGCCTCGAGCTCCTCGGCCACCGCCTCCGCGACCTCGCGCGCGCCGCCGGGGCGCTCGGCCGGCGCGCTGCGCCCCCACTGCTCGAGGTAGGCCTCGGAGCCCTCGAGCCCGAGCTGTATGGCGGCGGAGTCGACGAGCTGCTGGAACTTGTCCGACAGGGGCTTGCTCACCACCCCGCCCTCGTCGCGCGCCTCCACCACCGTGGGGATGCCGCGCCAGACGATGAGCTCGTAAGTCGCCATCACCCGCCCATGTATTGCGCGAGCAGCGCAATGGTGTCGCCGGGGTGCACTGGCGAGTCGAGGGTATGATCGATGCCCAGCACGGCATTGTTGACGAGGATCTCGATGTGCTCGCCGAGGTCGTCGCCGTGCCAGAGAGCGGCGTGCAGCTCGGGGAACCGCGCGCTGAGCCTGCGCAGCAGGCTGCGCACGGTGTCGCCTGCCGCCAGCGGTTCGTCGAAGACACGCCGCCCGCCACCGTCGCCTCCGAGGAAGCGGGTAAGCCATCCGCTTGTCTCGACAGTGACCGTGGCGGCGGCGTGCGCGGGCTTCACGATGTCACGCACGCGCGGATCTGGACCCTCGATGCATCGCTCAAGGCCGCCTCCCGGTGGATGCCCTGCTCCATTACATTATAGGAAGCCCGGGCGCCATGGCGCACCCTGTCGAGCATGTCCGGCAGCAGTTCGGGCGTACCCTCACTGCGCGGCTGTTCGTCCGTCACCACATGGCCCTGATCTTTGCCGGCACGGTGTCGGCGGGCATGATCGTCAGTCGCATCGCGTTGCGCTTCGGCATGCGGTGGATGACGCTCCGCTACCTGCTCTCGATCACGGCCGCGTACCTGGTCTTCCTCGTCCTGGTCCGGTTGTGGGTCCACTACGCGCTGCGCGTGATCGACCTCTCGCGCGAACCGGCCGTTGCCCGGGACGCCGACCCTGTCAGCCGGACGCGCGACGACCACACGACACCTTCCGCGCCCGCCCGCGCACCGTCCTGGCCCGTCCGGGTCCTCGGGGAAGCCTTCGGCGCGGCGCTCGGCGAAGCGATGTTCTATGTGGCGGTGTTCCTGCTCGTGGTGGCGAGCCTGGTAGTGGTCGCGGCGTACCTCGTGTGGCACGCGCCGGCGATCCTCGTGGAGGCCGCGTTCGAAGTCTGGCTCGCGGGGACGTTGCTCGCGCAGGTGCGCGACGTCGAGCGCCGGGGGTGGCTGACGGTCACCGGTGCGCGCGACGATCGCGCCGTTCCTCTACGTCGTCGTCACGTCCTCGATCGTCGCGCAGTGGCTGCACCACGTCTGCCCCGCCGCGACGACGCTGCCAGCCGCGCTCGCGTGCTGGCTCGCTCCGCGCTGACCGCTACTCCTTGTCCTCGTACTGCTTCTTGAGCGTCGCCACCACGTTCGGGTCGGCGAGCGTGGTGGTGTCGCCGAGGGCGCGGCCCTCGGCCACGTCGCGCAGGAGCCGGCGCATGATCGTGCCGCTCCGGGTCTTGGGCAGCTCGGCCGCGTAGATCACGTCGTCCGGGCGCGCCAGCGCGCCGATCTTCTTCGCCACGCGGGCCTTGATCTCGTCCTTGAGCGCATCGGTGGCCTGCACGCTGCCCTTGACGGTGACGAAGGCGGCGATGGCCTGGCCCTTGATCTCGTGGGGGCGGGCGATGACGGCGGCCTCGGCCACGCCGGGATGAGCAGGGCCGGATGGGCTCGGCGGCGGGGCTCGACTTGGCCATGACGGGACCTCACAGTGGCGGCGTTGGCACGGCGTCGGCGGGATTGTAAGGACCCGCCCCGCCCGGGCCGCAAGGCGCGCGACTAGCTTCGCTTGGCTCCCGGCGGCGCGCTGAGGAACTCGTCGCGCTTGGTCTTCATGCGCTGCACCAGCTCCTGGTAGGACCCCTTGCGGATGATGCTGTCGAACTGGGAGCGGTAGTTGTTGATGAGGCTGACGTTCTCCACGATGACGTCGTAGATCTGCCACCGCTCCCCGTGCTTGAGCATCCGGGCCTCGATCGGGACCTCGACGGAGCGCCGCGGCGTGCTGATGCGCGCCCGCACGACGGCGTAATCGCCGTCGAGGGACTCGCTGACGTAGGCGATCTTCTCGCCGCCGTAGAGATCGATCTTCGAGATGTAGGTGCGCTCGAGCAGGTCGGCGAAGAGGTGGGCGAACTCCTGGCGCTGGGCGTCGTTCAGCGATTGCCAGTGCGGGCCGAGCGCTCGCCTGGCCGTCTCGCCGACGTCGAAGATCTGGTCGGCCACCTGGCGCACGGCGGCCCGCTTGTCGGCCGTGCGCAGGGCCGGGTCGTCCAGGATCTTCACGACCTGCTCGGTGTACTGCTTCACGGCGTCGGTCGGCGCCCCTGCGGCCGCGGGGGCGGCCAGGGCGAGGACGACGGACAGCGCGACGAGGGCGTTCTTCATGCGGATCTGGCTCCTTGACTCGCGAGGGTCTCGAAACAGGGTACCGGGCCGGCGCGGCGATCTGCAAGTATCGCCGCCGGCCTTCCGCCGGCCGCCGCGCGGACGTAGACTTCGGCCATCGTGCGCTCCGCCCTCCTGGCCATCGGTCTCGCCACGCTGGCAGCTGCCGCCGCCCCGGCGGCCGAGCCGCCCAAGGCCGACTACCGGGCCACGGGCGTGGTCGTCTCGCTCTTCCCGCCGCCCTCCGAGCATCACGCCACCCGCCCCGTGATCGTGATCCACCACGACCCCGTGCCCGGCTTGATGGACGAGTCGATGGACATGCCCTTCATCGCCGCCTCCGCGGACCTCTTCCGCGGCCTGCGGCCCGGCGACCGCATCCGGTTCGACCTCAAGGAAACGCCCGACGCCCTGCTCGTCATCACCATCCAGCGCGTCCGGGAGCGCTGAGCGCGCGATCGGCGCTACCGGCCGACGCGGGATCCGTTCGGGGTGAGCGCGGGGCCGCCCGCCTCTTGCGCCGCGCGCAGACAGTCCGTCATCCCGCGATTCGAGTCTGGCGTGTTGTAGTCGTAATCGACGCGGCCATTGGCCCAGATCCGCTTGACCTCGAGCTGGGGATACTTGGCCGCGCACGCCTTCACGATCGTCCACGCCCGGTCGTCGGCGGTGGCGCCGCCCAGGCCGGCGCCGGTCGCACAGCCGGCGACCGCCAGCAGCGCTGCGGCGAGGAGACCGCAGGAGACTCGCGCGCGCGTCACGCGGGACGCACCACGTCACCCACGCGGATGACGCCCTCGGTGAGGATCTGGGCGCGCAGGCCCCCCCGGTGGACCAGCCCGCCCATCACGCCGGGCCGGGTCAACCCCTCGAGGTGCTTGCACGGCTCGCAGAGCCGGCTACCGCGCAGCCGGACTTCTCCCACCCAGAACTCGCGGCCCACGAGGTGATTCAGGGGCGCGCCGGTCGTCGCGATGTTGCGGCGGCTCTCCGCGGCCGCGAGCTTCACGCCGGGCGTCTCGGCGAGCAGCGCCTCGACGGCCTCGGTCTCGATCAGCGTCACCTCGCGGCCGTCGGGGCTCGGCGTGCCGGAGTAGTGCCCGGTGCCGAGGAAGTAGCGGTCGCCTTCGAGGCCCCGCCCGGGCAGCGCGCGCGCCTCGACCCGCGACTGCATCGGCGCGGCGGCCTCGGGCGCCACGTGGATGGACACCACGCTCCCCTGCCACATGACTTCATACTCGCAGGTGGGCGGGGGCGATGTCGAGGGCGAACTCACCCTCGAGCCCGGCGAGGGTCTCCTCAGATGTCGTCGACGAACGAGCTGCCGACGAGGGTCGAGTTGTTGATCACGTGCTGGGACGGGCCGAACTGGTACTCGTCGTCGTTCACGGGATCAGGCGCGGCCGTGCGTACCGTGAGTCCGGCGGGCACCGCGAGCAACGCGGCTTTGTCCCGGGACAAAGCCGTGCTCTCGCGCGCGCTCACGCCGTCCAGCGTCAGCGCCAGCTGGCCACCGGCGTCGAGCGGATTCACGAAGTACTGCTCCGTCGCCGCCCCGTGGTACAGGAAGTTGGGCCGGAGGGCCGCGAGCGGGAACGCCAGGACGGCGGTGCCCTGCGGCGGGTCGGTGTAGCCGCCGTTGTCGGTCACGAGCTCCGTCTGTTGGAACGCCAGCGTCGACGCGTTCAGCCCCGTGCTCGCGAGCACGACGAACAGGCGGCCGGGCGGTAGGACCCGATCGTCATCCGGCGACGGTATGCCCGTCTGGCTCTCGAAGTCACCCGCGTCGTCCTGCCCCTGTCGGTACAGGAGGCCGACGTAGTCGCCGCCGTCCGCGAGCACCGTGACGTCCGGATAGCGCACCGCCTGGGTGAAGGTCGTGTGCGGATACCCGAGGTCCTCGAAATGGATGGCCGTGTCTTGCGCGCTGGGGGCGTAGCGGTCGTGGCTGCCATCACTGAGGAGCGTCAGGCGCGGCGCGTCGGACGCGACGTCGTACAGGACCACGCGAACCGCCGCCCGGGCCGGGTTGCCCGACTGGACGACCGAGTCGCCGTCGACTTGCACCACGAACGGGCTGCCGACGTAGTCGTAGTTCACGACGGCCGTCAGCACGACGCTGCCCAGCGTTGTGTCCCCGGGCGCGAGGGCGCGACGAGGCCGATAGACCCCGCCGAGGCGCAGCGACAGGGTCGAGGTGGCGAACGTCCGCACGTCGGAGAAGTGGGGACCCGTCTCGACGGTCTGCTTGGGCGTCTGCCACTGGGTGGTGTCGATCGGGACCCCGAGCGCCTGCAGCACCGCATCGGTGTAGGTGGTGAAACTCTCCGTCTCCACCCACGTGATGCTCTGGTTCTGGCCGTCGTCGACGTCGGTGATCGTCAACTCGCTGCGGTACGAGATCACGTCGCGGGCCGACTTCCACACAACGCGCTGCTGCGAAAGGTCCACCAGGAAGAGCTGATCGCCCCCGGCAAGGGGCGGGCCCGAATCGGCCAGAAGCGTGTTCCCTTGCTGCTGGGCCGCCGCCCGGAACAGATCCCACTCATGGATCGCCAGGAGAGCCTGAAGAGCAAGATTGTCGTCCAGCTGGACGTCGGCCACCCGCAACGCCCGTCCCCAATTGACCCCACTCCCGCGCCACACCGTGGCATCGAACATCGGCGACAGCTGACCGGCCAGGTGCTGCGTCTCGCCCCCGTTGGACGTGCGGAAGTCATAGTCGATCGTCACGCCGGTCGGAATCTGGGCGTCGTCCAATCGCACGCTCGAGACCACCGTGGGCGCCGGCGGGGTGCCGCCGAGAGGCACGTCGAGCGCCGGCCGCGCGAACGTGAAGACGTGATACGCCTCATTCATAATGTCCGGCGCCGAGCCGGTCACGAAGTCGCCCGGCACGAATTTCGCGGTCTTGACGAAGAAGCTGTCGGATCGCGTGCCCCAGCGGACATACATGAGGTCGGCCCCGTCGGCGAGCGCCCACGCCGGCAGCTGGGCCCGCAGGTTGAGGGGCGTCACCTGCTGGTCGTTGCGGAAGTAGACGTCGGCCGGGGCGCCCGGCGCGGTGGCGATGAAGAGCTCCTCCACCAGCCCGACCGACGTGACCCGGGCCATGATCGCGCCGGGGTTACTGTCAGGATTGCTGGGGTCGGGCGCCTCGTTCCCCAGCGTGCCGCTGAGCACGATCACGTACGTGCCCGTGGGGTTGTCGCTTCCCGGTGGCGCGAAGCTCACGGTTTGGGGGGCTCCGGTCGAGGGCAGGTCGACGGTCGAGGGCGACAGGTCTGGCACGGGGACTCGCTGCCCCGCCGCATTGTCGTAGTAGATGCCGACCGTGCCGGAGAAGCTCTCGTCTGGCGTCAGGTTCTTGAGGGCGAAGGCGGTCTGCGTGGGCGCTGGCGGGGTCACCCGGTCAGCGCTGAACTGGCCCCGGAAGAAGTAGTTGAGAAGGGCAGCGGAGGAGCCGACGGCGCCGGGCAACAAGAGACTGGCGTAATCGCGGTGGACGAGCGGCGACAGCGTCAGACATATTCGCTGCAGCGTCCCGGTGAGCTGCTGAAGTAGCCCGCACCATGGACCTTCGGTGACGAAGTGCTGGACCGCGACATCCGAGCCATTCTGCGCGAGCTTCGAGTGGTACGTCCGGACCGTCGTCCCTTCGACGTCAGAGAAGCCTGATCCCAGCGACGCGAAGCTGGGCAGGGCAAATCCTGCGAAGATGCTGTCGCGGCTCAGGAAGTTGGCGCTTGCGAATTCGGCCACGCCCACGACGCTGCCGGCCCCTCCCGTCAGACGGAGACCACTCGTGTCGATCAGACCCGCAACTGGCGCTGGCGCCACCGCATCGTTCGTCGGGCCAAACACGGAAGGTAGCGGCTGGGCGGGAGCGAGATTCAGCAGCGCCTGAAAGTCCGTGGTGTTGTTAGTCCTCAGGTCCTGTATCCAATCCTCGTACCAATCGGGATCCAGCGGGATCCGTCCATTCGGTAATGGGATCGAGAGATGCGGATCGTTCCGCACATGGGCCGGGACGGTGGCATCCTGCACGAGGTGAGCAGCCTGCCCGAGCGCCCGGAGCGTGCGCGCGAAGTGCTGGTCACGGTCGGTCCGTGTGGTTGCCGTCAATGCATCGAGAAACCGCTGCCGCGCATACGGCCACGACCAGAGGCCACCGCCAGAGCCCTCCTGCCGGGGATCCTGCTGCCAGCGGACCGACGACTGTCCCAGCGTCAAGCCGAGAAAACGCAAGCCGGCGCTGTCCCAGGGCTGCGTCGGGTCGTGGAAATGATTCAACACGCGAAAGGATGGCTGGTCTTCTTGGGCTGCACCCTCGCCGATCCAAGCTTCCGCCGTAAGGGTCAGACCGCCGTCTTGAAAGGGCGTCCCTTTACCGTTCGTGTATCCCAGATCCTCCGTGAGTACGCTGTTGAATCTGGAAGAAACAGCGGCAGACTTCAGCCCTACCTGCCTATGCGTTTCGATGTCGTAGGCCAAGAGTGCTGTCGGCCACAATATCGAGACCGCGATGCCGGCCACCATCGAGTGCCAGGGGTTCTCCATGTCAATTAGCCTCAGCGAGTAGGCCAAGGTCCGAGGCCGAGACGAACGCGCTCCTGACTCATCGCTTCCAGCCAGCGCGGAATCAGTTCGTCCGGAGCACTTGGCCTTTGCGCAACAGCCCAGAGTCGTTCTTCGCGAGTTTTCGCCGGGACGAGTTCGATGACCACACCCTCTTCCGCAAGCTGTTCCCATGCACGCCTAGAGGGCGTCGGGTCCCGAGCGAAGTCCCAGGACTCCGAGCCCTGGAATCGCCAGGGGTACTGGTAGCCGCCCTTGAAGGCCGTGATCGTCGGGCCTTCAATGGAGGTAAACGGCTTCCAGCTCCACGTATTCCGCGCTGGAATGACGACGTGCCCGTCCGCATCGCTCACGACCTCGACCGCGTCGTGAAACGCCTCCTCCCGATGAATCACCCCCGGCGACACCTTCTTCCAGACCGCGACGACGACAACGCCTTCGATGGGCCGCTTCGTCTCGGCATCCACGATCTGCGCCTTCCAGGGGCCCGCGGCGTCTGATCCGCGTGGCGCGAGCATGACCAGCGTTCCGATGACCAGAAAGGACAGGACCCGCCGCATTCAGAAGACCTCCAGCCGCCAGACGCCGTCCCGGTCGATCGTGAAGCGCACCTGGAAGGACATCACGGCCCCATCGTCGGCGCGCCTCATCTCGTAGGTCGCCGAGTTGTTCCGGACAGCGACCAGCTCGATGGTGGTGAGAACGGCATCGACGTTGGACAGGCTCCCGGCGACGAGGCGGAAGGCCGTCTCATAGTCCGCTCGCCGCCGCTCGACGATGAAGCTCACGGCCTCGGCAATGTTCCCGTTCCGCAACGCGGTCTTCATGGCCGCCCACTTCGCCTGGAGGAGCGTATCGAGCGAAGCCGCATCGGGGTCTGCGGCCTGGGCCTCCCAGGGCCCTGCGGCGTGCGAGCCGCGTGGATCGAGCAGGAGCAGCGCTCCGAGGGCGGGGAGGATCGCAACGCGACGCATTCAGAAGGCCACCAGGCGCCAGATGCCGTCCCAGTCGATCGCGAAGCGTATTTCGAAGGACATGACGACCCCAGCATCGGTCCGCCGCATCTCGTAGATCGCCGCGTTGTTTCGGACCGTGACCAGCTGGATGGTGGTGAGGATGGCATCGACGTTGGATAGACTCCCGGCGACGAGGCCGAAGGCCGCGGTGTAGTCGGCGCGCCGCTGCTCGACGATGTAACTCGCGGCGGCGGTGATGTTCCCGCTCCGCAGCGCGGTCTTCACGGCGGCCCATTTGCCCTGGAGGAGTCCGTCGAGCGCGGCGGCATCGACCACGTTCACGAGGGCGCGGGCGTCGAAAGCGTTGCCCCGGTTGTCGAGCACGCGCACGGTCGCGATGTAAAGCCCGGGATTCTGATAGGTGAAGACCTGGCCGGCGATGCTCGAGCCCGTGAAGTCGACGGCTCCGTCGCCGTTGACATCCAGGGCGACGCTCGTCGGGGTCACCGATCCGGACAGGGAGAACTTGACGGCGAGCGGCGCGGGGCCGTACGACGGCGAGGGTGTCAGCACGACGGGTGCGGGGTCTGACGAGACCGTCACCGAGATCGAGTGCTCCGCCGTCACTCCCGACGCGGTCGTTGCGACGGCACGCAGCACGAGAGGACCGGGGACCAGCGGCACGACAGCGGCAAAGACGCCCCCTCCGACCGCGGCAGCCACACCATTGACCGTCACCGCGACCTCGCCGGGAGCGGTGTTGATGGTCCCCAGCACGAGAACACGATCCCCGGTGAGCGTGGCCCCGCTCGACGGGTCCGTGATGGTGACGGCGAGACGGTAGACCGAGAACGAGCGCGCCGCGGGGGTCGGGTCCTCGTTTCCGGCCAGATCGCGCGCCTTCACTTCGAAGGTATGAGCGCCATCGGCAAGATTGCTCAGCGTGACGGTGGTGGTGGCGCCGAAGGCGCTCCACGCCGCTCCGTCCAGGCGCCAGGCGAAGACGAGGCTGCCCACGGGGGTGAGGTTGTCCGTGCCCGTGAACGTGAAGGCGGCGGTGGGGTCGGCGATGGTGCCGGTGGGCCCCGCGGTGATCTGCGTGTCGGGCGCGGTGTTGTCGACGATCACCACGCGGGTGGCCGAGGTGGCGTTGCCGGCACGGTCCGCCGCCTGCACGGTGAGCGTGGTCGCGCCGTCAGCGAAGGTCGTGGTATTCCACGAAGCCGTGCCCGTCACGCTCGAGGCCGGCGGAGAGGGCGAGAGACTGGTGGTGAGGGGCTGGGACCCGGCGGTCAGCGTGAGCGTCGCGACGCCGCTGCCGCTGTCGGTGGCCTGGGCCTGCACGGTCACCGTCTGGCGCACCCAGGCGTTCGCGGCCGGTTGCAGGAAGGACAGCGCGGGCGCGGCCGCGTCCCGCCACTCGATCGCGCCCATGTCATAGGCGAGCGCGCCGGTCGGCCGGCCATAGGCAGGACGATGCGCCGTCCCCAAGAAGTCCGACTGGAAGATGGCGCTCAGACTCGTGGTCAGGCCGAGCGTGGTCGGATCCATCCCGTGATCCACGGACGGACCCCCTGCGTTGGGCGTGAAATCGTCGTCCGCGGTATTGGCGACACCATCGGCGCCGTTGACGTTCGCGTAGACGTTGGCCGGCGTCTGGCAGCCGGGAGCGGCGCTCACCCCGCCCGCGGTGCCTCCTTCGGTCCCCGTGGGGGTGAGATTGCCGGTGGCCTGGTTGTCCACGGCAGGCCCGTTGATCTCGCCGAGGCTGTTGCCGCAGATGAGGTTGTTCTCGAGGTGCACCGTGCCGGAGGGCACCGTCGAGCCGACGATGACCCCGTAGCCCGCGCCCGGGGAGGCCCCATTGTTGGTGATCGCGGTGTTGACTACGTAGACCTGGGGGACCGCGCTCACGGTCCCCTTGTAGACCCACACGCCGTGGCCCTGGTTGGCGTGGATCGTGTTGTTCACGAGGTAGTAGCTGCCCGAGCCGCCGCCCGGGTTGATGACGATCCCGGCGTCCTTGTTGCCGTAGATCACGTTGTTGACGATCACCGCGGGCGCGGCGGCATCCGCCTGCATGCCGATCGCGAGCGCCGCGCAGCCCGTCCGGCCGTTGCCGACGATCCGATTGCGTTCCAGCCGGATGCCGCGGGAGTCCTCGATCGAGGCCGGCAACGCGAAGGCCGGGCCATTGGCGCCACTGATGGTCAGCCCGCGCACGGTGACGTAGTGAGAATGCAGGATCTTGATCGCGCCGTCGCAGTGCGCATCAGCGCTGGTCGTCACGACCACGCTGCCCGCGGGCTGCGCGGGATCGGCCATGATCGTGATCCGCGTGCTCTCGTCGCTCGCCGCGGGGTTCTTGAGCGCCACCGTGATCGTCTCGGTGTACGTGCCGGGCTGGATCAGGACCGTGTCGCCGGCCTGGGTCGCGCTCACCCCGGCCTGGATCGTCGCATAGCAGGGCGCATGGCCGCCACAGGTCGGGTCGGTGTTGCTCACGTAGCGCGTCGTCGCGGCCACCGCCGGCACCGGCCACAGCAGGAGCCCGGCCAGGAAGACGAGCCCGGCCAGGAAGGCCAGGACCCCGACAGGACCGCATGGTCCCCCCGGGCTGCGGACGAGACGACGGGACCGCGGCACCACGGCGGCTAGTCCTGGGTGCCGGCCGGCGCGTCGTCGGGCGACGGCGCGGCAGGGAGCTCATCCGTGGGGAGGGCGTACAACAGGACGTAGGTGACGGACGTCGGACCGGGATTGGCGAGGACGAGCGACGTCCCCGCGGCGATGGAGAAGGACGTCCCCGGCCCGTGACTCTGCGGGGCCGTCATGGGATCGCCGGATGTCGCGACAACGGTCCCATCGATGACGTGGATGGACGTCGGGATCGTGAATTGCTGCGCACGAGTCTGGGTCCCTGGCGCCAGCGACGACAGGCCGGCCACGGGGATGACCGGCACCACGGTCATCTGGCGGACCTCCCCGTCGGGCAGGACGACGGGCGCGGTCAGGCTCTCGGTGACGGGCGGCGGCACGTCCGGTGTTGCCGCGACCGGTGCTGCTGCGACCTCTCCGGTCTGAGCGAGCGCGCGGAGCGGAGCGACGCCGAGGAGGATGAACACGACGATCGCGCGCTTGCGTTCCGTGCCTGCCCGCATCTCGGGGCCGTGTATGTCCACGACCTGTGCCAGGCCCCGATGCGTGAGATGTCGCGCACTTCGGCTGACCCATCGGACCTCGACGGCCCGGCGGGCAGGGCACACTGCACGGAAAACTGTCCAGCGCTCACGGCTGGACGCCCGGCGCTGCGGAGGGTCAGTTCAGACGACCGCGGAGCTCGTGCAAGACCTTGCGCGCCTCGACATCCTTCGGGGCGGCGCGCACGGCGCCCTCGAACTCGCGGAGCGCGTCCCAGAACCGGCCCTGCTTGAGCCGGATGCGCCCGAGGTTCATGAACGGGAACTGGCGTGGCTCGTAGCGCCGGGCACCCTTGGCGCGCTCCAGCCACGACACGGCCTCGTCGAGCTTGTCCTGCTGCATGAGGTAGACGCCGATGTCGTTGTACGGGTTGCCGAAGTCGGGATCGACCTGGATGGCCTCGAGGCACTCGCGGATGGCCTCGTCGAGGTTGCCCTGGAAGCTGAGCGTCCAGCCGAGGAAGGTGTGCGCCTCCGCCGTGGGGCACGCCTCGATGGAGCGGCGATACGTCGCGATCGCGCGATCGAGCTCGCCCTTCATCTGCAGGGCGTAGGCCTCACGCCAGAGCGCGATCGCCTGCTCGCGCGGGTCCGGCATCAGACCTGCCGCTCGCGGCCGGTCCAGTAGCGGTCGCGCAGCTCCCGCTTGAGGACCTTGCCGTAGGCGTTCTTGGGCAGCGCGGGCAGGAACTCGACCGAGTGGGGCTTCTTGTACGACGCCAGGCGCCGGCGGCAGTGCTCCACCACCTCGGCCTCCGTCAGCGTCGTCCCCGGGTGGGTCACCACCAGGGCCTTGACGGTCTCGCCCCACTTGGCGTCGGGGATGCCGATGACGCTCACCTCGAAGACGGCCGGGTGCTGGCAGATGACCTCCTCGATCTCGCGCGGGTAGATGTTGGAGCCGCCGCTGATGATCATGTCCTTCTTGCGGTCGGTGATGTAGAGGTAGCCGTCCTCGTCGAGGTAGCCGACGTCGCCGGTGTGCAGCCAGCCGCCGCGCAGCGTCTCCGCGGTCGCCTCGGGCCGGTTCCAGTACCCCGTCATGACGAGGTCACCGCGCGCCACGATCTCGCCCATGGCGCCGGCCGGCACCTCACGGTCGTCGTCGTCCACCACCCGCACGCGCGTGGCCGTCGTCTCCCGCCCGGCGGAGGCCAGGCGGCGCAGCTTCACGGGATCGTCGCCGGTGACGTGCTCGTGCGCGGGCAGCGCGGTGCACGCCATCGGCGCCTCGCCCTGACCGAAGAGCTGGACGAAGATCGGCCCGAACGCCGCCAGGGCCTCGCGGAGCTGGTCCACGTACATCGGCGCGCCGCCGTAGAAGACGGTGTGCAGGCTCGCGAGATCGTACCGGGCGCGGTCCGGGTGGGTCGTGAGCATGTTGATCATCGTCGGCACCAGGAACATGGTGGTGGCGCGGAAGCGCTCGATGGCCGCGAAGATCTTCGGCGGGTCGAAGGCCCGCGTCGCCGGGAACGCGCTCGCGGCGCCCCGGGCGACGTGGTGGAAGAGCGACAGGCCCGAGCCGTGGGTGATCGGCGCCGCGTGGAGCAGCACGTCGGTGGCGACGGCCGGGTTGATGTCGAGCAGGAACTGCTCGACCATCGTCAGCAGCGCCCGTTGGGGCAGGACGGCGCCCTTGGGGTGGCCCGTGGTCCCCGACGTGTAGAAGAGCCACGCGTCGTCGTCGGGCCCGATCGTCGGCGCCGGCGGCTCCGATGGCCCGCTCGCCACCGCCTCGTCGTAGGGCACGTCGCCGCCCGCCTCGCGCCCTACGCACACGAATCGCCGGACCGTCTTCAGCCGGTCGCGCACCTGGCCGAGGTGGGCGCGGAACTCCTCGCCGTACACCAGCACCGTCGCGCCCGAGTCGTTCAGCATGTACTCGTGCTCGGCGGGATGGAGCCGGATGTTCATGGGCACCACGGCGAGCCCGGCCTTCATGGGCGCCAGGATCGTCTCCAGGCCTTCCGGGCAGTTCGGCACCAGCATCCCCACCCGGTCGCCGGGCGCGCACCCGAGCGCGAGCAGCGCGTGGGCCAGCCGGTTGACCCGGCGCTCGGCCTCGCGAAACGTCACCACGCGCTTGCCCTCGAGCCACGCCGGGCGATCGGGCCAGCGCACCGCCGCGCGCGTCAGGAGCCGGCCGACGTCCAACTATCCAGGCTGGGGGGCCTCGAACGGACCCCCCAGACCCCCCGACGCGATGTTCGCGTTCACTGCGGCTGTCCTCCGGGCGCGGGCGACGGATCCACCGGGGCGATGTCGCGCATGTCGGACTCGAGCTGCAGGGTGTCGGCGATCTTCGTGTAGCTCGAGAACATCTGGGTGACGCCGACGACCTCCATCACGCCGCCCTCGGACACTCCGAGCCGCCGCAGCTCTGCGAGGTGGAACGGGGTGCCGAAGGCCGAGCGCGTGGTCAGCGAAACGGCAAAGGCCAGGGCCTCCTTGAGCCGCCGCGTGAGGCGGTTGTCGGTGAACGCACGCCGCGCCGCGCCCCAGACGTCGGCCAGGTAGCCCGGATCGATCGCGATGGCCCGGAACGCCGCCGGCGCTTCGCTCCCGCCGTAGAACGCGGCGATCTCGTCCAGCACCGCCTGGGCCTGCGCGCTCACGGTCCCGGCGAGCAGCGGCCGGCCCGCCGGCATCAGCCCGTCGGCGGCCACGTTGAGGGCGTTGGTGATCCCCACCGTCATCGCCGCCTCGTACCAGAGGGCATCCTCGCCCATCCCCTGCAGCTTCCCGGCTGCAGTGTGCGCCTCCACTCAGTACTTGCAAGCGTTCACGCCGCTGACCACGGCGGCGACCATCTCCTTCTCGGCCCGGGTGAATTCCCCCGGCGCCATGGCGCGCTTCATCGCCCGGCCGTGCGGCCCGCCGAACCCGGGGTCCCAGGCCATGACGCGGCTCATGGCCGCCGGCTCCTTGAAGTCGTGATTGAACCACTGCCGCGACAGCTCGAAGAGCTTCTGCGCGGCCTCGGGGTACTCGGAAGCGTCTCTCAGGCGCACCGTCGGCATGGGGACCTCCCGGGGGATGCGTGGACGTGGCAGGTATGATAGCGCGCCGCGTGGCCGCTCGGCTGTCCTGGGAGCTCGGGCGGCGGAAGGCCCTCAGACAAGACGAGGGCGGAACGGCGGGCGCCGTTCCGCCCAGTCGGTCACCTCGAGATCAGGCCGCTACCAGCGGTTGCCGCGGCCGCCGCCACCGCCACCGGCACCCTCGCGACGGAAGCCGCCGCCGCCCGAGCCCTTGGGCTTGGCCATCTCGACCTTGAGCTGGCGACCGTCGAGCTCACGCCCGTTGAGCTGGCGCACGGCCTGCTCGGCCTCCTCGGGCGTGGACATCTCCACGAACCCGAACCCGCGCGAGCGCCCCGAGAACTGGTCGGTGACCACGCTGGCCGAAGCCACGTTGCCGACCTGGGCAAAGAACTCGCGCAACCCTTCGTTGGTGGTGTTGAACGACAGCCCGCCGATGAACAGTTTCTGCGCCATGGGTGGCGCCTCCTTCGTAGGCTTCCGCCTCTTGTGAACACGCTCGCGGTCGCGGAAGAAGCCGGAGACGCGGTCTGACTGGAGGTTTCGCTTCCCAAAGAATCGACCACGCACCAGACGTCGTTCAGTCTACATCTCCCTCCGGCGTGCCGCCACCTTCTGCGTGCCCCCGGTGGGGCGGGCCCGGGGGGTCCGAACGGGGCTCCGGAAGCCCACTGACTGTGATCTCGGGGGGCGTGTCCGCGCGCCGCGTCGTGCGAGAGGCGGCTTCAACCCCTACCCAAGGGCTTCCGGAGCCCCCGTTCGGACCCCCCGGGCCGGCGGCCATCGGGTCGCGGCGACGGGGGCGGGGGCGGGGGTCTTGTAGAATGGCGCGAGGTGCGCGTGGTCGTGCTTTGGAGGGGGGGCCATCGAATGGAGGCGGTCAAGGATTCTTCTCATCTGTATGAAGTCGAGAGGCGGGCGCGGCATGCGGAGCGGGCGGGGTTTCGGATCTCGGAGCTGCAGATCAGCGCCTCGCAGCAGGTGCCGTGGCATTACCACAACAACGTGCAGGACACGTTCTACGTGATCGAGGGCGCGCTGCGGCTGTTCCTGCGCGATCCCAAGGAGGAGGTGCGGCTGGGACCGGGCGAGACCTACAGCGTGCGGGCGCGGCGGCCGCACCTCGTCACCAACGCAGGGCAGACGTCCGCCACCTTCCTGGTCCTGCAGGGGATCGGCGAGTACGACTACGTCCCCCTCGTCTGATCTCCTCGCCGGCCTCACCGTCCTGGACTTCACGCGCGTCCTGGCCGGCCCCTACTGCACGCGGCTCCTCGCCGACCTCGGCGCCCGCGTGATCAAGATCGAGCGGCCGGGCGAGGGTGACGAGACGCGCCGGGGGTACCTGCAGCTCGATCCCGCCCGGGACGACCAGGCGACCTATTTCGTCCGCGTCAACGCCGGCAAGCTCTCCGTCGCCGTCGACCTCGGGCACCGCGACGGCCGCGAGATCGTGCGCAACCTCGCGCGCGGCGCCGACGTGGCGATCGAGAACTTCGTGCCCGGCGTCGCCGCGCGGCTGGGCATCGATCATCCCTCGCTGGCGGCCGTGCGGCCGGACATCGTGTCCTGCTCGATCTCGGGATTCGGTCAGACCGGTCCCCTGCGCGATCTGCAGGCCTTCGCCCACATCATCCACGCGATCTCCGGCCTCATGCACCTGGAGCGGCAGGGCGATCCCTCGCCGCGGGTCAGCTATCTGCAGGCCGCCGACGTGCTGGCCGGCACGCACGCCTTCGGCATGATCCTCGCCGCGCTGTTCCGCCGCGCGCGCACCGGCCAGGGAGCCTACCTCGACGTGTCGATGCTCGAGGCCCTCGTGGCCGCCGAGGACGTCAGCTTCGGCGCCGTGCTCAACGGGGGCGAGGCGGTGTCCGGGCAGCGGGCGGGCATGATCATCCAGCGCATCGGCGACCGACACGTGGTCACCACCACGGTCGGCGCGCCGCAGCTCTGGCCGCGCCTGATCGCCGCCATGGGACGTCCCGAGCTCGCGAGCGACCCGCGCTTCGCCACCCGCATCGCGCGCCGCGAGCACTGGCCGGAGATTCGCGTGATCGTCGGCGAGTGGCTCGCCGGCTTCCCCGACGCGGACAAGGCCCTGGAGACCCTCGCCGCCGCGCGGGTGCCGGCGGCGCCGGTGCTCTCGCCCGAGGAGGTCGTCGCGCACCCCCACCTGGCCGACCGCGGCTTCTTCCCCAGCGTGCCGCACGCCGCGCGCGGCAGCGTGCGCGTCACGGGCACGCCGGTGCACGTCGACGGCCGGCCCATCGGGCCCGCCCGCGGCGCGCCCCATCACGTCGGCGAGCACACGCGTGCCGTGCTGTCGGAGCTCGGATACAGCGCCGCGCGGCTCGAGGCGCTGGCCGCGCGCGGTGCGATCGCGCTATAGTGGTTACCGCCGCTCGCGCGAGCGGCGCCCGTTCCGGCGTGGCCGGACGGAGGACATCGGAGGAACAGCCGCTGAACACCCGAATTCGCGATCGCCAGATCGCCGCCGTCATCCTCGCCGCGACCACGGCGATCTTCTTCGTCGAGGTCCACGAGTGGGCCGCCACCATCGTGGCCGCGGTCGTCGTGGCCCTCGTCATCGCCTCGGCCTTCTTCAGATTCGTCGCCACTCCTGCGGTCCGGGCCCAGCTGGGCACGGTGTGGCCGCCGCCGACCGTGCTGCTGGTGCTGGTCTTCGTGGCGGTCACCCTCGCCTTCCTCGTCGCCGAGCGATCGCTGGCGGAGCGGATCGTCGCCATCGTGCTCAACGTGGCCGCGCTGGCGTGCGTGCTCCGGCCGGGGTGGTACCTGCCGCTCCTGCCCCGGCGCAAGGTCGGGCCCAAGACCCGCAAGGTCTGGATGGCCGACGTCGAGGCGCGGGAATGGGTCAAGCAGACGCAAGAGGAGCAGCGCGCCGAGAACGAGCGCAAGCCCCCGGAGGCATGAGAGCCGGGCCGACGGAGTACCGCGAGGAGCCCTGCCGGAGTGCGCTCAACCGGGTGACCGGCATGGCGTTCCGGTGGTCGCTCAACCCGTACACGGGCTGCGTGCACCGCTGCACGTTCTGCTACGTGCGCTCCTTCGAGCGACGGGCCGATCGGCCGTCGGACGAGCGCTACGGCACCACGATCCGCGTGAAGACCAATGTGCCCACTGTGCTGAGGGCCGAGCTCGCGCGCCGGTCGTGGCGCGGGGAGCTCGTCGCCATCGGCGCGGCCACCGATCCGTACCAGCCGGCCGAGGGACGCTACCGGCTCACCCGCGCGTGCATCCAGGCCCTGGGTGAGGCGCGGACACCGCTCAGCATCGTGACCCGCGGCCCGCTGGTCGTGCGCGACGTGGACGTGCTCCAGGCCGCCGCGAGACGCGCCGCCGTGGACGTCAACTTCTCGATCCCCACGCTCGATGCCGACGTGTGGCGGCGCACCGAGCCCGGGACGGCGCCGCCGCGCCAGCGCCTGCGGGCGCTCCGCACGCTCGTCGAGGCCGGGATCCGGGCCGGCGTGGGACTGGCGCCGATCCTGCCGGGCATCTCGGATCGCCCCGACCAGCTTGCCGCGGTCGTGCGCGCCGCCCGCGACGCGGGCGCCACCCACCTCTGGGGTAACGTCCTGCACTTGCAGCCCGGCACGCGCGAGCACTTCCTCGAGCACCTCGCCCGCGACTGGCCCGAGCAGGCGGAGCGCTACGCACGCCTCTATCGCGGCACGTATCTGGCCCGCGCGGACGCCGAGCCCATCCGGCGGCGCATCGAGCGCCTGCGCGCCGAGCACGCGATCGCCGACCGCTGCCAGGCTCCGCTCGCACCGCCGGAAGAGCCGGAGCAATTGCCTCTCGCGATCTGATTTACGTCGGGGGGAGCGATCGCCGGGTTGTTCGAGCGAAGGGGGCAAGGCCCCCCTCGATCTCCCCCGGCCGACACCCCCCGCCGCCGCTCGGTAGAACTGGGCGCCCTCCGGAAAATCTAAGCTGAAGTTCCCGCATTGCCCGGGCGAAATTGTTCGTTGATCCATGGAGATACGTCAACGAGGTTTGCAGGGTTCTGTCTACACCGTGATCGTCTTCAGCAGATCGTAGGCGCGTTGGTGAGTGGCGTTCGGTATGGTGACG
>JACQFL010000009.1 GCA_016200085.1 Candidatus Rokuibacteriota bacterium | reverse complement strand
GGGATCCAGCCCGGGCCTCCACCCTCAGAACCCCTGCTCTGCTTGCCACACCTTCCCGGGCCGAGGCAATCGGCTCCGCTTCACCTCCGGTGGGTCACTTCTGATGAGCACACCCCTGGCGTTTCTCGCGAGCGTCTAAGTCGCCTCTTCGAAAAGCCCCACCTCCTTCGCCGTGGCGAACCACTTCCCCTCGTCGCCGGGCGTGCTCGCCACGAGATCCCCGAGCAGCTCCTCGGGCCCCTTCTGAGGGTACTTCCTGGCGAGCGCCTGGTAGGTCGCGACGTACGAAGCGCCCCGGGTCGCCTCGAGCGCGTAGCGCCGGTAGGCCTCCTCGGGGCGCCCGCACGCGAGCAGGATCTCCTCGCACGCGCGCGCGATGTCGACGGGCCTGTCGTTGAGCCCGCGCGACGCCTCTGCGTACTGGATCGCCTCGTCCGTGCGGCCGAGCGCCGCCAGGGCGCGAACACCCCACTGCCGATCGGGCCAGAACACGACCGGCGCCTTCTCGAGGAGGGCGAGGATCTCCGCGTAGCGCCCGGCCCGAAGGAGGGCGCTGAGGCACGCCGTCGTGCCGTGGAAGAAGCCGCGCAGCGCCGGGTCCGGGCTCCACGCCATCGCCACGATGCGGACGAGCCGATCGGCCCACGCCGAAGCGATCTCCCGCGATCCGCAGAGCTCGCCCCAGGAGTCCCCGAGTCGCTCGATGTACGGGATCTCGTCGTTCGCGTGGGCTTCCCAGAGGCGCTCGAGCCAGCCCTCGCGCGTCTTCGCGTCCGCGGGCGCCCTGGCGATGATCGCCACGAACTCCTCGATGGCATGGTTCACCGCGGTGCCGATGGCCCCCGAGGAGCTGTCCACATGCTCGAGCGCGGGCGACACGCGTTCCAGAAAGAGCACCGCCCCGTCCGCAGCCAGGACCGGATCGCGGCGGGCGACCTTCTTGATCTCGCTGACGGCTTGCCTGACGCGCTGAATCGCCGGCTGCGACTTCCAGCCGAAGGCGCGGCGCCGGAAGCGGCGCGTGAACTCCCAGTGATGCGCCCTAGCCCTGGGCATCGTCAGCAGCGCGCCGATGTTTCATCTCGCGCTTCAACGCCTTCTTGCCTTCCTCCATACGGGCCCGTTCCTCGACGGAGACGACGACGTCCGGACGGCGCTTGCCGAACCGTCTGAAGTACAGATCCTCGATGAAGGCCGGGAGGGGCAGCTTCCAGGGTTCCTGCTCGTGGTCGTCGAGCTTGCCGAGCTTCTTCGGGTTCATGCCCAGCTCGCGCGCCATCTGCACGTGGGCGTGAGAGAGGCGATGGCGCTTGCGCGCGTCGATCCAGACCCGCAGTCGCTCGGGAATCCGCGCGGGGGACACGGCTGACTGGAGATTCTACCGGAAGTGGCGTCGGCCCCGCGTACCTGACGGACAAAGGCGCCGACCTTTGCGGGTGGTGTCGAGCCAGAGCTCGGCGCCCGTTCGTCGTCCTGGGGTACGATGCTCGACGCGGCCCGGCCCTCCGCGGGAATGCCCTGTCACGCGTCGGGGGTACAGCAGAGGCTACCCGGCCACCCGACAGTACCCGGTGGGCGTCGCAGCGCCGGGCCCCGAGCGGCGAACGGGGACATCTTCGAGAGGAGGCAACGGAAGTGACGGCAAGAGCGCGAGGGACCCGGAGAGGCCAGCGCGCCGACCGCGCCGTGGAGCAGGCGTTGCTCGAGCTGCTCACCCACGGCCTGTCGGAGGACGAGATGCGGCGCGTGGCGGCGTGCGCGCTCCTGGCGCTGGATGAGCGGGGACGCGATCACCTCGTCGCCCGGCTCGGCGAGGAGACGGGCGGGACGCTTCGCAGGCTCCTGGCGTCCCACGGCAGGAGTCGCACGAAGGCGCAGCCATCCCCGGGAGGCGCCAAGATCCGCGAGGAATGGGAGAAGACCTGGGCCAAGTGGGAGGACTGCGTCGCCGAGTCCGGAGACGAGCACGGCCGGTACGTCGTGCGCGAGCACCACTGGGAGGAGCCGTACCTGGACGGGTCCAGCCTGGCCCAGGACCTCGAACCCATCGCGGCCAGGATGCGCGAGATCCTGGAACGCGTGATGGACGAGGGGCTGGACCCCGACTTCAGCTTCCGCACCGCCATCGAGGACCTCGACGCGGAGATCGGCTCGGGACTATCCGATTGGATGGATCCGTCGTCCGGCGACGGGTGCCCCCTCGGCCCCGAGGTGACCCGCTGTCTCCTGGAATGGGAGTGGCGGGCGGGCCGGCGGAACGGGCGTAGCGCCTTCGACCTCGCCGACACGATCCGGAAACTGGAGGGTTCGGCCAGGATCGTGAGCCTGGATGACGACACGATCACGCAGTTCATCCTCGGCCTGGGCGACGCGGATCAGAACGCGATCCTCGGGGGAATCGTCGCGTCCCGCAGCCAGAGCCACTGGACGGAGGTCATCGGGGCGGCCCATTCGGGATGGTTCAAGATCCACCAGGAGCTCGCGAGGCGGTGGGATCCCGCGCTCTTCGAGGAGACCAGCCGGAAGAACATCGCGCAGAACTGGGAGCTCGCGCTCCCCCTCGTCGCGGATTTGCTTCGGCGGACATCGTTCGACAAGGCGAGGCCTCTCATCGAGGAAGCCGTGCGTGCGTTACTGCGCCTCAAGACCGGAGAGGCGTGGGACCCGCGGGAGACGCTGCTCATCTCCCATCCCGCCCTGCGATACTGGCGCGACCGGCCTGCCGGGGTGTTCCGCCTCCTGGAGAGTTGGCAAAAGGTCGCCACGGGACTCGACCAGGAGGAGATGGCATGTGCGCTGGAGCTCCAGGTCGCGGTCGGCCAGCGGTGGGGCGACGGAGACGCCGTTCTGGAAGCGTTCCGGCGAGTCCCCCTACCGCGGTTCGCCAGCCTGTGCGACCGGCTCTTTTCCGATTGGCGGTCGCTGGTCGTCGAGGCCACCCTCGGGCACGAGGCCGACGGGCGTGAATCGCCGGGGGCGGTCTGGGTCCGGGCCCTCGTGGACGCCGCCCGCGCAGGGACGGATGGCGCGCCGTCATTCCGCCGGGCCGTGCGGCAGTGGCTCGAGGAGACGGGACGCGCGCCGGTCACGCTCCGGCGGTCCCTTCGCGCGCTCGAAACGCTGGCGCTCGACCTCGATGTCGGTGCCTCGCTGCGCACGACGTTGCCGACGCTCCACCGCCTGCTATCGACGCGATGTCAAGCCGAGTCTGCCGCCAGCGCATCGCGGCACCGCTGGGTCGAGCGCCTGGGAGTCGCGGACCTGTTTCCAGAGGTGGTCGAATTCTGGAGGCACCACGCGGCAGGTCTGATCCCGGACCCCGCGAACGCGACCGGGTCGAACTACGACGACTGCGCCGAGTGGCTCGCCGTGGTCTTCGAGCTGGACCCTGCGGCGTACCAGCGGGTGGTGCGGGGGTGGGCCGGCCCCCACGCGCGCCGGAAGAACCTCTGGCTGGCCATCACCAGGAGGCAACTGCCTCTGTGAGCGACCCGTCTCGAAGGAGGCGGGCCGGACTACGTCGCTCCCCGATGACGAGGCGGAGACCGCAGCAGCGAGACCCGCTGGAGGCGGCGATCGAGGCCGCGCTTCAGCCAGGGCGGTTCATCGCGTACCGGGCGGGCTGGGACTTCGTCTCGAGCCTCGAGGAGGTCGCCGCCCAGATCGAGAAGCTCGTGCGCACCGGCTCCGAGCGAGCCGTGGGTCTCTACGAGACCTTCCTCGCCGGATGCTACGTGAAGGCCGAGGAGCTCGACGACTCGAGCGGCAACTTCGGGATGCTCGTCGACAGCCTCTACTGCGGCTGGATCAAGGCGCGGCAGGCGGCCGAGTCCAACGCCGACGAGACCGCGAGGCTGCTGTTCGATCGCATGGAGAACGACCCCTACGGCTTCGCGTACACCCTCGAGCGCGATGCCGTGCAGGTGATGGACAAGGAGGGACTCGCCGCCTTCGAGCGCCAGGTGAGGGCCCGCTTCGAGGCGAAGGACGCCGCCGGGCAGGCCTCCGATCGCGCGCGCCGGCGCGACCCCGCATACGCGCGCCGCCGCTGGGGCGAAGTCCTGCGCGCGATCTACACCCGGCAGCGCGACGTGCGCGCCTACGTCGCACTCTGCGAGCAGACCGAGCTCTCGGCCCAGGACTGCCTCGCGGTCGCCACCATGCTCACGGCGCGGCGCCAGCGGGACGAGGCCCTCGCCTGGGTGGAGCGCGGTCTCGCGGTGGAGAGGACACACCCTCACGGCTCGATGGCCGGGCACTACCTCGCCAGGCGGAAGCGCGAGCTGCTCACGAAGCTCGGCCGGAGCCGCGACGCCCTCGAGGAGGCCTGGGCCGAGTTCCGCGCGGACCCGAACACGTTCAGCTACGAGGGGCTCATGCGCTTCGTGCCGAAGGCCGAGCGCGCGGCGTGGCACGCGAAGGCGATGGACGCGGCGGAGCGCGCCGACCTCGGGTCGCTCATCGAGCTCTGGCTCACGACCCGGGAGCTCGAGCGCCTCGTGCAACGGCTTCGCACGGCGACCGACGCGGAGATCGAAGGCCTCAGCCACGGGAGGACAGCGCCCGCCGCCAAGCGCCTCGCGAAGTCCCACCCGGACGTGGCGGCCAAGGTCTACCGGGCGCTGGGCATGCGCATCCTCAACGCGAAGAAGAGCAAGTACTACGACGCCGCGCTGTCGAACTTCGAGGACGCCCAGCGCTGCTGCGAGCGCTCCGGCCTCCAGCGCGATTGGGAGGCACTCGTCGCGGACGTACGTCGGGCGCACCACCGAAAGGCCGGCTTCATGGCCGCCTTCGAGCGACTCATCGCCGGCCACGCCCCGAGCGACGAGCCGTCATTCCTCGAGCGAGCGCGGAGCCGCTGGTCGGCGCGCGGGGAGCCATGACCGGGAGTTCCTCGGGCACTGGATAGCTATCGCGCGTCAAGGGATCGGTCGAAGCCATCATTGCGGGCTACCCGCGTCGTCGCCTTCGCCCGTTCTCCACCTTCCAGAGGAGTCCTGGGTGCTCCTGCACCCGCGCGAGAAGGTCTGGATCATCCCCCACGACCAGCTCTGGGTGGAACGCCCCCCACTGGATCCGCTCGACATACTCCCGCTCGGCGTCCGAGAGGCCGACGAGACCGCGCACCAAGGGCGTGATCGCCTCAGTGAGGCGCCCGCGTTCGGGGCGCTCGTCCAGACGCAGCACGGGCGTCAGCTGTTCGTCCAGTTCGGCCTGGCTGAGGGTTAGCCGGTGGGGGATCGAATACGTCGTCACCGGGCGATCCAGTACGCCACTCAGCGCCACGAAGAGCGGCCGGAAGCGCGACGTATCGTATGTCCATCGCCCAGCCGCCGCCGAAGCCACGTCGTAGAGATCCCGCGGGGCACCACGGTCGAGCAGAGCGAGAACCTTGCCGGCCAGCATCTCCTCGGTCCCGACGACCAGCGCGCGGCAAAGGCAGATCGGGGTCTGGGGTCCACCCGTCCCGCTCCGCCGGAGGTACCAAGGGGACCCGATGGAGGAAGTTCACGTCCACCTCGATGTGGTCGTCCGTCCCAAGGCCGTTCCGGTACCCGAGGTAGAGCGTCCGACCCGCATGCTCCTCGCGCCCCCACTGCAGCCGGTAGCGGTCACCCTCGACGATGGTGGCGACAGCACGCTCGACCTCGGGCTTCTCTCTCAGCATCTCGGCGCGCTCGACCGGTCGCACGTAGTTGAAGTCAAGGTCGACCGACAGCCTCGGCACCGGGCCTCCGAAGAACAGGTTCAACGCCGTCCCGCCCTTCAGGGCCAGTCGGTCCCTGAGGAACGGGTGCCGCCGGACCTGGCCCAGCAAACGCTCGAGCCGGAGCACCCTTTCCAGCGTGGCCGACCGGAAGCCCGTCTCGGTGGCCGACTGCTGGAGGTATTCTCGGCTAAACACGCTCGCCAACCTCGCGGCCCGTCAGCCACCGCTCCGGAACCACGAGGTTCCACCGTCGAACAAGCCGCCCGCCCCGCTGGTGTTTGTCGAGGTAGATCTTCGAGACAGGGCGCTTGCGCTCAAGCCGTTCCAGGAACGCCGGGGGCACGAAGAGCCGACGGGCTTGCTGCTCGAGAAAGAAGCCGAGGACAGCGAACAGGCGCCGCTCGCCCAGCAGGTCGAGATACGTTCCGAGAACCTCGAGATCCAGGACCGCGATCGCTCTGCCGCTCTCCATGACTTCTTCAAGGCCGCCGGCGTAGCGGGGCACGGCGAAGCAGTCCACCAGGGTCCGCTCGGGCCCCGTGACGCGCACCTTGACGCCGAGCCGCTCGCGAGTCTCGACGCCGTAGTGCGAAGCCTGCCGGTCCCGGAGCGACTTCGGTGGGAGGAGAGTCCGGACACGGCCATCGGGAAGGCGAAGATCCTTCCGGCGCTTGGCGGTGAGGTAATAGACGTCGCGATGCACGCTGTGGGCGAAGCCGAGTAGCTCGAGCGCGCTGTGGTACGCGAGCACGGCGTCGTCGCTCAAGCCTGCCGCGACCAGGAAGCGGTCCGGGGCGAAGCGGCGCGCCTCGCTCCCCTGGGGAACGACGGCGTAAAGCCCCTTCGCCAGGAGCTTGAGGCGCCCCCGCTCCAACGCGTACTTGACCCGCTCGGTGAGCGCGGTGCTGGAGAGTCCATGCCTTGTCCCCTGGTGGCGGAAGGCCTCAAGGCCGAAGACCGGGTGTCGGAGAAAGAACTCCTTGGTGCTAAACATCCACAGCGCTCCCGGGTTTCTCTGATGCGCCAGAAGAGGGCATTGACTCCCCTTTATGGGAGCAAATTATAAACCTCAGGTTTACGAAATGAGCCACAAAAGGGCAATCTCTGCCCCGTTCAAGCCAAATCGGAAACCCCCTCAGCCCCTGGGAGACCCCGGCACCTGCTCGACCAGCGCGAGCTGGACGACCAGGTGGACGAGATCTTCGAGCACCGCCCCGACGCCGAGCCGCCGCGCCTCGGCCTCGTAGTGGGCGACGACGGCCGGGCTGGCATCGAGCGCCAGGAACAGCTCGGCAAGCCCCGCCGCCTCGCGCGCCGTGCACCGGAAGCGTCGCCGGAGCCGCGGCAGCGCCAGGAACGCCGGCGTGTCGGAGAGGGCCTCGTACGGGACGAGCACCGTGTCGCCGGCAAGGACGCCCTGCTCAAACCAGAGCCGCTCGCCCGCGCTGAGCAAGGAGATGTGGCCCATCAGCGCGTGCACCGGCTCGCCGTCGGGGACGACGAAGATGCGGTGGAGCGCGGTCGGCGTCGGCTCGCCGCCGTCAGGCCCGGCCGCCTCGGCGACCCACCGGAACGCGGCGACGGGTCCGATGCTGCATGGCACCCAGCGCCCGCCGGAGAACCTGGGCAGCTCCGCGCCGCCGCCAGCGAGCACAACCGCCGCCGGCTTCCCCGCCCGGATGGCTTCCCGCACCGTGAACACCGACCCGCGCGAGGGCCCCCAGAGGAAGGCGACCACGCCCGACGACGCGCGCGCCAAGTGCCCCGAGCGCGCGAGGAGCGCGGCGTGGCCGGCGCCCGCGCCGGGCACCACGCGCCCGCCAAGCGCAGCGAAGGTGCCGAGCGCCGAACCGGGCGCGGCGGCGACCGGGCCCGGGAGGAAGACCACCGACTGCGCGCAGGCCGGCGCGCCCGCGGCCACGACCGCCTCGAGCGCGTACTGGTCCGCGCCCTGCGCGCCGCCCGAGCCCACGCCCCACCCGCGCGCGAGGAAGCACCGGACGACCGCCGCCACCTGGGGCGCCCACGCCTCCGGCACCACGCGCGCGCCCACCACCGCCACGAACCGATGCGCCACCATGACTGCACCTCCACGGGAGATTTCGCTGCGGTTCGGAACGGGCTGACCGCCCGCCCCGCAGCTGACCTCAAGAGGACCGCCCCAGGTGGAAGGTGGGCCTCTCCACCAGAGAGGGCGCTGGCGCATTGATCGGAGGGCGGCGCGATGGCGGAACGTCGTTCGGCGAAGTGAGGCCGCCGCGTGAGACGAACTCAGGCAGGCCCGCCTTCCACCGGTTCCGCGCCAGTCACCCGAAGGGGCGGAACGAAGTGGAGCACCCCGGAGGCGCAGCCGGAGGGGTTGACGGGCGCGGAAGGGGCGGTAGGCTCGGAATGCTGCGGACGGGCGGACGATTGACTCGACGCGGGCTCGTGGTCCCGTCGGCTGGCGAGGATGGTGGCGGCGGCCCGTGGCCGCAAGGCGAGAGATCGCGGCGGGCCCGTCGGCGCGCGCGTTTGGTGTCGCGAGCGCGCGTGGGAACAGCCGCCGCGGGGGATCGCGGCCGAGCCATGCGGCCTTATGCATGGCGAAGGCCGCGGCGCCGAGGGTGAGGATCACCGCGCGCGCGTGCGACTGGCCTCGCGCGACGCTGAATGCGGTACTTGAGATCACGAGGCCGAGCGGAGGCGGTTGCGGCGATTCCTTCCACCCGTGGAAGGTCCGTCAAAGCTAAGGAGAGTCAAGTGACCACCAACTTCTTCTACGTGTATGCCTTGAAGGATCCCCGCTCATCACCAGCCTTGCCGTTTTACATTGGCAAAGGGACAGGTAGCAGAGCGTACGACCACTTGGTGACCCCGGACGCGACCGGGAAGTATGCGCGCATCAAAGAAATCCTGAACGCAGGCACGAAACCGATCGTCGACATCCTAGTGGATGACTTGACCGAGATCCAGGCGCTTCGGCTGGAGGCGGAACTGATTGCGGCATTTGGGACGATCGCGTCGGGAGGTCTGCTTACAAACGCCATCGTGCCGACCGGATTGAGTGGCAAGAAGCGCAGCGGAATCATCGTTCCCCAAGGCGCTGTAGAGCGCGCGCAGCTTGGCCTAGCTACTTTCCGGCGCAAAAATCGGTTGGCCGTTGAGGCGCGAGCCCTCAGGCAGCAGCATGATTCCGGGGGCCTGTTCACGCCAGCAGCACAACGAGGAGTCTATGACGGAGCCTTGGCTCGCGCCAGGGCGATCC